>NZ_JAGXJP010000030.1:0-372 GCF_019091365.1 Bacillus sp. GbtcB10
TGTACATACAGATCCACTAGGATGAACATTAGAATATGGAAATTGATATAATTTCATTCCTTCTTCTAACTCCATATCTTCTTTTACAGCAAAGACAGAGATATTCGTAACTCGTTTTTGGTACACCGTATAACGAAATAATAGACGTGGAAATCCTACTTGTTGAAACGGTCGTTCAAAAAAATGAATATCCCACTGAGCCTTTGGTACTTCAATCCAAACAGCTTGTTTATCTCCACTCTTAGATAACACCTCGTGTTTTATACAACCTTTTGGGAGTACGCCACTAGAGTAATGAGTATTATCTTGTGTACCCTGCTCCATAACTTCTTTTAAAGCTAAATAAAAGTCCTTAAAAGTAACGGTAGTTTC
>NZ_JAGXJP010000272.1:0-253 GCF_019091365.1 Bacillus sp. GbtcB10
GACTTGGGTTCAAACGTAAATATGTAAGATGTTAAAAAAGAAAAAGGTGGTAGCAATCTTTCGTGATTGCTACCACTTTTTTCTTTGACTACTGAACTCTCTTCTTAGAAAACATTCGTTTGCCTCTGGACAACTTATATGTTAGAAGCTTCTTCATTCCATTTATAAACCCTATCTCTTTTCTCATCACTTTTGACAAAAATAAGCTTTCCTTCTTTAACAAATCCTTCTAATAGTAAGCATACTTCTCCAT
>NZ_JAGXJP010000273.1:0-253 GCF_019091365.1 Bacillus sp. GbtcB10
TCCACATAATTCCTCTTGAAATTCTAATATGTAAAAAATATGACACAATTAAAATTTGGTTCTCGAATGCTCCCTTGCTAGCAAATTGGAGCATAACATGTGAGACAGGTAGTCAAATATGGCTGTTATAAGAAAATAGTAGATAGAAAAGGAATCAAACAATAATAAAACATAAAAATACCCCTAGAGAAATGAAGTGACCCCCGAAAACGGGACACCAATCAAAACACCTAAACCACTTGTACCCTAAATT
>NZ_JAGXJP010000274.1:0-253 GCF_019091365.1 Bacillus sp. GbtcB10
TGAATACAAGAAGTTATACAAAAATAAATCATATCATGATAGATAAGATCATGTAAATACCAAAAGACATGATTCATATATTAAATCTCCTCTTAAATGAAATGCCAAGAAGAATCGTAGGAGAACGATTAATGAAAAATCTTGATTCATAATAAATCTTAATTTGTAAATATCAAGGAAACAAGATCGTCATTTGGATAAAAATTTATTTAAATTTAAATAATCAAAATCATTATCAAAGTCCAAGAGATTC
>NZ_JAGXJP010000275.1:0-252 GCF_019091365.1 Bacillus sp. GbtcB10
CTTAGAGTCTATTCGGGTGAATCTACTGAATTAGGGGTTGTGGCGCTGAGGATGGGCAAAAGGAAAGTCACTTTACAAACAAAAATTTTGGGGTTAATTATTTGTCTTTTACTTGTTGTTATTGCCTTATTGACCATTTGTTTTGGTTTTTTACAGTCATCAGAAAGGCAGAGTCAAGCTGAACAGCTGGCGGGGCAGACTGCTAGAACGATATCTTATATGCCGCCCATTAAAACATCGGTGGCCACGGGA
>NZ_JAGXJP010000276.1:0-252 GCF_019091365.1 Bacillus sp. GbtcB10
ACCACAACGGTTGCGACCGCTGGACCGATCCATCTGGCACTTTTCTTTTACTACCCGCTTGCCAACAGCATTTGCTGGTAAATCTGCTTAGATGAACGGTTGACCTCCACCTTTGGAAGCTGACTGAGTAATACTTTAATTCGTTCTTCGCTCCAATAGGACCTGTTCGTTTTCATTCACTAGCTCCTCCTTCTAAAGCTCCATATGTTTTCGGAGCACTTTCAGGCCTCGGTGCTGCTTTGTTTTGACTTT
>NZ_JAGXJP010000277.1:0-252 GCF_019091365.1 Bacillus sp. GbtcB10
GACAAGCATGGGCAGCATCCCCACCGTCATATCATACTGTTGTTGTTGCTGCCAGCACCAAACCAATAACCTTGGCCTCAATGCCCTCGCTTGCTTGCTTCTTCACCCGCCTCGCAGCTCACCTCATCTCACCTGTATACAGTTGGGTTCAGACAATAATACAATGGCTCGTCACCCGTCTGCATACTTCGTTCGAAGTCAAAATGTCTTGTTTTGGCCTTCCCGGTGTCCCTCTTTCCCCCCCAAAGATGG
>NZ_JAGXJP010000278.1:0-252 GCF_019091365.1 Bacillus sp. GbtcB10
TCTAAACAGCTACATAACTGAGTTAAAGGGGTTTCAGCAACATTTTGACTCATCCATACACATAAAGCGACTAAATCTTTTGGTTGGTATTTACTGGTTCGTTGTCCAAAACCAACATCTCTAGCAAGATCTCGTAAGATATTCGGAGATAAGAAGCTTTGAATTTCTCAAGCAAATAGGTTTAATTCATCAGATACAGAAATAGACATACAAAAACGCCATCCTTTCCTATAATGATACAGCAAGGATAAC
>NZ_JAGXJP010000279.1:0-252 GCF_019091365.1 Bacillus sp. GbtcB10
TCGACATCTCACCGCTACATAGCCGACAACTTGACATTAGATGGGTGATGAGGCGATTGACTCGACCTTGCGAAAATTGATACACATAATTTGATTCAACCATGTTCGCTGGTTTCAGTGCTTCATGATCGCATATGGTTGGAGAAAATGCATAATCATTCCAATCATTAATTATGATCTCAAGCCAATGGTCAAATACCATATTATAAAATGCTCCCAAGTATGTTCTCAAGGGGCTCTCCCCTCTATGTT
>NZ_JAGXJP010000280.1:0-252 GCF_019091365.1 Bacillus sp. GbtcB10
TCTATAATGCTTGATGAAGTAATGCCTTTGACACCACAAATGATATCTTGATCCTCTCCTTAGCTAAGTGACACCGAAGTGCATCAATATGATCAGGTATTGCTACTACTTATTCACAATTCTTATACCTTCAACACAACCCAATAATACCATCGAACTTGGACATCACATGATAATACACTCCAAAAATGAAATCTTTAAATCATATTAAATCCTTGATCTTCATATTACTATTAGCTCTCCACCTGTTTA
>NZ_JAGXJP010000281.1:0-252 GCF_019091365.1 Bacillus sp. GbtcB10
TTGTGCTTTAACATGCCTTGCCAACCAGGACTTCTTAGCTCAAAGTACTTTAAAGTTTAAATATTTGCAAGCTGTAGATAAAATAGATAAATATAGGAAAAAAGGCTTAAAAGGTAATATTATGTGAAAGGAAAATGTAAAATCTAATGGTAAGAAAAAGGATGGTACTATCCTTTTTAAGTCGCACATCCTTCCTTCAACCTAGGAAGAATCCCTTGCTTTCTTTCCTACCTTTTTTATTCTGATAAAGAT
>NZ_JAGXJP010000031.1:0-370 GCF_019091365.1 Bacillus sp. GbtcB10
AAAACTTCAATAAAACTGTGCAGCAAGGTACAAAATTATTGTACCTTGCTTTTTTATTTCTCAATTGTAAACTTTTGGTAGATTGTTTAGTATGGAGGTGTGTGAAAAAGAATAGAGGAGGACGTTTATGTTAACGTGTAATGGAAGTAAAACGTTTCAAACATTTATTAAAGCTGTAACGGATTTAATTGATAGTAATTTATTAGAAGATCAAATTGTTTGTGCGATTGAAAAATTACTAGAAGAACTTTTAGAAAAGAAAACATGGCTTCCGTTAGATAAACAGAAGGCCAATTTGACTCAATATGCACGACATTTATTGTATGAAGATCCGCTCAAACGTTTTGAAGTACTAGCTCTCGTATGGAAA
>NZ_JAGXJP010000282.1:0-252 GCF_019091365.1 Bacillus sp. GbtcB10
ATCATCAACCAATTTCAAAACAAGTTTCAAATCCAATAATGCTTACACGACAGTAGGCTTGGTGTTGTTCGGAAAACAAAAGGACACTCCCATTGGTGCAAACTATTACAGCATAGATATCCATATAATTGGAAGTCCAACAATGAATTGACCACTTCATTGACTCCCAGAAACCTACACTGCCACTCTTAGAGCTTTCCCCGACCCAAACAGTGGTTTGAACATTAACAAGCCATGAACAAACAAAATAGT
>NZ_JAGXJP010000283.1:0-252 GCF_019091365.1 Bacillus sp. GbtcB10
TGAAAAAGGCTGTAGCCGAAGCGAAAAAATAACCAGAAATACAAAAAACCCCGTTCATCCAGAATGGGGTTTTTTTGCGTATAAAATTATCTTTCTTTTTGTTTCTCTATAAATGCAAACAGCTCGTGAAGATCGCTGATCTCGTAATCAGGCGCAATGTGCGTATCATTTTTCTTTTGCGTCCGGTTTACCCAGACTGTTGTAATACCTGCCCGTTTCGCACCCAATATATCAGTATTGAGGTTATCTCCG
>NZ_JAGXJP010000284.1:0-251 GCF_019091365.1 Bacillus sp. GbtcB10
TCCATTTCGCGGAATCGTAGTTCTAACTTTTCACCCAAATCAGGGGCATTTATTGGCTGTTTTTCTTCTACTTCTTTATTTGAAGGAGCAACAGAATCTAATATGTCTATTCCCTGGCATGTAGGCACAGTTGGTTTTTCGGCTTGTTCTGTAGATTGCTCCTGTTTTTTACTTAGTTTTTTAGATAGAAACTTTGTAAATGTAGAAAACATATCAATTGAAAACGCCCATTTTTGCTTAAAGTATTCAAT
>NZ_JAGXJP010000285.1:0-251 GCF_019091365.1 Bacillus sp. GbtcB10
GTCGGGCCCGAAGATATTGTCTCAGGTTCGAATTGGCCGGGAGGGTTTCCCACTGCTTGGTCTCCAAGGGGAAACGCCCGGGTCCAGGGTGAGCCTGAGGGTGCCGAAGTGGTTACGTGAACCGATGCAGATGGCCCCAGTTGACGCGTAGGTAGGGCCGCCGACGGATTTGCTGATTGGGAAATGAGCGGGATGACAGCCTACACCATTCCTGCCAAAGCTCGGACCTGATGGGCAAGGTCCTGAAAGGC
>NZ_JAGXJP010000286.1:0-251 GCF_019091365.1 Bacillus sp. GbtcB10
ATTTTGTTCTTGAAGATATTGCGGGTGCAGAGTAGCAACTTTATTGTATTTGCCAACGGTCAGACTTGCTCTGCAAGCTTATGTTTGCAATTAAATGTGATAGTCATAATTGTAAAACATCAAGCCTCAAATATAAAGGTTGAAATTAGTGTATCTTTTTCCTGTCACAAAGCCCTGTTGATAGCAATACTATCATATCTCTATTTTTGTTCCTAATAAAGTTTTCTTAGACCTTCTTATACCTTTCATTG
>NZ_JAGXJP010000287.1:0-251 GCF_019091365.1 Bacillus sp. GbtcB10
ATATTCAAAAACACTATAATCTAAGCAAATCAACTTAAAATCCAATAGAAATTAGCTCATCTATAAAAATAAGATTTTAAGTAAACATCCCCATCAGTTTAGGAATAAGAACAATTAAATATAAAGACTTTTATATTAGTTTTAATTTTTTTTAATGCCTCCATCAAAAACACTATAAACTTGTTCAAAAACATGTGTAAATAAACACAAAACCTAATAATATATGTGCACTACTTTAGCTATGTGTAATG
>NZ_JAGXJP010000288.1:0-251 GCF_019091365.1 Bacillus sp. GbtcB10
CTTTATTTTTATCCATCATACCTTATTTTTTAACAAATGATAAGTTTTCTGTGCAATTTGTTTCACAAAAATAGTATAGCATACCTCTTCCTTTTCTAACAACTCAATTGTATATCACATTAGATTAAGTGTAATATATTTTTTATTGTAAATACTAATTAATATATCATATTTAATATTTCTAAAAAATAAAAAAACAAATCGTGCTTTAAAACACAATGTGTTTTTTTATTTCACAACTACAAGACGTG
>NZ_JAGXJP010000032.1:0-368 GCF_019091365.1 Bacillus sp. GbtcB10
TTTGATTTTGAAACAGGTGAAGATAAATAATACACCAAAGAGGTACGGTCTAATGGTCTTGTCACCAACTTAATCGTTGTCATTATACAATAGGCCATTAAAATGTATAAAAACAATGAATTAAAGAAATTAATATTTAAATAGTCATTTAAATTTGCCATATTCCCTTCGATTCCTAATGATTTCATTAGACCAGGGGGTAAGGATTTCATTAAATCTGAAATACCACTACTTTTTGAAACACTCGGAAAAACAAGAAACAAACCAATCATATAGATGATAATACTAGATAGATAAAGAGATAAGCCTTTACTATGTGCTTTTAGAGATGCTTTATATAAAGCAAAATTCATTTATTACGCCCCCCT
>NZ_JAGXJP010000289.1:0-250 GCF_019091365.1 Bacillus sp. GbtcB10
TATTATAGTAAACATCAGAGGACAGCCACTGACATAATTGAAGAAATAATGGATAGATATTCCTCTTGTACTAATAATATATCAGGGAACACCCAAAGTTGTCATGCCCTCGTAAGTGTCAATTCCTTTCATCATTGAAGTAAAAAAAGCTGTCAAAAAATTTCCATTTCAAGGAAACTATCTTGTACTTGAGACAGTACCCAGTTCTCTTCTACAAAAAACTTCATTTGGTCCTACACAGAAATAATTA
>NZ_JAGXJP010000290.1:0-250 GCF_019091365.1 Bacillus sp. GbtcB10
AGAACCGCAGTGCGATAATAACCGACACCCATGCAGGCCGAGCAGCGCTGCCGATCGAAGATCGGAACGGCCACGAATTCGAAGACCCGTCGCGGTCCTCCGACACGGGCATAACCGCGTTTGCGGGTTGCTCTCAGGTCGCGCAGCGTGCGCGCGACATCGAGCAGCCTGCCCTGCTCGCGACGCTGCTGGGCGACCGCGTTGAGAAGCAGGGCGCGCTCCTCGTCGTCGCAGAACGCGAGGTAACATT
>NZ_JAGXJP010000291.1:0-250 GCF_019091365.1 Bacillus sp. GbtcB10
AAATCAATAAAAACTGCTTTAAATCTTTAAGATAATGCACTAAAACTAACTGTTACGAATGGTGATTTTTTATCGGAAAGAGAAATAGATATTATGCAGTCGATGGCTATATTTCATTGGGCAAATAAAGAATATGAAAAGAGTATTACTATATTAAGAAGATGCTTAACTGATTTTATCAAGTTAGATTTCCCTAGAGATAAAGAGATTAAATTAAAAATCATTTTTAATTTAGGGAAAATGTTGGGTC
>NZ_JAGXJP010000292.1:0-250 GCF_019091365.1 Bacillus sp. GbtcB10
CAGGCACAACTCTTGCGAGCACTACACCCGTGGACACAGCGCCCGTGGGGGCGCCCACCGGCACGGGCGACGCCGCCCATAGGCACGAGCGACGCCCTACCCCCTGTTGTAGAGGGCTATTGCCAACAGGGTGGCGGCTGTAGCAAGTAGTACGGATGGGGAGCAGTAGAGTTTTTGGGCAAAAGATAGTTTTGCCCTTCAAAATTTGAGAAATTCCAGGATCTATCATTTGTCCAAATTATGAAAATAC
>NZ_JAGXJP010000293.1:0-250 GCF_019091365.1 Bacillus sp. GbtcB10
TGAATTTTCAAGAAAATTAATTCTAAACTAAAAATGAAAATATATCATGAAAGCATCAAGTAATTTTAAAATAAACCAAAGGCATTTTAATTACCTCAATGTCGTAGGCTGGTAAGGCGTAGTTTGCCGCCTCGCTTTTGTTGACAAACTTGTCTTCCAACGAGCTCGATGAATGCCAATTTTTGTTCTTCTTCTTGTGTTTAAAGCAGGATGTCCCATTCTTGTTGCTTTTTAATATTCGTTTAATTTG
>NZ_JAGXJP010000294.1:0-249 GCF_019091365.1 Bacillus sp. GbtcB10
TTTACCAACTTGGTTCGCTACCACATCAAAACGTTTAGAATTCAGACCAGCAAACATGCTGTCCCATTGTTTTTCTTTGAATTCTGGTTTTAAGTCAAGACGTTTTGCGACTTCTGTGATGACCTCGTCATCATAGCCAGTTAATTTATCTGTTTTTTTGTCATGGAAGGTGAAAGGTGCATATGTACCTTCTGTACCGATGGTTAATACGCCTTTATCCTGAATGGATTTCCAAAGGTCACCTGATTC
>NZ_JAGXJP010000295.1:0-249 GCF_019091365.1 Bacillus sp. GbtcB10
ACTTCGTACCGCTTTCGTTCCGTCTTCGTTCTGCGATAGGTTCTTCTTCCGTTCTGGGTTCTGTTTCGTGTTCACTCGAAAACTCTTGATATGACTCGTATATCACAATGGTGAATAGTGTTCCTAGTTCCGTTTCGCTAACAGTGATGATGTTGTTCGTAACGAGTATCTTAATTGAACGCATAATTGTACTTTTAGACAGCATTTTTAGCCCTCTTCCTTCTTTATACACGAGGTCCTCACATAGTC
>NZ_JAGXJP010000296.1:0-249 GCF_019091365.1 Bacillus sp. GbtcB10
GATTGCTCCACTTTCAAAACTCCAGTAACCACTATAAATGTCATGTTTATTTTCATGTGCATCGTACCATGCTTCTTCTATATGTCCCTTATACCAATACTCCTTTATATATTTCTCTAAATTTTTTATAGAATTCTCTTGTGAAATTTTATTACTTTCAATTACTTCTTTTAATTTGAAATATGGATATTTTACATAAAACTCACTTTGCTCATCAAAATCTGATGGCTCACTATTTCTAAAAGCAAT
>NZ_JAGXJP010000297.1:0-249 GCF_019091365.1 Bacillus sp. GbtcB10
TTTGAAATCTAAAAATTCAAGTCCAATATGTGGTTCTTTTATTTCAATTGCCTCTTTGCTACATGCAGAAGGCATGTTGCTATATTGCATTGTATTCTATTATCGAATCTTTGCCATATTTAGTAGTTTACCTTTCGTACCTCTGGATTTCTATACAACTCGAAGTAGGTGAACATATTTTCATTTGGATCATAAAATATAGTTTCTTTTTCATGTCTAATCTGCAACAAAAGAATTTTATTGCATTAC
>NZ_JAGXJP010000033.1:0-367 GCF_019091365.1 Bacillus sp. GbtcB10
AAGGAGGTGAACACTAGCAAATTGAAAACCAAGGATTGCTAAGACTTTTCTAAGACCTTTCTCTCAATCTCTTGCTGCTCAAAAAGTTGTTCTCTCTGCTGTGAATTGAGGGGTATTTATAGGCCTCAAGAGGATTCAAATTTTGGGCTCTAAAATTTGAATTCTCTTAGGGTTCCCGGTGCTGGAGGTGCCACCGCCCAGCCAAGCGGTGCCACCGCCCAGCGCTCGGGTGCTGGACGGTGCAACCGCCCCGCCATGTGGTGTCACCGCCCACCTTTCGGGTGCTGGGCAGTGCCACCGCCTGGCACTCCGTTTTCACTGGTTTGGCTTAATTTATGCCCTAACCATATCTGACTGTGGGTCTAGT
>NZ_JAGXJP010000298.1:0-249 GCF_019091365.1 Bacillus sp. GbtcB10
ATTGATGGTTCTGTTGGCAGTATCTTCATTCCAAATGTAGTGATTTATGTAGTATTTGTAAGCAGAATCCCACAACTACATCCAATGATATACATAGCCAATAACAAATACTAATAACTGAGATTGATATCAGATAGCTGTTACATACTTATGTTGTTTTCTGTGCTGTTCTTTCATAGGACCGGTGCTTTTTATCAATTGGTTTTATCGCTTCTTCAGTTTTTGGTCATCTACGTCGTACTCGGGATT
>NZ_JAGXJP010000299.1:0-248 GCF_019091365.1 Bacillus sp. GbtcB10
ACGAAACAAGACCGAACCGCCAAATATGCCGGCTTTGGCTTTGATGCCTCCATTTGGGAGATGTTCCCGACGTGGATCGCCGGCGCAGAGCTCCATATCATCGATGAAGCGATTCGCCTCGATATGATCAAGCTCAATTCGTATTTTAATCACGAAGGCATCACCATTGCATTCCTGCCAACACAGCTATGTGAGCAGTTTATGTCGATGGACAATCATTCTCTCCGTTACTTACTGACAGGCGGGGA
>NZ_JAGXJP010000300.1:0-248 GCF_019091365.1 Bacillus sp. GbtcB10
CTGTACCAATGTTTTTCTTCGGAAGCGGTGTATATGTACCATCTGGATTATGGTTAAATCCAGAAAAAACAAGATTCCATACTTCTAGATAACGTTCATTTTCCCCGCCTGGATATAATTCAGGGTCGTTCATGTCGTTGCCATATGCTTCGCCGCGATCATAGAAAATTTCTGTTTTCGGACCACATGGCCCCCCCCCAATATCCCAGTAGTTGCCCTCTAGGCGAATAATTCGTTCCTCAGGGGCA
>NZ_JAGXJP010000301.1:0-248 GCF_019091365.1 Bacillus sp. GbtcB10
ATAAATAAAAAATGCACACGCGCCCTTTTCTGAGAAGGTCTTTTTTTCATGCGGGTTGACGCCCTTTTTCAGATGCTTGCGCGAGGTGTCTCATCACATTAATAGTTGAATGCAACGAAATCCTCCTGTAAGATGGTTATAGTATGTACTTTTAGTACTAGCCTATAAAAAAAGATAAATTCATACATAGGGGTGCAAATCCATGTTAAAAATTGAAGAGATTCATGAACTAATTAAATTAATTGACG
>NZ_JAGXJP010000302.1:0-248 GCF_019091365.1 Bacillus sp. GbtcB10
CTAACGGAAAAATTTCATTAAAGGCCATTAAGACAGATAACACAGTAAGAGTTGTTCCTGACAAATATTCAACCAAAAATGTCCTTCAAATCGCAGGGAAGCCTTTCTTAGGTAACGTCAACTTTGCTATTGAATCAGGATATATCAGGCCGACTTATGAAAATATTCCGTTTGAAGACTATCTAAAAGGTGTTGTGCCAAACGAAATGCCTGAAAGCTGGCATGTTGAGGCATTAAAAGCACAAGCT
>NZ_JAGXJP010000303.1:0-248 GCF_019091365.1 Bacillus sp. GbtcB10
TGCGTTCGATCTGTCATTTCTCCCAGTTAAAAAATTAAAGTGTTATACACTAGCCAGAAGCAATTCTTAGCTTCCCAAGCCCACTGGAGATTTCATTATATGAATAATTTTCTTTGGGTTATGTGAATAGGTATTTGGATACTTTTTTCTTATGCTGCAAATCATGTCATTTCCAGTTAAAGTGTTTCCTCTTTTTTCAGGTAACTGATCATTATGTTTACTAATTTACAATTTGTGCTGGCATAATA
>NZ_JAGXJP010000304.1:0-248 GCF_019091365.1 Bacillus sp. GbtcB10
TTACGAAAATACCCCTATGAATTCAGAAATTCCCAATATGACCATGATTTCAGAAAATATTAATTAATTAAAAGGTTTAGTTGATTATTATTTTTTATTATCTAGTTGTCCTACATGATGATGATTATTTATACATGTGAAGTATGATGTGTGGACAGATGATCATTGATCGTGTGATATATGTACTTGTGATTATTATTATTGAGGTCTGCGAGCCTCCGTTATATTTCACGTTTATTGTCAGGCCT
>NZ_JAGXJP010000305.1:0-248 GCF_019091365.1 Bacillus sp. GbtcB10
GGATTAACAGTAAATGTGAAACCACAACCACGTAAACAACAAGTTTCACTTTTATTAAAAGGTGACTATGAAATTGGTATTGATGGCTGGAGCCCTGACTTTGCTGATCCAATTACATTCCTAGAATTGTTTACAACGAATAACCCATACAACTTAGATCATTACTCTAATAAGGAATTCGATAAAACAATTGAAAAGGTTAAAACGACTTTAGCTGGTGATGAAAAAGCTCGATGGGAAGCATTACT
>NZ_JAGXJP010000306.1:0-248 GCF_019091365.1 Bacillus sp. GbtcB10
AGTCCCCAAAAAAGGTTAAAATCAATCGTTTGGTAAGGTGTAAAATTGGTGTGACTTCATGCTTAATGTCTAGAGCAAGTACTTATGGGACAAGACTTTGACCTGCCTTTTCTTCCACGAGGGCTGCATGAACATCATCATGAATGATTTGATCGAATTAATGGACCCCCGCTGCATTGAAGTATGGGGCAAATTCACACCTAGAGGCGGAATCTCCATTGACCCGTATACAAACTACGGCAGACCGG
>NZ_JAGXJP010000307.1:0-247 GCF_019091365.1 Bacillus sp. GbtcB10
GAAATAACTCAAAACATGGACTAAAATATTAATTTTCGACTCCTTTACGCTACTAGTGCCTTCATGAGTCACTTCGAGTGTGTTCCATATATCAAAAGCTGTTTAACAAATAGACACTCGATTGAACTCGTTTTCATCTAAAGTACAAAACAAGGTATTCATAGCCTTGGCATTTAAAGCAAAAGTCTTCTTCTCAAACTCAATCTAATTGTTCATTGGAAGAGAAGACTTTTGAAAACCATTTTCG
>NZ_JAGXJP010000034.1:0-366 GCF_019091365.1 Bacillus sp. GbtcB10
GACATCTTGATAATTAATGACTTGAATATCATGTACAATATGCTCATAATGATGATTGAGTTATGTATAAAAAATGGAAGATATAGTTTTGAAATTGTGCATGTTCGAATTTGAAAATATTTGATATGCATGAAAATATTAAACATTTTGAAACCTTATTTTAATGTCATGCATAATGATCATGCTTAATAAGTTTATCTTTCAAAATGATGCACGGTGATTTTTATGATTTATGAATTATTGATTTTCATAGTAATAAAAGTGGCTTTTTCGATTATAAGCAAGACGGATGGTTTTTATGATGAAATTTATTTTTCGATCCTAAATGATTTTTTTTGGCATAAATGAAAAATGACATGCTTGAAT
>NZ_JAGXJP010000308.1:0-247 GCF_019091365.1 Bacillus sp. GbtcB10
CCAATGTATGTAAAAGTAATCCTCTATCCCCTACTTCTCCATGACCAGGCACTACTAAATTTATATTTCCATATCGCTTCAGCACATTTTCAATCGATGTGGACCATTCATTTACATACGCATCAGCAACGTTTCCTAAATCTTTCGAGGACGCAGATTTAACTAAACAGCCTCCAGCTAAAATTTGATATTGTGGCAACCAAACAACAATATTATCTTCTGTATGTCCCTTCCCTGGATAAAATGT
>NZ_JAGXJP010000309.1:0-247 GCF_019091365.1 Bacillus sp. GbtcB10
GCCACGGCCCAAGTGCGTGCCTAAGTGGCGGTCCATTAAAGGCACTCACCTGAACCCGAATTGAGGCATTTGGGCCTCGGCTCACCTCGCCTCACCTTGCACGAGGGCCTAGCTGAGTACCCAAACGATATCATTGAATGATAATATCATACCAGTCCATCAAATCATGTAAGACTAGTCAAACTTATGTCAACAAGAGATAGCTATAGATCTGAATTAAAAATTGGTAGATATATTTTCCTTCACT
>NZ_JAGXJP010000310.1:0-247 GCF_019091365.1 Bacillus sp. GbtcB10
GAGGAGAGAGTTCAAAGAGACCTCCAGAGATGGAGGGATAGCCCTCGGACATGCTTCAGCCATGCATGAGGTTGGACTTCCCGCGATGGGAAGGAGACCTGGCAGGGTGGATTTCGCATGCTGAACATTACTTTCGCTACAACCGAATGTCGGATGATGCTATGGTGAAAATTACTGGCATCCACCTTGAAGGAGATGTTATTCAATGGTACAATTGGCTAGAATACAATCATAGGGCTCCGATATG
>NZ_JAGXJP010000311.1:0-246 GCF_019091365.1 Bacillus sp. GbtcB10
TGGAGCAGCAGTAGGGTTTAGAGTCTACACCAGGTTTATAAGTAGACTTAGTTAAACTTGTAAAGGCAACCATTCAAATTCGAAAGATAAAAAGGAGGATAACCAAAGTTTCTGTAAAGATAGAGGCTAGTATGTTAGATAAATAGAGGTAAATTATGGGGGCGTATGTAAGATTGATCAATTATACTTTTAATATTCAAAAGAAAACAAAATAAAAAGGATATTTAGGAAAATTTAAAAGGCCTT
>NZ_JAGXJP010000312.1:0-246 GCF_019091365.1 Bacillus sp. GbtcB10
TTTTTTTCTCACGATCACCTTGGTTTATTTTTTTACCTTTTTACATGCAAACCAGCCTCGTCCTTTTCATCAAGCATGTGATCTGACTGTCTATACCACCTGCATTTATCCGCTTAGCTTGGCGGTGACAGCTGCCTTTATTCTCACCATGGTGCTCCTCTATCCCTTTTATTGGCTGCGCAGACGGGAAATTTACATAAGTTATGCGTCAAAAGCTTCTTTTAATAAACGATACGATGTAAGACG
>NZ_JAGXJP010000313.1:0-246 GCF_019091365.1 Bacillus sp. GbtcB10
TTATGCCTTATCAAAACCGTCGTTTTGATGGTGATTTTTTAGCGGTGAAGCAAGTTGTTGAACAAGGATTTCTTGGTGATATTGTTGAGGTTGAATCACATATTGATTACTTCCGTCCTGGTTCAATCACTCACGAAGGTCCAAAAGAAGAAGGTTCATTTTATAGTTTAGGTATTCATACGATGGACCGCATGATTTCACTATTTGGCCGTCCAGATACGGTGACATACGATATTCGCAATAATG
>NZ_JAGXJP010000314.1:0-246 GCF_019091365.1 Bacillus sp. GbtcB10
GATCAGATGTCAAAGAGGGAGCGCCATCATAGACTTTCAGAGGAGGGAATATAAAGAGGAGTTCCTCACCGTGTAGTGGGGAAAGTGTCTCCGAAAAAAAGATATTATCCTTGCAAGCCGGGCATCTCGTCCTAATCCCACGCAAAAGAGTCTCCCAGATAGATACCAAAGACAGGGAAAAGTAGTATCCATGGTGTAGGGATGAGCATTCTTTACTTCCCTAAGATTCTTTCTCTGAGGAGGCTT
>NZ_JAGXJP010000315.1:0-246 GCF_019091365.1 Bacillus sp. GbtcB10
TTCTTAATACTTCCAAGAGTTTGATAATGAATATGAATGAAGAAAAAAAATTGCAATTGCAGGTCAACCCCAGATGACAATGGAAAAACTGTCTTGTGTCTGTTGAAGTGATGATTCTATTTTTTCTCCCAATTCCAATGTGGAATGCATATATGAAGTCGCTATAGTTCATAGTCTAATGCTCGATGATGTTAGCATCGGCAGTTATAGTACTTTTGCCACCTATAGTGCGTTCGGATTTTTGTT
>NZ_JAGXJP010000035.1:0-365 GCF_019091365.1 Bacillus sp. GbtcB10
GGCTGGATCACCTCCTTTCTATGGAGAATTGATGAACGTTGTTCATCAATATAAGTTTCCGTGTTTCGTTTTGTTCAGTTTTGAGAGAACTATCTCTCATATATAAATGTATGTTCTTTGAAAACTAGATAACAGTGTAGCTCATATTTTTTAATTTTTAGTTTGGTTAAGTTAGAAAGGGCGCACGGTGGATGCCTTGACTCTAGGAGTCGATGAAGGACGGGACTAACGCCGATATGCTTCGGGGAGCTGTAAGTAAGCTTTGATCCGAAGATTTCCGAATGGGGAAACCCACTATACGTAATGGTATGGTATCCTTATCTGAATACATAGGGTAAGGAAGACAGACCCAGGAAACTGAAACA
>NZ_JAGXJP010000316.1:0-246 GCF_019091365.1 Bacillus sp. GbtcB10
TGTCAATTCATAGATGGCAGCAGGTCAGGTTCTTTTTTATATTAATGCTTGTCAATCGATATAAGCTTTCTTGGTTAATGTACTTGTTAATTGGCTTCGGGATATATATGTTAGGGAAATAGGTACTCCAATTATGTGCTAGATGAGTTTTGGTACACTACATTTATTAGGGTTTGGATTCAGGTATGAGAAATTTTACAAGTATCTTGCTTTTGCCATTGGACAGTTTTGGTACACTGTATTTTA
>NZ_JAGXJP010000317.1:0-246 GCF_019091365.1 Bacillus sp. GbtcB10
TTCTGGTTTCTCGCAGTACATGGAAATCGGCCTTTTTTTTACCACGGTTATGCAAGTTATTTACTTTGACAATTTCTTCATGCATAATGTCCCGAATTAACGCTGTTCTCGATGAATCAGACAAACTGTTATGAATATAATCTTCATACCCATGAGCTGAACCGTTAAATGCATTAACGTGGATGGATAGAAAATAATCTGCACCCCAAGCATTCGCATCATCTGTACGTTCTTTCAAGCTGCGCG
>NZ_JAGXJP010000318.1:0-246 GCF_019091365.1 Bacillus sp. GbtcB10
GGAACAGGTCGTCACACAAACAAAAGGGCGCAACAAACTAGGGCGCTAAGTAGAGTATCTCGTCCTCGACCTACTCGCCCAAACTCCAATGCTGTAGCAGTAGCAAGTCAAGTATCAAGTTTCAAGTAAGAAATGCAGTCCGGTATGCACTAACATTCTCTTATATTCTTTTTCTCTAGTAAGATCCTTATTGCTTGTTCGGTAAAGAACTGAGATTACACTAATATGAAACTATACTACATTGAG
>NZ_JAGXJP010000319.1:0-246 GCF_019091365.1 Bacillus sp. GbtcB10
AATGTTCAACATTGGAATGCATGATTCTTCATCTTCTCCAACATGTTCAAGCCTGGCAAGTCAAACAGACTTGCAACATTTCTTTCATTGAAGTTACCTTTTTCAGATGTTTAAATGCATTCAAAATATCATAAATACTTTTTTTATTTTCATAAAAAATTTTAATGAATCCAAGACATGCCTTTCATATAATTTTTTGAAAAGAATATTTATGATGATTTCAAGTAATTCAAAAGATAAATCTAC
>NZ_JAGXJP010000320.1:0-246 GCF_019091365.1 Bacillus sp. GbtcB10
CTATCCTGAGGGTAACTTCGGAGGGAACCAGCTACTAGCTGGTTCGATTAGTCTTTCGCCCCTTTACCCAAGTCAGACGAACGATTTGCACGTCAGTATCGCTTCGTGCCTCCACCAGGGTTTCCTCTGGCTTCGCCTCGCTCAGGCATAGTTCACCATCTTTCGGGTCCCGACATGCCTGCTCCAACTCGAACCCTTCACAGGAGATCGGGGTCGGCCGGCGGGGCGACCCCTCGAGAGGGTTCC
>NZ_JAGXJP010000321.1:0-246 GCF_019091365.1 Bacillus sp. GbtcB10
CCGTATTCGGTAAGAAGTGTCCAGGATAAGAGTCAAGCATAACGAGTAATTCTACTTCTTCCCCTTCATTTTGTAATTGCGCCGCCATTGCATGCACAACATTTCCTCCAAGCGACCAACCTAGTAAACGATATGGTCCATGAGGCTGTACTTCACGAACATGTTCCAAGTAATCCGCCGCCATCTCCTCTAAACTTTTTGGAAGTTCTTCATTTTTAGCAATACCTCGTGCTTGTACACCATAGA
>NZ_JAGXJP010000322.1:0-245 GCF_019091365.1 Bacillus sp. GbtcB10
CAGAATTTAATTTAAACGGCTTAGATGCTGAAGAATATCCGCATCTGCCACAAATTGAAGAGCATCATGCTTTCCAAATTCCAACAGATTTGCTTAAAAACCTTATCCGTCAAACGGTTTTCGCAGTGACCACCTCAGAAACACGACCTATCTTGACAGGTGTAAACTGGAAGGTTGAAAAAGGTGAATTAAAATGCACAGCAACGGATAGTCAACGTCTTGCTTTAAGAAAAGCGAAGTTGGAT
>NZ_JAGXJP010000323.1:0-245 GCF_019091365.1 Bacillus sp. GbtcB10
GACTCGAATACATACGAGGAATGGAATTAGAAACGGTGCAAATTAATCATTTGCACCGCAATCGCCTGTTACAGCTGTCTCGCTTGGGTTCAAGATATGAACCTTATGCATTCCGTGATTTTCAGGAAAATAAACGATATTCAATACTAACCGTCTATTTATTACATCTTAATCAAGATTTGACGGATAAAGCTTTTGAAATTCATGACAGACAAATACTTAGTCTCTTATCAAAAGGTCGTAAG
>NZ_JAGXJP010000324.1:0-245 GCF_019091365.1 Bacillus sp. GbtcB10
CTTTTAGCATGTCCTTCCATGAAATGCTGCGCAATATATTTAAGTGAAAAAAAGAACAATCCAAAGGGATAAAAAGAAGGCTTTCAAATGCAATAGTTGAAAAAGAGCATGGCTATGGACAGGTACATGGACTAAGTCTGCAGGGACCTACTTCATGCATTGTGATATCAAATATGTAACAGCAATGGAGAATGTACAGCAGACAAATTTACATCCATATTAGCTCATCTTCATAAGAATGATCT
>NZ_JAGXJP010000325.1:0-245 GCF_019091365.1 Bacillus sp. GbtcB10
TTTTCTTGAAGATATTTGACATTTGTATCAACTTTTAAAATCCACAGTAACTCATGTATGTTTGATTTCAGGTGTAATTTCTTTGTTGTTAATAAAGGAAACCCTTCCTGTAAAACAAATCTCATTTGGTAACCGAACGTGCTGATAGTGCCTGTTCCTGCTCTGTCACCTTTTTCATCCCCGTGCTGTAATACATGGCGGCATAACTCTTTGTATTGTTTCATTATTTTCATCCTTTATTTATG
>NZ_JAGXJP010000036.1:0-361 GCF_019091365.1 Bacillus sp. GbtcB10
TGACAGGTTCTTTTGCAGAGATTCTTAACAAATAAATATTTAGCTTGAGGGCAATTAAATCTCATGTAATTATCAATAATTTTTACAATTCATAGTACGTTGAAAAGCCACAGCTTGGTCGCAAACTGTGGCTTTTCTTATATAACATGAATGGATTCTATTTTTATTGACATATGTGCTTTTTGCACTTGAAAATTATGTGAATTTTAAAAAATGTAAATGTAGGTAAATAGAGAAAAATGATGCATTCTTATAGAATGGTGTATATCCATATTGAAGAAAAATTTATAGGTTAAAGATATATATAGGAAAACACAATTAAATATCGTAAAGATAATCCATGTATCATCCGTTCTTTTGA
>NZ_JAGXJP010000326.1:0-245 GCF_019091365.1 Bacillus sp. GbtcB10
GTCCCTGATATAATTTATCTGAAATGGTATATTTCTCATCCACTTTTTTTTCTAAAATGTCGCCAACCTTTGTTGGTTTACCAGTTGGATTTGGGAAGTCAAATGGTATATCTTTACCACCTAATGGATTATAAAATCCAACAATATAAATACGTTCTCTGTTTTGTGGAATACCAAAATCTGCTGCACGTAAAACTTTATAATCTACGGTATAATTCAAGTCCTCTCGTAAGACTCGTAGAATT
>NZ_JAGXJP010000327.1:0-245 GCF_019091365.1 Bacillus sp. GbtcB10
TGAACCGTCCTTTTCTTGAGATTCGCTGGACTATGGGGCCGATTCCCCTTGTGAACTGGCCATTTTCTTTAGATTAGCTGGTGTAGAGGGCTAGGCAGTGCAACCCGAAAGGTGAGCCAGCAAGCTCTGAGAAAAAGCGAGCCTCTCATTTTGCCATTTGTATTCACCCCCGTGCCTAAAGTTCTCTTGCGGGAACAAGGTTACTGGATGAAGGACCCTTAGGAGTATTGAGGTATGCAAAAGCA
>NZ_JAGXJP010000328.1:0-245 GCF_019091365.1 Bacillus sp. GbtcB10
TATTCATACCCACGGCTCAAGCGAAGCCATGTAGCAAAACCCTCCAGAACCTGTCAGAGAATAATGTTGGGTAGTACCATTATAAAATTCACACAGTCAACATTCTTAACAGTGATAACCTAGCTGACCACATTTAGCACACATGAGTTTTTTGCGGGTTCTATACAAACATTTTCCAGTAATTGCAACAACATAATTTTTACTCTAACAGTATATAACAACATCAAAGCAAACAGGGTAAAACT
>NZ_JAGXJP010000329.1:0-244 GCF_019091365.1 Bacillus sp. GbtcB10
AAGATGTCTACAAAGCGGTGGTACAAGGTAGTTGAGGAGAGGGTGGAGGCCATCCAACTAGGTTGGGCTAGAGGATGGGGTTGCAGAGCGAAGCGTGGAAGCGGCAGGCCGCGAGGGTGGCCCACACAAGGAAACGACTGTTGCCCTACCACTACGGGTTTGCTCTCGGCGACTCGGGAGATCCGCGGCACGGTGGTGGCGGCCAGCCTTGCAGGCACTCCGTAGCACGCATCTAGTCATCGAA
>NZ_JAGXJP010000330.1:0-243 GCF_019091365.1 Bacillus sp. GbtcB10
GTGGAGCCTAGCGGGATCGAACCGCTGACCTCCTGCGTGCAAGGCAGGCGCTCTCCCAGCTGAGCTAAGGCCCCATAAAAGATGGTCGGGAAGACAGGATTCGAACCTGCGACCCCTTGGTCCCAAACCAAGTGCTCTACCAAGCTGAGCTACTTCCCGATCTTAATGGCGCGCCCGAGAGGAGTCGAACCCCTAACCTTTTGATCCGTAGTCAAACGCTCTATCCAATTGAGCTACGGGCGC
>NZ_JAGXJP010000331.1:0-243 GCF_019091365.1 Bacillus sp. GbtcB10
AGGAAGCCAGCAGCTTCCTTTCAGATCATGACAAAGGGCTAAAATGATGTTTATTTTAGTCCTATGTTTTTCTTATGAGCGCGATTGAAAGCGCGTGTCGTTTATCGGTGCGCAGGACTGACACCATATGCGAGGATTAGTCTACATACTAAAAAGGAAGCCAGCGGCATCCTTTTTTATGTGTTTATTCTTTTTGTTCATATAAATGCCTGGCACGCAGCCCTACATCGTTGAGCGTATCGG
>NZ_JAGXJP010000332.1:0-243 GCF_019091365.1 Bacillus sp. GbtcB10
GCGATGTTAAAATCACCGAGTCGTGCGAACCATCAAGCGGACACTTTACGCATGAAGTACGCCTGGATTACAATTGTGTTATGCAGTGTGTTTTTTGCTTTAGGCAACTACGTTCAATTAAAGGCGTCAAAGACCCGTTTATTAGGTTTTGGTATTCGTTATTCTTTTGGTCACGCCTTTTTGAAGGTAGCGGTCTTTACACTCATTCTGTTGACACTGATGATGCTGACGGTTTGGGTGCTC
>NZ_JAGXJP010000333.1:0-243 GCF_019091365.1 Bacillus sp. GbtcB10
TTCTATCACGCTGAAAAGAAGACAAAGGAATAAAGTCAAGTTCATTTTAGCCCTTTGTCAAAAATCTGAAAAAAGCCCCTTACAAAAGTATGAGGCTTTTTACGATGGCGTTTATGCCCAATTTTTCACTTTTTCATGGTCAGTCACAAAGAGAAGTACTTTTCCTTCGTCTAAATGTTCTTCAAATGTGTCAGCTTCTTCTTTTGAGAAACCAATTTCGTGAATCTTATTGCGGAGTTCATC
>NZ_JAGXJP010000334.1:0-243 GCF_019091365.1 Bacillus sp. GbtcB10
TATGAATGCGGCTAAACCGGATCAGGCAGTGCTCCTTTATGAAAAGTGGAACGAGCTCCTTCGGGAAAAAGGAGTCAAAGTGGAAACCGGAATATTCGGAGCCATGATGGATGTTCAGCTGACGAATTCCGGGCCGATTACATTGATTATGGATTCTAAACAATAAAAAAGCTGTCGTTCGGCAGCTTTTTTTATGATTGAAAATAATGTTCCAATCCGCTTTCAATTCCGTCTGTCACTTTT
>NZ_JAGXJP010000037.1:0-358 GCF_019091365.1 Bacillus sp. GbtcB10
AAATTGGGCCGAATGGAGCTAACCATTTGGACCCTGATTGCACCAGGAGGTGCAACCGCCCAAGCCAGGAGGTGGCACCGCCTGAGCTCGGTCTTCGAGTTCTGGCAGGAGGTGCAACCGCCCCTGACAGGAGGTGGCACCGCCCAGAGGCTCAGTCTTCGAGCTCTGCCAGGCGGTGCAACCTCTCCAGTCAGGAGGTGCAACCGCCTGATCCCGGAATTCCGGGATTTGATCGTTTTGAGCTCCAAATTTGCATTGGGTTGGGGCCTATAAATACCCCACCCATTCAGCACTGAAGAGATACAGATCCACACCGAATTCTTGATCTTTTCAGTGATTCTAGGAGCTCAAACTTGTG
>NZ_JAGXJP010000335.1:0-243 GCF_019091365.1 Bacillus sp. GbtcB10
TTTTATATTTATTAGAGTTTGTTTTATATAATCTTGTTCTAAAAAAGTTACGTTCTTTTTTAGAATGAGACTTGTTTTTCTGCCATTCACAAAAGCTTTTTTGAGATGGGAGCTTCACTTTATTTCCTATAAAACAAAAGCATTATATCACCAATAATTATAGATGTATAGCAAAAAATATTTTTACGGTGAGTATGTTAAATAGTAGCTGCCTACTAACTTCTAGTGGAAGGCAATTCCATT
>NZ_JAGXJP010000336.1:0-243 GCF_019091365.1 Bacillus sp. GbtcB10
CAGCTGGTACATCAATAGAGGTGTCCGGTGCAAGGTAAATATCAAGCTGCCGCCCGTTCAATTCGTCATATAGAGACGGTCCGTTCATGTGTATTCTCTCCTTCAAGTTTTCAAGCTTCGCTGAAAAGAAGGACAAAGGGCTAAAATGTTTAGCCCTTTGGCAAGATGCGCATCTTTTTAGTTGGTTTGTTCTCGCCATTTGACAGCCTGATCAAGGAAAGTTGTTTTGCTGAGTGCTGTTCC
>NZ_JAGXJP010000337.1:0-243 GCF_019091365.1 Bacillus sp. GbtcB10
ATAGCATTTGTCACTTCATTTGCATCTCCAGCAATTCTCTTTGTTGTTTCTACCATTTGATTGACTTGAGAAACAATATGCGTAGTAGAACTTAAAATTTCCGTAAAACTTACTTTCGTTTTTGTTACAACATCAAGGCCTTGTTGAACTCCCCCATTCACATTATCCATCGCCTTAACAGTATGTTCAATATCAGCCTTAATTTCTGCAATTAAATTTGCAATCTCTCCAGATGATTTTCCT
>NZ_JAGXJP010000338.1:0-243 GCF_019091365.1 Bacillus sp. GbtcB10
CTTAGCTGGTTGTTGATCTTTCTGCGTGTTTTTAGATGATGCTTCAGTTTTTTCGTTAGTTGTAGCTGTTGTATTGTTCTCAGTTTTTGTGTTGTTATTGTTTTTAGTTGGTGCGTTGTTTGTAGCTTTTGTGTTGTTTTCAGTTTTTGTGTTGTTTTCAGTTTTTGCGTTGTTCTCAGTTTTTGTGTTGTTTTTAGTTGTTGTGCTGTTCTCAGTTTTCGCGTTGTTCTCAGTTTTTGCATT
>NZ_JAGXJP010000339.1:0-242 GCF_019091365.1 Bacillus sp. GbtcB10
GTGTTCTACAGGAATAAAAATAATATGGCGTTCGTGTTTTGTGGCATTATGTCTTTCGTCATGTGCACCACGCATCGTTTCAAATAGTGCGCCAAACAGTTCAAACGCATTGCGGATGGAATGTTGAGGGCGTTCTTTTTCGTTTGGGGTTAATGTGACACCGGCAAACGGTCTTTTTTTCTCTTCAGCAAAAAGCCAAATCGGAAAGTTGCTGAGCCCGCCGCCATCCACTATGGTACAAA
>NZ_JAGXJP010000340.1:0-242 GCF_019091365.1 Bacillus sp. GbtcB10
TCCGGAAGAGAAGTACAAAATCATGCATTCGGACAATGTTTTGTTATCGCTTTTTCATCACAATCATAAAGGTAAAACATACTTATTATCATGGAAATTTTTGGCATCAAGACATACAATTTTCAATATGTTATTGAAGCATATAATCATGTAAAATTCATAAGATTTTTAGCATTGAGTTTTTAAGTGATTGATCGTAGAATCAAGAAAGTCTGAAAACGAAATTTAACAAATTCATGCAT
>NZ_JAGXJP010000341.1:0-242 GCF_019091365.1 Bacillus sp. GbtcB10
TTTCGATCTTGCGCCTTTGCTTTCAACTCAATGAAAAAGTACTTAGAGTCAAAAGGCTTTGATTGTTCAAATATGTTTCAGTCATACATAAGAGAATCAATCCAAATGTGTTAACTCTTCTTCTGCTCGCTGGACTCCTTCATCAGGAGATCCCTGTCTCTAACGGTATATATATCTATATCTATTTCATAACCTTGCTGTAGCTGCATTGTGGTTTTTTGCGTCACTGGAATAAAAGCCCT
>NZ_JAGXJP010000342.1:0-242 GCF_019091365.1 Bacillus sp. GbtcB10
TGCTTGGAAAGCCCGACGTTATTCGTCGCATCGCTCAGGCCGCCGCCGCCTTTCCAGCCGTATTCACTCACGATCGTTGTCGCATTCGGATAAAATTGGCGTAAATAATTTTTCATCTGGATTTCCTGCGTTTCGTTCATGCGGACATCCTCTTGATAGCGGTGCCACGATACGAAATCCACCTGATACCCGTTCGCATAGCTGATATCGACAAACTGCTTCTGCTTCTCGAAATTGTACCC
>NZ_JAGXJP010000343.1:0-242 GCF_019091365.1 Bacillus sp. GbtcB10
CATCCTTTATCGATCAGAAATTAGATCACTAGGTGAGAACTGGCACATGGTGACAGGGCGAACGTAAGCGAGGAAGTGCATTATGCCATCAGGAAGAACGCATACGAAAATAAACTTAATATCCCTTCCGGTTGTTTTGTTTCTGCTCTTTTCGTATGGACTAACAAATTGTGATTTTTTATTAACTTTTGCAATTGGCTTTTTAGTAGGTACTACATTTTTAACACCGGATTTAGATACGT
>NZ_JAGXJP010000344.1:0-242 GCF_019091365.1 Bacillus sp. GbtcB10
TCATTCCCAAGTGCCACAATCACCCCGCCTGTTAATGACGCAACACCCACAACCACAGAGGCGCCATGCAGCTTCGCATAGGTCACACCATCTGCTAAAACAAGACGGCCTTCTGCACCCGTGTTAAGCACTTCGATTGTTTTGCCGCTAAGTGAAACAATGACGTCATCTGGCTTCATCGCATCTGCTGAGACCATATTTTCTGTTGAGGCGATGACCGCAATGACATTCTGCTCTGGACG
>NZ_JAGXJP010000038.1:0-353 GCF_019091365.1 Bacillus sp. GbtcB10
TATAGAGCGGATGAAAAAGAAGATGAGAATCCCGCCAATGATGAGCGCACCAGCTAATATATTGGCCGCCATATTGAAGTCTGGCTGCGCCGCTTCTTCTACTTCACTGACAAACATTGTACCGGCAATTTTCCAACCAGTCGCTTTGATTGTTGTGAACTCCATTTGCTTTTCTTTCCCTTCAAACATATAACTCATTGAACCTTTGTCTTGTGTATAAAGCTTGACTACCCAATCTCCTGTTAATTTTGTTCCTGCTTTTTTCGTTGGATGTGCCACGTATGTACGATCTGGGCATCCGATAAAAGCATGACCTTCTTTACCAATATTGATACTATTAGACTCTTTTACTA
>NZ_JAGXJP010000345.1:0-242 GCF_019091365.1 Bacillus sp. GbtcB10
GTGAACAGCAGCTCTCATGCCATTTTCATGTATGAAGGTGAGCTGCTTGGCTACTGCACCCGTCAGCCCTGCGATCCTCGTCAAATCCATCCCTCATAAAACTTCGTTTGAAAGAACTTGATCGACCATTAATTCATAGGAATGCTCCACTTCATCCCATGCTTCCTTCATGTCTGTCATCACAGACTCATCATCCTGTATTTGATCTGCATGGACTTGATAAAAATAAATCAAACTGCTCA
>NZ_JAGXJP010000346.1:0-242 GCF_019091365.1 Bacillus sp. GbtcB10
CTCATCTAAAATTGATGTTCAATTTTACCCTGAGTTTTAAACTGTACAAATTATATATAAAAGAGGGGTTGGATTATATTTTGGTTATCCAATTTGTGAGCTAATTCAGACTTGTCAGGATAATACTTTAGTCTAACTTTAGTCATGTTGATTCCTATAAAACTATATCAGGATAATACCCATCTTATGCTTAAGCTAGTGCTAATAGGCAATCCGGATAATTAGATTTATCTTTTAGGATA
>NZ_JAGXJP010000347.1:0-242 GCF_019091365.1 Bacillus sp. GbtcB10
ATTATTGTTGCCAGCGGTGGTACCGCTAGTACCATAGAAATCTGGGATGAAACCCTTTTTGGCTCCATTTTTGAAAGCCATTGGGGCCTATAAAAATCCCATCATTTTATGCATTAAAGGGCACAAAACCTATTGGCATAAACTTGAGTTCTTGAGCCATAAAGTGTTGTAAAAATGAAAAGTTCTCCTCCTTCATCTCTTAGCCTTGTAATCTAAAAAAGAAGAGTGAGATTTGTAAGGGT
>NZ_JAGXJP010000348.1:0-242 GCF_019091365.1 Bacillus sp. GbtcB10
AACAGAATCTATATAAGCAATACTTTGCAGAGTTTTTCAAAGCCCCATATCCTATGCTAAAATACCGTGAAAACGGTAATAGGCGAGTGTCTTCATCCATTCGAACCCGTATACTTGATACTCTCTCATTACAGCATCTAAAGTTTGTGGCACTGTCAATTTGAATTTTTTCCGGTTTTGCCTGCTTTCATCTAAATCTTGAACAGACTCATCTCAACTTAAAACATTACCTTCATGTAGTC
>NZ_JAGXJP010000349.1:0-242 GCF_019091365.1 Bacillus sp. GbtcB10
CTGATCCATAATTCCAACACAGGGTTGCTCTGGATCACTCCTGCTCTTAAATGGTACAACCAATTATGCATATAACATGCGCTTGAAGCACATAATGATTAAGTAAAAAACATGCACTAGAAGCACAATCATGTGAAGTGTTTCTTGTGCTTAAATTACTAATTAGTAATTGTTTGTGCTTGAATCACAATTAAGAAATTTATTTTGTGTGCCTGAACTCTAGTGCAATGGTAGACGGTGTT
>NZ_JAGXJP010000350.1:0-241 GCF_019091365.1 Bacillus sp. GbtcB10
CCATTCAGCTGGCCATGATAAGGAGGCCGGCATCCCTGGGAAATAAAATGAAACAAAAAGGAAACTGAGTCCAATGGCTAAAACGCCGGCCGTCCGCCAATATTTAATGCGGTATGGTCGCTCAAGCTCAGGGTCTGTCTTGCGAAGTCTCATAAAGGCAATGGACACAATCAAATACCCAACGATGGTGCCCACACCGCCTGCATTAACAATCCACACGAGGGCAGGTCGGCCTAGTACT
>NZ_JAGXJP010000351.1:0-241 GCF_019091365.1 Bacillus sp. GbtcB10
GAGAAAATGTTTACGAAATAATATCGATTCGTCGTTAGGAAGATCCTCTAAATTTAGAGGGTCTTTTTTTATTGTTAGAATAAATGAAAAATTATACAATGAATTTAATTTAACGTAGAGGAGATGTGCCAATGTCAGCGCTTATTGTAAGTATCCCGTTTATGAAACAGTTTATGAAACGAGGGGGTAAATAGGCTCGAATAATTATCCCTGTTATTTAGGGGGAGTTTGAAATGATGAT
>NZ_JAGXJP010000352.1:0-241 GCF_019091365.1 Bacillus sp. GbtcB10
CACTCCATCCTTCTAATGCATATTTGGAAGAAACGTAAGGAGATAGACCAGGAAATCCAACTTGACCACTAATGCTGCTTATATTAATAATTTTTCCGCTTTTTTGTTCTCTCATATATGGTAAAACAAGCTGAGTAATCGATATAGCACCAAAAAAGTTCGTTTCAAATTGTTTACGGTATTCCTCTACTGGAATTTCTTCTACAAATCCACCATTGGCATATCCTGCATTATTAATGAG
>NZ_JAGXJP010000353.1:0-241 GCF_019091365.1 Bacillus sp. GbtcB10
TGAAGTCTTTGGGGACATTCTCATTGAAACCGATATCCCATGTCTCATCGGTTTGAGTCCTCTCTTGGAATTTTCCATGCCTAACCTTTTGACAATGGCTTCTATGTACCTAGACTGGGATAAGCCAAGCATCCTCTTGGATCTATCTCTATAGATTCTAATCCCCAAGATATAAGATGCTTCTCCTAAGTCCTTCATGGAGAAGTGTCTAGATAACCAAGCCTTTATTGTGGATAGCATC
>NZ_JAGXJP010000039.1:0-353 GCF_019091365.1 Bacillus sp. GbtcB10
TTTCGGCAAACCTTCACTTTTAATGATCTCTTCCATCTCTGAAATCGCTCTACACTTCGCATAATCATGGAATATAGCTGCAACTTCAGCCTTTTTTTCATCCACACCGTATAATTTAGCAAGTTCAATTGCCGTCTCCATTACACCAATTGTGTGTATATAACGTTTTTCATGCATTTGTTGTTTCACAATATGAAGTGCTTCCTCACGATTCATACAACCCATTCCTCTCGATATATACCTGTACTTTTTCAGGAAGTAAATATTTGCATGTTTTCTTCTCTTTATATCTCTCACGTAATAAAGATGAAGAAACTGCAAACTCCGGAATTTCCACAGTGGTGATAGGATAA
>NZ_JAGXJP010000354.1:0-240 GCF_019091365.1 Bacillus sp. GbtcB10
GTTTGTTGCGACCCTCCCTCTTCCAGCATCTCCCTCTGGCGGGCAAAAAGTGATACCTGGCTGCATCTGTTTGCCTTGGTCTAAAATCGCTGCTCCAGCTGCTGTTAACACACCAGCTACTTCGCCTGCTAAATAGATGCGCGGCAAAAGATGACGAAGCTTCCACGGGTAGCCTTTTTCTGCAACCAATGCTTCAAATTGATGAAGCATCACTTCGTTGTAATCCTACGTTTTTTCATC
>NZ_JAGXJP010000355.1:0-240 GCF_019091365.1 Bacillus sp. GbtcB10
GATTTTATTTGCTTTTAATACATCACGCCAAATTTTAGCCAGCGTTTTTTCCGCTTCTGATTGCGGTTCTTGAAACATTTCTGTTTTCCCTACATTTTTGTGCAAGTCTTGTAGCTTGCCAATTTGTACACATCCCTTTTCATCAATTGGGATTTCGTCTACTTTCAAAAATGAAACATGCTTTTTCGCTTCTATTGATAAATCACTTACCTCATCTGTATGGTATACAATCGCTTTTAG
>NZ_JAGXJP010000356.1:0-240 GCF_019091365.1 Bacillus sp. GbtcB10
TAATGCGCTATATTGGAAATGGGACGTTAAAAACATATATGCAGTGTAAAAAAAGTTTGGAAGAGTGGGTGATTCCTAGCCATGAAAACGGTCTCGGTTTATTTGTATTGATTGAAAAGGAAACGGGAATACGAATTGGTCATGCAGGATTAGTTAAGCAGCAAATAAATGGAAAAGAGGAAATTGAAATTGGTTATTGGTTATTACCTAAATATTGGGGAAAAGGGTATGCGAAAGAAG
>NZ_JAGXJP010000357.1:0-240 GCF_019091365.1 Bacillus sp. GbtcB10
TTACAGTAACTTTAATTGAGTTTAATTTGGTTTGACAAAGATGATATTTTTATCTAAACTCATCCTTTAATCTCACTTACGTATCTCAACATTTAGTATAACACTTCTCTTTGATTCGTATTCTCATTTAATTTTTCATTACTCCATCCATGACTAACTAGCTTATGATCCTCCATAAATATAATGTTTAAAACTCAAATTTCCTTATGTTTAAAATTTAATCACTACTTCTAATCACTA
>NZ_JAGXJP010000358.1:0-240 GCF_019091365.1 Bacillus sp. GbtcB10
TTATGCTGGTCATATTGAATATGGAGAAGGCGAAGTTATCGTCGGTGTGCTATGCCATGTGGATGTCGTGCGTGCGCGTGACGACAGGACAACCCCGCCATTTTCAGCGGACATAAGAGAAAATAAAATCTTTGCAAGTGGAGCCATTGATGATAAAGGGCCGACCATGGCGGTGTTTTACGCATTGAAAATGTTAAATGATGACGGTCTGCCCCTGTCGTAAAAGATTCGAGTCATCAT
>NZ_JAGXJP010000359.1:0-240 GCF_019091365.1 Bacillus sp. GbtcB10
TTTGAATTGGCTGTTCTTTTTGCACCTCTTTTTGCGGTTTCACCTGTACTTCCTTTTGTGGCTTCACTTGTATTTCCTTCTGTGGTTTTACCTGTACTTCTTTTTGTGGTTTCACTTGCATTTCCTTCTGTGGTTTTACTTGCACTTCTTTTTGAGTTTGTTGCATAGCAGGCTGCTGCGTAATTGGCGCTGATTGATACGTAACTTCTTCTTCATCTTCTATTCCAAGCGGCGTTGGCG
>NZ_JAGXJP010000360.1:0-240 GCF_019091365.1 Bacillus sp. GbtcB10
CTTTATCTTATCTTTTGTTCTTCCAATAATCTCCTACCTTGTTTTTTATCTTGGTCGCAATTATATTGCATTCTTTTGCGTGCTCGTCAACATGAATTTAAGGAATTCTGATTATCATTTGGATGGTAGGATTTTCTTTCAATTAAATGAACTTACTCATGCAGATCATCTGGTAGGATTCTTTCCCTCTTTAATTAGAATGTTATCATGGGTTAATCAATTCTAAAAGGTTTTTTTTAT
>NZ_JAGXJP010000361.1:0-240 GCF_019091365.1 Bacillus sp. GbtcB10
CTCATACCCTTTATAATGTGACAACCGCGTCTCTATTTTTATCGCGCTATCATTTATCTTAGTTTCAAGATATTTATAGCGTCATTATATACGAACTTCCATTCATTTACAACAAGAATTCTGATTAATCTGTATTTTAATATTTCGGATAAAAGATATATAAATTAAAAAAATTCTCCTGCATGTTGCAGAAGAATTTTTTTAATTCACATCTATTCTTTTTTATCACCAATCGCAAAT
>NZ_JAGXJP010000362.1:0-240 GCF_019091365.1 Bacillus sp. GbtcB10
TGAGAATGTAGTACTAATAACCTAAATAGAATCTCAATGGAATTTAAATTAGTTTATAGACCTTCAGCTTAAGAGATTCACAAAAGATCATAAGCAACTCAGCTCCTCTGGAGCTAAAACAATTTGCCCCATAGCTGTTACACTATGTTACCCATCAATACTTCAAGAACATGAGGCTACCAGGTGTAATTCTAATTCATCCAAATTCAGTGGACAAATAAACTTTAACTCAAATTGGAA
>NZ_JAGXJP010000363.1:0-239 GCF_019091365.1 Bacillus sp. GbtcB10
ATGAACTGAGTTTGGCTATTAAAACAAAAGTAAAACAGTAAAATAGGCGCATGTTTATAGGCATGTAGACGCTTGAAAAAGGGACATGCCTATGATATGCTTTCATCAACCAATAAATAAAGTCCTGATACGTACGGTGGGTACCTAGTTTTGACCGAACATTTTTTTCTACGGGTGCTTGCCTTTCCTTTCTGCATAAATGCCTCTTCTGAGGACTTATAAAGTGAGGAAGAAAGCAC
>NZ_JAGXJP010000004.1:0-313091 GCF_019091365.1 Bacillus sp. GbtcB10
GGTAGTTCAGTTGGTTAGAATGCCTGCCTGTCACGCAGGAGGTCGCGGGTTCGAGTCCCGTCCGGACCGCCATTTTTATGACTTGTAAACGAAAACGTATAGTTTCGTTTTTTTTTATGTCTTTTTCTTTCAATAAGTATCCTAGATGCAATGAAACTCCTTGTGTTTGGCTACACTAAATGTGATAAGAAAAGATCATGACTTCAACAAACATCGCCTGGTTTTTTTATACCAGGCTTTCTTTATATCGTTTTTAGTTGGAACCGAGGCTCATATTCGCTACACTAATACTAACTGTGTCTGACATCATGTTTGCTCAATCAGTTGATTGTATGAAGGGGCTGTCTTTTATGGATGAATTTGATCTTATTCGCCGAATTACACCAAAAGAAACGCATCAGCGTTCTTTGATCATGGGCATCGGTGATGATGCTAGTGTTTATCAACCTCATTCACATTGTGAAGAGGTCGTTTGTGTTGATACAATGGTAGAGCATGTCCATTTTCGATTTGATTTTTCCACACCCTTTGAGGTTGGATTTAAAGCGCTGGCAGTGAATATCAGTGATATCGCAGCCATGGGAGGAACCCCTAAGTATTATCTTGTATCAATTGCGATCCCGCCTCATGGGGATGAAGCAATTGTCGCAGCTTTTTACGAGGGAATGAAAGCATTGGCTGACACATATCATATGGATTTAATCGGTGGAGATACAGTAGCCACCCGCAGTGACTTTGTCATCACAGTAACGGTCATTGGTGAGATTCCAAAGGGAACAGCCTGTTACCGTCATAGTGCTCAGACAGGAGACGTTGTCTTTGTCACAGGTGAACTAGGTTCATCAGCTGCTGGGCTATCCCTTTTAATGAATGAAGTAAATGCTGAACATTCGATTGACACTGCTTTTTTTCTAGAGCGACACAAAATGCCGCAGCCGCATATTGCTGCTGGCCTTATTTGTTCAAGCTTCCCCCGGGTGACCTTGAATGATGTGAGTGACGGATTAGCGAGTGAGTTAAACGAAATAGCGGAAGCCAGTCGTGTGACGATTGAAATTGAAGCTGATCAGCTCCCAAAACATCCACATCTACCGTTGTTACATAAAGAGTGGCTTGAATGGGTCTTGTTCGGTGGAGAGGATTTTGTCTTAACTGGTACGATCCCTGAAACGGATTGGAAGCGATTTGAGACGCAATGTAAAAAAGAACACATTCAGGTCATGCGTATTGGACAAGTCAAAGATGATCGAGCGTCCAGCGTTATTTTAAAAGACCATGATCAACAAACAATTTTAATGAAAAAAGGATATAATCATTTTAAGAAATGAGGTGACTCCACCATGAAGTTAACGTGGACAACAAAAGGTGCGGATGAGACGAAACGAATTGCTGCTGCCTTGGCTACACTTGTGATGCCTGGCGATGTCTTAACATTAGAAGGAGACTTAGGTGCAGGTAAAACGACTTTTTCAAAAGGTTTTGCAGAAGGCTTAGGTATTACCCGTATCGTCAACAGCCCTACTTTTACAATTATTAAAGAATATACGGATGGCAGACTGCCACTTTATCATATGGATGTGTATCGTATGGAAGATGCGGAAGAAGATATTGGACTGGGCGAATATTTTGAGGGGGAAGGTGTGTGTTTGGTTGAATGGGCACATCTCATTGAACCTCAATTGCCTTCATCGTATTTAAAAATTGAAATGCTGAGAACAGAACGTGAAGAAGAACGTCATCTCACGTTTTATGCAAAAGGGGAGCGTTATGAGGCCCTTTGTAAGGAGATGAAAAACATTGACCATACTGGCAATTGATACGTCAAACCATACACTCGGAATAGCTCTTATCCGTGATGACACTGTGGTTGGGGAAAGTATTACGTACTTAAAGAAGAATCATTCAGTACGTGCAATGCCGACAGTTGAAGCACTGATGAAAGAATGCGGCGTAGCACCGAGCGAATTAAGCAAAATTGTTGTAGCCAAAGGGCCCGGTTCTTACACTGGCGTTAGAATCGGTGTGACCATTGCAAAAACACTTGCTTGGACGCTGTCTATTCCGATAGCTGCTGTTTCAAGTTTAGAAACGCTGGCGGCAAATGCTCGATATTTTGATGGAATGATTTCTCCTATATTTGATGCAAGAAGAGGACAAGTTTATACAGGGTTATATACATTTGAAGGTGGAAAGATAAAAGAAGTGAAACCAGATCAAAATATCCTGCTCACTGATTGGCTTCAAGAGCTGAAAAAGGAAGGGAACCCTGTTTTATTTCTTGGACATGATGTGCATCTTCATCAAGAG
Organism: Bacillus sp. GbtcB10; assembly: GCF_019091365.1. NCBI lineage: Bacteria > Bacillati > Bacillota > Bacilli > Caryophanales > Bacillaceae > Bacillus > Bacillus sp. GbtcB10. The sequence continues at coordinate 2,308 of NZ_JAGXJP010000004.1, forward strand.
AATATACTCTCCATACTTGGAGAAACCGCCGTTTTAGCAGACGAGGCATTTCACAACCCAAGACCTTCAGTGCTCGCATTTTTGGGGGCAGACCGCCCTGCTGAAGATGTCCATCAGCTTGTTCCTAATTATATTCGTTTGGCAGAAGCGGAAGTGAAATGGCTTGAAGGACAAAAATAATCTCAACACAGTAGAGATGCGAAGAATGACAGTAGAGGACATCCCAGAGGTATATACGATTGAAGTGCATTCATTTACAGCGCCTTGGAAAAAAGAGTCGTTTGTCTATGAAATTCTCCATAACCAATACAGCCATTATTTCCTCATTGAAGAAGATGGTCAGCCTGTTGGGTATTGCGGCGTTTGGATTGTCATGGATGATGCACAAATTACGAATATTGCGATTCTCCCTGAGCACCGGGGAAAAGGATACGGGGAAGCGCTGCTTCGATATGTCATGGAATTTTGCAAAGAAAAAAAGACAGATCATCTTTCACTAGAAGTGCGGGTATCAAATACGCCAGCACAATCCCTTTATGAAAAGCTAGGTTTTAAACCAGCTTCTATTCGAAAGAATTATTATACGGATAACGGGGAAGATGCATTAGTCATGTGGGTGAAGATAAATGAGTGAAAAAAAAGATCGATTCATATTAGGTATAGAAACAAGCTGTGACGAAACAGCTGCGTCCATTGTGAAAAATGGGAAAGAGATCGTAGCGAATGTTGTCGCCTCACAAATAGAAAGCCATAAACGATTTGGCGGCGTGGTACCAGAAATCGCTTCAAGGCATCATGTGGAACAAATGACGATCGTATTAGAAGAAGTCATGACGCAGGCCAATATGACCTTTCAGGATTTAGATGCCATTGCTGTGACAGAAGGTCCAGGCTTAGTTGGTGCACTTTTGATAGGTGTCAATGCAGCCAAAGCACTGAGTTTCGCACATCAAATTCCGCTTGTAGGTGTTCATCATATTGCTGGACACATTTATGCGAACCAGCTCGTTGGTGAACTGGTGTTTCCTTGTTTAGCTCTAGTCGTCTCTGGTGGGCATACTGAGCTTGTTTTGATGAAAGAGCATGGGTCTTTTGAGGTTATTGGTGAAACGTTGGATGATGCGGCTGGAGAAGCGTATGACAAAGTAGCTCGGACAATGGGTCTGCCATATCCAGGGGGACCTCACATTGATCGATTGGCACATGAAGGGGAGCCAACGATTAAGCTTCCTCGAGCATGGCTTGAAGAAGGATCCTATCATTTTAGCTTTAGCGGTTTAAAATCAGCGGTCATCAACACATTACACAATGCGTCTCAAAAGGGTGAAACCATTGCGCCAGAGGATTTGGCTGCAAGTTTCCAAGAAAGCGTGATTGAGGTGCTGGTTGGAAAGACATTAAAAGCGGCTGAATCGTATGGTGTGAAACAAGTCGTTCTAGCTGGCGGGGTTGCTGCCAATAAAGGTCTTAGAGAAGCCCTTACTTCAGCATTTGCGAAGCTACCTGAAGTGAATGTCATGATTCCGCCATTGTCTCTTTGTACAGACAATGCAGCCATGATTGCTGCTGCGGGAACCATTGCATTTGAAAAGGGAATAAGAGGCGACATGGCAATGAACGGTCAACCTGGACTGCCGCTTGTCTCCTATGAATAAGAACTCCTGTGGATACAGGAGTTTTTTCTATTGAAATGAAAGCGATTTATTCACATGTAAACGTTATATATCCACAATTGTTAGAAAATTCTTTTTAAAATGAAGAGAATGTGTATAAATGTGATCTTTTATGTGGATATGTGATTAAAATACTGTGGATAAAGTGGATAACTTTAAAATATTTAAGAATAATCAAGATGTTATTGTGGGTATCATTGTGGATAAAGATTCTCACCTTAAAAAAAGAGCACCCGTTAGGGCACTCTTTATGCATCTGATAGATCTTCCCATTCCGCAAAAAGTGATTCCATCTCTTGATTGAGCGCATCATTTTCTGTTTGAATGGCTTGTACTTTCTCGTGATCTTGGAAAATAGCAGGATCACATAGAAGCTCTTCGTTTTCACCGAGCTTGTCTTCGATGACAGCGATACGCTCTTCAATTTCTCCAATTCGGCGCTGCTTTTGTCTTTCTTTCTTTTTGAGTTCTTTCTCTTCTGCATAGGAAAGTTTTGCTGTTTCTACTGGTTTTTCTGCTTGTTTTTTATGCGTCTCCTGAGTTTGGAGTGCTTCAAGCTCTAATTGTTCGTTTTTCTTTTCAAGATAATAGTCGTAGTCACCAAGGTATTCTTTTGTTTCATTTGGTGACAACTCGAGAACTTTTGTTGCCAAGCGATTGATAAAGTAACGGTCATGCGAAACAAACAAGATGGTGCCTGGATAATCAATTAGTGCATTCTCTAATATTTCCTTACTGTCTAAATCAAGATGGTTCGTCGGTTCATCGAGAATGAGGAAATTGGCTTTTTGGAGCATCAGCTTTGCCAGCGCAAGTCGTGCTTTTTCTCCACCACTTAAAGCATGGACAGGCTTTAAGACGTCATCACCTGAAAAAAGGAAGTTTCCTAAACAAGTCCGAATGTCTTTTTCAGTCATATGGGGATAATCATCCCAAAGTTCATTTAACACTTTTTTGGAGGATGTCAGCTTGGCTTGTTCCTGATCATAGTAGCCAATCGTCACATGAGAACCAAAGCTGATCTCGCCTTTTACTGGTTTTAACGTATCCGTTAAGGTTTTTAAAAGAGTTGATTTCCCGATACCGTTAGGACCGATGAGTGCCACGCTATCCTCACGTTTAATATGAAAAGAGAGGGAGGAGAGGAGCGGCGTTTTTTTATCATAACTAATATCGAGATCATGCACCTTCAGCACGTCATTTCCGCTTTGCCTCATAATATCGAAATGGAAGTTTGCGGATTTTTCATCTCCTAGCGGCTTATCTAAACGATCCATTCGTTCCAGCTGTTTCCGCCTACTTTGAGCACGCTTTGTGGTGGAGGCTCTTGCTAAGTTGCGATCCACGAAATCTTGAAGCTTCGAAATTTCTTCTTGTTGTTTTTCATACAGCTTCATATCACGCTCTAGCTGCTCAGCTTTTTGGTCAAGATACTTACTATAGTTCCCAGCGAACTTTTTCATCGCTGTTCTTGAGACTTCATATACATGGTTCACTACTTTGTCTAAGAAGTATCGGTCATGGGAAACGATGAGGATGGCTCCTGTATAATTTTGCAAATACTGCTCAAGCCATGATAAGGTATCAATATCTAGATGGTTGGTTGGCTCATCCAAAATCAAGAGTTCTGGTTTCATTAATAATAGCTTTCCAAGCGCTAGACGTGTTTTCTGACCGCCGCTTAAGGATTGGACGGTTGTATGGTCTTCAAAATGACTAAAGCCGAGTCCGTGTAAAATGGAGCGGACATCCGCTTCATATTGATAGCCGCCTTGATCTTTAAAAGCTTGCTGCAGTCTGTCATAGGTTTTCATTAGAGAATCTAATTCTGTTCCTGTGGAAGAAGCCATTTTCTCTTCTATGGTTCTCATCTCTTGTTCCATTTCTTTTAAATGATCGAAAACGGATAGTAGTTCGTCTTTTAGCGTACGTGTAGACGTCACATCTGTATGTTGTGCTAGATATCCAATGGATAGGTCTTTCGGTTTGATGATCTCACCTTGTTCGTAAGACATTTGACCGGCAATGATTTTTAAAAGCGTGGATTTTCCTGCACCGTTACGACCGACAATGGCAATACGATCCCTCGCTTTGACTTCCAATTTTATATTCGTTAAAACGGTATCAGCGCCAAACGATTTGGACAGCTGATTCACTTGTAGAATCATCATGTAACTTCACCTCTGCTATAATATGTTAAGTGTAGCTTATCAGCAGTAAACCGGCAAATCTTACATACGGCTGCCATGGTCAAATGAAAGACAGATAGGAAAAAATAGTGTATGATTTGAGTGAGGGAGCGTTGAAAGATGAGTCAATTTAGCCACTTTAACGAACAAGGAAGAGCAAAGATGGTCGACATTAGTGACAAATCGTCTACAGTGAGAACTGCCGTTGCTGTTTCAAGCGTTCGTATGATAAAAGAAGTATTTCATCAAATACAAAAGCATGACATTGGAAAAGGGGATGTACTATCTGTCGCACAGGTAGCTGGCATTATGGCAGCAAAGCAAACGTCCAGCATCATTCCAATGTGTCATCCGCTTGCATTAAAAGGTGTCGATATCTCCTTTGATTGGGAGGAAGACGGAAATGCGTACATTCTGAACATACAAGTACAGGTGAAAACAAAAGGAAGTACGGGTGTGGAGATGGAAGCGCTCACTTCTGCCTCAGTATGTGCACTGACCGTTTATGACATGTGCAAAGCAATAGACAAAGGGATGATCATCGGCCCGACCTATCTAGTAGAAAAAACAGGCGGGAAAAACGGTGATTTTCACAGAGCATCTGATATTTAAGTTGGAGGATCTTATATGAATATAGACCAGTCAAAAATTCCACAAGCGACAGCCAAACGTTTGCCGCTTTACTACCGTTTTTTAAAAAATCTGCATGCATCAGGAAAACAAAGGGTGTCATCGGCAGAGCTTAGTGATGCAGTCAAAGTGGATTCTGCCACGATTCGCCGAGATTTTTCTTACTTTGGTGCACTTGGGAAGAAAGGGTATGGCTATAATGTCGATTACCTCTTGACCTTCTTTAGAAAGACCCTTGACCAAGATGAAATGACGAATGTCATGCTCATCGGTGTCGGGAATTTAGGGACTGCTTTTTTACACTATAATTTCATTAAAAATAATAATACAAAAATTTCAATGGCTTTTGACGTCAATGAGAGTAAAATAGGAAGTGAGATAGGCGGCGTGCCTGTCTATGATTTGGATAAGCTTGAAGAGCATGTGCAAGAGGTAGGAGATATTCCTGTTGCGATTTTGACAGTGCCTGCCGTAGCAGCTCAATCCATTACAGATCGTTTGATTGCCCTTGGCATCAAAGGAATCCTTAACTTTACGCCGGCTCGATTGAATGTGCCGGAACACATTCGAATTCATCATATAGATTTGGCGGTTGAACTTCAGTCTCTTGTGTATTTCTTAAAGCATTATTCTGTTACACAGGAGGACTGACGAAAAGGGGTAAAGGGGGTGGAGCAAATGGGTCCGATCGGTCCTGGAAGTTTGGTTCTGATTGCGGTTGTTGCGCTCATTATTTTTGGGCCGAAAAAGCTTCCTGAATTAGGAAGAGCAGCAGGAGATACATTACGTGAATTCAAAAATGCCACAAAAGGTTTAGCTGATGATCAGGAAGAAAAAAAGAAAAAAGAAGATCAGTAGAATAGGATGAGCTTCATGAATGTCAAAGATATGCCGCTTATGGAGCATATTGTGGAACTGCGAAAACGTTTAGTGATCATTGCGATGTTTTTTGTCACCTTTATGGTGGCAGGTTTTTTTCTCGCTAAGCCGGTCATTGTGTATTTACAAAATACCGATGAAGCGGCCACACTGACATTGAACGCATTTAAGCTCACAGATCCACTGTACGTGTTTATGCAGTTCGCTTTTGTCATCGCTCTTGTTTTGACGTGTCCCGTGATTTTATATCAGCTTTGGGCGTTTGTGAGTCCTGGCTTATATGAAAAAGAAAGAAAGGTGACACTTGCTTATATTCCGATTGCACTGCTTTTATTTTTGAGCGGTGTGGCTTTCTCTTATTTTATTTTGTTTCCATTTGTCGTCGATTTTATGATACGGATGTCAAATGATTTACATGTGGAGCAAGTGATTGGGATTCATGAGTATTTTACATTTCTGATGCAGTTAACACTTCCATTTGGCTTTTTGTTTCAGATGCCTGTCGTGTTGATGTTTCTCACAAGACTTGGCATCATCACACCGATGTTTTTATCAAAGATACGGAAGTATGCCTATTTTGTCCTCCTTGTCATTGCCGCACTGATTACACCGCCAGAGCTCGTTTCTCACCTCATGGTTACCTTGCCAATGCTCGTTTTGTATGAAGTGAGTATTGTCATTTCAAGAGTGACCTATCGCAAAATGCAGCAAACAGAGACAGAGGAGAAAGAAAATGATGTTGTCTCATAAAAAAGCATCGTGATCCTAATAGGGGTCACGATGCTTTTTCTATTGTGAAAGAAATTGATTGATTGCTTGAAAGAGATGCTCATAATAGGCAGGTTCATGCGGGACAAAATCATGTACATGGACCTCTCTCTTTTCCTCACGTCGCTTGCCGTCTGCATCCACTTCAAAGCCCTCGATATTCATTTTTTCGCATTCTCTATTTAAAAGCTGCTTTGCATCCATCAGCCTTGCTCTATAAAGTCCAGCAACTTCTTCTTTCTGTAGATGGACATCCATGTGCTCTTTTTGATCCATATAAAGATACACATGGCAAAACTCACGATCGGTAAACGAAGGCAGATGGATTTCATCTTTAATGACACCAGCAAAGGTAAGGTTTTCAAACGAGATGGAGAGACCAAGCTCTTCTTCGACTTCTCTGATGCCATCAGAAGGCTGTTCATCTGCGAGAAGGTGGCCTGCTGCTGTGATATCAAATAGAGAAGGGAAATCCTTTTTGGCGGAACTCCTCAGCTGAAAATAGAGAAACACTGTGTCATCTTCCTTTTTTAAAAGCCAGAAATGAAAGGTTTCATGCCAAAGGCCCTCAGCATGGATATCAGATCGAGCGGCTGTACCAATCGTTTCATGCTGATTGTTCATGATGTTCAGTTTTTCGTGTTCCATGAAAACATGACCTCCATAAAAAAACCATTTTCCAAACGGCGGAAAATGGTTTTTGGTTTATTTTTGCTGTTGTTTTTTCATTTTGACAGAAAAAGCAAACATTTTTAACGCGATATTAATATTATAGGCCGCAAACACCATCAGCAAAATGCTGTAAAATGACCACATGTCACCTGGATTTTGAATGGCCATATAGGTGAACGCCACACCTACGGCAAAATAAATAATGCCCCATACGACAGGGTTTCTCATGAGAAAAAGCCTCCAATAATCATTTGCATTGTTTGAGATTGTTCTTCAATCATTTTTCTTACTGGCTCAATCTGCACAAGAATGACGAGCGAGTTCATCAGCATGTGTGCGCCGATTGGCACAATGATTCGTTTTGTTTTCGCATATAAAAAGGCAAATGTAAAGCCCATTGCGGTATAGAGCAAGATATGTGGGAAATCATTGTGTACAGCAGCAAAAACCACTGAACTGACAAGTGCGCCAATGAAAAAATTCGTTTTTTCATAAACGACACCAAAAATGATTTTTCGAAAAATGATTTCTTCTAATATCGGTCCAATCAGAGCGATGACGATGACAAGCCATGGAACTGCATCCATAATGGCTAAAATGTTTTGAGTATTTTCGGATTCTCGGCTAATGCCAAATGCATATTGTTCAATCGCCCCCGCAATGGATTGTGCAAAGAGGGAAAGAAAGAAACCGCCAATGATCCAAGCGATTGACGCGCCGACTGAAGCCGGTGCTTCATTTCGGAGTGAAGCTTTTGGTACAGTCCGAAGGATGAGCAGAATAATGATTAGTCCAATACAGAAGCTAATGATTGTCCAGGTTCCTGACAATTCAGAGAGCTCTGCTTGTGTCATCGGTGTCTGAATGTAACCTAACCATTTCATAACGAACACATAAGGAATCGCAGAAACCTGCACCAATATATACGTTAAGATGATGTACCAATATTGTTTTTTCAAGTAACGAAAACCCCTTTACTAAAAGAACTAGATTTATTGTAACACAAGTCTTCTTTTTCGTTGAAAAGGAAAGAATCGGTGATAAAAAAAGATCATGAAAGCGTAAAAATTTTTAAAGGTTTTTACTTGAAATTACAGAAGACATTCTTTATTATAATAAATGTGTTAGCACTCGCTAGTGATGAGTGCTAAAAAAGACTACATATAAAAATTGAGGAGGTTGTTTCTTATGTTAAAGCCATTAGGCGATCGCGTAATCATTGAACTCGTTGAATCTGAGGAAAAAACCGCTAGCGGTATTGTCTTACCGGATTCTGCAAAAGAAAAACCGCAAGAAGGTAAAATTGTTGCAGCAGGTTCAGGTCGTGTACTTGAAAGTGGTGAGCGCGTTGCGTTAGAAGTAAACACAGGCGACCGCATTATCTTCTCAAAATATGCAGGCACTGAAGTGAAATATGAAGGAAAAGAATATTTAATCCTTCGTGAAAGCGACATTTTAGCTGTTATTGGTTAATCAAATAAACAAAGATTGAGATATATTTCTAAAAAGACTGAGGAGGTTTCGTTATTATGGCAAAAGATATTAAGTTCAGTGAAGAAGCACGTCGTGCGATGTTACGTGGTGTAGATGCACTTGCAGATGCTGTAAAAGTAACTTTAGGACCTAAAGGACGTAACGTGGTTCTTGAGAAAAAATTCGGTTCTCCACTTATCACAAATGATGGTGTAACGATTGCAAAAGAAATCGAATTAGAAGATGCATTTGAAAACATGGGTGCAAAACTTGTGGCTGAAGTTGCAAGTAAAACAAACGATGTAGCTGGTGACGGTACTACTACTGCAACGGTTCTAGCTCAAGCGATGATCCGTGAAGGTCTTAAAAACGTAACAGCTGGTGCAAACCCTGTTGGTGTTCGTAAAGGAATCGAAGAAGCAGTAAAAGTAGCACTTGAAGGCTTGCATGAGATTTCTAAACCAATCGAAGGTAAAGAATCAATTGCTCAAGTTGCGTCTATTTCTGCAGCAGATGAAGAAGTCGGTAGCCTCATTGCTGAAGCGATGGAGCGTGTAGGAAACGACGGCGTCATCACAATTGAAGAATCTAAAGGTTTCACAACTGAGCTTGAAGTGGTTGAAGGAATGCAGTTTGACCGTGGTTATGCTTCACCATACATGGTAACTGATTCTGATAAGATGGAAGCGGTTCTTGAAAATCCTTACATCTTAATCACTGATAAAAAGATCACAAACATTCAAGAAATCCTTCCTGTACTTGAGCAAGTCGTACAACAAGGAAAACCATTATTGATCATTGCTGAAGATGTAGAAGGCGAAGCACTTGCAACACTTGTTGTGAACAAACTTCGTGGAACATTCAACGCAGTGGCAGTAAAAGCACCTGGATTCGGTGACCGTCGTAAAGCAATGCTTGAAGACATCTCTGTTCTAACTGGCGGAGAATTAATCACAGAAGACCTAGGACTTGACCTGAAATCAACTGAAATTGGTCAGCTTGGCCGTGCGTCTAAAGTGGTTGTGACAAAAGAAAACACAACGATCGTAGAAGGATCAGGAGATTCTGCTCAAATCGCAGCACGTGTGAACCAAATTCGTGCACAAGTAGAAGAAACAACTTCTGAATTCGATAAAGAAAAATTACAAGAACGTCTTGCAAAACTAGCTGGCGGCGTTGCTGTCATCAAAGTTGGTGCTGCAACTGAAACAGAACTAAAAGAACGTAAACTACGCATCGAGGATGCACTGAACTCAACTCGTGCAGCAGTTGAAGAAGGTATCGTATCCGGTGGTGGTACAGCACTTGTGAATGTATACAACAAAGTCGCTTCCATCGAAGCTGATGGTGACGTTCAAACAGGTGTGAACATCGTTCTACGTTCTCTTGAAGAGCCAATTCGTCAAATCGCTCACAACGCAGGTCTTGAAGGATCAGTCATCGTTGAGCGCTTGAAAAACGAAGAAATTGGCGTAGGCTTTAACGCAGCAACAAACGAATGGGTAAACATGATCGAAAAAGGAATCGTTGACCCAACAAAAGTCACTCGCTCTGCACTTCAAAACGCAGCTTCTGTAGCAGCTATGCTTCTTACAACTGAAGCAGTCGTAGCAGACAAACCAGAAGAAGGCGGCTCAGGCGGCGGAATGCCGGATATGGGCGGCATGGGCGGAATGGGTGGAATGATGTAAACACCCCCGAAAACCCCTTGAAATATAGGGGTTTTTGTTTTGTCTTTATAAAAATGGTCACAATTTGGTCACGGAGCTATGAAGATTGGATTTTTAGAGAGAGATCATTTACAAATGAATTGAACTTTTCTGATGTTCTTTCTCTCACTTTTTTTGTAGTGTGTAAATAAACTCTACGAGTAATATCATCATTCCCGTGACCAAGTATTTTTTGAATTTCTTCAAGTGGTACATTTGCTTCTGCGGCCAATGAAGTAAATGTATGCCTAAATGTATGTTGAGTTATTTTTTTGTTTAGATCCATTCTTTTTAAAATTCGCCTCATACGTGTATCGAATTTCTTTATGTTTTCTGGATGTCCATCTGCTCGTGCGAAAATAAAGTCTTCATCACTAAACGTTCTGCCATTCGCAAAGGCGATCTTTGCTTGTTTCAGTTTAAGTCGTTTAAGTAGAGCGGCCAGAAAGTCAGACAGAGGAACTTCTCTTATAGCTGCAGGTGTCTTTGGTGTTAAAAGCTGATAGTCACTTGCTTTATTAGAAGGGCAGAACAATGTTTTGGTTATCCTTAATGTCTTGGTTTCGTTCTCCAGGTCTAAGTCTTTCCATTTTGCTGCAAGTCTTTCTCCAGCTCTAGTACCTGTAAAAGCAGCCGTACAAAAATATTCAAAGTCGAGAAGAAGCCCATGCTTCTCAGTTAGATCAAGAAATTTTACAAGCTCATCACCTTCCAAGAAGTTTTCAACTTCATTTGTAGATTCTATTTGTTCAACCGTGACTTGTGGTTTTTGAGGTTTTGCAAATTCAGTCGGGCTTTTTAAAATAATATCTTCTTGCCGAGCATATTTGAAAATCATGCTTGCGGTGGTGTGAATGCCGCTTACTGTATTAAATGAATATTCTTTGGAATTTAGGTAATCTAAAAAATCCTGATAAACAGCACGATTAATATCTTTTATTTTCATATGACCGAAATAATCGACAAGATGGTCTATTTCACTTTTTCTTGCTCGAAGTGTACTGATTTTAACTGTTTTCTGATACTCTCTGTACCAGAGTTTCTGCAAATCAGAAAATAGTATTTTCTCTTTATCCAATACTAATCCAGAAGACAATTTTGATTTCAGCTGTGAATATGCTTCTTCTGCTTCTTTTTTAGTTTTGAATCCTCTTCGTTTAATTTGTCTGCGCTTGCCAGTCCTCGGATCATGGCCATCATCCATTACAAAATACCATGTATAACCTTTAGCAGCCTTTTTTGATTTTTCTTTTTTGTAAGCAACCATTAAAATTCTCCTCTCAATAATATTTGATTTTATTGTAATACAGGCACAGCCTGCGTTTTGCAAATTCACAAGTAACTTTGAAAATATCGGCGACAAGCAACGCTGCTTTGTTTTGATCAGCGGGAAGGCTTAAATTTTTCAGCATGAATGTCGGAATGCAGAAATGATATGAAAAATAATTAGCCTTGTATTCTTGGTATTGCTTCCATTGAAGTGGCATTGCGGCATTGTTGCCACCTTCAATCAAAATGTGCCACAGCTCATGCGCCAGTTCGCATCTTTGTTGAAATGGATCTGATCTACTATCAATGCTTACAACATAGACACCGCATATCTCAGTCATACAGGTTCGTTTTTCATGTTGCACGATGAAAATGTTCATTTTTCGGCATAGTTCAATTAGTTCTAAGTCTGATGGAGAAGTAATCTGTTTACCCCTTAAAAAGCTCTCGATCCAGTCTTCTAAATGGCTTTGAGTATAAGTGTTTAACATGTGAAGCATCCCCTCCAAATTTACTGCATTAACACTGGATAAAAGTATGGTTTAGAATACATTAATTGAGGCTAACGACTTATTTTTTAAGTGAAAAAAGAACGTGTGTTCTGTTTTTTGTTCTAAAAAATAGCCCAGCGTTTAAGGGCTTATTCAGCTTTTTTTAAATCTATGTCCTTAAAAAAGAAAACTGCTGTAAAACTAATGACTATGATAAGAAGCACAATATTTTCTTTTAAATCTGGCCTATATAGGTATTGATGGTAAATCCAAAATCCTCCACCGATAAGCAGGAAGAAAAATTGAAGAAAGAAACCAATCAAATAACATTCTCCTATCATAAAGTATATTACCTAATCAGAAGCCAGTATTTGTATCAATTCAATGATATTAGAAATAATTAGGTATTTCAATACAATTTTTGAACACATGTTCTTATGGAAATTTAAATTAAAAGCCCAAAAGATAGGGCTGTATTCAAATTCCTAAAAGCTGTTTCTTTTTTAGTGTGAATTCTTCATCAGTTAAAATGCCTTCTTCTTTGAGTGCTGCGTACTTTCTTATCTCTTCAATAATAAAATCGGTGTTCTCCTCAGGCGCCACAACATTTTCTTGCTTAATTTCATCACTTGAAGACTGTTTTTTTACCTTTGAGGCATTTTCTTTCATCTTCTTTATATAAGCAACGAAAGTATCAGGATCACCTTCCATTATTCCAGATAATTCAACGTATTCATTAGAAGTATTAAAAGAGAATTTGTATCCTGTCCATGATTTCTTAGGGACAGACACATGAGTGACATCATTATAGTCCCAAGAATTAATCGAGCTCGTTTTGTCAATAAAAATCAGTCTTTTTTTTGTGGCTATTAAGAGGCCAATTTCACCGAATTTAGAAAAACTGCTGCTGCCAGATACGATTTCCATAATTGTTTCATTTGTCTGATTTAACAAAGCGTTCGCTGTATGATAGAGATTAATAAAGTTCCTTGAAGCATTTTTCTTTTTTTTCAAAGTGGGATTATAAATCTTTTCATCTCTAAAAATAAAAGCCAATTTTTACACCTCTCACTCATAATCATTACTGTAAAAATTACAGCACAACCTTCAGTTGAGAAAAAATGATTGTAGACTCTACTGTAATTTTTACAGTTGAATGGTCGTTCAATTGTAGGTATTACTGTAATTTTTACAGTTGAACAGTTATTCAACTGAAGACTTTACTGTAATTTTTACAGTATTAATTAAACTAAATAATAATAATAAATAAAAAGATTTTAAAAAATATCACACTCTAATCTGTATTGCAAGAGTTTTTTTGGAAAAATACATATATAATCTAAATTTATTAAAAACTCCGTATTTGCCTTCTCAGACATTTTTGTACCATGCGGGTATATTTGGTCTAAATACTTACTAAAATCTCTCAAATACTCCGAAAAGGATGTTTAAATGGATTTATTTACTTATCCAAAACTTTCTTTTTCTCTTCATCTTTTATTTCTAATCTGACTTGCAAAACTTTTGTTTAATAAGAACACAATTAACCCTTATTTTTTTTCTCAAGGTGTTCTTTGATGATCTTTTCAAGACCGTCAATTTGTTTTAAAGCATTCACTAAAATTTCATCTTTTTCATCATCTTCAAAGTCATGTCCGTCAATGGCAGCATATCGAGTGTCAGGTCTTTTATTTATTTCACTTGCTAATTCTTTATAGTGTTCTTCGCCTCTTAATAAATAATCAACTGAAACCTCAAAGAAATCAGCAATCTTAAGTAAAGTGTCATAATCTGGTTGGCGATGACCTCTTTCATAGTTTGCATAAGTACCTCTATGAATACCGATTTTTTCCGCCATTTGTTCTTGTGTTAATTTTTTGTTTTTTCTTAGTTGTATCAAGCGGTCCTTAAACATACTAACACCTCATTTCAAAATCATTATAACGTGTCAAAATGAAACAAATAAAGTTTTGTGTCAAAAAGACGAAAAAACCATTGACATTGTTTCTTAATGACGATATTATTAAGTCAAATGATTCGATAAGAAACAATTTGGAGGTGAGGAAATTGAGACATTGGCTTATTGAATTACGTGCTAACAGAAGCCAAGAAAGTACTGCAAAATCTATTGGTATCTCAAGAGGAGCATATGCCAATATTGAATTAGGGAAAAGAAACCCTTCTGTTACTCTTGCAAAAAGAATCGGTGATACCTTGAATTTTGATTGGACTCTTTTTTTTGAAGAAGAAGTCGTCGAAACGAAACAAAAAACAAACACCGCATAGGAGGTTTTAACATGTTAAACATTGACCGTGAAGCCTTTAAGGAAATGTTTAGAGAAATCATTGCGGATGAAGTCGCAAAGGCGATGCAGGATTTTAGAACAACTCAACTGCCGCCAATGCTAACGAAAAAACAGCTTATGGAACTATTCAACATTAAAGATACAAAGGCTTCACAGCTGTTGAACCGTGAAGACTTTCCGGTATTTAGAGAAGCAGGTCTATTGATTCCAACACACTTGCTTTTCAAGTGGATTGAAAACAACACCCGCTGGATCAACGAAAACACAGATTACTTCAAGAAAGGAGTTACAGCATGAGCAAACTCGTTTTCATTGAAGGTAACCAAGCTGTTACGGATAGCCTGACGATCTCAAGAGTTTTTGATAAAAGACATGACTTTGTTTTACGAGACATCGAGGTCCAAATCGAGAAGTTGAAACAAGCTGGTGAAACAGATTTTTCACTCCTCAACTTTGAGGAGTCAACTTACGAGAATGAACGAAAGCGAAAATACCGCAAATTCAACCTAACAGAAGATGCCTTTGCTCTAGTGGCGATGTCTTATACAACACCGTCAGCAATGAAAATGAAAATCCGGTTTATCAATGAATTTAAGAAAATGAAAAACTACATCCAAGAAATGAATGCCCCTTCTTACATGATCGAAGATCCAGTAAGCCGTGCAAAGCGATGGATCGCCGAACAAGAAGAGAAGCAGCAGTTACAACGAACACTACAAATTCAAGAACCGCTTGTAAACTTCGCTGAAAGCTGTATGGCCTCAGAAAAGTCACTATTAGTTCGTGAGGTTGCAAAACTGGCATCAAAGCAAGGCATCATCATAGGTGAAAGAAAACTATTCCAAAAACTGCGTGATTGGAAAATGATTTTCAGCCAAAAGAACGAGCCTTATCAAGAGTATGTAAACCGTGGTTACTTCGAGATTGCTCAAGGTGTCCGAGAAGTAAACGGGTCATCGAAAGCATGGCTCACTATGAAGATTACACCAAAGGGACAAGCTTACATCATCAACCGTTTGAAAAAGCAGCAGGCCAGCTGAGCCTGTCCCTTCATTAATATTTTAACAACAAAAACTGAATAAAAAAGGATGAGAACAAATGGCGAACAGCCCTTATAATGTTGCCAATTTAAGTAAGTGGATGCATATGAAACGAAAGGAAGTAGGTCTTTCACAATACTCGATGGGTAAACTACTTGGCGGGAGGGATCAGAAGTATGTTTCAAACATTGAAAATGGAATTGCTCCACTTACTCCTGAAATATGCATTCGATGGTTTGAGGTTTGCGGTGCCTATGAACATATTGATCTTGTACATTTCATTTTTAAGCTTCACCCTATGGCAGCCGCACCAATTGATCCCGCCCTAAATGATTGTGCTCATAAAGCGCTCATAAATCTTGTTCATGAAATGGAAGATGCCAAGCAAGCAACCAAAGAGCTTGCGGAGTGGTTGAACAACACCAGACCAGGCAAACAGTCCGAGCTTCCGATGCAGGCTATCAAGCAAATATATGACCTGACACAAGCAAACAAAACGCTCATGTACTCAATGTCGAGGGAGTTTGGTTTGAAGATACAAGACCTAACTGAGAAATGGTCTAAAAAGGCCATTGTAGCAGAGGTAGCAATGCACAAAAGGCAAGATAGGGAGGCTGTACTAGCATGATTGAAAAACAATTCATTAAAGAAGATGTTCCTGTGGCAAAGGTAAAGATTCAAAGCGCAGAAGAGCTTATGCTTCTTGCTCACCAAGCACTAAAGGATGGTGACTATGACGAACTTGCAAGTATAGCTGGAAGCATTAGAACTATTAGCGAGGATCTTGTACGGATGAATAATTTATGGAAATTAATTGAAGTCGCATCGAAGTTACAGAAAAAAAGTGGTGTACGTCTTGAGCTTGTTACACGCACTGAAAGGACTGAAACAATTGAATATTGAGCACCCGATGATCACACAGATTAATAGTTTTGGTTATCCGAAGAGTCATTGGAAAGACGAGCAAGAAAGAGACGGTTACGAAGAGGAAGACGAAGACAAATAAAAAAACCCGCTTGGCATAGCGAGTTTTAAGGTGTACTGCTTCTGATTGGTACAGACAGTATACCAAATCTTTTACAAAAATTCAATGGAGGTATACACGATGTCAAAATATCAAATCAGCTTTGACCATCGCCGTGAAGCGCAGGAGCGTTTAGAGCAGACAGGCGGTTGGATCGACTACAAAAAAGGACAACCTGTGTTCAACTTTCCGAACGCAGCAGCTAAACAAAAATACATTCAATTGGGGCAGGCGGCATATCGCCAAAAGGTAGGTATGTAGCCATGCAAGCGAAGGTCCTTATCTCAACGGAGAAGATGACAGAAGAGCAATGGCTTGAGGCTAGACGTGCAGGTATAGGCGGTTCAGATGCCGCTGCCATTGCTGGAATGAGTAGATGGAGATCACCCGTTTCAGTTTACTTGGATAAATTGGGCCAGTCACCAAAGGAAGATGAAGCGGGAGAAGCCGCATATTGGGGGCATGTACTCGAAGAAGTGGTCGCAAGAGAGTTTAGCAACCGCACTGGAAAGAAGGTCCGACGAAAAAAGGCTATATTACAACACCCTCTATATCCTTTCATGCTTGCCAACGTTGATAGATTAATTGTTGGTGAAAATGTGGGGCTTGAATGTAAAACGGCATCTGAATACTTGAAAGAAGAATGGACAGGGGAAGAGATTCCAGACGCTTATCTGATCCAGTGCCAGCATTACATGGCTGTGACGGGTTATAAAGCATGGTGGATTGCAGTTCTGATCGGCGGAAACAAGTTCATTTATAAAAAAGTCGATCGTGACGAGGAATTGATAGGTTATTTGATTCAGATTGAAAAAGATTTTTGGGAGAATCACGTTCAAAAGCAAGAGCCGCCAATGTTTGACGGTTCAGAGTCATCAACAGAATTGCTTAATCACATGTACCCCATTGGAATTGACGAGGAAACAAGCCTGCCTTTAAAAGCGGATGAAATCATAGTCCGACTAAAAAGCGCAAAAGAAGAAAAGAAAGAAATTGATGAACGAATTAAAGCGGATGAAAACCAACTCAAGTCCATGCTAGGAGACAACGAAATCGGTCTTGCTACTAAACATCGGGTGACTTGGAAGACCATTCAAACAAACCGCTTTGATACAAAGAAGTTCGCCAGTGAACATCCTGAATTATTTGAGGAATTCAGCGAGACAAAGCCGCAGAGAAGATTTTATGTAAAGGAGAGCGTAGACAATGGCTAAAAACGAAGATATTCGGAATCAGCTGGCAAACAAAGCAGTCAATAACGTCCAGCAGCAGGAGGAGAAACCCAAAACAATTGCTGACTACCTAGCTTCAATGCAGCCGGAATTACAAAAGGCGTTGCCTGAACACATGACACCTGAAAGACTCACAAGAATCGCTCTAACGACAATCAGAAGTAACCCGCAATTACAACAATGTTCACCCGCTTCATTGTTGGGGGCTGTCATGCAGTCTGCACAACTAGGATTAGAACCTGGATTAATAGGTCATTGCTATTTTGTTCCTTTCAACAAAAAGATCAAGGGGCAAAATGGTGAGAAGGATAAGTGGACGAAAGAAGTTCAGTTCATCATCGGATATAAGGGCATGATCGACCTTGCTAGACGTTCTGGTCATATAGAAAGTATCTATTCTCATGTGGTTTATGAAAAGGATCAATTCGAGTATGAACTAGGGTTAAATCCAAAGTTAGTTCATAAGCCAGCAACAGGGCATAGAGGTGAAATGACTCATGTATATGCAGTTGCTCATTTTAAAGATGGTGGCTATCAATTCGAGGTTTTCAGCAAAGAAGATGTTGAGGCTGTTCGTGAACGAAGCAAGTCAAAGGATAGTGGCCCGTGGCAAACAGATTATGAAGAAATGGCAAAAAAAACTGTCATTCGCCGCATGTGGAAGTACCTGCCTATCAGTATTGAAATACAACAATATGCAGCGCAAGACGAAACGGTACGAAAAGATATTACCCAAGAAGCAAAGTCAGTTTATGACGAGGAAGTCCTTGATATGCCGTACAGTGTAGAACAAACAGAAAGCCCGAATACGGAGCAAGCCGATGAAAACCGAAGCCCATTTGATTAAGGTTCCTATTCCTTTTTGTTACACATGGATGGTCAAAGGCACTTCCGATCCTTTCAAATTAGCAGAAGACTATGTGAAAGATTACATCAAGACTAATGAGCCTGATATGCGCTTTGTTCGCATACAGGGCTTGTATGCATTATGTGAAAGGAGGTAGGGGCTTGAACTACCTGAAAGAAATAAACGGCTTCATGAGATTCCTTGAAACAACAGAACTAAAACCCGCCACTCAAGCATTGTGGTTTCATCTAATGGATATTAACAACGGTTGTTCGTGGAAAGATTGGTTCACGGTGCCAAACAGTCGCCTTTATTCAAGGTTAGGAGTCAGTGAAAAGACTATGATTGAGCACCGTAAAATCTTGATAGAACATGGCCGTATCGAGTACAAGCCTAAAGGTAAATCAGCGGGCAGTTATCGCATCGTAAGTCTTGAGACTAAAACGAGCATCGCCCCTGTACCTGATGAAGAACCTGAAAAGCCAAAAGAAGAAAAACCAACACGACAGGAGGACAAGCCAATGAACCCATTTGAATTTTACGAAAGCCACTTCGGCGGCACTTTAAATAGCTTTGTAAGTCAGCAAATTGGTGACCTGATAGACGATTTTGGAGAAGGAAACGTGATTAAAGCAATGGAGGTCACTTTGAAAAACGGCGTTCAGAACATCAAATATGTTCAGCGGGTCCTTTCAAATCAGCGGGCACAAGAAGGAGTGAACAAAGATGCAGAGTATGGGCGATACCTTAAAGTCGTTGGAGAAAGCAAATCCAGCACTAGCGAAGAGACTGAGAGGTTACAAGAAATTGCAAGAAGAAAAGGTCTATCCGGTCAGGTACGAGACACTCACTGTGATTTCTGAACAACATTGCATGTATGGAAAATGCGATGGGTCGGGGTTGATCTGGATTATTGATCATGAGGAAAACAAAGAATTTATGAAAGAGTGTCCGTGCAAAGAAGTGAAAAAGCTCTCAAATAGGCTTATGAATGCAAGATTACCCGAAGAGTTCAAAGACGCTTCTCTAAACTCTTTTGATATCAATGTTTATGAAAAACCCGAATCCAAAGAGCGAGCAGCCAATGCAAAAAGGGTTGCTAAAAACTACATTTTGAAATTTGAAAAGATGCGGGAGTTAGGAAAAGGCTTGTATTTCTTTAGTGAAGAGAAAGGAAGCGGAAAAACAAGGCTTGCTGCTAGTATTCTTCACGCAATAACAAAGGTCTACGACAAAAAAGAAGAAAAGCCACTCAAAATCATCTATTCGTCTACAGCTGATCTGATAGGAGAAATAAAAAGCACGTTTGATATTGAATCGAAGGTGAAAAGCACCGACATTATGGATGCTGTCAAGACAGCTGATCTTGTTGTCCTAGATGATATCGGAGTGGAAAATGTAACAAAATTTGTCGAAGAAACCTTCACCCGTATTCTTGATTATCGACTTCAATACAAGAAGCCTACGATCATTACAAGTAATTTAAGTATAGATGATCTTGACACAATCTATAAAAGTGGTCGGGTGAGTAGCAGGGTTGAAAAACTGGCTTTCCCTGTGATTATGCCGGATGAAAAGATTCGTAAAAAGATAGCGCAAAAAGAAAATGAAGAACTGCTTTTGGAACTATACGAGTAAAGGAGAATGTCAGATGTGCAACACATGCAACGGCGAGAGGGTCGTCATAGGAGAAACTTCATTTATGGCTGGCTACTATCCATGTCCTGAATGTAACACTACAGGACGCAAACAGAGCCTAAAGCCAGTCATCGAAATGCTAGACAGAATGTTAGTCGAAGCAAGAGCACTAGATGGAAAGACAGCATGAAGACGATGGCCGCACTAATCACTATAGCTTTCACGGCATCATCAAGAGAAAGGAAGCTCCTGCAATGGCTGCGGGATGACGGGAGGTAACCATGTTATCACACGATGAAATACTTTCTAGCAAAGGATCAATGCTAATTATTACTGGTTTAACAGCTTTGATTGAAGAAGAAGGTATGACACCACATTCAGCGATGGATCACATTAGACAAATAGAGGCTTCTATTTTTCCTGCTCTTAATGAAATCCATAGACAATCAAAGGCAGTTGAAACTGACAAAAAATGAACCACAGCATCATGTCTTTACTAAAAAGAACTGACTTAACTGAATCAGAAAAATCAAAGCTCGTTGCCGAACTGAAAAAGCACTTCCAGCAACGGAAAGCGAGGATCAACAAAACATGTCCAATAAATACGGCGCACGCAAAACGGTAGTAGACGGCATCACCTTCGACAGTAAGGCAGAAGCCAAATACTATGAGCATCTTAAATGGCTCAAGCAAGCCAAGCAGATAAAAGATTTTTCATTGCAACCACGCTTCCTGCTGCAAGAAGCATTCAAAAAGAACGACAAGACTTTTCGGAAGATTGAATATATTGCAGACTTCGAGATCACTAAAATCGATGGATCAAAAGAAATAATCGACATCAAAGGCATGGAAACAAAAGAGTTCGCCATCAAGCGAAAGCTGTACGAACGCAAATTTGATACGCCGCTAAAAGTCATTGCTTTTGATCGGTCGTTTGGATTCATCGAACTGGACAAACTCAAAAAGCTGAAAAGGAAGGCGGGGAAACCAACTGTTAAACGTGGTAATAGCAGACGATCGTCCGTTGTGGGTAAGGCAGGAAGATAAGCTTATGGCCTGTATGACACGTTGTTCGCAGTTCAAACAATGCTCAAGCCGCTTTGGATCTGATTGCAAACGAATGGGCGGCATTGAAATACCGAAGATTGGAGGGAGAAAACATGAGCGGAAAGCCTAACAACCCATATGCTGCGGGTCCAGTCATCGAGTGGAAGATGACTAAAGAAGAGCTTGAGGCATATCTAGCAAAACATCCTATCGTTTACCGAGAAGAACTAAAACCGTCACCATCATACCAAATGGACAAATGGGCATAAAAAAACACCGAAGCCGCTGCTCCAGTGCTAATTAAATCTCACACTTTAATTATAACACATGGGGGCGGAGCGGATGAACCAACCATCAGAAATAAAAGATTTTGCTACAACCATTGATCAGAATTTAGAACCTGGGAAGGTCCGCATTATCGTGATTGACGGCAACGAAGGTACTGCCCACATCACAGACGCACCTGAACACGGAAAAACAATCATTCAAACGGCCAAAGGTCACTTTGCGAGAGTTGACCATGAAATAGGATTCAAGATCAAATAATCGGAGGTTGAGAGATTATGAGTGTTTCAATTACTACTTCTTCAAAAGTTGAGTTAACTAAAGAACAAGCCAAGGCAGTAGAAGCAGGCGTGAAATATTACGAATCACACGGGATGGACCGTGGCGTTAGATTAAATAGATTGTTTGTATTTGAACATTGGTTAGTAAAAAGAGGTGATACACCACCGTGGGAACTATTATTCAAACCTTTAAATGATGTTGATCCGCATGACTTAATGAGTGCTTTAACAAATGGCTATGTGGTGAAGGAGGAGCAACAATGAGTCTACCAAAAGAGCAAGAATGTCCATATTGCAATTTAACGGAAGACGATGCTTATGCCAATTGGAACGGAGAAGATAACGATGGCTGGGTTGAGTGTTCTTCTTGTGAAAAGAAATATTATGCAATGCCTCAATATCATTTCTTGGGCTTTGAAGTCGAAAAGAAATGCGAATCGTGTGGGGAACGTGAAAGCGAATGTTTTTGTGATGATGAGGAGGATGAGCTATGAGTTTACCAAAACACGTTGAACTGTCGCAGGCAGTCAAAGCCTGCAAAAATCAAGCGATGACGATTGATGATGCAGCTGCTGAAATTAGAGTTCCTGAATTTGTGGTGCCCATGCTGGTACGCAAAAACGATGATCTCGTGATAGAAGGTAATGTGGTCATGGCGAAAAGGGAATCAAACGGGCCTGTCATTCTCACGGTGCTTGGTTTCATGGCGGTCATTGTTATCGCTGGGTTGATGCAATGATTCAACAACAATACGATGACGGAAAAGATCACGTCCATGTCCTATCATATGGCGGCGGCACTCAATCAACTGCATTACTCTTGATGGCTCTAAAGGGTGAGATTAATGGAGTAATACCAGACTACATCATTTTTTCGGATACAGGATGGGAGCCGAAGCACGTTTACAACTGGATCGAGAAAATAAACAAGCATATCAAGGCTACTTACGGCAGGGAAATCATCTTCTGTGATAACGGAAATATTCGTGATGACATTGTAGAAGGTTCCGTGACAGGAAATAGATTCGCAAGCATTCCCTTTTTCACAAAAGATAAGAATGGAGAAATCGGCATCGCCCGCCGCCAGTGTACAAACGAATACAAGATATTACCTGTTAATCGTAAGATCCGTTCTTTGCTTGGGTACAAGCCGAGACAAAGGATTAAAGAAGTTGTCCACCTATGGAAAGGCATAAGCACCGATGAAATACAACGGGTTAAGCCAAGTCGGGAAAGCTGGCAAGTGGCAGAGCATCCTTTGGTCGATGTGGCTTTTATAGATCGGTCACGCTGCATTACATATGTTGAGCGAGAAGGACTTGGTACACCTGCGAAATCTAGCTGTATCGGCTGCCCTTTCCATGACTTCAATGCGTGGCGTGATATGAAAATGAAAGATCAAGAGTCGTGGCAAGATGCGGTGGAAATAGATCGCCTTATTCGGAAACTACCACGATTTAAAAATAATGCTTTCCTGCACAAGTCAGGTAAACCTTTGGAAGAAGTTGATTTTAATGAGGATCAGCTTGATATAGACCACTTTTTGAACGAATGCGAAGGAATGTGCGGAGTATAAAACAGCCTAGCGGCTTAGGAGGAAAAAATAATGAACCTTGAAAAAATGTTTGAAATGCAAGCGGAGTTAGATAACCGCATCATCCGAGAAAAAGGGCTGGAAGGTCAAGACCTGCTGCCCGGACTTATCTTGGCTTTGCAGGTGGAACTAGCGGAGTGTGCTAACGAGTGGCGCGGCTTTAAGTTCTGGAGCAATGACCAGCAGCCACGCACTTGTATCATAAATAAAAAAGGAGAGACATCGAGAGACTACTATAAGAATCCATTGCTAGAAGAATACGTGGACTGCTTGCACTTTATCTTGAGTATTGGGAATCTCACTAAGTATTCAAAAAATAATGATGTTAATGATCTAAAACGAAATACATTGGAAGCCAGCGGAGTAAAAGCATTCCTAGAATTATTTAAAGAAATTACATTTTTTAACGAAGAGCGGAAAGTATCAAAGAATACTATTGGACTAACTCGCATCATGATCTATGAAAGAATATTTTGGAGATTTAACGAACTTGGAATAGCTCTCGGTTTCACACCTGAACAAATCGAAGCCGCATACATGGAAAAAAACGCCGTCAATCATAAGCGGCAGCAGGAGGGTTATTGATGGATATAGTCATCAGATATGTTTTCAAGCACCGAGCAACCGGAAACATTGAAATCAAAATATACTCAATCAGCCAAATAGAAGAACGGTCAGTACAAAAGCTGTCGCCATGCTTCGATGAAACAGAATACGAATTAATCTCTCGTGATTTATGTTTTGACAAAGAAAAAGGCGTGTTCGTTGGAGATTTAATATATGTCACTCAATGGCACGGCAACTATATAGCTTCAGTAGAATTTGGCGAGTATGAACAGGATGGAAGCGGGGATGAATACCCACCATCGAAATGCTTTGGTTTTTATGCCAAAGCGGTGAACCCAACTATTACCGATGAGGAAGGTTTGGAATATGAAATTGTACCGGATTACCTCATACAGAATTCAATGCTCAGACTCGACTCGTACAAGTGCATTGGAAACATCTATCAAAATCCTGATCTTCTAAAGGAGGAAGCACAATGAATGAAAATAACCCAATTGTATATTCAGTCATCGAGAAATTGCATAAGCAGCAAGAAAAGGGCCTGCAAAAGTACGGGGTTTTTGTCAAAACTTCTTCCCACGACTTAAAAGGATGGTTGCAGCACGGACTTGAAGAAACGTTGGATCTGGCGACATATCTTGAAACGGCAATTCAGTTGCTAGAGGAACAAAAACAGGCTTTTCAAGCTCGTTATGATCATCATATCTCACAAAAATACGAAGCAATGGCAGGTTTTTATGATGGGTGGAGCAGTAGCGCAGATGCTAGAAATCACCACGCATTGAGCGCAAGCCTTGTTTATCAAGACGCTTTGACAGCAGGCTTTAGATTGAAAACGGAGGGTGAATGATGGCCAAAACCGATCTAACATTAGAACTTGAAGATCAAATCCACTTGAAAACATATAAAAACGGCGGCATGAAAAGCGAGTTCGGTTTGTTCGAGGTGACTATTGGCTTTAATGATGGCAGACCAGGTTATGAGCGAATTGATTATCTTACCTACGATACAAAAGGTGTTTGGCGGTGTTACGAAATCAAGGTATCTCTTTCGGATTTTAGGTCCAGTGCGAAAAAGAGCTTTGTTGGTCATTACAACTATTATGTGCTCACAAAGGAGCTTTACGAAAAGGTAAAAGATGAAATCCCTAGTCACATTGGCGTTTACATCGGTTCCAATTGCATGAAAAGAGCGAAACGCCAAGAGCTTACAGTAGATGAGAACGTTCTAAAAGAGGCGTTCATGCGAGCAGGTGCTAGGGATGCTGACAAGTTGTATAGAGGTAATAGTCCTATGCAGCTTATGGAGGCTGAACGAAAAATGAAAAATATCAAAAGACAAAAGGATATAACCTATCAAGAATTGAGAGCGTTAGAGGACAAGCTCCGCAAGCGTTTCGGGGTTAAATGGGAAGACGAGTTAGATAAGGAGGTTTCAGTATGAAAAAACTACTAATCACACTAATTATTATTATTGCGGCGGTGCTTTATGCGCCGTCTGCTCAAGCAGTATGGTCTAACTGGCAAACTGAGGGATATGGTCATCAAGCGAGAGTCTTTACGGATGACACCAATTACTATGCAGGTGCATCTACCGTTGATTGGAGAGCGGAAAAGAAAGGATCAGGAACACTTTACTACACCGCTGGCGTTTACAAAAAGAGATCCAATGGCGGATTAACAGATACTAATCTAGTGCAAAGGGGCAGCTTCAAAGCAGCCACGCCTCTAAAGTCGTTTAGTGTTAAAGAAATTCGCAAGCGTACCGGCAAAGGAACATACGTGATCCAGCTGGACTGCTACACGGATTCAGCAAAAAAGAAGTATATCGGAACGTTTGAATCCGTTAAATTCAATATTCGATAGGAGGTAGCGGAATGAAGCACGAGTTGAAACTTGGAGACATACTAGAAGATTTTTATGGTAATACAAGCATGGGCAAATACCTAGTTGCAAAGCTATACTTCGGGGAAATGTTCGGATATAAATACGCTTTAGTCAGCCTAAATGGTGAAGGTGTCGCAAACGGATTCCATGATAGTTTACAGGAATTACAAGACCACCCGTACATCGGATCAATGGTTCATTACAAGGATTGGAGGTAGCGGAATGACAGCAGAAGACTTGCACAGCTACTATTGTGAGGATTGCGAAGAGTGGACATATCTTGAAACATTAGAGCATCCAGGTGAAGTCCATTGTGCATATTGCGGGGTTGCTGATGTTAATATCAGCCCAGCCGATTATGAAAAACTCAAAGAATGGGTGAAGATATGTAATGAATCAGTATAGAGTGTATGACGACAGAACAGATGAAACACTGTTCAAATCATCTAAAGAGGATTGTCTCTTTTTCATCAAATGGAATTATGAAGAGGATGACGATGATTTTGAACACATTTTTATAGAGTCAATTAAATAAGTCCAAGACGGAGAGCCTGCGGACACTGATCAACACCTTTTAAGGGTGCTGGTTGGTGTCCGTTTTTTATTTGTCGGAAAGGAGCAGCCATGAAGAAGGAAAAACCGAAAAAACTACCGCAGGAGCTTACAGAAAGAGAGATACGTGAGCTTATGGGGCAAAACATGCAGCGGTTAAAAAGAGCCAAAGGCGGGGCGTACAAGCGTAAATAGGAGGAAACCATGAACGAATTGATTCTTGAGTATAAACGAACGTTGAAAGATACAAAAAGAAGATATGAGCAGATGGAGGAAACTGATCCAAGCCGCAAGATTTTCAGTGCGATGATAAATGATCTTGAGTACGTTGTGAAATGGTTGTCCACTGGTAGGCAGCCAGAAGCAAAACGAGCGATTGACCGAAGATCCGTTTATCAACGTACTGTGTTTGCTTCACCAGAAGTGCTTGAGGCTTTAGCGAATGATTATAAAATCGTGAAAGAGTCACCACGAACAGTCAGTGATGAAGATAAAAGGTTGCTTGAGTACGCCTTATCTACCCTTACACAAAAGCAAAAAGAAATGTATCTCTCGCATGTTGCTGACGGTAATTCACTAGATAAGATCGCAAATCTCATGGGAGTTAGCAAAGGAACGGTTCAAAAAACTGTATATAGAGCAAAGAAAAAGATTGCTATTCAACTAGATTTAATACGATCGAAGGGAGCATGAACCATGAACAAAAAAGAGATTGAAGGACTCATTCGCAATTATCCGTGGATGGCAAAAGAGGTTCAACGGCTCCAGCGTGTTATATATGGTACTGACATCCCTATGCGAAGTTGGGGTGTGGCGCAATACGGTATCGAGGCAACTCTTCCAAAGGGGAGCAAAGGAAAGAGCCAAGCTGAATTGCGTGACATGGATTTACGAGAAGAAAGGCTTTATAAGCGGCTATGTAAGTTTGAAGAGCGGGTGTATGCAATAGAAACAGCAGCAAGCAAGATAGAAGGAGAGAAAAACAGAGTGGTCTATGACTGCATGATGGAGGGTATGAGTTATCGGGCTATTGGACTTCACTTGGGGCTGTCTCGTGAAAAGGTACGGCAAATGAAAGATAATATCATCGACCAATTATGCCAATATTGCCACTTTGTGCACTTGTTGAAAGACGAAAAATCCGTAGTGTAAAATGGAAGGCAGGACGGGGAGGCACAATTTCCCGTGTCACCACAAATTAATATATTTTCACTTGCTCTTGCGAGCTTGGGATTCGTTCGACAAATTTTGCGAATGGTTCCATGATCTCGCTTTCTGCCGATAAAAAGGTGGGAGGGGATAGTATGGATAATAAAGAAAGAGCAATTGAAATATTTGAGATTGAAATCCAAAGACAATGCGTTATCTTTTTTTCATCTGATGAATATTTGAAGGAATGTTTTAATCCAGAGAAGAGAGTTCAAACACAAAATATCTGGTACCACGTTCAATCTTTTCTAACTTCCTCAGCAAACATTTCAAGACTATTATGGGGAAGTTACACTAAGGATTATGCCAAAAATAAACTTAGGAAAGAGCTGAGGAAAGAACTAAGAGAAAAGCTTGATGTCTCTGAAGGCTCTACTTTAAGAAGTAGAAAAATGAGAAACTTATTTGAACATTTTGATGAGCATATAGAAGAATGGGCAACTCAACCTAATTCTTATTCTAATTATGTAGATTCAAATATTGGACCGAAATCAGCTATAAGTGTTGAGGGTTTAAATGAGAATCAATATCTGAGACACTTTGATCCTAGTACAGGCATAATTACATATCAAAGCTATGAATATGATATGAATGAAATAGCAAATGAAATTTATAAAATTTATACAGAAAACTTCGCAAAGTAGGCACCCGTTTGGGGTGCTTTTTTTGTTCCCTGCAAACTGCTTCCGGTGAAGAATCTCTATAAAAAGTATCGGCTTAAAGGTAGAGTGCGGCGGCAGTTTAGAGCGAATAAATTAAAGGAGTGAATGACATGACAACGGAACCGCCTTTAGGTGTTATTCCTAAGTGGCTACATGATGAACGTAGAACAGAAGATATAGCAGCAGCTATTGAACGAAGAATATCAGCAAGGTCAGAAATTCCTCTTGAGTGGTTTGAAGAGTACAACAACCTCATCAAGCACCAAGTTAAAAAATAAAGATCCCGAAACAAACACGAATCAGAAGGAGGCGGCAGGTGAATGTAAATGGAATCGAAGCACATTCAGGCGGAGAAAGATTACGTCAAAGGTATGAAATACAAGGACCTTGCCGAGAAATACGGGGTGTCGATCAACACCATAAAATCATGGAAAAAGCGGCATGGTTGGGAAAGAAAAAAGGGTGCACCCAAAAGAAAAAGTGTGCACACAAAAAAGGGTGGTCAACCCGGTAACGTTAATGCGTTAGGTAATAGCGGGGGAGCAGCACCAATACGAAACCAAAACGCAAAGACGCATGGATTTTATTCAAAGCACATGCCAGCAGAAGCGTTTGAGATCATGCAGGACATTCAGGAGTTTTCCCCTGTTGATTTACTTTGGGAACAAATACAAATTCAGTTCACAGCAATTGTAAGAGCGCAGAAGATCATGTTTGTCGAGAATAAGGATGAAATGATCAAAGAGCTGAAAAAGAAAAAATCAGTTGTTTCAGATTCAGCTGACATCGAAGAAGAGGAATACGAGTTTCAATTCGCTTGGGATCGTCATGCTACATTCCTAAACGCTCAATCTAGGGCAATGTCTGAGCTTAGGGGCTTAATAAAGCAATTCGACAACATAGCCCATGAAAAAGACGAAAGACGGCTTAAACTGGAGCAGATGCGCTTGAACATTGATAAAACAAAAGCCGAAGTCGAGAAAATGGAATTAGGTGACGTTGCACCAGTTTACATTGTTGATGATATAGGTGATGACGATGATTAAAGTATCGGAAGTGTTGGCACCGGCATTTCGTGAGTTTTGGAGATACAGAAGAGCAAAAGAGCATCTTCATTACGTTCTAAAGGGCGGACGTGCTTCTGGTAAATCATTCAGCGTGGGTAATGGTGTGGTAACAGATATTATTGAATACCCTGTTTCCGCTCTCGTGCTGCGTAAAGTACAGAATACGCTTGTTAAATCAGTTTTCGCACAGATAAAGCAAGCAACGGTAACGCTTGGTGTCTCTCATCTATTCAAGTTTGTTCCTTCTAGGTTAGAGATCATATACAAGCCAAGAGGGAACAAGATATATTTTGCAGGTGCTGATGATCCTGAAAAGCTCAAATCAATCAAAGACGCTGATTTTCCAATCGGTGTCATGTGGATAGAAGAGCTTGCAGAATTTAAGTCAGATGAGGAAGTAAGCACCATCATGAACTCCGTTCTACGTGAAGAACTAACACACAAAATAAAGACAGAGAACCCACGTAAACGAGCAGGGAAGTTTGATTATACGTTCTATTACACTTATAACCCGCCAAAGCGTAAGCAAAATTGGGTTAACAAGAAGTATGAAACGTCATTCCCTGCTGAGAACACGTATATTCATCATTCAACTTATTTAGACAACCCGCATCTATCAAAAGCGTTTATTAATGAGGCTGAGGAAACTAAAGCCAAAAACGAAAAGAAGTATAGATGGGAATATCTTGGGGAAGCGATCGGAACTGGCGTTGTTCCATTCGATAACCTTCAAATCAAGAAAGGCAGCATAACTGATGATATGGTCCGCTCCTTTGACAATATACGTCAAGGCGTTGACTTTGGTTATGGTCCAGATCCGCTTGCTTTCGTCAGATGGCATTATGACAAGAAGCGAAGCAAAATATATGCACTTGATGAATTATATGATCACAAAGTTTCTAACAGAGAACTAGCAAAGTGGATTAAATCAAAAGGCTATGAAAGCAACGAGATCACAGCCGATAGTGCTGAACCCAAAAGCATTGACGAGCTGAAAAAGGAACACGGCATTAGAAGGGTTTCAGGAGCAAAGAAAGGCCCTGACTCGGTTCAATATGGTGAGGAATGGCTTGGTGACTTAGATGAAATAGTCATTGATCCATTAAGAACACCAAATTTAGCCCGTGAATTTGAGAACATTGATTATCAAACAGATAAAGACGGCAACCCTAAACCACGCCTTGAGGATAAAGACAATCACTCTATTGATGCGACTAGATACGCATTTGAGCGTGATATGAAACAATCTGGCGTAAGGGTGCTCACTTGATTAGAAAGGGGGAATGATCATGTACCCAACATCGCCAACGCATACAGAAGAGCTGCTTAAAATCATAGAGGACAGCGCAGAAACTTCCGACAATATGCCTGATACAACCATCCTTCAAAAGATGATTGATAAACATGCTGTGGAGCGGGATCAGATGCTCGAAGGTGTCGCTTATTATTTGAACCAAGCGGACATTAAGAAACGCAAACGTTATTACTATAAACATGGCGTTAAAATGGTTGATACTGATAAGCCGAACAATCGGATCTCTCACAACTGGCATAAGCTGCTTGTTCAGCAAAAGGTTCAGTACCTTTTAGGGAAACCTATCACCTTCAATGCAGAAGAAGAAAGGTTTCTTGAAGTTGTGAATGATTTTATAGACGAAGATTTTGATGACTGTATGCAGGAGATTCTTAAAAACGCCAGCAACAAGGGTAAAGAGTGGCTCCATCCATTTGTTGATGAAGAAGGTAACTTTGATTATCTTCGCATTCCAGCAGAGGAAGTCATACCGGTTTACGATTCAACCAAAAAACGAAGTCTGCTTTATGCTATCCGTTACTACGATGTTAAAAACATTGATGATGAGATCACCCGCAAAGTGGAATTGTACACAGATGAACAGATTTTCTACTATGTAGAGCATAACGGGTCTTTCATTCAAGACTTTGATTATAAAAACAACCCTGAAAGCCATTTCTACGACAAACGAGGGAAAGGTTATGGCTGGGGTAAGGTTCCAATGATCGAGTTTAAGAACAATGAAGAGGGTGTTAGTGACCTTATCTTCTATAAAGACTTGATTGATCAATATAATAACAACATTTCAAATAACGCTAACACGTTTGATGAAATGCAAGACTTAATCTATGTCATTAAAAACTTCGCAGGTCAAGATTTAAACGAGTTCACAACGAATCTACGTCACTATAAGGCTGTGGAAGTGTCTGGTGAAGGCGGTTTAGAAATGAAGAGTGCTGAAATCCCAATGGATAGCGCAAATTCACATCTAGACCGATTAGAAGAGAATATATACCGCTTCGGACAGGGTGTAAACAACAATCCTGACAAAGTGGGAAATTCACCGACCAACGTTGCAATTAAAAATCTATATTCACTCTTAGATTTGAAGGCGAATGAAGCAGAGCGGAAATTCCGGCCAGCTTTAAGCGCCTTTTTTTGGTTCTTCACTGAATATCTAAAAATGACAGGTCAAGGTGAATACGATCCCACGCTCTTACAGATGACATTTAACCGCTCTCGAATGACAAACGAGCTTGAGCAGGTTCAAATGGCGAATCAGAGCACAGATTTAAGCCGAGAAACACGCATTGCGAATCATCCGTGGGTAGATGATGTAGAAGCAGAATTGAAGCGTATTGAGGCAGAGGAAGTCGAATACAGGAACAACATGCCGCCGTTAACTGAGATTGAAACGGGCGGTGATGAAGATGAACCAGAACGAGATTGATAAACTGCTCGATGACATGATCACAGAGGATGCTAAGAAAATTGATGCTGTCTTTGCTAAGAGATTGAAAGAAATTAATCAGCAAATGGCCGCTCTTTTCGCTAAGTATGGAAAAGATGGTTCACTTTCTATGGCGGATCTCAACAAATACAACCGCTTCAAAAAAGAAATGGAGCGGATAACAGAAGAATCAAGCAAAGCATTTAAAACGGTTCTTATCATTGTAGAGGCGCTGGCTGCCAAGCAGTTTCTTGAGAACTATATGCGGTCTGCTTATCTCTACGAGATAGAAGCAGCGGTGAAAATGGGTTATACGTTGCCAACAACTGCAATGATTCAGCAAGCTATTCTAAACCCGATAGCCGAATTGACTCTATCAGCTTTATATAAGCGGCATCGTGATGATTATGTTCGGCAGATTCAAATATCTATCGCTCAAGGCATTCAAGCGGGTGAGGATTATTCCAAAATTGCCAAGCGTATCGAGAGAAATACAGAATTTGCACGAAAGAAAGCCCGTGACGTGGCGAGAACCGAAGTTCATAGGGTACAGGTATCAGCAAGAATGAAAAGCGCTGAAAAAGCTTCTAAACATGCCGATTTAGAAAAGACTTGGAATTCTACCCTTGACCTAAAAACAAGAGTGGGGCATAGAAAGCTAGATGGGCAGACCGCTAAAAATGGTTTGTTCGTTTCTATTTATGGCGGTATCGGCCCCGCTCCGGGTCACATGAATAATGCCAAAGATGATATAAACTGCCGCTGCACTGTCTCTTTCAAAGTGAATGGCAAAATGCCGGACACAAGAAGAGCAAGAAAAGGCGGTTCGGGAGCGGGCGAGGTCATTCCATACCAAACCTATGAAGAGTGGTACAAAACAATAGAGAACAAATAATGAACTGTCCTGAGCATGACATAAAAAGGCTCTTTTGCTCATTCTAAAGGCTTGGAGCCAAACTAAGCGTAAATCCTGTGCGTGAGGTGGACACGCAAAAAAACATCAAAGGAGAGATAAACATGACATTAAAAGAATTACTCGGTGATGATCTGTATGCTCAAGTAGTAGAAAAAGCTGGAGATCAAAAGATTGATATTGTTAGTAACGGTCAATGGTTTCCTAAAGACCGATTCGATGCGGTCAATAACGAGAAGAAGGAATTGAAAAGCCAGCTTGATGAGCGGGATCAGCAGTTAAGCACACTGCAAAAGCAAACCAAAGGAAATGAAGAGCTTCAAAAAGAAATTGAGCAGCTGCAAGAAAAAAATAAAAAAGCGTCAGAGGAATATCAGCAAAATCTGGACAAACAAGCCTTTGAATTTGCTATTGAAAGTGCTTTACGTGATGCGAAGGCGCGGAACATTAAGTCTGTGAAAGCTAATTTAAACGTTGAAGAACTTAAATTGGCAGGCGATAAGATCATTGGTCTTGATGAGCAGTTAGCCGCTCTAAAAGAGAGTGACGGCTATTTATTTGAAACCGAAAATGAAAGCCCTCCAGGTTTAGCTGGAAGACAGCCACATGGAACAGGTAATTCTGTTGCTAATTTGCCAACAGCTAAAAATCCATTCAGTCAGGACCATTTAAACCTAACTGAGCAAGGGAACATTTTAAGAAGTGATCCCGAACAAGCTAAAAAATTAATCATCCAAGCAGGCGGAAATCCTGCAATCTATGGATTATAAAGGAGAATTTAAATGGCAGTAACTAGAGTTCAGGATGTTATCATCCCAGAAATTTTCAACCAGTACACAATGAACAATACTGTTGAACAAACAGCAGTATATCGAAGCGGAATTATTCAGCCGGTACCGAACTTAAAAGTTCCAAGCGGTGGTGATACAGTTAGCATGCCTTTCTGGAACGATCTAGAAGGAGATCCTCAAGCGATTCAATCAAACTCCGCACTGATTCCAGAAAAAATCAATGCAGGTAAAGACGTTGCTCGGGTATTTCTATTTGGACAGGCTTGGAGTGCAGAAGATTTAGCTAGTGAACTTGCTGGATCTGATCCAATGAAAGCAATTGGTGATCGTGTTAATAATTATTGGGAAAGACAAATGCAACGAATGATTTTCCTTATGTTGAATGGTGTCTTTAGTAGCAACGTCGCTAATAATGACGGTGATTTAGTATTAGATATTTCGAGCGGTGACGAGAAAAAGTATACAACTTACTTATTTGCTGGTGGTGCCGTTGGTTACGCTCCAGGAATGCCTAAAGTACCGACTGAAACTGATCGAAACTCACTTAAAGGTGAAGATATTCTGATCAATCGTAAGAAATTCATTATGCATCCTCGTGGTTTCAAGTGGACAGAAGCAGATGTCGCTGACCAAATGCCAACACTCGCTGAATTGGCAAGTGCTAGAAACTATGAACGAGTGTACGACAAAAAGAAAGTCCGAATTGTGAAGATTATTTCCAATGAAGGGCCAAACGCAGCAGCTAAATCTAAATTAAGTGGTGAAGTGATTCTTGAGGCAGCTCAATTACTTGGGGATGCTAAAGGGAAGTTCACTTCAATTGCAATGCATTCTGTAACGCATACAAATTTACAGAAACAAAACTTGATTGAGTTCATTCCTAACAACAGAGCTGATGTAGGTTTCGGAACATATCTTCAAAAATCTATTATTGTTGATGATTCACTTCCAGTGGAAGAGCCTATTCCTACGCCCTAATGCGCCCCAAAACCTACGGTTTACAAGCACAAGTAAATCTGTGACTGTCAATTGGGATGCCGTAGCTGGGGCGGATTCATACAATGTTTATCGGGGAGCAGACAAGCGTTTTGATAAGAATGTAACCAAGCCTGAATACAGCACGGACGGTCTAACGCCTGATACTAAGTTAACAATCAATGTTACTTCTGTTAATGAAAGCGGCGAATCTGCAATGTCAGAAATCGCAACTAAAACGGAAGCAGAAGGGGGCACCGAGTAAATGGGAGCAACAACCTTTTGGCTCTTGGAACAAGAATTGAAAAGGCGTGCGAAGATTGAAGAAGATGCTCAAGACGATCTTTCTTATGAAGAAATGACTGTTGAGCAACTAAAGCAGGAAGCGAAAGAGAAAGGGATCGCTGGTTATTACAACATGAAGCGTGAAACCCTGCTTGAAAAATTGAAAGGGTGATCCAATGGACATCCAAAAAGTAAAAAGAATGATAGGAATGACCACAGATAAGCACGATGATTACTTGTCTGAGGTTGTTCCTATTTTTGTGGAATATGCTTCTGACTTTTGTAAGAACAAATTTGATGCAGATGAACTGCCGGCCGGTGTGAAAATCTTTGTTGCGAAAGCTGTTGAGTTCAACATGAAGCCAGCAGGTTTGGCAAGTCGAAGCATGGGTGATGTATCGTACTCATATGACACTGATTTTCCTGAAACGATAGCAAAGCACCTGTACCCGTATAGGAGGGCTTATTGGTGAGTTATGTATTTGAAGAGTTCCCGCATGAAATCACGTTTCAAAAGCTTGAAAAAGTGCCGGACGGTGGCGGTGGCTACAATGAAAAGTATGTGGACCATCTGACAATACCTGCTCGGGTCACGAGTGTTTCATCAAGAGAATTTTACCAAGCTCAACAGCTACAATATCCAGTTGATCACAATGTCTATTTCGAGTACAGAGAGGACATTGAAAAGACCATGAGAATTAAACACAAAAATAAAATACTCACATTGAAGTCAGATCCTATTGATCAAGGCGGAGAAAATGAAATCATGTGTCTCAAATGCCAAGTTTCAGAGGTGCTAAATGGCTGAAGTAAGCGGAAAATGGGCTAAGAAAATGAATAAAGCTATTGAAAAGTTTGAGCGAAAAGTCATAGATCAAGCGAAACAAATTGTCACAGAGACAGCGGAACTGATTTACAGTCATGCTGTCATTAATTCACCAACAGCCATAATTGATGGTGGAAACCTTAAGAACTCTATTGAGGTTGAATATCGTGATGAAGGATTGAAAGCCATCATCACTGTTGGTGCAGATTACGCCATATACGTTGAGTATGGAACCGGTATTTATGCAGAGGAAGGCGGCGGCCGTCAAACACCGTGGGTCTATTATGATGAAAAGCTAGGCCGATGGGTGATGACAAGAGGTATGAGGGCACAACCATTCTTTAATCCTGCTGTAGAAGAAGGAATGCGGCACTTTGCCAGTGAAACGCAATAGAAAGGAGCTGCTGAAATGCGCTCATCATTGTGGCCGTTACAGGCTGCTATATTTGAAAGGCTATCTATGGATAAGCGGTTAAACGAACGTGTCACAGGCGTTTTTGATGCGGTTTCCAAAGATGCTAAAAAGCCTTATGTCTCAATGGGCGATGACGATGTTTCCTTATTTGAGACAAAAACGTCTGCTGGCGAGGTTGTAAACGTGGTTTTACATTGCTGGTCAGACTATTCAGGAAAAAAAGAAGCGCAACAGGTAATAGACCTAATGTTGCAAGCTTTGACAAAAAGGCCCCTAGAAATAGAGGGCTTTTCTTTATGCCGTGAAGAGTTGCGAGGGATGCAGGTCATCACAGACATAGACGGATATACAAGACACGGTATCTTGCGAATGAGATACACGATAAACAATTGAGAGGATGATATAAATGAACTTGTTGAATGGTAAGGACGAAATCTATTTTGTTCAGTCGATGGATGCAACAGACGATGAAGGTTTATTTATTGCTTTCCAGACGGAAGGCTCTCACACAAAAGAGCAGGACACGCTGGATGAAAGCACAAAGTCAGGTCGTATTGTTGGATATGGCACAAAAAGTGAATCAGTTGAATTATCTTTCTACGCTGCGGATGATGATCCGGGTCAAAAAGCCATTGAAGCGGCTTTTGACAACGAAGAAGCTATCCAAGTATGGAAAGTAAATTTAAACCTAAACAAAAACGGAAAGCATGATTCAGAATATGGTCATGCAATTATTGAAAACCTTGAAAAAAGTGCGCCGCAGGATGGTTTCATTGAGGTTTCAACAACGTTACCTGTATTGGGTAAAACGCAAAAAGGTGAGCTAAATGCGTTAGATCCTGCTTTTATTGCTCAAATTCGTTCTACTGCTGGAGCTGACAGCTTCAAGCAGTTTGGCGAACTTAATAAGAAAGTTGAGACACCCTAAGCAGCCCCAAAATCTATCGTTTACTGCCACGTCTGACAGCATTACAGTTACGTGGGAGGCTGTAGAAGGGGCGACTTCATATAACGTATACAGAGGCGCTGATAAGCGTCTTGATAAAAACGTCACTGACACAAGTTATGTTGCAACAGGTATGAGTCCTGATACGAAACTGACTATTAATGTGACAGCAGTGAATGAAGCTGGCGAGTCTCCAATGAGTGAAATCGTTACACAGACAGAACC
This sequence comes from Bacillus sp. GbtcB10, assembly GCF_019091365.1. Taxonomy (NCBI): domain Bacteria; kingdom Bacillati; phylum Bacillota; class Bacilli; order Caryophanales; family Bacillaceae; genus Bacillus; species Bacillus sp. GbtcB10. The sequence goes on from NZ_JAGXJP010000004.1 coordinate 39,417, forward strand.
TGCTTCCACAGGAGAATAACATTTGAAGGGCCTCTATTATCTGGAGGCTCTTTTCTATTACAAAAAACAAATCGGGGGTTTTTATAAATGGCTACTTTAACAATTGGATCAAAAGAATATACAGCAAGATGTGACTTTGCATTTGACCGTACAGCAAACGAGAAATACACGACAAAAGAAGAAGACAAAGCAGGCGGAACACTTAACATTTACATGGGTTTACTCAATGAAGATGCTTTTATGTTATCTGCTTTTTGGGATTGCGCTCTTTCTCATCTTAAAGGGAGTAAACCGTCTCCAGAGCAAATTGAAGATGCAATTATGAAAATCATTGAAGAAGATACAAAAGGTGACGCAGTGGATCGCTTGGTTAAAGAAGCTTTCCAAACACTTGAAAACGCTGGTTTTTTCAAAGGAAAGATCCGTCAGAACTGGACGCTACTCGAGAAGATGAACAAACCGAAGAAAGTTGCTCCGAACGAGACACCAGAAATGGCAGCGAAGCGGATCGAGGAAGAAGAGACCGGCAAGGAATACTTGGAAATGCTGAAACAAGCCCGCAAAGAGTTGATGGGATTGACTACCTCCAAGTAATTGAAGACGCAGCTCGTTGGATGGGTGTCTATGACAACGATCTCATCATGTCATGGACTCCAAACGAGTATAAACGAAAGTTAAAGGCAGCTAAGATGCGTGAAATTGATGAAATAGAGCGAATGACAATAAACGCAATGTTTCATCGGTATGCGAATAACGCCAAAAAAGTTAAGCCTTCACAAATGTTTGATGCACAAAAAGCTAGAGCTGATCTTGAGCGGGATGTCACTGGCAATGGCTTCAAAAATCAAGTGGATGCCAAAAAGCTGAACGACCTTAACATTGGATTAAGGAACATGCTTAGAAAACCAACAGAAGAGGGGTGAGGGTTTGATTGAAAAATTAACGGCGGTTGTCGAGGCGCAAACACGTAAATTCAAAAAGCAAATGGACAAAGTGAATGATATGATGCGGCGCATGCGTGATCATCACACTGTCGAAGTAGATGCTGAAATCGCTGACTTTCAAAGGCGTGTTAGGGAAGCTGAACAGCAAATGGACAGTTTCTTGCGCCGGCACGAACGCAACCGGGTTGACCTAGACGCAGATGCAGATCCTTTAACAAGGGCGGTTCGTATGGCCCGTCAAAAATTGCGTGAGATTCCTCAACGGATCAATACTTATTTTACGGGTGATAACAATCCGTTAACCAGTTCAATAGCTCGTGCTAAAGCAGGGCTAAGGTCAATCGCTCAACGAGTGACAACCGTCATAGCCGGAAATCCTACTCCTTTAGGACGTGCTGTTATCGTAGCTCGTACGGCATTATCTACTATTTCTCAAAGGGTAACTTCAATCATTGCAGGTAATGCCAGCCCGCTTGTTTCAACAGTTGCCGTTGCTCGTACCGCTCTTTCTTCCATTACTTCCAGAGTAACAACAGTGCTATCAGTAAATGAGGGGCCACTTCTTTTGGGAGTTAGTGCAGGAATTGCAGCTTTAGCAAGTATACCGAATAGAGTTACAACGATTATAAATGGAAGTGCAGCAGCTTTGATAAGGTCTGTGGCAATTGCAAGAACAGCGTTGGCAACATTACCTAAAAAGATATGGATAAACATTGAGGGCCGGCTCGATAACTTCGAAAACGCTATGAACCGATTAGCGAAAATCACAAATTCAATTTCAACTGTATTTGGGAATGCTATACGTGGTGGATTATTGGCTTTATTACCTGCCATCGCTCCTGCTTTAGCTGGTGCTGTCGGTGTTCTTGGTTCGCTTGGTCCTATGATCGGTTCTGCTACTGGTGGATTAATGGGTCTTGTCAGTGCCTTTTCTACTGCTGGAACAGGTGCCGTTGCATTTGGTGCTTTAGCTGTTACATCCATTGGAAATGTGATTAAAACCGGCCAAGACCTAGACAAACTCCAAGCCAAGCTAGATGATGCTACTAATGCAAAAGAACGGGCTAAAATCATGGAGCAGATAAACGTCTTGCAACAGTCGCTTGGAAAAGAAGAAAAGAAAGCCCTTGCCACTTTAGAAGATTTCAAAGATAACTGGCAAGAGATCGCAAGCATAACCCAGAAGCCTATCCTTAAATCATTCACCAACTCTCTTACAACGTTTAAAACGGTTCTGAATAGTCTTAGACCTATGTTTGTGAGTGTAGCAAATGGAGCGGTTACATTATCAAAGAACATGGATAATGCTTTTAAAGCTCCTGATCTTCAAAATTTTATTAAATGGATGAACAACAACGCTGGTCAAGCATTTGTGACGTTTGGAAATATCGCTGGTAATGTCATGAGAACAGTGATGAACCTTATTGTGGCTTTTGGTCCTCTTGGGAATGACATGGCAGCAAGCATGGAAAAAGCAACTGCTTCATGGGCTAAATGGGCAGCGGGTTTAAGCTCATCACAACGATTCCAAGATTTTGTAGCCTATACAAGAGAAAACGGCCCAAAAATTTTAAAAGTTATCACTAATTTTTCAGGTGCGTTACGCCGTTTATTTGCTGCTTTTGGTCCAATGTCAGCAGACATGCTTACTTCATTAGTAGATATGACAGCAAGATTCAGAGAATGGGCGGGAAGCGTTCAACATACAGAAGGTTTTAAGAATTTTATTGCCTACATTGAAAAAACAGGTCCGACAGTGTGGAGCACACTTGGGCAAATTTCCCGAACTATTATAAATCTGCTTATTGGAATGGCACCACTTGGAAAGACGATCTTAGAAAACGTAAACAGTTTTTTGAAGTTTTCAAATTCTGCAATGGAAGCAAATCCAATTATCGGCCAATTGATCGCCGGATTGCTTTCAACTATTGGTGTAGTACGAGCTTTGACACCGATGATCGTTTCTTTCTCCACACTATTTTTGAAGTGGCAAGACATAGTAGCAATAGCAACAAAAGTAGGTTCAGCTATTAAGTTGATCGGAACAATTTTCGGGGTTGTTTCAAAGGTATTTATGGCAAACCCCATATTGTTAGCAATTGCGGCCATTGGAACAGCAGTATTTCTTGTCATTAAATACTGGGAGCCTATTTCTAAATTTTTTATAGACTTATGGAACAAGGTTACTAGCTTTACGCAAAATGCATGGAATGGCATAGTAAACTTCTTGAAAGACTTATGGGGGGGAATCAAGAAAGTTGCTTCTAGTGTTTGGGGTGGCATCAAAGGCTTTATAACCGGTGTTTGGAACGGAATAAAGAAGGCGGCCACAACAATATGGAACGGGATTAAAGCGTACTTTACAACAGTATTTAAGATATATAAAACCATTTTCACAACAGTTTGGAACACAATCAAAAAAGTTGTTACAGCTGTTTGGAATGGCTTAAAAAATACTGCTTCTACAGTTTGGAACGGAATCAAATCCTTCTTCTCGACTGTTTTAGGCGGCATTAAAAATTTCTTTGTGAACAATTGGAACAAAATCAAGAGCACGACAACGACCGTTTTCAACACAGTTAAAACCTTCATTGGAAATGTGTGGAATAAAATCAAAACGACAGTCGGAAATGTTGTCGGCGGGATATGGAAGGCTGTTTCAGGCAAGTTCAACGATATAAAAAATTCTGTTGGTAACAAAATGAATGATGTCAAAAGCAAGCTCAAGAGTATTTGGGATAAGGTCATGGCTTTCTTTAAAGGAATTGACCTATTCAAAATAGGGAAAGACATTATTCGAGGTTTGATAAGAGGTATAGGCGGCATTGCTGGTGATCTATATAAAAAAGCAACTGATATTGTAGATAACGTCAAAAACACTTTCAAAAGACTATTCAACATCCATTCCCCTTCACGCTGGATGCGGGATGAGATTGGATATAACTTGGGTGCTGGTATGGCCGTTGGTTTGGATAAATCAACAAATACAGTTGTTTCTTCTGCCAAAAAGACAACACAGGCGGCGCAAAAAGCGGCGCAAGCTGAAACGAAAAAAGCTCAAAAGCAAGCGGAGGCATTGAAGAAGAAACAAGCAGCTGCGGCACGTAAAGCGAATGCCAGAAGAAAAACCGGTGTTGATAACAAGATTAGAGCTGTAGAAACCAAGTTCGATACTGGAAAAATAAGTTCCAAAACATATATCAAACAATTAAATGCAATCAAGAAGCAAAACAAGCTAACATCCACGCAAAATGCGAAGATACAGCGTGAAATATACAATGCACAGAAGAAATCGCAATCACAGCAAAAGAAAAAAGCTCTTGAGGCGCAGCGTAAAAAGGCAAAAGCGCAGCTTGCGTATCAAAAGAAAGTGTCTCAAAAGATTGCTAATGCAGAAGTTAAATATGACACCAAAAAAATAAGCGGTCAGACATACATTAAGCAGCTTGAGAAGATTAAAAAGAAGGAAAAACTGACAGCTGACCAGCGTAATAAAATTCAACGGGAAATCTATACAACGCAGAATAATCTAACTAGAGAAGCGCTGAAGAAGAAAGAAAATGAGAAAAAAGCAGCTGAAAAGCTGAATAAAGGTATTCTTTCAGCAAACAATTCTTATCTATCAAAGTTCAAAAGCATTAACGACAAGCTAACCAGCGACATCAAGAAGGCCAATGAAGAGTATAAGAACGCTCTTAAAGATCGAACAGATTCCATTTACAACGCTATGGGATTGTTTGATAGTGTCACTACAGAGAAAGTAAGTGGGTCAAAGCTTCTGGATAACCTTCAAGCGCAAATTGATAAAATGAAAGGTTTCCAGTCTGACCTATCAAAACTAACAGGCAGCGCACCAAAAGAATTTGTCGATGAATTAAGGCAAATGGGTGTTGGATCAGCTGATCAAATAAAAGCTATTGCTTCCATGTCTGCTCCAGAGCTAGATAAGTATATCTCACTATGGAAACAAAAACACAGCATGGCAAGCGAACAAGCGACCAAAGAGCTTGCGGATCTTAAAAATGCAACAACTAAAAAGATCACTGAATTGAGAAATGCGGCTAACTCAGAACTGAACAAATTGAAAAATGATTACATGAATAAAATCGCTGAATTGACTGTCAATGTTAAGCAGCTGGGATCGCTTAAAAAAAGTGGGAAAGCTATTGGATCTAACACGATGGCCGGCATTATATCCGGCATGAAAGGGATGAAAGGCGAACTTGCGAAGGAAGCCAATAGCATCGCATCTACAATCGAAAAAACAATCAAGAAGAAGCTGAAAATCCATTCTCCTTCACGTCTAATGCGTGATCAAGTGGGTGTCATGGTGCCAGCTGGTATTGCTGTGGGGATTCAGCAAGGTGTAGGTACTGTGAGTAAAGCAATGAATGCCGTAACAGAAGCAATGTATATCAAACAGGAAGATTTAAACATCGCTTACGATGCTTCTATTACAAACAGTAAAATAGGAGCGGTTAAACACGAGTTGAGCGCAGAGCTTCAAAATATTGAACTGCCTGAGCAAGTTATTGTTATTGAAATGGACAGCAAAAAGGTTGGTCAAGGTGTTGCAAAACCTGTAGAACATGAACAGAAGAGAGCAAACGCAAGGAGGACGAGGATCACATGATCAAATATCAAGAACTTGTCCCCAATGAATGGAAGATCACTTTTAACGGTATCGACATATCACAATATTTCTACCTTAAAGAGACACCGAGCGGCAGGGGTGTTGTAGGTCGAGAAGTGAATATTGAAACAAAAGGGAACCGCCGAGGCGGTTTTCTTCGTCGTACACGGGTTCCAACAAGAGTTATTACCTTAGAGGTTCTATTTGCATTTAGTAGTGAAAGTGAATTAAAGAAAAAACAAGAGGAATTGAACTTTATTCTGCATACAGATGAAGAAAAGCCGCTTGTATTTTTCGATGAGCCAGACAGGGTATACAATGCTATATTCGAGAATTCAACAGAGGGGGAGACAAAGGGAGGTTTACAACGTGCTACACTAACTTTTCTTTGTACTGATCCAATTAAATACGGAACAACGGCAGCTTATGAATTCGAGAGCGGCCTGAGGACTTTTACGAATCCAAGTTTAGCAACCATAGAACCAAAGATTGAATGTGTATTTACGGCAGCAGCCACTTCATATGAGGTGTCTCTTCTAAACTCAGATAATAGTGTGAAGAAAACTATTAAAATTGTTTATAATTTCATCGTTGGTGACACGCTTGTGATTGACATTGCTAAACGAAAAATAATGAACAATGGAAAAGCAATTATGAATGGACTACAAATTCAATCAGAATTTTTCGGGTTTCCTGCTAAAAAGCCAGTCAAGCTAAGATTCAGTCATAAAAGTAGTATCAAATTCAATGAAGCCTATCTATAGAAAGGGGGTCCGTCATGGCTGAAATATTCATTTTATCGCCAGAAGATGAACTTTTGGCTGTTCTGTCCAGTGACGGGCAGGACTCCTGCAATTTTTGGGATGCAAAATACAAAGAAGAACTCAACTTGGGTTCTTCTTTTTCTTTTATTGCGGATGCTTCCCATCCTGACGCACGTTATCTATTTGAAGAAAATCAAGTGGTGTTCCGAGATAAGGACGGCGAATTACGGGCATTTGTCATAAAAGAGCTTGATGATACGGATGATGGTGCCGAGATCAATACCCTTGTTACTTGCGAAGCAGCAATGATGGAACTAGCGGAAACAATCATAAAAGAGCGAAGGCCGAAAGACAGGACCGCTCAAGAGGTTCTTGATCAAGTGTTTGAAAGAACCAGATGGACCGCAGAAGTGACCGCCGAGTTGGGCTTGAATTCGACTTCATTCTATAAAATGACTGCTCTTGAATGTTTAAGCGATGTCTTGAACAAATGGGGCGGAGAGTTTAAAGATGTAGTGGAGTTTGACGGAAATACCATCACTAAACGCACAATCAAGGTATTATCACGAAGAGGAAAAGACAGCGGTAAGCGGTTTGAAATTGATAAGGACACAGAGAGTATCAGACGTACTGTGATCAGCTATCCGAAGACTGCTTTGTATGGTTATGGTGCTTCATTACAAACAACTGACGAAGACGGAGAGGAGACAGGTGGTTATTCTCGTTTCATCGACTTCTCAGATGTTGAGTGGAAAAAATCAAATGGTGATCCAGTAGACAAACCAAAGGGGCAAGAGTGGGTAGGCGATCCTGCTCTATTACAAAAATACGGCCGCTTGAAAAATGGGGAATTGATTCATAGAGAAGATATTTTCAGTGATGAGGATATTGAAGATCCTGAAGAGTTATTGAAAGCAACATACAATCATCTAATCACGGTGGCTTCAATAACTGAGGTCAATTATGAGCTATCAGTGAAGCTGCTTGAAGGTGTTGAGGGGTATGAGCACGAGCATGTCGATCTTGGAGATACAACCATTGCTATTGACCGTAATTTCGCAATTCCGATCGAAACTTCACAGCGAATTATAGTAATGGAATATGACATCACCGATCCTGAAAATACGTGTGTCGTTGAGATCGGGCAGTTCTTGTCAGCCTTACAGGGCGATGATCGAGTAAAGCAGCTGCAAAAGATAATTGATAGTAACAGGGGCACATGGGAGCGGAAGCCGGAAGCGGGTAACGTGACTGATGGCAGTTTTCCGAATACAAAGCCACCACGTCCAGCAAATATTAAAGTAGAAGGTCTTTACAAGACGATTTCACTTACATGGGATTATGACCCTAGATCCTTTATAGCTGCGTATGAAGTGTACGCATCACAAAACAAGGGGTTTACACCTACAGCCGCACAGCTTATTTTCCGAGGCAAAACAGGCGGGTGGCATCATCAAGACGGCGTGGAAGCTGATCAGGTATGGTATTACCGCTTGAGAACCATAAATACACATGGAACGGCCAGCGATTGGTCAGAAGAATATGAAGCTAAGACAGTGAGAATCCTCACCGATGATATTATGTTTGGTGCTGTCACAGCTGATAAACTAGCTTCATTGTCAGTAACGGCTGAAAAACTGTACACGGACATTGCAAATTCAAATATATTACCAGGTTCTCTTCTACGATCAAGTGATTTGACAGCAATAAATAATGGTTTTCTTTTCTTCAAGGAAAACGAAAGGTCTAATGTCGTTTCTGTGATGAGAAATTCGACTTACAATGCTATTGGAATTACAACAAACAAAAGAAAAACGCTGAGATTAGAAAACGGAAAACAATATATTTTGTCTTTCGAAGCCAAAAGAGGTTTAATGGATAACTTCAATTATGTTTATGTAAGAAGAATTACCAATTCTAATAGTACGGAAAGTATTTTGATTCCATCACCATACACGGACATGACCAATTATCCAGAAGAAGAATTTGTAAGATATGATTTTCCATTTGAATTTACGGGGAATACCAATTCGGACTATTACATCTTAATAGCTGGACTCGGTGGAAAGGTGCCCGCACTAACAGTAAATGGGGTTCAACGTGGCGGGGGAGTAAGAGACATAAAATTCCTGAAAAACATGCAGTTTTCCGGCTTGTATAATCCGGGGGAAATTCAAGTTATCTTCGGTGAAAATGCTTCTTTTACCACGCCAGACGGTACTGTTTACAAATTCCCAAAGGGAAGCACAGAAATTAGCACAAATTTAGAAGGTACTGGCGCAAATTCTACTGAATCCAATGCCTTTTTAATGTTTACTGGATCAGATAATTCAAGATTTACAAGCGGTGTCACTGTACAAACATATGATTTTAGAGTAGTGCGATATAACGGCTCACAATGGCAATACAACAATAATTCATCTTGGGTCAATTTTACGCCAAACTCACAAGATACCATTATAGGCAGTGTTGCGAGATCAGCAACAACTGTGGAAGGTATTGAAACTTTAGATGTGACATCTGTTTCGTTCGATATACGCAATGTTCAGTTAAGATCAGGTAGTGAAATAAAAGGATGGTCACCAAGCCCCTATGATGTCATGTTAACTGAAAAGTCTGTTACAGCACTTCACGTGAACGATGCTGCTATTGGAACGGCAGCCATTCAAAATGCCGCAATCCAAAAAGCACATTTAGGAACAGCGATAATTGACACGGCGCACATCACAGATGGAGCCATCACAAATGCCAAAATAGCCAATCTATCTGCTGATAAAATCACAGCTGGCACGATTAAAGGTATCACGATAGAAGGTTCGCTTATAAAAGGTGCAAGGATTGAACCTATCTCTCAAAATTCAAGGTATAAATCTTATATGACTGCTGATGAGATATATCAAGAATATACAAAAGGCACCACAAATGTATTAACTATAAAAGACGGAGTTTTTAAACAATCATTTAAAGATGACAATAAAGAAGTGGTTGGAGGAACAACAATTGATAAAGGCTTTATAACCCTTGAAGGCGGTTCAGGATTATCAGTGTTAGGTAAAGAGACTTATAGATTCTACCTGTTTTCAGATTTCATAGATGGTTCAGGTTTTAAAATGACGGAATACAACGGATCGACTGAGAGAGACCTTTTCTCTATGACAGCGGATACCCTTGACCTTACTATCACATCAAATGAAGAAACTATTATCAATTCTGTAGGAACAAATTATTATATTAAAGGTAACGGACAATATTATGAAAGTACATGGAGTGTCAGCAAAGATGGGAACTTTGCAGTCGATGTAGATAACGGGTATTTCTGTGTATTCGCAAAAAAAGGATTTATTATAAGTACATTAAATGGTTCGGTAAACTTGAACGCCCATACCATCGATATGTATAGCGGAAACCAAACTAGAACCCTTTTGAGAGCTGCTGGTGTTTGGCATGAACGGTACATGAACTCACTTCAAACAAACTGCCAAATTATTTTTGATAATGTTACTGTCAGAATGTCCGGCAATTCTGGAAGCTATGATTACACATTTGGAGGGTTTCGGAATATAGAAAATGTCTTTAATGTTTTTCTGCAGGTGGAAGGATCGAACTCAAGTGCTGTCATAGCAGCATTTGAAAATAAAACAACTTCAGGTTTCAGGATCTATATAAGAAATGCTGCTGGAATAGCTAGTGCCAACGACCGCAATTACACAGTTAACATAATGATGATTACAGAAGCAATATAGAAGTGAAGGGGGATTCACTTTGATTGAAATTAGAGGAGATAAGAGATTCAATCCATTTTTCCGCTCTTTAAAAGCTAAAGAGACAGATCAAGGAATTGAATTGAGCGCTTGTACTATTCATCACAGGTATGAAGGGGAATTAGTTACAGGTGAGCTTCCAGCAGCCTTGATAAAGCTAGATGTGGATGAAGAAAACAGATATTCAGTGCTGTATGACCTTTATATAACGATGGATGAGGAAAAAAATCACGCTTATCATTTAGACAAATGTTACATGTCACCTAATCAAATGCCGTGTTATACCGGGTCCGACTATCTCGTTTTAACTCTATTAAGTATCAGAGTAGGTGTGGAAGGTGAAAGAGATGGGTATATAAATGCGTTTGTAGAAAGGGTGATTGAAGATGAAGGAACTGATACCCAACGTAATTAGAGGTGACGCTCCTACAAAATCACTGGAAGAAAGATTGAAAGAAGCAGAAAAAACACTTCAAGAGATTAAAGAAGAAATTAAAATGCAGGAGGATATGACAAATGAGTAATGAGATGACAAAGGAACAGTTGCAAACAGAACTGAAAGCGACACAGTTAAAAGTGATCAGTCTAAGCGAGCTACTTAATGAAGCAAACAATAAATTTGCAGAGGTTAGGGCCACATATACGATGTTGTCTGAGGAACATAAGAAGCTTAAAGAAGCTTTATTAAATCAACAAGGGAATGACACAAACGCAAACGCTGAATAAGCGTTTTTATTTTGCCTTCTTTAAGGAGGTGAGGAACTTGAAATAGGACTAGGGGGGCTAACTCATGTCAGGGATGACGGAGGTTAATGATGTGAATATCATACAAAAAGATATATCGGAATTAAAAAACAGTCATACAACTTTGGAGCAGAGAGTCAACATTCTCGAAAGAGGTCAAGACAAGCATGATCAGCAAATTATCAGCTTGAATAATCAACTTAACAAAATCGAAGAAAACACAACATGGATCAAACGAACAATAACAGGTGCGATTATAACCGCTGTTTGCACTGGTGTAATTGGCGGTGTGATTGCCCTTGCGTTTACATTCTTACAAAAATAAATGAAATGGGGAAATGAATATGAAAAACATCGACAAAGGCACTGTGATACGCACGGTGCTTCTTTTAGTTGCATTGATCAATCAGTTTTTAGTTATGTTCGGTAAAACGCCTTTACCATTGGATGAAGAGTCAGTAAACAATCTAGCGAACGTTTTATATGTTGCTGGCTCCACAATCTTTACAACGATTATGACGCTCATCACATGGTTTAAAAACAACTATGTGACATCAAAAGGTAAGCAACAAAAGGAAGTCTTGAAGCAAAAAGGATTAACAAAATAGAAGCCGCCTTCGGGTGGCTTATTTTAATTCCATTAAATGAATGGGGAGAAAGTAAATGAATTTTAGACAATTAAGCAAGCTTGTTGATCTTCGAGGAAAAACCAAGAGTAAGGGGAGTTATGCAAATGTTGGTGTCAATGCTAAGACCGACATCGCAGTACATCATAGCTTAACAACATCGGGGAACAGTGCAGCATTTGCAAACTATCATGTAGGTACTAATGGTTGGCCGGGAGTTGCTTATCATTTTGTAATTCTGAAGGACGGAACGATTGAGTGGAATCATAATTTAGGTATCAAATCATATCATGTAGGTGACTCTAACCGCTTTGCAATTGGTGTTTGCCTGGTGGGTGATTTTAGGAGCGAAAAACCAACAGCAGCACAGGAAACGAGTTTTCGAGCTTTAGTAACGGCATTGAAGAAAGATATGCCAAACTACAAAAGAACAAGAGGGCACAATGAGTTTCCGGGCTATTCTTGGAAAGCGTGTCCTGTTTTTGATTATAAAGCGGTTTTAGCTGGTACAGTAAAACAAACAACAAAAGCTAAACCTGTAAAATCAGCCCCATCAAAAAGCACGAGCAAGCCTAAAACAAGCACTTCTAAAAAGACATACAACCTACCTTCTGGCGTTTTAAAAGTAACAAAGCCTCTTACAAAGGGGGCGGGAGTAAAAGCCGTACAGGAAGCCCTAGCGGCGGTTTACTATTACCCAGATAAAGGAGCGATCAACAATGGAATCGATGGGTACTACGGACCCAAGACTGCGAATGCAGTGTCTCGTTTTCAAATGATGCATGGCCTAACGGCCGACGGCATTTACGGACCGAAGACAAAAGCCGCTCTCGAAAAACTATTAAAATAAAAATCTATAGACATATGACTATAGGAAAAGAAATTAGCCCCTGTCCTTAATGGATGGGGGCTTTTTTGTTTGTCGTAAATTACATACTTTATTACTAATCCACCTTCGCTATTCGGTTATTTGTAACTATGGAAATTACTGTATATTTTAAGTTATGCTTGATGGGATTAAAAAGGGGAGGGTTTGATTTGAATAAAAAATGGATAACAAGAATTTCATTATCCATTGTAGCTGCATTGGGTATCTCCTGTACGCTTGGAGAGTTTGCAGATGCAAAAGCTATTCAGCCGCAATATGAACAAAAAACACCGTCTGAATCATTTACAAAAAACGATCCTGAATTATATAAAGGTGCGTTAGATCTTGGCCTAACTGACAATGACATCTTTAAAATCGACAGTCTTTTCGACAAAGAAGATAAAGCCACAGTACATAATCCTATACTTGTTGTGATCGGCATAATTACTGGGATGACCGCAATTGTGGGGAGTGGATATGCTGCTGGTCGCTATATCGCCAATCAACTTTACAAGCGCAAGCAGTTAACGAAATCAACTTACAAAAAACACAGATGGGGTTTCAGAGCTGCATTAGTACCGGTAATAGGTATTGCTGCGACATTTGGCTTTGATGACTACTATATGGATATTTAACATGTTTGAGTATATTTTGATTTTACTTATAGTTGCAACTTTGTTATTTACAGTCGTTGAGGTTTCAAAACTAAAGAAAGAAAATAAAATCCTCAAAAATGAAATTGAGGATTTAAAGAAAAACATTAACAAATGAATTTATTGGCCGCCTAGAAGGGCGGCCTTTTTATTTAAAGTGTTTTTACATTAAGTATATCTGCAAATTTTATTAAATTTGTATCAGAACGGCTATCTTTTACATGAAACAGTTTCTTTATGTGGTCCACGTATACAACCCGCCCCGAAATTTCTCTGACAAACCCATTATCGAATAACTCAAAATTGAGGGGCATGTCCTCACTCATTGCAGTCGCTATTGTATACTCAAATTCTTCAATTTGTTCAGGGCTTAAAACTGGCCGCTCAATCTTATGTTTTGCAAGATGCAGCTGTCTTAAAGCCTCATTATGTTCTGGCAAGATGAATTTCATCTTCCAACGGTTTTGATCTTTTTCTGTATTCCACATTTCATACACCTCATTAGAGATTATAACCGAATATTTGTTCGGTGTCTAAGTGTGGTGTATAATAAAAGTATACGGTTTAACCTGCGGAAACAGGTGTTATAAAAATTCGTATATTTCAATGATTAACTTCTTCTTATATTACTCACATCTGGCCGTCCTTATGGATGGCTTTTTTGGTCACAAGTTTGGTCACAATTAGTGAAATTGAATGTGAATATCAACAAAAAGATGAAATAACATTTCAATTAAATTAAAGAAATAAATGGCGAAATGAATAGGAACGAATGTTCTTGTTTGATTACGGTACATGGGTGGAATGATGTAAACACCCCCGAAAACCCCTTGAAATATAGGGGTTTTTGTTTTGTTTATTTTTTGGTTAAGAGCGTTAAATGAATTGAAACTTTCACCGCTTTACATCCGTTAACTAAAGAGACAGTGATTTTTTTGGTTTTATCTAACATAAAGAGATGATTTTCAAAAGAAAAGCGGTGATCATATGGGCTTTACGACTTGGGTGGCGATTATTGTTGCACTGGCTGTCGTGTTTGGATTGTTTGGATCGAAGAGGCGTGATAAATAAGAGGTTGAACCCACTTCCAGAGAGGAAGTGGGCTTTTTATTGCATATACAATATTCATGAGCTATACTAATTTTTAAAATTTATGTAAATACAATAAAAAAGAGGCGTGATAAATGAGAGAAATTTTGCGGGAGATTGGCGTGATTGCTCGGGCGCTTGATTCCATTAGTAATATTGAATTTAAAGAGTATGATTTAACGAAGGGGCAGTATTTGTATCTTGTGCGTATTTGTGAGGAGCCTGGCATCATTCAGGAAAAACTAGCGGAGATGATCAAGGTAGACCGAACAACGGCGGCCCGGGCTATTCAAAAATTAGAGCTGCATGGTTTTATTGAGAAAAAAGATGACACAGTGAATAGGAAAATCAAGAAGCTGTTTCCAACTGAGAAAGGAAAAGCCGTCTATCCAATGATCAAACGAGAACATGATCATTCAAATCGGGTAGCGCTGGATGGATTTTCTGAAGAGGAAGCGGAACAGATTTATGAGTATCTTCTAAGGGTGCGAAAGAATATCGAAAAAGATTGGGAAGATGTGAAAAAAGGCAAAAAGAGAAGCTACTAATTAAATAAGGGGGGAAGGGACCATGCATATACCATCATTTTTTCAAGTGAAAGATATGGAGAAAATCAAATCATTGATTCAATCACATTCATTTGCTACAGTTGTGACGACAACGAATGAAAAGCCCATTGCGACACATATTCCAGTGAGTTTTCATCAAATTGGCGATTCGTATGTGATCTCAGGGCATATGGCAATTGGAAATCCTCAGTGGAAAACGTTTGAAGAAAATGAGAAGGTGCTCGTCATTTTTCAAGGGCCGCATGCCTACATATCCTCTTCATGGTATGAGAAAGAAGCCGTACCGACGTGGAATTATCAAGCTGTACATGTATATGGAAAGGCTGCACTGCTCGAAAAATCAGAACTGGTCAAGGAATTAACAGCGATGCTGGAGACATATGAAAGTCATAGAGATCAGCCAGTGTTATGGGATACGTTATCTGAGGAACTGTTAGAGAAACAAATGAAAGGGATTGTGGGCTTCAAAATCATCATTAATGAAGTTCAAGCTGCTTTTAAGTTAAGCCAAAATCGCCATGAAAGAGATTATGCTCGCATTATTGAACAGCTGGAAGCAGAGGGTGAAGTGGAAATGGTGGCTGCGATGAAAAAGAGAGAAGAGAATATATGAAAAGAGCACTCTGAAGAAAAAGAGTGCTTTTGTTGTTATCCTTTTATGTTCAAATATTCTTCAAGGGTTTTGCCGCTCTTTTTCACTTTTTTCGCATTTTTTGATCCGAGGTATCTGAGATGCCATGGTTCATATTGATAGCCTGTCACTTTTTCTTTACCTTTCGGATAGCGGATGATAAAGCCAAATTCATGGGCGTGTTTGGACAGCCATTTCGCTTCTTTCGTATTGGCAAAAGAATCTTCAGCCCAATGTTTTGAATTGGCACCGCCGATATCAAAAGCAAGGCCGGTTTGATGTTCGGAATAGCCTGGTCTTGCGCTAAATCGATCTGCTTGTTTTTTGCCATGAGAGGTGACGTAATTGTTGTACAAGACACGCTGGCGGTCGTATGAACGGAAGGTGCTAAAAGCGGTGAGTCGGATGTTTGCTTTTTTGGCCTTCGCGATCATAGCGTTTACTGCTTTTCTCGCTTGTTTGTTTTCTCCGGGATTGTATGAAGACGGGAGTCTATGTTTCTTATTCACAACCAATATCCCTTTTACATACGTACCTGGCGTTTTAGTGGAAGGAGCAGCATATGAAGCTGGTGAGCTTTTGCCTGCTTTTTTGATATATTGAGAGCTGACGTAACCCGTTTTTCCTTTATACTTTGTTTGAATCCATGAACCATTCTTTTTAAGATAAGGAATCCTTTTCCCTTTTGGAATGGTCAATATCACTGAATATTTTGTTCCAGGTCCCTTGCGAAGATGAACATTCGCTGTTGTCACGTATTTCGGTGTAGCTGCTTTTGCGACTGGTGTCGCATAAGTCATGTGTAAAAAGGGCAGCTGGACAGGAAAGATTCCAAGCCCAAGTACGAGAACCACACTGACAATAATTCCTTTGATCCACGGGTGTTTCATCTTCATTTCTCTCATCCCTTTCAATCTACTAACATACATATATTGAGATAGATTGAAATAAAGTGCAATGGTTTTTTTATGCCAATTGAGATTGAATCATATCATTAGGTTCTTTTTTTTGTTTAAAATTACATAAAAAATCCACTATTTCCATAAAAAATTAGCTGAATTCCTTATAATAAAAGTATCTGAGAACGGGGAGTGAGTCGAGATGGACCAATACGTACTGCAAATGGATCAAGACAGATCAGAGAATGAATTCGCGGTTCTTAATATATCTTCTAAAGAGATTGGTGCTCTATCAAAGGGAGTAGCGGAGCAGATTTTACAAACGGGAGATACGGACCGTATTCATCAGCTGATGTACGTTCCGATTGAAAAGAAAGAAGATTTGAATTGGCTGATCCAATGTGTTGGGGAGGCGCTAAAGAATGAAGTTGGTGATGACGTTGCACTAGAAGTAGCTGATTTGCTCTATTTCTTTGTCATTCCGTATTATGGGAAGTATATGTTGAAAGATCGTCATTTGTATGAGGATATCGATCATTTGCTGGTACGATTAGCATCTAGAGCTCACTCGGATATTGACACGCTGATTGATATCATAAGAGAAGATTTAAATGAAAATATACAATAAAAGAAGCTTGTAGAGTGGCTCTCTACAAGCTTTTTTATATCAACTTTATTCAGCTGGAACTGTTTTTACAGGCTCTTTTCTAAACACACCCATGCATCCTGCGATGAGGATTAATACAGCTGGAAGGATAAAGAACATAGAAATAGAAATAATACCACCAATAGCAGATACTAATAATAAAATCCCGCCAAGCTTTGCTTTTTTCTTCACGATAACAGATGCCACAATCGCAAGAATAGAGAAAAGCATCGCTGCCCAGCCTAATCCTGTGATTTGACTCGTACCTGATTCACTAAATGCGGCATCGAGTCCTCCAAAGGCAATGGCAAACATTGCACCGAAAAATCCAAAAATTCCTCCAATTAAGCCTAAAACAAATTCCGTTGTTCTTTTCATGATACTTTCCTCCGATATGTAAATAAGAATTATTGGTACTTAAGAACCAACACAATCTTACTCATCGGCATTCTTTTCACAATGTTAATAGTTTTGTTAAAAAAAACAAGAAAATCCATAAAGAATTTTCTTGTCCAATTACTGGGCTCTCTCCCAGGTAATCTTTGTTTCATTTGTTGTTTTCTTTCCTTTTGCCAGTACTTTTCCGTTTTCCTGTTTCACGGTAATGTTTAGGTCATAAAAGGAGTAGAGGGCGCCGAGGCTGTCATTTTCCGGTTTATGCAGGTTGTTTTCCTTTTCAGTGGATGCACCAATAGCTAGTGTTTTGGCAAAGTTCAAACCAATGACTTCAGCGTAATCACTATTGGTCTCAGATGAAGCCGTCACGTTTAAGGAAATGACTTTTTTCTTTTGATCAACGGTGATCGCTGTGTCTTTTACGAGCTTAGACTGCTCCATGACCTCTTTCGTTTCATTTTGAATGCGTTCATTAATCGTTGGAAGTGCCGTAGATTCTGTTTTTTCTTCTTTTGCCGTATTTGAGCAAGCTGCTAGGATAGAGAAGGTTGCAACAAGACTCATGAAAACAAGTAGACTTTTTCTCACGTTCTTTCTCCTTTGTTCTTCAAAGTATGTATGCTTATGTTACCACGAATTGATGTTTTGATTAAAAGAGAAGTGTTGATAAGCTGTGAACAATCAAAAGCACCCAAAGTTGGGTGCTCCAGCGTGTAGACAAACCCTCGCATTCGGTGTCAGGCCTGCGCGCCGGTGCTCACGAATGTCAAATTCGCTCCGCGCCGGTGCTCGCCCTTCCTAGACTGCAAAGGTTTTCTTGCACGCTGAAAAGAAGACAAAGAGCTAAAATAAAATCATTTTAGCTCTTTGTCAGCAATTTTGAAGCACCCAAAGTTGGGTGCTCGTGTTTTATTGTGCTGAAAGGGTTGTACTAAGTGGGATAGACGAAATGACCGTGAATTTTGGAGCCGGAGCACCAGATTCTAGATTTTTGCGTAAAAGAGATGATTTGACGGTGCCGTCCCATTTTTTATAGACACTTCCAGATGTATTTGCACGGAGCTGTACATTAGAGAAACTTGCTTGCGAGTAGCTGTTTGTTCCATTATCTTGTACGCCGTGTACCATTTTGACGACATCGAGGTCTTTCAGACGACTAGGGTTGAAAACAGGCTGTTTATAACGCAGTTTCCCGTTGACGTATAGTGACACTGTGCCATCACCATTGTTGATGAGCTTTAAGTTGACACGATCGCCATCCTTTATGCTCTTATCATATTCACTGTTCCAATATTGACTGCCGCCTTGCGAGCCGCTGCCAAGAAAGACCTTATAGCCGGAAGATGTTTTTGAAATCCCGCTTTCAACAACGGCAGAACCGAGACCAAGATACCAGTCAGCATAGCCATTTTTAATGGTGGCTGTTTTTGGCAGCACAATATCAGCCGAGATACCTGACCATTTGGCTTCATCCGTTTGTGTCACGATGGCGCCGTGACGAGGACCAGCCGCAGAGGCAGGAATACTTGAAAGCATCAAAACGAAGATCAAACTTACACTCAAAACGATGAACCACTTTTTCATGAAAATTCCTCCTTATCTTTGATTCATTTCTATTATATAAAACAAAAGGGAGGGATCTACTGACAATGTTCTGGCTGTTTTTGGTGAAATTTATGAACAAAATCGGTCATTAAGTGGTCAACTTGTATTCGAATTGTAATGTGACTGTAAAATAACTGGGTGCATCTTCATGTATAATAGGGTCAGAAACCAAATACGGAGGATTTTTTAATGAATAAAAAGCTTATCGCGACAATCGTAACAGTAGCTAGTTTATTTTTAGCGTTTAGTTTCTCACATGGAGCAAGTGCAAAAAAAGTAAGCGGCAATATTACATGGTATAATGGTGTCGGTAAAAAAGGCGCAGATGGAAAAAAACTCGGTCATTGGGATGCAGCAACAAAAATGGGATTTGATGTACCGAAAAAAGGTACAAAACTAAGAGTGACAACAAAAGCGAAACCACATAAAGTGATTACAGTATATAAATATGATGTAGGTAGAATGCCAAACGCAGTATTAGACGTAAGTCCGAAAGCATTCAAAGCACTTGGGTATAAAACAAGTAAAGGTGTCGTCAAAGGGCATTACACTTATTAATACATAGGCATGCAAAGAAGCGGGAAAAGTTCATTTTCTGGCTTCTTTTCTTGTGGAGAGGGTCTGAAAGTCAATGAAAAAATCAACATGGTGGATCATCACAGTAATTGGAGTCGCAGTGATTGCGGCCGTCATCTTCTTCATGATGAAGCCGGGGCAAGAGGCAAAACATGCAGGAAAAGTGAAAACAAATCAAGATGCAAAAGACGAATTGCTTGTTTCATTTACGGATCAAAAGTTAAACAATACTTATTACTTGCATGACAAGGCGCTTCATACAGAGAAACTGACAGCATATCCTTCAATTGCTTATGATCAGGCGAAACAGCTTTTATACTACACGTATACAGATGAAGACACACAAAAAGTAAGTATACGGGAATTGAATGTGAAAACGGATAAAGAAAAAACGCTCTTTACGAGTGACGATTCAATCGACAGTATGAGACTTTCTGGTGACGGAAAACAGTTATATCTAAGGTATAACAAGGATTCAGGTGAGCAATTTTATGTAGCGTCTTTTGATTTGAAAACACAGAAAGTGAAAGTGTTATATCCAGAAAAAAGTGATGATGATACGGTGAGTTCTTTTGCTTATGATCCAGCATCAAATCTGTTGGCCATTCAGCATTATTCGTTAAAAGAGGATTATAAAAAGACGGATGAGGCAAATGAAAAAGGAATGGATCCTGAACCAACGACCATGAAGATTACCCTACAAACAGGTGAGAAGGGTAAGCGAATTGCACGTATTTCTCAAACCATCAATGATATTTCTTTTTCACCAGATCATAAAAAACTCATTTATACAGAAGTGAAGGTTCGAAATGAAAAAGAAGTATCATCTATTAAGGTGATGGATGTAGATACAGGAAAAACGAAGACACTCGTTAAAAACAGCCAAGATGTGCGTATTTTAAGTGCTGCCCAGCCGCAATTTTCTGCGGATGGTACATCTGTTTATTTCTTAGGTGTTGCAAAGAACGCAAAGGAATTAAAGGATGACACAGGACGAAAGGCGAAGGTCAGAACCATTTTTGAATATGATATTAAGAAGAAAACAGTAGAAACCGCTTGGGAGAAAGAAGGCGGGATTGTTAACAATTTCACTGTCAATCGGTAAAAGGTGCGCGTTCAGTTATTTCATATAACTGGACGTTTTTTTATTTTGTCATGGGATGTGTTGGTGAAAAATGCGGATTTGTGAAATGAACATCACTTTTTAAGCAAGGAAATGAGTGGTATTTTGATATTTTGCTACTGTGACAGAATCAGCGTAAGAGAGTAAAGTAAGTGGAAATAAAAAAACGAGAGGACAGAAGACTTCTCGTTTTCTCTTATTTATTTATTGTTTTCATCTAGTAAGTTTTGAAAAATAAACAAGGCATTAATGGAATGAGGGAATCCTGCAACCTTTGTACAGTGCTTAATGATCTCCATAATCTCTATAACAGAGAGCCCGATATGTAATGCTTGTACAAAATGAGCTTTTAACTCTTCATCACAATCACCTTTTGCAATGAGAGCGGATAATGTGCTGATGGCCTTCTGTTTTTCATCTAATATGAAGTGATTGAATTCTTTTTGTTCACCGAGTTCAATTGTTAGTTGTTCAATGTTTGATCGAATGCTCTCGTTTTCATGAATTGAAAGCTTCTCCCTATTACCTGCCACTATTTCTTGCTTGACCTGGCAAGTCTCTTTTTCTTCATTCAAATTGAACTCCTCCGTTTTTTATGACGATTTTCTATTTGTTCGTGCTTGGTTTCTTAAGTGCCTTTTGATAGAGGTAATGGGTATATAGTAGTATTATCGGTTTACTTCGTCAACTTTTTAAGTGTGTAATGTTCAAATAAATGCCATTCATGCGATACATTGTTCGTTTTTTCTCATGGAGATTGAAAAGAAAATAGAGGGCTAATATATAGAAGCTGTTAGCCCTTTTTATATTACGCAATTAAGAGAGAGGAGGTTTCATATTTACTAAATGATATCCATCGGCCGCATCATGTCATAATCCTCGTGTTCTAAAATGTGACAATGCCACACATATCGTCCGCTATATGGGACAAACCGAGCGATGATGCGAATGACTTCACCGGCATGCGCCTGAATTGTATCCTTGTAGCCTTGTTCATGCAAAGGAGGCGCCTCATTTGGTCCTGTGTACACGATTTCACCTGTTGATTGATAGATGTCTGTATCGAATGGTCTTCTATCAATCACTCGAAATTGAACAAGATGTAAATGAATAGGGTGTGTACCCCTTGTTGGATTGACGATGTTCCACACCTCTACACTGCCAAGTCGAGGATTTTCTGTGACAGGATCATTCCAAAACTGGTTATCTAGTAATAAAATCGGGCGCCCATATTTATCTTGTGTGCCAGTAAGGGTCAGCGTTCGCTCGTTATCAGCTCGGCTCGGCCGGAGTGGTGGAAGTGGTTTGAAGATCGGACGTAATGTTTTAGCTGCTCTTCCTTTGAGCGGTCGAGTGACTTTAAATTGCATAATGTTCGCATCTGTTTCTGGATTGACTTCCTGACCGCAGCCTGCCGTATTTTTTAAAACAATCGTTTGGTTTTCGTAAGCTGAGAAGTCGATGATGACATCAAAACGTTCAGCAGGTGCAATGCTAAAAGATTGGTGATGAACAGGTCTTGGCAAAAAGCCGCCATCAGATCCAATTTGTAAGATTGTGGCGTCGTTATCTAGATGAAGCTCGTAAGTTCTTGTATTGGACGCGTTTAAGATACGAAAACGATATTTTCGCGGCTCTACTTCTAAATACGGCCATACTTTTCCATTGACTAAAATCGTTTCCCCGCAAAAAAATGGCACGATGGAGGGATCTGGAAGGTCACTATCTTCTGGTGTGTTATTTGGTCTACTTGGATAAAACAGTGCGCCATCCTCCTGGAATGTCCGATCCATGATCATTAAAGGGATATCATATTCATCTTTCGGTAATTCGAGTGATTTTTCAAACGCATCTGAGATCAAATAAAAGCCAGCTAATCCGGCGTATACATTTAATCGTGTTAATGCCATGGCATGATCGTGATACCACAATGTGCATGCTTGCTGGTGATTAGGGTATTCGTAAACCTCTCGTTCAAAGAAGGGACCGGTCGCTTCAAAGTCTCGCGAAAACCAAGCCTCCGGATAACCGTCACTGCTTGCAGGTGTCACGCCCCCATGCAGGTGAACGACTGTTTTGACTTCGGGTTCATCATGATGTCCAGCGTGAATGGTATGATCGACAGGCAGGAAGTGTTTCAGCGGCAATTTGTTCATCCATTTCACTTTGACCTTTTCATTTCGATTCGCTTTAATGGTTGGACCCGGCAAACTGCCATTATAGGTCCATAGCTTGGTTGGGGGCAGATCTCTATGAACTTTTAGGAACACCTCCTCCATAGCGATTTCATAATACGTTTGTCTTGGGTTTTTTTTGACGGGCTCTGCGACTTCTGGAATTGGCAGCTCGTCAACAAACTTTTCTAGGTTCATGTTGACTAATCCTCACTTAAAATCAATTTGATACATTATAAGTGCGGACATCCAAATAGGTGAATAAAATAAAAAAACCCGCTTTTCAGCGGGAGAATTAAGGGTGTTTATTTTCAAGCGCTGCACTTGCAGGCACTTTTTTATTCGGTTTAAAGATGAAGTAGGCGGCTAGTACACCGATGGTAATGATGCTTGTCAGTATGAGCTGAGGTCTCATCGATTCGATAAACAGCATAGAGGCCAAGATGGCGCAGATGACCAAAATGGTAAAGTACGTAAGGTATGGGAACAGCCACATTTTGATTTTGAGTTGCTCTGGATTTTCTTTTTCAATTTTACGACGCATTCTTAATTGTGAAACGGCAATGACCAAGTAGACAAGAAGTGCAATGGCACCAGAGGCATTGACTAGAAATAGAAAGATGGTTTCAGGGTAAAAGTAGTTCATCATGACGGCAATATAGGAAAAGAAGGTACCTGCGACTGTCGCTGCTACAGGGACACCGCGTTTGCTGATTTTCATAAAACGTTTTGGTGCTTCGCCTCTTTCAGCTAATGAATAAAGCATTCTGGACGTTGTGTATAGGCCGGAGTTTAAACAAGAAAGAACGGCTGTTAAAACAATGACGTTCATGACTTGAGCGGCTGATGGGACACCGATGTATTCTAATACTGCAACGAACGGGCTTGTTAAAATATTCGCTGAATTCCATGGGAGTAAAGTGACAACGACGGCGATCGACCCGACGTAGAACACAATAATACGCCATACAACTGAACGGGTAGCTGTTGTCACAGATTTGACAGGGTCTGCTGATTCACCTGCGGCAATTGCCACAATCTCGGTTCCCATGAAGGAAAAAATGACAACGACAATCCCGAGGAGCACAGAGCCGAACCCGTTTGGAAGGAAACCGCCATTCCCCGTTAAATTGGCAAGACCTGCAGTATGATGACCGCCAAAACCAAAGATAAATGCAAAACCAATGAGTAGGAATAGAATAATGCTGACGACTTTAATCAATGAAAACCAATATTCAAATTCGCCAAAAGATTTAACAGAAAAGATATTTGTCAAAGTTAAGAGGATTGTGAGGATAAGACTTGTGAGCCAAACAGGTGCATCTCCATACCAATATTGAATAATGGCAGCACCGGCAATGGCTTCGATGGCGATGACGATGACCCAGAAGAACCAGTAAAGCCAGCCGATTGTAAACCCGGCCCACGGGCCGATGGCGTCGCTCGCATATTGTGAGAAAGAGCCGCTTGTCGGATAGGCACATGCCATTTCTCCAAGCATTCTCATAATAAAGATGACCAGAAGTCCGGCAAATGAATAGGAAAGAATCGATCCAGGCCCTGCAGAATGAATGACAGCACCACTACCAACAAATAGCCCTGCCCCAATGACCCCGGCAATGGAGATCATTGAAATATGTCTTGTCTTAAGGTTTTTTTGAAGACCGTTTGTCATGTTGGACATTTCTTTACCTCCAAACATTTCTCTTTTATTCAAGAGTTTGTTTTTAGAATATTTTAAATTTTATCATACTGAATTGTCATTCAGCATTGGACAGGTTATCAAACTGACATTTCAAACCTCTTAACATGATGTTAAAAAGTATAAAGGATTTGAGAGATTATGTTCCCTCATTTTCCTCTGCCCATTCTTAAAAATAGCATAAGAAGGAAGAAAGAAAAGTTGTGTTTTGAAATAAAACTATTCTGACAATTAGATAGTAGAGTGATTTTGTTCTTTTTCATTTTTCGGGGTGGTTTTGAAAAACGTTGATGGGAGTAGGTCTTGAGGTCAATTGACCTTATAAAAATAAGTTTGCTTAGGTCAACACATTTCTATGTCTCCTATTTTGCTGATTCAAGCGAATCATGTTGCTGTAGACCCACACGGGCTTGGCTTTGTAAGATAAATATAGAAAAGTAATGTGTGAGGAGGCGCTGTTCGGTATGGAGCGCTACAACGAATTAAGACAAGGTGAAACAGGTGCTTGGGTCAGCATTATAGCCTATGTGATCTTATCTGCTGTCAAACTGATCATTGGGTATGTGTTTCATTCAGAAGCCCTTTCCGCAGATGGCTTGAATAATACGACAGATATCATTGCTTCGC
Source organism: Bacillus sp. GbtcB10 (assembly GCF_019091365.1). Classification (NCBI taxonomy): domain Bacteria; kingdom Bacillati; phylum Bacillota; class Bacilli; order Caryophanales; family Bacillaceae; genus Bacillus; species Bacillus sp. GbtcB10. Next base: position 64,447 of record NZ_JAGXJP010000004.1, read on the forward strand.
TGGCCGTATTAATTGGGCTGCGTATTTCTCAGAAGCCACCTGATGAGGATCATCCATACGGTCATTTTAGAGCTGAAAATATTGCGTCACTTGTGGCTTCCTTTATTATGATGCTTGTCGGGCTTCAGGTTTTGCTGAGTGCAGGCCAGTCGCTTTTCTCATCAGAGCATCAAACGCCTGATATGATTGCAGCTTGGACGGCAGCAGGAAGTGCGGTTGTGATGTATGGCGTGTATATGTATAACCGTAAACTGTCTAAACGAATTAATAGCCAGGCGCTATATGCGGCAGCGGCTGATAATAAATCAGATGCTTATGTGAGTATCGGGACGTTTGTCGGAATTATCGCCTCTCAATTTCAGCTGGCGTGGGTTGATACGCTTGCTGCGTTTGTGATTGGCTTAATTATCTGTAAAACGGCGTGGGAGATTTTCAGAGATGCGTCTCATTCGTTAACGGACGGTTTTCATATAAAAGATATGTCTAAATATAAAGAGACGATTGAAGCGACACCAGGAGTGGGCGATTTGAAAGACATTAAAGCTCGTTATCTTGGAAGCACCGTCCATGTGGATGTGGTCGTTGAAGTAGAACCGCATTTAAACATCGCAGAAAGCCATGATATTGCAGATGAAATTGAACGCAGAATGAAGCAGGAACATGATATTCTACACTCTCATGTTCATATGGAACCAGCAAGTGAGCCTAAAGAGGAGCAGAAGTCTTTTCCGTCGTGAGAAGGCTTCTTTTTTCTACGTGTTGATGTTTCATGCAAATGCGTGTTGTATGGTAAAGTTAGACTATATGAAAATTGACGGAAACGTGATAGGAGGATCAGGATGGCATTTGATGAACCAATGCATTCAGATTTACAAAAAATCGTAGATAACATCAATAAAGTGATGGTAGGGAAAAAAGATATTGCGATATTAAGCCTTGTTGCGATTTTGGCGAAGGGGCATGTGCTATTAGAGGATGTGCCTGGCGTTGGGAAGACCATGATGGTTCGTGCTCTGGCAAAATCCATTGGGTGTGAGTTTAAGCGAATTCAATTTACGCCTGACCTTTTGCCTTCAGATGTAACAGGTGTGTCGATTTATAATAAAAAGACAAACGAGTTTGAATTTAGACAAGGACCGATTATGGGGCAGATTATTTTGGCTGATGAAATCAACCGAACCTCTCCTAAAACACAATCAGCCCTTCTTGAAGCGATGGAAGAAGGCAGTGTCACAGTGGACGGAGAAACGATGCCGCTGGCAGATCCTTTCTTTGTGATGGCTACGCAAAATCCAGTGGAGTATGAGGGAACCTATCCACTTCCAGAAGCGCAAATGGACCGCTTCTTATTTAAGCTACAGATGGGGTATCCAACCATGCTGGAGGAGCTTGAGGTGCTGAATTTGCAGGAGAAGCAATCGCCAATTGACACGCTTCAGGCAGTCATGACAAAAGATCATATCCATGCTTTGCAGCAAGCGGTTCAGACCGTACATGTGGATGCGTCGATTAAAGAATATATTGTCGAAATCGCCCAAGCGACGAGAAATCATCCGTCTGTCTATTTAGGCGTGAGCCCAAGGGGTTCAATTGCATTGATGAAAGCGGCTCAGGCGTATGCGCTGTTGAACAGGCGGGATTATGTGATTCCTGATGATGTACAGTATTTGGCGCCTTACACATTGCCGCATCGCATGATTTTGACATCAGAAGCAACGTATGAAGGGAAGAAGGCGGAGACACTGCTACGACAGATGATTGAGCATATTGGCGTACCAGTTCAAAAGTCGATGACTCAATGAAGTCACGTGACCGTTTCGCTTTTTCACTATGGTTACGGGTGTTTATGCTCTTTCTCCTCACGGCAGCAGCCTTTTGCTATGCCATGTTTCAGGGCGGCTTTGTGAGCTGGTTCCTTTTTTATGCATTTTCACCATATGCTTTGTATGCTTTGCTGTTTGCCCTTGTTCCACTTCGTGCAACAGCCAAAAGGACATTACAGCATACCCGGTTAAAGGCAGGGGAAGTGCTGTCTGTTGACCTTGAAATCAAGCGGACGAATTTATTTCCGTACGTGTACGCCATACTTGAGGATGAACCGCCGGATACCTTCCATTTACAGGAACAGATTGAAATGAAGCGAATGATCTTTCCTTGGTTTCGGAAAACGTGGCGATTTTCATATCAATTCAATGACATCGTGCGGGGAGAGCATCAATTGACGGCGGTTAGAATTAAAACGGGTGATATGTTTGGGTTTGTTGAAAAAGAAGTGATTCTTCCACTAGAGAAAACATTGCTTGTGTATCCGAAAATATTGGATATTCCGGTTGAATCTGCTGCATCGGTGAATGAAAATGGAGGCAAAGCATTGCACTCTTGGTTAAATGAACCGACAAATGTGACGACAGGTGTGCGTGAATACCAGCAAGGAGACCGTTTCGCTTGGGTGGACTGGAAGACAACAGCTAGAAGAGGTCAGCTTATGACGAAGGAGTTTGAACAGAATCAGACAAAGGATCTGGTGGTGTTTGCTGATTTTACAGATGAAGCCGCTTTTGAAACGATTGTATCTATGGCCGCATCGGTTCTGCAAACGGCTGTGAAAAAAGGGGTGCCGGTAGGCCTTGTCCCGCTTGGGGATCAGCACATATTTCGAGTGGATCAAGGAGAGTGGCATTTACAGGACATGCTCTACTATTTAACAAAGGTGCAGTATCAGCCTTCTCGTGCACCTGATTATCAATCATTAACAGCGAGTGAGCACCAGCAGACAGGAAAGTATGTGGTGACAGGTCATCTGCAAGAAGAGCTTGCTGCCATTTTACTTGGGAATCGAAACAGAAAGAACATCACTGTTCTTTTAGTGAAGAGAGCCGTTGATCGATTGACGGCAAAAGAAAAACAGCTTGTGGACCGGCTTAAAGCTTCTGGGATACACACGACCCTTTTATTTGAGGACCGGCTGCACGAAAGAACTGTGAGGTGACAAACATTTATATGCATCAGCGGCAAAGCCGTTTTGAGTTGTTCATCTATTATGCTGTCGCATTTCTGCTGCTTTGGGAGTGGCTTCGTCCGCTTCAAGATTTTACAGAGACGAGTCATACGTCTTATTTCATCATTTTTATAGGGCTTACGTGTTTGTTTACGTTCTTTCGATTGAAGTGGTATGTGACGTTTCCTATTTGTGCTGGATTGATCTTGCTCGCATTATACTTGATTTTTTATCAATCAGAGCCAAGTTATCTGCCTGCGCTGTTTGCTGATATTCAAGATAATATTTCTTTGATGAGCATGGGCATGTGGAGTGACATGTATCCGTCTTTCCGCACATTGTTGTTTTATATTTTGCTTTGGCTACTTGTTTATTTGCTTCATTATTGGGTTGTGTATCAGCAGCGTATCTTTTTCTTTTTACTGATGACGATTGTATATGTCACGATTCTTGATACGTTTACACCTTATGATGCGACTTTTGCGATCGTTCGAATTATGGTATTTGGCTTTTGTTTGCTTGGCCTGCTCTATTTCGACCGGCTTCGTTCGGCTGAAGGTGTGCGGGTGTCACAGAAAGCGCGTCTCAATTGGTTCTTACCCATGCTGGCGCTTGTTCTTGTATCAGCATCACTCGGTGCGTCTTTGCCAAAATCTGATCCGAAATGGCCTGACCCTGTCCCGTTTTTTAAAGCGGTCACGAATCAAGATGGTTCTGCCGGGCAGAATAAGGTGGGATATAGTACGGATGATTCGTCGCTTGGGGGACCATTTAGTGAGGACCTTACACCGGTATTTAAATGGAGCGGAAAAGAGCCGTCTTATTTTCGTGTAGAAACAAAAAGTATTTACACGGGGAAAGGCTGGGAGGATGCTTCAAATGATACGAAACCTACTCGGTTAAAAGGGAATGAGGTGCCGAACCGGTGGTTTACCAATCGCGTGAAAACAGAGGAGCATGAAACGAGAGTCGATATGGAATCAAATTATCGATTTAATCATGCTGTTTATCCGATTGGTACGGTTATGATGACGCCGATGGAAAACATTCCACTGCAAATGATGGGCAAAACGGAGAAAATTGTCCCGTCCACTCAAAACCCGCCCAAAAATTTAGGGAACTATCGAGTCAGCTTCTTATCACCTACATTTATCCTAGAGGACTTACAGCGGATCAAAGTACCGACCAAGCAGCAAGTGAACCAGCAGGTCGGACGTGAATACTTGCAGCTCCCATCCTCGCTGCCAGAGCGTGTGAAAACATTGGCGAACAGCTTAACGGAAACGAAGGATAATATGTATGATAAAGCAAAAGCGATTGAGGATTATTTAGGATCTGCGAAGTTTTCATATGAAACCCAAAATGTCGCTGTGCCTGGGCGTAACGAAGACTATGTGGATCAGTTCTTATTTGACACAATGATTGGCTATTGTGATAACTTTTCAACCTCGATGATTGTCATGCTTCGCTCGATTGGAATTCCGGCGAGATGGGTGAAAGGGTACACGTCAGGTCAGTTATATGAAACACAGATGGATGGAAACAATGTGTATGAAGTGACCAATAACAATGCCCATTCATGGGTAGAGGTGTATTTTCCAAACCGTGGCTGGGTGACTTTTGAACCGACAAAAGGGTTCACGAACCCAGAGACATTTACGAATGAAACAACGGCTAACAACGACCAAACAGATGATCAACAGGATGAAAAAGATCAGCCCGCATCTGATCAACAAGAAAACGAGCAGACACAACAGCCGCAGCAACAAGAACCAGAACAGGCGGCAAAACAAGAGGAACAAGCAGCTAAAGCAAAGCCAAGTATGATTCATGTTGGTTCAATCTTGGGCTACGCAGCAGGTGCGATTGTCTTTCTTGGAATTATAGGCTGGATGCTTTACCGGTTCAGAGCAAGATGGCTGCCAATCTTTATTGTGAGAAAGGTAAAACGTCTGCCAGATGAGGAAGCTTTTTTCTACGCATATGCTGCTCTATTAAAACAGCTAAGGCGCAGAGGGATCGATAAAAAGCCAGGCATGACGCTAAGAGAATTTGCTTCTTTGATCGATGACAAGGAAGGGAATCATCACATGTCTGAACTAACGCAGTTCTATGAGCGGGCGCTCTACAGGCGAGAAGATGCCTCGGCGCTTTGGCGGCAGTCGGTGAAGTTATGGGAAAATTTAATAAACAGGAGATAGTCTTGACCCCGTACCTTCCTGTTGTTAGAATAGGTGAATATTAAAACCTTCTAAAATACATGAAATTGAAGCGTTCGGATGTGAGTCTGGGCGCTTCAAAAGCGTGATTCACACTGAGAGCAGGTTTTCTCCTCTCATTTTTTCTGTGCGTTTATAAAAAACTATATTGGACATAGAGGTGACACCATGACAAATTTAGTAAATGAAATGATTTTGGTTCTCGATTTCGGCAGTCAGTACAATCAGCTGATCACTCGCCGTATTCGTGAATTTGGTGTGTACAGTGAGCTTCATCCGCACACTTTAACTGCTGAAGAAATTAAAGAAATGGCCCCTAAAGGAATCATCCTTTCTGGTGGACCAAACAGTGTTTATGATGAAGGATCTTTCCGCTGTGACGAAAAGATTTTTGATCTAGGCATTCCGGTTCTAGGCATTTGCTACGGCATGCAGCTGATGACTCACTATTTAGGTGGGAAAGTAGAAGCGGCAAGCCAGCGTGAATATGGAAAAGCAGACATTCATATTAACGGAACACCTGCTCTATTCAAAGACCTTCCAACGGATCAAGTCGTTTGGATGAGCCATGGTGACCTTGTCGTTGAAGTACCAGAAGGCTTTACAGTTGATGCAACAAGTGCACATTGTCCAAACTCAGCGATGAGCTTAGCTGAGAAGAATTTCTATGGCGTTCAGTTCCACCCAGAGGTACGTCACTCTGAGTACGGAAATGATCTATTGAAGAACTTTGTCTTCGGCGTATGTGAGTGCGATGGCAAATGGTCAATGGAGAACTTCATTGAAATCGAAATGCAGAAAATCCGTGAAACAGTAGGCGACAAACAAGTATTGTGCGCACTAAGCGGCGGTGTAGATTCATCTGTTGTGGCGGTATTGATCCACAAAGCCATCGGCGATCAGCTGACATGTATTTTCGTTGACCACGGTCTTCTTCGCAAAGGCGAAGCAGAAGGGGTAATGAAAACATTTAGCGAAGGTTTCAACATGAACGTGATTAAAGTAGATGCGAAAGATCGCTTCTTAAACAAGCTAAAAGGTGTGTCTGATCCTGAGCAAAAACGTAAAATCATCGGTAACGAATTCATCTATGTATTCGATGACGAGGCGGACAAGCTAAAAGGAATCGACTACTTAGCACAAGGAACGCTTTACACTGACATCATTGAGAGTGGTACAGCAACGGCACAAACAATCAAATCTCACCACAACGTTGGCGGTCTTCCAGAAGACATGCAGTTTGAATTGATTGAGCCACTTAATACGCTATTCAAGGATGAAGTCCGTGCTCTAGGGTCAGAGCTAGGTATTCCAGACGACATCGTATGGAGACAGCCATTCCCAGGTCCAGGACTAGGAATCCGTGTACTAGGTGAAATTTCTGAAGAAAAACTAGAAATCGTCCGTGAATCGGATGCGATTCTACGCGAAGAAATTGCCAACTTCGGCCTTGAGCGCGACATCTGGCAATACTTCACGGTTCTCCCAGACATCCGCAGCGTAGGTGTCATGGGTGACGCAAGAACATACGATTACACAATCGGTATCCGTGCTGTTACGTCTATTGATGGTATGACGAGTGACTGGGCAAGAATCCCTTGGGATGTACTTGAGAAGATCTCGACTCGTATCGTGAATGAAGTGAAGCATATTAACCGCGTGGTGTATGATATTACGAGTAAACCGCCTGCTACGATTGAGTGGGAGTAATAAAAAGAAGCTTAGAATTCTTGATTTAAAAGGGTTCTAAGCTCTTTTTTGTTATTGTTGCAAACAATTTGCAAACAAAAGCTATTAGTTTATGTATTTTTATCGATTTTATTATTTTGTTTTCTGAGCTCTTTTCTTTTATCGTGAGTTAGTTTTGTAGTAATTAAAATCAAAAGACTAAGAACAATTGTAAATGTACCAAAAGCAATCATTAAAATTTGGTAATCATCAGTTGACGAAATTGGCAAACTGAATTTTTTAGCATCTAATAAAGTAAGGATAAGAAACATATATGCGGAAACTGTTACTCCTAAGATGTATAGATATTTAAAACGGATTGAACGATACCTAAGATATTTTTCATCTTCATTGATATTCTTATTTTCATCTAAAATAATCGTTTGATTTAAAGATTCTTTTGTATCGATTAATTCATTCGCTAAAGTCTGCTTCTTTTCAACCGGAATAAAATTTGTTTCAAATAATTCAGTGACTAAATCGTTATAAGTTTCCTCTACAGTATTAATATCTTTTAAAAGAATATTGTTTCTTTTCGCTAATGAAGATAGTAATGCACTGACAACTTGAGGGTTCGGTATTTTACCTTCAGAAATAGACATTATTAGCATTTTTGACACTTTAAAGTTAACTTCTTTTACTGAATTATAGTAATCTTTTTTGCTAATTTTATTCGAAATAGCAGTAGTTATAAAAAAAACTATAACACCACTTACAATACCACCAGCAATACCTACAAACCATGGGTTACTTATAAAATCCATATTATAAAAATCTCCTTATCAATTTATAAATATAATTAATTATATCAATAAAATTCAAAAAAATGGATGTTTTTTAAAAATAAAGAGAGCCATTCAGCTCTCTTTTAAATTTCGTTTCTCAAATTAGAGAAGAACGATTTGCAAACAACAGTTATAAATTCATGTTCCATGAAGTATATTTAAATGATTTAAAAGCTTTTAAGACGGAAAATTAACTTTAAATGAATTTGCAAAATCATCGAGTGGGAGTAGTTATAATAGAGCTAGAAACCTTTGTGTATCAAGGGTTTCTAGCTCTTTTTTATGTTTGATTGCACTTTTTTCTTCCGTTTTATTGTGTGAATTCATCATTCCATCCCTTACACACATCAATCCATTGTGTATAACCAGAGTGTTTTTCTAATTGTTTGATTGTGAGTTCAATAGCACTGTTACTGCTCCCGCAGGCTGGATAGACTGTCTCAAAACGTTTGAGTGACATATCTAAATAAACAGAAACGCCATTCTTTATAGCAAAAGGACATACTCCGCCAATTTCATGACCGACCAAGTCAACGACCTCATGAGGAGGCAGCATTTTCGCTTTTGTTTTAAAATATTCTTTGAATTTTTTGTTATCAACTTTTGCATCACCAGAGGTCACAACTAAAATAGCTTGTCCATTTACTAGAAAGGAGAGTGTTTTTGCGATTCTTTCAGGTTCGCAGCCCAATGCAGAAGCAGCCAAGTCTACGGTTGCGCTAGATATTGAAAATTCCTGAATTCGAGTATCCATTTCATATTGTTTAAAATAATCTTTTACTTTCTTGATTGACATGATGATGTCTCCTTTTTATTCGTGTTGATTTGAAGTTTGCTCGACTTTATTATTTAAACGATATTGATGTGGTGTTAGATGATACTTTTTCTTAAATAAACGAATGAAATGCTCTACATTTTGATAACCAACGGCTCCCGCAATATCATCTATTTGTAATTCACTACCGGTTATCATTTCGCAGGCTTTTTCCAATCTTATTTCTTGTCGAATCTCACGAAATGATTTGCCGAGTTTACGAGCTATATATCTAGACAGATAAGATTGTGAAAGGTTAAATTCCTCTGCCATCTTCTGGATTGTTATATGCTCACAACATTGCTGAATATATTGAAGCATTTGAATCATACGTATATCACTATATGGTTTGACCTGAATGACGTTCATATGACTTGGTTTGAATCTTAATAAAAGACATAATAATATCTCAAACAAATTATTCATAATCAACTGGTATCCAGGAAACCGATTGTGATTTTCTGTAAATAGATGCAGAGAGCAGTCTAGCAAATTTTTATCCAAGTGACTATGGAAAATAAGAATATGTTTATTTTCTTTTATATACAATGCATTCAAAAAGAACTCTGAAATGACATGATTTCCTTTTAACATTTTAAAAAACACTTTTTGAAAAGTACTTTTACGGATCATGATTTGGATTGCAATTGTATTCTCCATTACAATTGGTTTGTGTATTGTGTCAGGTGGAATAAAGACAATATCTCCTGATTTTAAAGCGATTTTTTTATCTTCCACTTCTACATACATCTCATTTTCCAGAACATAGATCATCTCAAAGAAATCATGGATAGCCGACAATTGAGGCATAAAACGGCTATACTTTCTCACTTCGATATCTTTCTCCTGACCTAACCACATGGTATCCTCTTTTTCAAATTCGTTCTGCCCTCTTAGCAAAAATTCTTCTATATATATTTGCTTTTGCATGAAATTGTTTTGATCATAATCCTTCAAAAGTAATTGCAATGATTGATTGTCATGCTTTTTCTGTTGGTATTGTTGATAAAAGATTTCTTGTTCGTTGTACTCTCTTAAATATTGCATCGCTTCATGTTTTTCAAGTGTATCTGTTTCCATCTACATCCAAACCTCTAGTTTATTTACTGCAACCACCAGGGCCTTCACTGTTGCTTCTATAATATCTTTATCGATTCCAGCACCCCAATGCATTTTTCCTTGATATGAAATACCAATCTGTGCACAGGCTTTTGCTTGAGAATCCTTGCCCAAAGAATTCTGTTCATAGACTTCCAAATCATACTCGAGATGAAAATGTGCTTTTAACGCATTACTGATTGCATCTAAACTTCCAGTGCCAGTTCCTTGTATGTCAATTTGTTGATGATCTCTCAGCAAAGTTAAGGTGACTTCTTGCTTCTCTCCTTTATGAAATTGATAATCAAGCAGCTGGAAATGAGGGTGAAAATCAACATACTGCTCTTTAAAAACATGATATATTTCTTCGACAGACAATTCCCTATTTGTCTGATCAGATACTTTCTTCGCTGCATATCCCATGGCTTCATTCATTTGATAAGGAAGTTGAATGCCATAATTTGTTTCTAATATATAGCCTATGCCGCCTTTTCCAGACTGGCTATTGATTCGAATCACATCCGTTTGATAATTCCTCCCCAAGTCAACTGGATCTATTGGGATATACGGAACGTCCCATTTATCAACATGATGTTCCTTTCTATATTTCATCCCTTTAGATATCGCATCTTGATGTGACCCAGAAAATGCGGTGAAAACCATCTCCCCAGAATATGGCTGTCTCTCATGAACAGTGATTTTTGTTAGTTTTTCATATTTTTTACGAATCGCTTCTAGGTTATTGAAATTCAATTGTGGATCATAACCTTGTGAGTACATATTCATCGCCAAAGTAATCAAGTCTACGTTCCCTGTACGTTCACCGATACCAAATAATGTCCCTTCGACTCTTTCGGCACCAGCTAGCACACCAAATTCTGCATCACTCACCCCAGACCCGCGGTCATTATGAGGGTGAACAGACAATGTCACACTGTCTCGGTAAGACAGATTTTTTTGTATATACTCAATCTGACTTGCAAAGATATGAGGCATTGAATATTCAACTGTTGTCGGAATATTGATGATCGCTTTGTGATGTGGTGTCGGTTTCCAAATATCTAAAACACTATTACAAATATCTAACGCGTAATCCACTTCTGTTCCTGGAAAGCTTTCAGGACTATATTGAAAATAAATATCACTTTCTGTTTTTTCGGCCAGTTCTTTTACTAAAATAGCGCCATCAATGGCAATTTGTTTAATTTCATCTTTTGTTTTCTTAAATACTTGTCTGCGCTGCGCTTCTGACGTCGAATTATATAAATGAACAATCGCTTTCGGTACCCCCTTAATGGCTTCGAAGGTTCGGCGGATAATATGCTCTCTCGCTTGCGTGATCACCATAATCGTGACATCGTCTGGAATCATATGACGATCAATCAGTGTCTGTAATAGCTTAAACTCCGTATCATTAGCAGCTGGAAATGCGATTTCAATTTCTTTAAAACCGATCTCTACTAGTAACTGAAACATATCCAATTTTTCTTCTAAGTTCATAGGAATAGGTAATGCTTGATTTCCATCCCGTAAGTCCACACTGCACCATATCGGAGCACGTTCTAATGTTTCTTTCTTCACCCAATCATAAGTAAGGTTCGGTGGCAAAAAGTATTTTTTTTCGTATTTTTTGTGGTTAAACATCATCGATTCCTCCTGTAAATGGAAATAAAAAAAGCCTATCATCTCCAAGATTGAACTTGGAGACGAAAGACTTCTTCTTACGCGGTACCACCCCTGTTTCATGATAACTTTACATTATCATGCCCTTATTCGGATACAGATTGTTATATCTTATATCCTTCCCGTATAACGGTGGGGTGCCGACCTTAACTACATCAATCATTTTCATTTCACTAAGGCTACTCTAAGGTGAGTTCCCTGCCTTTATGTTATTGCTTCTCATCAACCAGCAACTTTCTGACAACATTTCGGCAAGTACTATTCCTTATCATCGCATTCTCATTTTTCTGATTTTTTCTATTATACCAAGATGACAAAAAAGAGATAGTGGTAAGGATATCTTTTTTAATTGATTTTTTTTGTCCTATGGGTGTCTTGTCTTCATTTTTAATTTTATTTCACTTCTGTTTTAATGGTAGAATAACTAGCGTTTTTTGCTAGAGTTTGAAGCGGTAATTCATCTTTCAGATGTTAATGGTCCTTGAATCGTTTTCTCATGTTCTTGATAGGACAACCGAGCACATCTTTACCTTACGAGTTTAATATAACGGAAATCATTTTTAAGAAACTTGACTTTTTGTGCTATGGAAATTGAATGATTATTTTGTGGAAGGTTATTTAAAAATAGCACAAATGATCAAAAAGTAAGAGGAGGGAAGTAATAAAATAAAAGTAGAGGAGGGAGAAACAATGGATTACTATGAGAGAATACAGCATTCGATTGAGTTTATTGAGGAGAATCTTCAAAACAATATAAGTATAAAGGATATTTCCTCGAAATCCTGCTTTTCAGCGTTTCATTTTCAACGACTGTTTCAAGCCATTACAGGTTTTTCTGTGCAAGAGTATATCAGAAATAGAAGGCTCTCTGAAGCTGCTAGGTTACTGAAAGAAACAAATCAAAATATTTTACACATAGCGATTGCGTTCCAGTATGGTTCTCAAGAAGCGTTCGCCCGTGCTTTTTTACAATTCTTTGGGGTGACACCAGGCAGGTTTCGAAAAGAGGAAATGGAGTTAAAGAAACAAAACAAAATGGATTTTTTAGCGTATCAATCTAAGTTAGACAGTGAATTCAATATGAATAAACCTGTCATGACTCAATTAAACAAATTTTATATTATTGGTTACGAGTATCAAACGAATCTTCAAAGAGAGGAATATTTCACGGACATTCCTTTGTTTTATATGGATTTTGGAAAAAAGGAGTATTATCAACAGATTCCAAAGAGAAAAGCACCTCATATGGCTTATGGTGTATCTACTTCCTTTCATGATGATGGCCGTTTTTCGTTTGTGGTAGGGGAAGAAGTGGAGGAATCCGATATAGATTTAAATGAAGGGTTTGTAAAAATAGTGATTCCTGAGGGGAGATATGCAGAATTTAAAGTGAGTGGCTCTCATGAAATGGTGCAAAACACTAGAAGATATATCTATGGTAGCTGGCTCCCAAATTCTAATTATGAAAGAACGAGTGGACCAGATTTTGAAATAACAGATGTCTTACATTCGAATGGCCCGAACGATATCAAAATGAAAATCTATATTCCTATCGAGGAATAAGGGGGATTAAGAGATGAAAATAGAAAGTCTTTTTGGTACTTTTCCTGTAGTTGCGTCAAAGAATCTATTATTAAAAAAGGTGGAAGAACGTCATTTGCCAGAGTTATTTTCAATTTACGACAATGACACAGTCTTTCAGTATTGTGGGATCATTCCCAAACATAATCTCCAAACGGTAAAAAAAATGATTGGACATTTTGAACGAGATTATACGAAGAAAAGCAGAGTGAAATGGGGAATCTTTCAAAAGGATAATTCTCATACGCTAGTTGGTATCATCGAAACAATGGACATCAATCAAAAAGTGAATGCGGTGACGATTGGTTATTTCTTTGCAGAGGAACATTGGGGAAAAGGCATAGCAACAGAAGCTGTCTCTACACTAGTGAAATTTCTGTTTGAAGAGATTGATATCAATAGAATTCAAGCGGAAGTCATGCCAGCAAATGAGGTATCAAAAAAAGTCCTATTGAAAAATGGTTTTATCAAAGAAGGACTGCTTAGACAAGCTGTTTTATGGTCTGGCAAAGGAGTTGTTGATGTAGAAATATACAGCATGCTGAAAGAGGATTACATGAGTGAATAAGCTTGATAACATGATGCTGATATAGCGTTTAAGATATCAGCTTTTTATGATCTCATTTTTCTTTTATCAGAACCCTTTTAGAAAATAAAAAAGCGAGCACTGAGCTCGCTCATTATGGTTTATTTCAATTCGTTGGAAAATCGAATCTGTCTATCTTTTAGTTCATCATAAAATGTGAAGTGTTGTAACTTCAATTCTTCACAGACTTTTTTGATCATCCATTTGCCCCGTTCTTCAATCCTAATATTGACTTTATGTAGGTACTCACTTAATTCTTGTTCATTTTGAGGTTTTAATTGATTGTAATTTCCTATACCTGCAAAATGACCTTCCCAAAATTCACTCACTGTCCATTCCTCATCATCGTTCACATAAGGTTGAAGGAAATATCGTTCGACGAACTGTTTCCAACAGCCTAATGGTTGAAAGAATTCAAATAGTGAATACATCGTAACATCCCAATAATCTTGAGAAAATTTATAACGACCCGTATTCATCCAATGTGGTAATACGATGAAGTTCCCAATGCAGTGGGTGTCAGTAGCGAATTTTTCAAACTTATGTTTGATATGAGAATAATAAGTTAGTGTTTTAAAATGATTGAAAGTCGTTATAAAGGAATTCATTGTTTCTCCACGGATCAAGTTGTAACGGTCTAAATTAAGCTGTGATTCAGACTTTGGCTCATAATCAGTACGCCAAAGTAATTGATAAATATAAAAGGGTTCTTTATCACAGTCAGCATCACGACCCCTTCTTTTAGTGACATTGCAAATTCCGATTTCTGTCAGTTTACGACTTTTATAATCTAATATTAACTCAATTGATGATTTATCTTTCGGTATCGGCTCTTTGATATAACTTTGTTTAAAATCCCATTCCCAAGGCTTGATTTCAAGTTCTTCACACTTTTCAAACCAGCCTTCTATCCATGTGTTCCCCTTCATTTCTTTCCTCCTCTTTTCATTATCTATTGAACACTTTTTTCATTCTTAATCTTCTCCACAACACCACCGCAAGAACAAGCAAAATGACACATTGAATCGAAAGCAAAAGCATTTGTAATTCCACAGGCGTTTGCCCATTTGTGGTTTGATCCACAATATTATGAACGGCATGCCATAAGATCACCCATTGCAAGCTGTTCGTGAGTGCCACGATTTCAGCTGCAACGAATCCAAATAAAAAGGCGAAGAGGATTTGTGCGACTGTTAAGGTGAGGCTTTTTCCGCTTAGTAGATTCGCAGCATGACCGAGACCGAATAGTACGGCGGAGCCCCATATGGCAGTGCTCAAGTTAATTTGTTTTAAATATTGAAACAGAATGCCTCGAAAGATTCCTTCTTCAAAAAGACCGACACACACCATGAAGAAACAAAGTGCTAGAAAGGAAGAAACAGTTAAATCCTTGTTGAATCCAGCAATAAACGGAATGGCCTCGATGATCAGGATCGGAAATATCCACATACCGAGAGAGCCTTTTTGAAATCCTACTTCTTTCAAGTGAAAACGACTTTTTTGAATAATGAATAGAAGTAAAAGACACCCAACCAGCATGGCGCATCCATTGATGAGATAGATGGTCATTGGGTCGGTTACTTCTTTGATGGATAGGTAGACACCTGCGCTTGTTGGAATGATTAAAGAAAAGAGCAGTAGAAGTACTGATTTTCGAATGATTGTCATTGGTTTCATTGTTGATTCCCCCCTCTAATGTCAGAGTAATGGAATCAAGAAGAAGTCACAATGAAATCTTCCTAACATGTCAATTTTTAGCCCTAAGATGCGCTTTAAGATGTTGTTCGTTTCTTTCGCTGCTGTAAAAGGTCGTTGATTTCCTCAGCTGTTGCTTGATCTTTTTTATACAATAGGTACTTGATCACAAAGAATAAAGCCATGACCACAAGGAAATTCACGATGAATGAAAGGAGACTGATTTCAGCGCTGACGATGATGATGGTGGTCATAATCATACACATCACAAGGACGATATATAGAATTTGTTGAAAAAGAATCCGTTGATGGCTGTACGTTTGTTTTGGGTATAGCAAGAAGGTCAGGGCGCTTGAAAAAAAGGAACTGAACATGATGGCTTGTAAAATATAGATGGGCATCGTTCCAAACGTGAAACAGTAAATCAATACGAGTGCAGTAAAGATTATACAAAATGTGATCAAAAGATTTGTGATATAACGTTTCATCCTGTTCACTTCCTTCGTAACCCAAGTTTCTCTTTTAATGATTGGATATAAAAACGTGAAATCATCACCTTTTCCTCATTTGTAAGCTTTGCTTCAAAACGACCGCTTGTTTTAGGAGAAATAGCGGAAATAGAATCTATATTTAGAATCATCGATTTTGAAATCCTGACATAATCGTGCGCTTCAAGCTGTTTTTCAAGTTCAAATAACTTTTCCTTTAAGAGAAACACTCCATCTGACGTATACAAGAACGATCTTTTATCAACGCTTACTATATATAAAATGTCGTGATAATAGACCTTTTTCACTCTTTCTTTCGTGGGTTCTTGTGCTAAGAAATAGGGGGCTGACTGCTCCACTTGCTGGACAAGTTTTTCAATCGCTGGATTGAGTTCATAAATGTGAAAAGAAACATACTCTGGTTTTGGCTTTTGGATGAAATGAATATCCGTTTTCATTTGTTTCTCCTCTGTTTAATAGGATTTTTCGTAATCTCTCTTCAAAATTGAATACATATACACATCATCGAATCCCTTCTGACCCAATTCATACTCTCTTAATAAACCCTCTTGTACAAAATGTATCTTCTCCAATAATTGAACAGAAGACGTATTTGCTGGATCAATGATGGCTTCAATCCGATTCAAGTTCATCTCCTGAAATCCATACCGCAACACCGCAGTAATCGCTTCCTTCATGATGCCTTTTCTCCAATGATCATGGTGTAATTCATAGCCAATTTCCGTACGGCGGTGCTGTTTTTCTAGATTGAGAAAGCCGCAGCTACCGATGATGGCTGGATTTTCTTTTAGAGATATTCCCCAGCGGATGCCTGTTTGTTCTTTGAAGATATTGTCATACCACTTGATTTCTCCTTTTGTGTCTTCGATTGTTTCATGTGCATCAATGCCCATGTAGCGGCACACGGTTTCATTTGATAAGTAGAGGTGCATATCCTCAGCGTCTTTGATCGTTGCTTGTTTTAAGATTAGTCTTTCGGTATGAATTGTTGGAAATGATTGTGGAAAAGTGATTTTGTTCATGTGTTTATCCTCCATGTGATGTCTTTTGTTCTGTACATGCCTTACAATAAAAAACCCCTTCATTCCTTAGCCAAGCCTTCACTTCTGTCATCCCTCGTCTTTTTGGATAGATCAGCTTAACGTACACTTCTTCGTTACCTTCTATTTTCTTTTGGCAGCTAGCACAAGCAGGTTCTTCAAATAGAAACAATCAATATCCTCCTTTTTGTAGATATTTCTTCCATTATATCAAAAGTTCAATACGATCTTTGCGGCCTATTCTTCACTTTCTCTATTTTTGTCCGACATATGTTGAGTAAAAGAAATTTTTGTTTGTTGAAACCGTTTGAGAGAAACTTTGCTCTAACAGGTGTAGGAGGTGTGGATGAGATGAAACAAGTGCGTCTAATTAAAAAAGCACAAAAAGGGAATGTCCCGGCATTTGAGACATTAATGCTGATGTATCAAGAGCGTTTATATAAAACGGCTTTTCTCTACACAAGAAATAAAGAGGATTCGTTAGATGCTGTTCAGGAGACGGTCATGAAAGCATTTAAGCATTTATCTGGATTAAAAGAACCGGCTTATTTTTCTACATGGCTGACTAGGATTTTGATTCATACGATTTTTGCGATGAAGAAAAAGCAGCAAGATGTTGTTCCGTTTGAACAGCATCATGAAAGCGTTGAGCGTCATGATTTTTTGGAAGACAAGCTCGATTTAAAAAATGCACTAGATGTATTAGATGAGCAATATCAGCTCGTGATTCAGCTATTTTATTTTCAAGATTATTCGATTTCAATGATTTCTGAACAGATGGGTGTGCCCGAAGGAACGGTCAAAACTCATTTGTATCGAGCAAGAAAGTTATTAAAGCAAACATTGGAGAAGGAGGAGAGTGTCGATGGAACGAAAAGAAATGAAAAAGCTTTATGAAGAGATTGATGTACCAAAAGTTGAATTGACCTCTGCAATTCGTCAAGCAATGGGAGATGTGAAAGCGGAAAAGAAAAGACGTTGGTTCACATGGAATTGGAGAACGCCAATCTATTCAATTATCGCCCTTGTTGTCCTTTACTTTTCATCAGGCTTCATTTTTCCTTCTCTTAATACAGCGATGGCTCGAGTGCCGTTTGTTGGACAGTTATATATGATGTTTCACGATAAAGTAGGAATGTCTCTTTTTCAGAGTGAGTTGGTGAAGCATGTCAATGAGGGGGCTGAATCAAGAGGGGTTACTGTGAAAGTAAACAGTGTGTATTATGATGCAGGGCGGCTTGTTTATACGTTTACTGTGGAGAATTTGAATACAAAGGAAGATTCTGTACCATTCATAGTCAACAACTTCGATCGTATAAATGACACTTTCCAACCGAGTTACGACAATCAGGGATTGAAAAAAATGAAAGATGGCCGCTATGTTGGGCAGACGGAAGTCTATACAAATGGACAAACGATCAAACAAGGTCAGCAAGTACCGCTTGTTATTTCGAAGATTGGGGATATTGTAGGGAATTGGCGCTTCAAGTTACCTGTGGTCAAGCAAAAAACCACTTTATTAGCGGGACAAAAAGACGTGTCTATTTTAAATGGACGTTATCAAATAAGAAATGTAAAGGTAGAAAACGGAGTGAATGGCTCTGCAATTCAATATGCCATTGATTACAATGGTTTTGCCAAAGATGATAAAGTCAGTATAGATGGAATGAAGGATAATTTAGGGAATGAGTATCAGCTTGAGATTGGAACCGTTTTAAGAAAAAAACAAATGTCTTCTGACAAAACTAGAAAAGATCATTTAACGATTTTGAATCAGCCGATCAATCCAAAGGCGACTGAATTGACATTTGACACATATGTGAATATCGAACGGGAAGAAAGCAAAATCATTCCTCTTCAGACAAAGCTGCCTGTTCAGTTCAAAACAAAACACCATGGCATCGGAATCAAAATCAATAAGATAGAGCAAAAAGACCGTTCTGTGATTGTTGATTATCAATTTACTGGAGTAGATCAAAAAGAATTAGATCAGGATGTGATGGAGAATATAGGTGAATTCATTGGATTAGGCGATGTTGAAAAGATGAAATCATGGCCCGATCCACAAGCAGACTATGAAAGCGGATATTACTTGAAAGGGAACCATGCGAAGATGACGAATTTAAAGACAGCTTCCATGCAATCCACCTTTGAATTTGATAATAAGGAGTTAGATACTTTATCATTAAACCATTTTTCATTTAAAGAATATGGGCTTTATATTGATTTGTCAGAGCTGAATATGTTGGCACCACAGAAGGCGATAACGGTAACCATTCCAGTCAAAAAAGAAACATCAAAAGCTAGTCGATAAATAAGCAAGCGAACATGATTACACATGTTCGCTTTTTATCTGTTGATGTGCCAGTCGATTGCGATTGAACGAGTACCGAATCAACATCAACGCAACAAAACTGGCTAGCCCCCCGATCCAACTTAAATTCGTTACATTTGTATATTGAATAATCAGACCACCCATTGACGAGCCGAGCATCATACCGATATTCATAATCGCTGTATTAAAGCTCAGCACGGTTTCCGATGTTTCGGGTTTTAGGGAGATGAGATAAAATTGCTTGGCTGGTGTTGTTGTCCATGTGGCGGTGCCCCAAATGGCGAGCGTGATGAAGACGCCAACTACAGAAAATTGTGTAAAAGATAATGCAAAGAGCATGAGCATCTGAACCGTGATGCTGATTGTAATGGTTCGGTTTGGTCCCCATTGATCGACAGCGTATCCACCAAAGCGCGAGCCAATAAAAGCGGAGATGCCTAAGACAAGCAAGGCAATGCTTGTCAGTTCAAGTGTAAATCCGGATGTTTGCCGCAATAATGGCGAAATGTAAGCAAATACCATCGTGTAACCTAAAATCCAAAAGGCTGTCGTGGCTAAGCCGCTTAACACCCTACGGTCTTGAAGAATTTGCATTTGCTGTTTGAATGGCACATGGGAATGTCCCTCCATAGGCGGTAATAATCGATACAGAAGAAACAAGAGACAAGCGGTCCCTATTGCAATGATGAGAAAAATGGCATGCCAATCTACATATCCTGCTAAAAATGTTCCAATCGGTACACCGAGTACTAGTGAAACTGTAAATCCAGTGATTACTGTTGCCATCGCACTCCCCTTTTTTTCTGGCGGGGCGAGCTGCGCTGCATAATTTGTTGCGAGTACAATATATAAGCCGCCACTCATGGCCATGATGACCCGTGAGAGCATGAGCAGCATAAAGTGATGGCTAAAAAAGGCGAGCACATTCCCCGCTATAAACATGGAAATTGCCGATAAAAGAACCTTTTTTCGATTCAATTTCGATGTGGCCATGACTAAAAAGAGGGCACCCACGGCATAAAAAAGAGAATAGATGGTGATGAGCTGTCCCGCAACCGGGATGGAGATGCGCAGATCGTCAGAAATGATGTCCAGTATGCCTGATACGACGAATTCTGAAGTGCCTGTGACGAAAGAACCGACGGCTAAAAGAAATATGAGCAATGGATAAGATGTACTTTTCATTTTGAACCCTTCCTTTATGTTGAAACGTTGTATTCATTTTAAATTCCGTGCTAACATAAGTAAAATTGATGTTTTTCATGAAAGGGATGAGTGAATACTCATGAGCTTTGTTCGATTCGAGACGATGGCTAA
Organism: Bacillus sp. GbtcB10; assembly: GCF_019091365.1. Taxonomy (NCBI): domain Bacteria; kingdom Bacillati; phylum Bacillota; class Bacilli; order Caryophanales; family Bacillaceae; genus Bacillus; species Bacillus sp. GbtcB10. The sequence continues at coordinate 84,835 of NZ_JAGXJP010000004.1, forward strand.
AGTGGTCGAGCTAGGCAGTTTTACCGCCGCAGCTGAAGCGTTAAATATGACACAGTCTGCCGTGAGTCATGCGGTGGCAAGTTTAGAGACGGAGTGGGGCGTGTCTTTATTCGTGCGTGACCGAAAAAAGGGCATTACGCTGACAGATACCGGTGAAACCCTTCTTCCGCATATAAGAGAAGTGCTAAATCGAGTAGAGAAAATTCAACAGGAAATTGCGCTCACCAAAAATATTGAATCTGGCTTGATTCGGATTGGAACATTTGCCAGTGCATCCGCTTGTTTATTGCCAAAGCTACTTGTGAGCTATCAGAAAAAGCACCCAAAGATTGAATTTAAATTCTATGAGGGGACATATGAAGAAATATTGGAGTGGCTCGATTCTGGCATTATTGATGTTGGGTTTGTTGTAAAAGGTAAAGCGGATGAAGCGTTTCATCTATTGCCACTTATGAAAGATAAAATGGTGGTCGCCTATCACGAAAATCATCGTTTTAAGCAGCAGCCAATTGTAGACATGGAAGAATTAGCAGATGAACCATTTATTATGCCAACTGGCATGTATCAATCCCATGTAGAGGATATTTTTGCAGAGGCGCAAATCAAGCCGTCTATTTTATTTGAAGTGCATGATTGTACGACCATTGCCCGCATGGTTGGGGAAGGACTTGGTGTGACGATAGGTCCTGAGTTATTCCTGAAAACACAGCAACTTGTGCAGATCAGTCATCTGAATGTATCGCATCATCGTGAGGTGGCGCTTGCCTGTCCATCGCTCACGCAAGCTTCTCCTGCTGTGAAGGCATTTTTCGATGTAGCAGAAACGGTTTTTGCCAGAATTCAGTGATGGGTGTATAAAGAACTAGATGTGATTTTCCAAATTCGTGTAATAAGACGAATGAAGCGGACATTTCTTTGAAAAATGTTCGCTTTTTGTATTGTGTTTTAAAAATGAAGTTGGTACAATAGACACAGAAATCAAATAGATAGAAGTCGTATAATGGCGGGGATATGGCCCGCAAGTTTCTACCAAGCTACCGTAAATGGCTTGACTACGTCAATTCACACTCGTTTGATATAAATCATGCATTGTTCTTGTTTGATGTCACGGTCTGAATTCACATTGTAGTCAAGCGTCCCAAAAACTGTTGGGGCGTTTTTTATTTGACTTGTGAATGGGGCAGACTAAAGCAAAAGGACATGAAGGGAGTCAGTTGGCTTTGAAACAGTTTTTTCAGTTTGATGAGTTAGGTACGAATTATCGCAGAGAGATCATCGGCGGTTTAACGACATTTTTGTCGATGGCTTACATCTTGTTTGTCAATCCGATCACACTTGCTTTAGTAGCAGTACCGGATTTTCCAGATAAATTACGAATTGATCAGGGGGCTGTCTTTACAGCAACGGCGTTAGCTTCTGCGGCAGGTTGTTTCCTGATGGGATTGATCGCCAGGTACCCGATTGCGATTGCACCAGGTATGGGACTGAATGCGTTCTTCGCTTTCTCAGTGGTTCTTGGTATGGGAATCTCATGGCAGGCAGCACTTTCCGGTGTGTTTGTTTCAGGATTGATTTTCGTTGCTCTTTCTTTAACAGGTTTTCGTGAAAAAATCATCAATGCTATTCCGAGTGAGCTGAAGCTGGCGGTTGGTGCAGGGATTGGTTTGTTCATTACATTTGTAGGGCTTCAAGGCTCTGGCATTATTGCCAATAACGATAATACGCTTGTATCGATCGGGAATATTCATAGTGGTCCTGTCCTGTTAACGGTATTTGGTATCGTTGTGACTGTCATTTTAATGGTTCTTCGTGTGAATGCAGGTGTCTTCATTGGGATGCTTGTGACAGCCATTGCTGGAATGATCTTTGGTCTTGTGCCAGTTCCATCTCAAATTATCGGAAGCATTCCAAGTTTGTCTCCAACCTTTGGTCAAGCTTTGATTCACTTGCCAGACATCTTCTCCATTCAAATGCTTGTGGTCATTTTAACGTTCCTATTCGTTGGGTTCTTTGATACAGCTGGTACACTTGTGGCTGTGGCAACGCAGGCTGGTTTAATGAAAAATAATGAGCTGCCTCGTGCAGGAAGAGCGCTTCTGGCGGATTCTTCTTCTATCGTCGTCGGTTCTGTTCTTGGTACATCAACGACGACGTCTTATGTTGAATCTAGTTCAGGTGTTGCTGCGGGTGCCCGCTCTGGGTTTGCAGCCGTCGTGACAGGTATTTTCTTCTTACTTGCGATGTTCTTCTCGCCACTATTATCTGTCGTGACATCAAATGTAACGGCACCTGCTTTAATCATTGTAGGTGCACTGATGGTAGCACCTCTTGCGAAGATCGCATGGGATCGTTTTGAAATTGCGGTACCGGCTTTCTTAACCATGATTATGATGCCACTGACATATAGTATTGCGACAGGGATTGCAATTGGTTTCATTTTCTACCCGATCACCATGATCTTTAAAGGAAAAGCAAAAGAAGTGCATCCAATTATGTACGGCCTGTTTGTCATCTTTATTCTATATTTTGCTTTCTTAAATCATTAATCGTTTGTCTGAAACAGCAGCTCATGGAGGCTGCTGTTTTTTGTAGGGAAATTTTAAAAACATAGTTGACTTATAGGAATTATGTGTTTATGATAAAAAGACATAATTCGCTGATTGGATCACCAAAGGCGCTTTGATTTCCTTTTTTCTATAGAAGGGTTCAGAGTGCCTTTTTTCTTGCATTCATCATAACGGGAGGGGATGACTTGTCACGCTGGCTTAGGCAGGTGATTGAGCGGAAAAAGCAGGTATTGATTGAGCAGCTCCTTTTATGGGGGCATGAAGAAAAACATGAAGCGCTCATGCACTATACGATTCATGAGCTGGAAAATGAGGTTCTCTATTTAAAAGAGCGCAAGCAAAATTAGTGGGATGGGGGATGAGCGATGGATGAACAAAAGCTGAATTTTATTTTATCTGCCTTAAAAGGGATTGAATACGGGTCGGTGGTGATCACCATTCATAATGGACAAATTACACAAGTCGATACGACAGAAAAGACTCGTTTCCCCGCACACCAAGAGAATCTTCGGATTCAGAAAGCAAAGCAGGGGCGCTATCGTTCATGAAAAGTAATGAAAGATGATGAAAAGCTGATCCACTCATCAGCTTTTTTGTTTTGTCTTATTTTCTCTCCATTTAAAACCTCTTCATTCTTTTATCCGTCTATTCGTATGAACGTCAAGGAATCTTGACTGAATAGAGAGACTCCGCTACTTTAATAGGAGTCATCCGGGCAGGTCACCTGAGCCTGTGCGGATTGTCTGAGATAGGAGTTGATATGGGATGTTAGAGAAAGATCAAGAGCAGGTCACATCCGAAACGAAAAACGAAAACGAAGAGCCATCAATAGATCAAGAAACAAGGCAGTCCCGCCTCAGCCGCAGTGCTGCAAAACGAGGAAGAACGGCTAAGCCAGCTGATGAAGAGCGTTCAGCCATTCAGCGCATTGCAAGAGGTGTAGGCGGTGCGTTTAAGCGCTATGGCTCATATGGGCTCGCGATGTTAAAATCACCGAGTCGTGCGATCCATCAAGCGGACACTTTACGCATGAAGTACGCCTGGATTTCAATTGTGTTATTCAGTGTGTTTTTTGCTTTAGGCAACTACGTTCAATTAAAGGCGTCAAAGACCCGTTTATTAGGTTTTGGTATTCATTATTCTTTTGGTGACGCCTTTTTGAAGGTAGCGGTCTTTACACTCATTCTGTTGACACTGATGATGCTGACGGTTTGGGTGCTCGGTAAGTACATGCTGAAAGGGAACATATCGCTGAAAGAAGTGATCACGAAGTTCGGTGCCGTGCTTGTGCCGGTTTTGGTTTTATCTATCCTTTGGCTTGTATTTGCCATGCTGAATATTCCATTTGTAACGGTGATTTTATCCGTGATGATGTTTTTTGGTCTTCAGCTGATTGCCATTGTGCTCTTCCGCTCCATTCAATCAGAGCAAGATGCTGTACGGGGAGACTTGATGTATGCCGGCTGGGTCTTTTTGTTGATTGAGCTCGTTATCATTGCCCTTTTATGGGGCATTGTCGGAGAGTATTTGATCCCATCACTTGTTCCAGTTCGGTTTGGATAAAAACACGTTTCAGCGTGTACTCGGTCTTTTTAAAATTCAAAGGTTTTCTATCACGCTGAAAAGAAGACAAAGGGTTAAAATAAAGTATATTTTAGCCCTTTATCAACCATCTAAAGCCTCCTTTTGAAAAAGGAGGTTTTTCATGTTGAGAAGAGGAAAAAACGGGTAAACTCTTGGTAACAAAGACCACCCCTTATTGTCGAAAGATATATGTGTTTTTCTCGCACAAATTTGATTGTATCAAGGTTTGTTCTCTAGTAGAATATGGGGTGCTTTATTTGATTTTTAGTGCAGGGGGTTCGAATCGTGCTTCAACAACTTTTATCCAATGCGTTCACCATGGTTTTGATTATTTTAGTGATTAACATTGTCTATGTCTCTTTTTCCACTATGCGTTTAATTTTAACAATGAAAGGCAGAAGGTATGCAGCCGCTTTTGCTGGTACTGTCGAGATGCTGATTTATGTCATTGGTTTGAGTATCGTGTTAGATAACTTAGATCAAGTACAAAATGTCATTGCGTATGCGCTAGGTTATGGAATTGGAATCATTGTCGGGATGAAAATTGAAGAGAAGCTGGCACTTGGCTACATTACTGTGAACGTGATTACAAAAGAAATCGATCTAGATCTCCCAAAACAATTGAGAGAAAAAGGATATGGCGTCACCAACTGGGTAGTAGGAGGTCTTGAAGGAGACCGGTCAGCGATGCAAATTTTAACACCGAGAAAATATGAACTGCAATTATATGAAACGATTAAAACGCTTGATTCAAAGGCGTTTATCATTTCGTATGAGCCCAAAACGATTCATGGCGGCTTCTGGGTGAAGGCTGTGAAGAAAAGGAGAATTAAAGAATGACCGCAAAACCAAAGAAAAAGAAATTCTACGTGGAAGACAACATGACGATTGATCAAGTGTTGTCCCAGATGGCGGACGAAGGCTACTCACCTGTCCGACGAATGGAGGAGCCCATCTTTCAGGAAAAGAAGGAAAATGGGTCGATTCAGATCATTCCGATTGGGAAAAAAATCGTATTTGAGGGAAAAATACTCTAAATCCGAACATTAAAACGACGACTTCATAGATTGTTCGATAAATCCGTTGACATCATGAACATCCGTTGTTAAGATAAACATGAAATCAAAACACGAGCCTCATATAATCTTGGGAATATGGCCCATAAGTTTCTACCCAGTTACCGTAAATGACTGGACTATGCAGGATAGTGAACAAAACTGACATGGCGTTTTAAAAGCGAACAGCGCTTACCATGGCCCGGTTTGTGTTGCTTCCTAACAATGCAATACAAACCGGGCCTTTTTGTTCGGCGTTTGACAAGCTGCTTAGGTTTGGGAAGCGTGTCAAACGATACAAAATCGAATAATAGCTTAAAGGTGGGGACAAAATGAAGCCGCTTGTAGGTGTCATCATGGGAAGTACATCTGATTGGGAAACAATGAAACATGCGTGCGATATCTTAGAGGAATTAAACATTCCGTATGAAAAACAGGTTGTATCCGCACATCGGACACCTGATTTGATGTTTGAATATGCGACTGAAGCAAGAGGTAAAGGACTCAAGGTCATTATTGCCGGTGCTGGAGGCGCAGCACATTTACCGGGGATGGTCGCAGCAAAAACGACACTGCCGGTCATTGGTGTGCCCGTACAATCAAAAGCATTAAACGGGCTGGATTCCTTATTATCCATCGTTCAAATGCCAGGCGGTGTACCTGTTGCTACAGTGGCAATCGGCAAAGCCGGTGCAACAAATGCAGGGCTTCTAGCCGCACAAATGATTTCAGCATTCGATGAAGCCGTTGCAGCACGCCTTGAAGAAAGAAGAGAGCAAACAAAACAAACTGTATTAGAAAGCAGTGATCAGCTTGGCTAAGCAGACCATTTTTCCAAACGCAACCATTGGTATCATCGGCGGCGGACAGCTTGGCAGATACATGGCCGTCAGTGCAAAGCAAATGGGCTACCGTGCAGCAGTTCTTGACCCAGTCACACTTTCTCCTTGTGGACAGGTTGCTGATACAGAAATTACAGCCGCATACAGTGACCTTGAAGCAATAAGGCAGCTGGCGGACATCAGTGATGTGGTCACATATGAATTTGAAAACATTGATTATGATGCACTCAATCAGCTGAAGGAAGAGGCGTATTTACCGCAAGGAAGCGAACTCCTTCTTTTAACCCAAAACCGTGAAACAGAGAAAAAAGGGATTGTAGATGCAGGCTGTGAAGTCGCCCCTTATCGCATCGTTCATGATGAGAAGGAACTGGAAGACGCAGTAAATGCGCTTGGTTTGCCAGCTGTGCTGAAAACATGCAGAGGCGGTTACGACGGTAAAGGACAGTACGTGATCAAAGAGAAGGATCAGCTTCATGAAGCGGCTGCACTTCTCACTCATGGGACATGTATTTTAGAAAGCTGGGTTCCTTTCCAAATGGAACTGTCTGTGATTGTGACGCGGTCTGTTCATGGGGAAATTGCGACATTCCCAGTCGCTGAGAACATTCATAAGCACAATATTTTATTCCAAAGCATCGTGCCTGCACGGGTAGATGGCAGCATTCAGGAGAAAGCAAAAGAGCTGGCAACAACGCTTGCTGAAAAGCTAGGGCTGGTCGGTACGCTTGCTGTTGAACTGTTCCTGACAAATGAAGGGAAGCTGCTCGTCAATGAACTGGCACCGCGCCCGCATAACTCTGGACATTACACATTGGATTTATGTGAGACGAGTCAGTTTGAACAGCACATTCGCGCCATATGCGGTTTGCCGCTTGGCGGAACAGCTCTTTTATCAGAGGGCATGATGGTGAATTTGCTGGGCGATGAAGTGGACATCCCAAAAGAACATCCTGAGCTTTTAAAGGAAGCGAAGCTTTATCTATATGGCAAACATGAAGTAAAAGCCGGCCGCAAAATGGGGCATATGACATTTATGAAACAGCTTGATGATGAATGGATGGCAAACATCACAAAGATATGGACTGAAAGAGATGGAGGAAACGGGAAATGATCGAACGTTACGCACGACCAGAAATGTCAGCAATCTGGACAGAGGAAAACAAATTTAATGCATGGCTTGAAGTAGAAATTCTCGCTTGTGAAGCTTGGGCAGAACTTGGCATCATTCCGAAAGAAGACGTTGTGACAATGCGCAAGAATGCAAGCTTTGATATTGATCGTATTCTAGAGATTGAACAAGACACGCGCCACGACGTGGTTGCCTTTACGCGTGCTGTATCTGAATCTCTAGGAGAAGAAAGAAAGTGGGTTCATTACGGGTTAACCTCTACAGACGTAGTGGATACGGCGCTTTCATATCTATTAAAACAGGCGAACGATATTTTGCTCAAGGACATTGAGAGATTTGTTGACATACTAAAAGAAAAAGCAAAAGAGCACAAATATACCGTCATGATGGGCCGTACACACGGTGTACACGCTGAACCGACAACATTTGGCCTAAAGCTTGGTCTTTGGTACGAGGAAATGAAGCGTAACTTAGAACGTTTTAAACAAGCAAAAGCCGGCATCGAATACGGCAAAATCTCTGGTGCTGTTGGCACATATGCGAACATTGACCCGTTTGTTGAGCAATATGTATGTGAGAAACTTGGCATCAAAGCTGCACCAATTTCAACCCAAACCTTGCAGCGTGACCGTCATGCAGATTACATGGCAACCCTTGCTTTAGTTGCAACAAGCATTGAGAAATTTGCTGTTGAAATTCGTGGTCTTCAAAAGAGTGAAACACGTGAAGTAGAAGAGTTCTTTGCAAAAGGACAAAAAGGATCATCAGCGATGCCTCATAAACGAAACCCGATCGGTTCTGAAAATATGACGGGAATTGCCCGCGTCATCCGTGGTTATATGCTGACTGCTTATGAAAATGTACCGCTTTGGCATGAACGTGATATTTCTCATTCATCTGCTGAACGCATCATTTTACCAGATGCAACGATTGCCCTGAACTACATGCTCAACCGTTTCTCAAACATCGTGAAAAACTTAACGGTTTTCCCTGAAAACATGAAGCGCAACATGGACCGCACACTCGGCTTAATTTACTCACAGCGTGTTCTGCTTGCACTCATTGATACAGGTATGGCACGAGAAGAAGCATATGACACGGTTCAGCCAAAGGCGATGGAAGCTTGGGAGAAACAAGTACCATTCCGTACATTAGTAGAAGCAGAAGAGAAAATCACTTCACGCTTAACACCTGAACAAATCGCTGACTGCTTCGATTACAACTATCACTTGAAAAATGTCGATATGATTTTCGAACGTCTAGGTCTTGCGTAAGAAATGGGCCGCCTGCTAGTCAGGCGCCTAATCCTGAAAATTGCCAACATTCAAATTAGGAGGCCAATCTGAATGACTGTGAAACAAGAACTTCTCTACGAAGGCAAAGCGAAAAGAATCTATCAGACCGATGACGAGCATATTTTATATGTTGAATATAAAGACTCAGCTACAGCATTTAACGGTGAAAAGAAAGCGGAAATTGAAGGCAAAGGCAGACTGAATAACGAAATTTCCAGCTTGATTTTTCAAATGCTACATGAGAAAGGAATCAACAATCACTTTGTGAAACGCCTATCTGAAACAGAACAGCTCATTCAAAAGGTAGACATCGTACCGCTTGAAGTCGTTGTGCGAAACGTGGTGGCAGGCAGTATGTCAAAACGTCTTGGGATTCCAGAGGGAACGAAACTGGACACACCTTTGATCGAGTTTTACTACAAAGATGATGCACTTGGCGATCCGCTCATTACAGAAGATCATATTCGCATTTTACATGCAGCGACACCTGAACAGGTCGAGGAAATGAAACAAATCACAAGACAAGTGAATGAAGAATTGAAGCAAATCTTCTCAGATTGCCATGTGAATTTAATTGATTTCAAGCTTGAATTCGGAATAGATCACGAGAATCGTATTTTGCTAGCTGATGAGATTTCACCTGATACGTGCAGGCTTTGGGACAAAGACACAAACGAAAAGCTTGATAAAGACGTGTTCAGACGAAACCTGGGCGGCTTAACAAATGCATACGAAGAAATTTTCAAAAGACTTGGAGGCCATAAACATGTATAAAGTGAAAATTTTTGTCAGCTTAAAAGAGAGCGTTCTTGATCCACAAGGAAGTGCCGTGCAGCACGCTTTGCACAGTATGTCTTATCAGGAAGTAAAGGATGTCCGTATCGGGAAATATATGGAGCTAGTCATTGAGAAATCAGATCGTGACTTAGACACAGTGGTCAAAGAAATGTGTGAAAAATTGCTTGCCAACACGGTGATTGAAGATTACCGCTATGAGGTGGAGGAGGTTGTCGCACAGTGAAGTTTGCAGTGATCGTCTTGCCTGGCTCTAACTGTGATATCGATATGTACCATGCGATTCAAGATGAGTTAGGTGAACAAGTTGAATATGTATGGCACGACGAAACGAGTCTTGATGGTTTTGACGGTGTACTCGTACCAGGCGGTTTCTCTTATGGGGATTACTTAAGATGCGGTGCGATTGCTCGTTTTTCTAACATCATGCCGGCTGTGAAAAAAGCAGCTGCGGAAGGAAAACCTGTTCTTGGTGTTTGTAACGGGTTCCAAATTCTTCAGGAGCTTGGCATTTTGCCAGGTGCAATGAGACGGAATAAAGATCTAAAATTTATCTGTCGTCCAGTTGAACTCATTGTAGAGAACAACGAAACGCAATTTACAAGCGGTTATCAAAAAGGTGAATCGATTACGATTCCTGTAGCACACGGTGAAGGCAACTTCTACTGTGACGAAGACACGTTAGCGAAGCTGATTGAACGAGGCCAAATCGCTTTCACTTACGGTGACGATATTAACGGCAGTGTCAATCGAATTGCAGGTGTAACGAATGAACAGGGCAATGTACTCGGCATGATGCCGCACCCTGAGCGCGCGGTTGACTCATTACTAGGCAGCGCAGACGGACTTAAATTGTTTCAATCTATCGTGAAAAATTGGAGGGACACTCATGTCACTACTGCTTGAACCAAGTCACAAGCAAATTAAAGAAGAGAAATTGTATCAGCAAATGGGATTGAGTGATGAAGAATTCGCTTTAATCGAATCCATTATTGGCAGGCTGCCAAACTACACAGAAACGGGTATCTTTTCTGTCATGTGGTCAGAGCATTGCAGTTATAAAAACTCAAAGCCTGTTTTAAGCAAATTCCCGACAAAAGGAGAGCATGTTCTTCAAGGTCCTGGGGAAGGCGCTGGAATCGTTGATATTGGAGACAACCAAGCGGTTGTATTTAAAATCGAATCACATAACCATCCATCTGCAATTGAACCGTATCAAGGAGCGGCAACAGGTGTTGGCGGAATCATCCGTGATGTATTCTCCATGGGTGCTCGTCCAATTGCGGTATTAAACTCTCTTCGTTTTGGTGAACTGACTTCACCGCGCGTGAAGTACTTGTTTGAAGAAGTAGTGGCAGGGATTGCAGGCTATGGAAACTGTATCGGTATTCCAACAGTCGGCGGAGAAGTTCATTTTGATCAAAGCTATGAAGGCAACCCGCTCGTTAACGCAATGTGTGTAGGGTTAATCAACCATGAAGACATCAAGAAAGGGCAGGCAAAAGGTGTTGGCAATACGGTCATGTACGTTGGTGCTAAAACGGGACGTGACGGGATTCACGGTGCAACATTTGCGTCTGAAGAATTTTCTGATGAATCAGAAGAAAAACGTTCAGCGGTTCAAGTCGGCGATCCGTTCATGGAAAAGCTTTTGCTTGAAGCATGCCTTGAAGTCATCAAAAATGATGCGCTTGTGGGCATTCAAGATATGGGAGCGGCTGGCTTAACTAGCTCAAGTGCAGAGATGGCAAGTAAAGCCGGTTCAGGTATCGAAATGAACCTAGACCTGATCCCTCAGCGTGAAACAGGCATGTCAGCGTATGAAATGATGCTGTCTGAATCCCAAGAGAGAATGCTGTTGGTCATTGAAAAAGGCCGTGAGCAAGAAATCATTGATATTTTTGAAAAATACGATCTTGAAGCAGTCTCAGTCGGTCATGTGACAGACGATAAAATGCTTCGTTTACTCCATCAAGGAGAAGTAGTGTGTGAGCTTCCAGTTGATGCACTTGCAGAAGAAGCACCGGTTTATCACAAGCCGTCAAGTGAGCCTGCATACTATCGTGAGTTTTTAGAAACAAAAGTGGAAGCTCCAGCGATCACAGATGCAGCAGATACATTGAAACAGCTGTTAAAACAGCCAACGATTGCGAGTAAAGAATGGGTTTACGATCAATACGACTATATGGTTCGTACAAACACAGTCGTTGCACCTGGCTCTGATGCGGGTGTGCTCAGAATCCGTGGGACGAAAAAAGCTCTTGCGATGACAACAGATTGTAACGCACGTTATCTCTACCTTGATCCAGAGGTCGGCGGGAAGATCGCCGTTGCAGAAGCCGCACGTAACATTGTCTGCTCAGGCGCTCGTCCGCTTGCAGTAACAGATAACTTGAACTTCGGTAACCCGGAGAAACCAGAAATCTTCTGGCAGATTGAAAAGTCTGCTGACGGCATTAGCGAAGCTTGCCGTACATTAAGCACACCGGTCATCGGCGGTAACGTCTCTTTATATAACGAGTCAAATGGAACAGCCATTTACCCAACGCCAGTTATTGGCATGGTTGGTTTGATTGAAGATACAGCTCATATTACGACTCAATCGTTCCAGCAGGCAGGCGATGTGATTTTCGTCATTGGTGAAACGAAGGAAGAATTCGCAGGCAGTGAGCTTCAAAAAATGACAGAAGGCCGTATCTACGGAAAAGCACCAGAAATTGATTTGGATGTAGAACTGGCGCGTCAAGAAGCCCTATTAGCAGCAATTCAAAACGGACTTGTTCAGTCAGCACATGATGTGTCTGAAGGCGGTCTTGGTGTAGCTTTAGCTGAAAGTACATTTGGAACAGATGGTCTTGGCGCTGATATCCAGATCGATCTAAACAGCGCAGCATCACTATTCAGTGAATCGCAGTCACGTTTTGTCGTCACAGTGAAACCAGAAAACCGCGAAGCGTTTGCTGCGGCTGTGCAAGATGCAAAAGAAGTTGGAACGGTCACAAATGATGGTGTATTCACTGTCAAAAATCAAGAAGGACAACAATGGATTCATGCGGCAGTCAACGAGCTTGAACGCGCATGGAAAGGAGCGATCCCATGCTTGCTGAAATCAGAGGCTTAAACGAAGAATGTGGCGTCTTTGGGGTTTGGGGACACGAAGAAGCCCCGCAAATCACCTATTACGGATTGCATAGCCTTCAGCACCGAGGACAAGAAGGTGCAGGAATTATTGCAACAGACGGTGAAAACCTGACGTCACACAAAGGCCTTGGACTGATTACGGAAGTGTTCCAAAATGGTGAGCTTAAGGATTTAAAGGGAAAAGGTGCGATCGGACACGTTCGGTATGCGACAGCAGGCGGAGGCGGCTTTGAGAATGTGCAACCCCTCTTCTTCCGCTCACAAAACAATGGCAGCCTTGCCCTTGCTCATAATGGAAACTTGGTCAATGCAACGCAATTAAAACAGCAGCTAGAGAACCAAGGAAGTATTTTTCAAACGTCTTCTGATACCGAAGTGCTCGCTCACTTAATTAAGCGTAGCGGATATATGGATTTGAAGGATCAAATCAAAAATGCTCTGTCCATGCTAAAAGGAGCTTATGCTTTCTTAATTATGACGGAAACAGAAATGATCGTAGCGCTTGATCCGAACGGATTACGCCCACTTTCACTTGGTATGCTTGGGGATGCTTATGTTGTCGCTTCTGAAACATGTGCCTTTGATGTCGTTGGTGCTACCTATTTACGTGATGTGGAGCCTGGCGAAATGCTGATCATTAATGATGAAGGCTTAAAATCTGAGCGCTTCTCGATGAACATTAACCGCAGCATGTGCAGCATGGAATACATTTATTTCTCAAGACCTGACAGCAATATCAATGGCATCAACGTGCATAGTGCGAGAAAGAATCTTGGCAAGAAGCTTGCAGAAGAAGCTCATGTCGAAGCAGATGTCGTGACAGGTGTGCCAGACTCCAGTATTTCTGCAGCGATTGGCTATGCCGAAGCAACAGGTATTCCATATGAGCTAGGTTTAATTAAAAACCGTTATGTCGGCCGGACATTTATTCAGCCGTCTCAAGCATTGCGTGAGCAGGGCGTGCGAATGAAGCTGTCTGCTGTGCGCGGGGTGGTCGAAGGCAAACGTGTCGTCATGGTGGATGATTCCATCGTACGAGGAACAACAAGCCGCCGGATTGTGACGATGCTAAGAGAAGCAGGTGCGACGGAAGTGCATGTACGCATTAGTTCACCGCCAATCGCTCATCCGTGTTTTTATGGAATTGATACGTCTACACACGAAGAGCTGATTGCGTCATCTCATTCAGTGGAAGAAATTAGACAGGAAATCGGTGCAGACACCATTGCATTTTTATCTGTAGACGGTTTAATGGACGGGATTGGCAGAAAGTATGATGATCCGCAGCGCGGTCAGTGTTTAGCATGCTTTACTGGAAAATACCCGACCGAAATTTATGAAGATACTGTCCTTCCTCATGTGAAGGAAACAGTCCTGACGAAATAATCGAATAATGGAGCAGCAGTCAACGTGATTTGATATGCTGCTCTTTCATTCTGCCGAAAATACATGAAAGACAAGCAGATAAAAGGAGTGAATGGGATGTCAGAAGCATATAAAAACGCCGGTGTCGACATCGAAGCAGGATACGAAGCCGTCAAACGAATGAAAACACACGTAGAACGTACAAAAAGAGCAGGTGTCATGGGCGCTCTAGGTGGATTTGGCGGGATGTTTGATTTATCTGAACTGCCATACAAAAAGCCCGTTCTTGTCTCAGGAACAGATGGTGTTGGTACGAAATTAAAGCTCGCTTTTTTAATGGATCAACACGATACGATCGGTGTAGATGCTGTTGCTATGTGTGTGAACGATGTACTTGCACAAGGGGCAGAGCCGCTCTTTTTCTTAGATTACTTAGCAGTTGGAAAAGCAGATCCTTTGAAAATTGAATCCATCGTCAAAGGTGTAGCTGACGGATGCGAGCAGTCTGGTTCAGCGCTTGTCGGCGGAGAGACAGCAGAAATGCCGGGTCTTTACACAGAAGAAGAATATGATATTGCCGGATTTTCTGTAGGTGTCGTTGAAAAGGATGAAATCGTCACAGGAGAGAACATCCAGGAAGGGCATTTGCTGATTGGACTCAGCTCTAGCGGCATTCATAGCAATGGCTATTCTCTTGTACGAAAAGTATTGCTTGAAGATGCGGGCCTAGATCTTCACCAAACGTATGAACCTTTTACAAGACCACTTGGAGAAGAGCTGCTTGAACCGACGAAGATTTATGTCAAGCCTGTTCTTAAACAAGTGAAAGCTGGCAAAGTTGATGGTATGGCACATGTGACAGGCGGCGGCTTTATTGAGAATTTACCACGTATGCTGCCTGAAGGACTTGGTGTGGAGATTGATAACGGCTCATGGCCGGTCCCGCCTATTTTCTCCTTTATTCAAGAAAAAGGGCAATTGAAAGCAGAAGAGATGTTCAATGTATTTAATATGGGCATTGGCTTTGTCCTAGCCGTCAAAGAGGATGATCTCGTCGATGTGATCAGCGGACTTGAACAAGACGGAGAGAAAGCCTTTCTTATCGGACGAGTTCAAAAAGGAGAAGGCGTCACTTTCGGTGGTGGAAGCCTCTCATGAAAAAGTTTGCGATCTTCGCCTCTGGAAGCGGGACAAATTTTCAAGCCATTATTGATACGTTAAAAGAAGAACAGTGGCCGGCAAAAGCCGCCATTGTGATCTGTGATAAACCGGGTGCGAAGGTGCTGGAGCGGGCAGAGAAAGAGGGCATTCCGTCCTTTTCTTTTACGCCGAAGGCTTTCCCGAGTAAAGCCGCTTTTGAGCAAACCATCATTGAACAGCTGAAGCTGCATGAAGTGGAATGGATTTTCCTCGCTGGGTATATGCGACTGATCGGTCCGACATTGCTTGATGCATTTAGAGGGAAAATCGTGAATATCCACCCTTCTTTATTGCCAGCATTTCCTGGACTCGATGCGATTGGACAAGCCTATCAAGCAGGAGTCAAAGTGGCTGGCATCACGGTTCATTATGTCGACGAAGGCATGGATACCGGCCCGATTATTGACCAAGCAGCCATTCATATTGAACAAGGGGAAGACCTTGAATCCATTGAAAAAAGAATGCATGAATTAGAACATACACTATATCCAAAAGTGATCAAATCACTTTTAGAATTATCTTAATGAGGTGACAAAGGCATGACGATCAAACGCGCATTAATCAGTGTTTCCGATAAAACAAATCTTGTACCTTTTGTGAAAGAACTAACAGAACTTGGCGTTGAAGTGATTTCAACTGGTGGTACACACAAACTTCTTCAAGAGAACGGCATTGATGTCATTGGTATTTCTGAAGTGACTGGCTTCCCAGAAATCATGGACGGACGACTCAAAACGCTTCACCCGAACATTCATGGTGGACTGTTAGCAGTGAGAGAAAACGATGAGCATATGGCACAGATCGAAAAGCACGGCATTCAGCCGATTGATCTTGTCGTTGTGAATCTATATCCATTCAAAGAGACCATTTCCAAAGACGATGTCACGTATGAAGAAGCGATTGAAAACATTGATATTGGCGGACCGGGTATGCTTCGTGCTGCTTCTAAAAACCATCAGGACGTCACTGTGATTGTAGACCCGCGTGATTATGATTCTGTCGTTCAACAAATTAAAGAAGGCGGCGTCTCACTAGAGAAAAAACGTGAGCTTGCAGCAAAAGTATTCCGTCATACGGCTGCTTACGATGCCCTGATTGCGGATTATTTAACGAACTTTGTTGGCGAAACAGAGCCAGAACAGTTCACAGTCACATTTGAGAAAAAGCAATCTCTTCGTTATGGAGAAAACCCGCACCAAGCGGCGACGTTCTATGAAAATGCGCTTCCAAGCAAAGGCTCTTTAGCGACTGCAACGCAATTACATGGAAAAGAACTTTCCTACAACAACATCAAAGATGCAGATGCATCTCTTCAAATTGTACGTGAATTTACGGAGCCAGCGGCTGTGGCTGTAAAGCATATGAACCCATGTGGTGTTGGGACAGGAGAAACGATTGCAGAAGCATTTGATCGTGCATTTAAAGCAGATGAAACATCTATTTTCGGCGGCATTGTGGCGCTTAATCGTGAAGTAGACAAGCAAACGGCTGAGGTGCTCCATACGATTTTCTTAGAAATCGTCATCGCACCATCGTTTAGCCAAGAAGCACTTGATGTGCTAACAGCGAAAAAGAACCTTCGTCTACTAACATTAGATGTTGAAGCAGATCTTGGGAAAAAAGAAAAGCAGCTCACAAGTGTTCATGGTGGATTGCTCGTTCAGGATATCGACACGTACGGTTTAGAGGAAGCAACGATCTCTATTCCAACGAAAAGAGAGCCGACTGAAGACGAATGGAAAGACTTAAAGCTCGCTTGGAAAGTCGTCAAACATGTGAAATCTAATGCCATCGTTCTCGCGAAGGATCAAATGACAGCAGGTATTGGTGCTGGTCAAATGAACCGTGTTGGCTCGGCTAACATTGCGATTGAGCAAGCAGGTGAAAAGGCAAAAGGGAGTGCACTAGGTTCTGATGCATTTTTCCCAATGGGCGATACAGTGGAAGCTGCTGCAAAGGCGGGCGTTACAGCGATCATCCAGCCAGGTGGTTCCATTCGTGATGAAGAATCAATCCAAAAAGCAGATGAATACGGCATCGCCATGGTCTTCACTGGCGTTAGACATTTCAAACATTAAGGGGATGACAGTGTGAACGTATTAATTATCGGCAGAGGCGGAAGAGAGCATACCATCGCATGGAAAGTGAATCAAAGCGAACTTGTCAGCCAAGTATTTGTCGCACCCGGCAATGATGGAATGACAGACGCTGCGAAGCTTGTCCCAATCGACGAGGGCGATCATGAGGCGTTAATTCGTTTTGCAAAAGACAATAACATCGGTTTAACAATTGTCGGTCCAGAGGTTCCATTAATTGCAGGTGTCGTCGATGCATTTGAAGAAGCAGGTCTAAAGGTATTTGGACCGAATGCAAAAGCCGCAGTCATTGAAGGCTCAAAAGAATTTGCAAAGGACTTAATGAATAATTATGAGATCCCGACAGCCGCTTACGCCACTTTTACATCGTTTGAAGAAGCGAAGGCATATGTGGAAGAAAAGGGTGCCCCAATTGTCATTAAAGCAGATGGACTTGCCGCAGGAAAAGGCGTGACAGTGGCAATGACGCTTGAAGAGGCAATCAACTGCCTGCATGACTTTTTAGAGGATGAAAAGTTTGGCGATGCGAGTGCATCGGTTGTCATTGAAGAATTTTTAACAGGTGAAGAGTTTTCTCTGATGGCCTTTGTCAATGGAGAAAAGGTGTATCCGATGGTGATCGCACAGGATCATAAACGTGCATTTGAAGATGACAAAGGACCAAACACCGGCGGGATGGGCGCTTATTCACCGGTTCCACAAATTTCTGATGAAATCGTACAAAAAGCGGTGGAAGACGTCGTCAAACCAGCAGCTCGCGCGATGGTGCAGGAAGAGCGTTCGTTTACAGGCATTTTATATGCGGGCTTAATGCTGACACCAGAAGGCTCTAAGGTCATTGAGTTCAATGCACGCTTTGGCGATCCTGAAACGCAAGTAGTGCTCCCTCGTCTTGAATCAGATCTAGTCCAAGTATTCCTAGACATTCTAGATGGAAAAGATGTGGACTTACAGTGGAAAGACACAGCCGCTGTCAGTGTCGTTCTTGCATCAGAAGGATACCCGGAAGACTATGCAAAAGGCACGCCAATCGGTGCTTTGCAAACAACGGTCTCTGATGTCGTCACCTTCCATGCAGGAACGAAAAAGGAAAACGATCAATTCGTCACAAATGGCGGCCGTGTAGCAAATGTGACCGCATTTGACGACACATTTGAAGCGGCAAGATCAAGAGTGTATGAAGCGGTTGAAGAAATCATTCAGCCAGGTTTATTCTATCGCCGTGACATTGGCGCCCGTGCGCTGAAGGCTGCGGGGAAAAACGTTTAATCAAAACACCTTTCTATCTGACGAGATGGAAAGGTGTTTTTTCTTCTTCTGTTCATAGAGGGATGCGGGCAGGTTATGAAGAAGTAGTATGGGATTACGAATGAATTTGGGGAGGCAACATGGAAATCAAAGCATTTATCATCTTTGCAAACGTCATGCTTGTTTTATATCTCATAACTATAAATAACATCATGGTGACTGCCATTAAGCAGAATAAATTGAAAAAAGGCTTTGCCATTAGTTATATGATCCTATCCATTTTTTCTGGCATTGCTATTTCTTCATTTTTAATTTGGAAGTTTTTCATTAGCTAAGAGGGGAATGAGTGTATGGTGCAATTGAAGAAGCTTGCAAACGAGCGTTTTTCTGCTTTGATCTGTATGGATTCATTCAATGAGCGAATTCGTTTGGATGACTATAGCGGCAGGGTGCAGGATGTGATTCAGTCCGTGCTTCAGGAAGCGGCGGACTGCAAGGCGTCTAAGGTCATTGTAAAAGTAAGGCGTGAGCATATGCCGCTTTTTTTAGCAAAAGGCTTTCGGCTTGAAGGGGTGTTTTCTCATTATTTTCTCGGAAGTGATGCATACGGCATGTCGCTCTTTCTGACCGAAGATCGAATGAACAGCCCGTTTTGGCTGAAGGAAGATGAAATCGTTACGTCTATTCAAGAAAAGCCGATGAAAAAAGATCAAGGCGTGTGGCAGGATGAGTATGTGATGAGGAAAGCCGGTCCAGAGGATGTGCACAAGCTGGCAGCGCTCTATGATACGGTCTTTGAAACGTACCCCACGCCAATGAACGAGCCAGATTACATCCAAAAGGTAATGGAGGAAGGGACGGTTTTTTATGCCGTTGAACATGACGGTCAACTTGTAAGTGCCGCTTCTGCTGAAATCAATGTACCGTATGGTCATGCAGAATTAACAGATTGTGCAACCCTTCCGACATACAGAAAACTAGGATTCATGCATCATTTGATTCTAGCCCTCGAACAAGAGCTTCAATCCATGCACATTTATGTCTTTTATTCTCTCGCCCGTGCACTGTCCTATGGAATGAATCAAGTATTTTATCAGCTCGGGTATACATACACCGGACGCTTTCAAAACAACTGCTATATTTTTGACAAAATTGAAGATATGAATCTCTGGGTCAAAACGCCAAATGAATCATGAGATGGTTCTCATCTGATCAAGCAGACCAGATAGGCGGTACGCCATGATACTCAGCTGCAGCTTCATCCGATCATCAGTGGATTTGAGGCTGCAGCCTGTTCTCGTTTCAATTTGTTTCAACCGGTAGCTTAACGTATGCCGGTGAATAAACAATTCCCCCGCTGACTTTTGAATATTTTCATTATGTGCCAAATACACTTCGAGTGTATGAATGAGGTCAGCTCCTTGTTTTTTTGTATAAAGCAGCGGGCTTAACAGCTCCACATAAAAGTCATGCAAATTCATTCCGGCTTCGTTCATTTCAAGCAGCATCCCATATAGACCGAGCTTCTGATAATGAATGATGCTGTCATCTGTTTTAAAAAGAGGAAGAAGCCTTGCTGCATACTGGGCTTCTTTTGCACTTTTAGCAAAGAGACTGATCTGGTCGTAGGCTCTTCCGATGCCAATCACAATCGGATGGACGGGGAAAAAATAAGACCAAGTGCTGCGGCATTCTTCTGATGCGCGATACCAATTTGTTTCTTGATACGTGTTTTTCCCTGCGGGTGTCAGAACGAAAATGGAATCAAGCCTTGCTTTTAATAAAAAAGGAATTTGTCTGCGTTCAAAAATGGATGTGAGCAATTGGGATAGGCGCTGCACCATTTGATGATCGAGCTGTGTGTGCTGATGCTGAAATTGAAAGTAGATGACGACTTGTTCTTCGCTCATATCATATTGCAGTTTTCTTGCTTGTTCGATGACATAACTTTCTTCTGTGTATTGCTGTTGCAGCATATCATCCAATAAATGCCCCTGCATTTGGTTTTCTGTATCTTGAATGGCTTTTTGTTTCAACCATTCAATCGCATACACCGCACCGGCATGCTCAATGGCGATGGCATCGAGATGGTGCCACGTCTCTTTTTTCTTTAACGCCACAATGAATCCGAAAATATCACCCATTGCAATCACAGGGCATGCTGCTAGAACAAACGCACCATATGTGTCATAGACGAGCCGGCCTTTTTCCTCTGCCTGCTTGAGCAGAGAAGAGGTTTCAATCGGTTCGTCATCTGTTAGAAAGCCAAAAGCAGGGGAATATATCACTTCGTCTGTTTCGAGATGAGCTGCTGTTTGGTGCAAAAATACATCCAGCACGACGATATTTGCTGCTGTGAGATGTGCCAGTTCATCCGTAATTTGCGTGACATTTTTATTGCTCACATTTAAATGGGTCAGTCTTTGATGAATCGCGGAAGAATATTTGAGCTGATGAAGCTGACTGCTGACGATTTGTTCTAGAACGGCTTTTGTGATGTCTGAAAAATTGACATGAGGCGGAATCTCGATGAGCGGAATACCGCTATTTTCGGCAGCTTCAATGAGTGATGCGGGAATTTCCGTTAAGTACACGCCTTTATAAATAGCAATAGCTGAAAGACGATGAGATTGAATTAATTTTTCAAGCCGGATGCGTCTTTCTTTATTTTCTGTCAGTCCAAATCCAGTTGTAACAAGTAATTCTCCTTCTGAAAGTCTAGACGTGTCCTCAATAATTTCCACAATGGTCACCCACTGGATAAGCCGATCCAGTCCATTTTCTCCAGCAAGCAGTTTGGTTTCTTTCATCATATCGAGCGAGAGTGCATCTTTGACGAGAATCGCCATAGACTCATGACCTCCTTTTGAACACTCTTATACACCATGTATAAAAAACACGCGTGAAATTCGGGCAAATGGCGAATGGAGGATGACTGCCCTCTTGATTAAGCTAATCTTATACCAAGTATACAAAATTTTCTTGCGATTCATGTGAAAAGAAAAGTGCAGCTGCTGACAAGAGAGGGAGGAATGACAAAGTGGAGACCCGGGATTACTTAATCAAACCGATGTTAAATCAGCAATATCCTGTGGCTGTGAGAGGAGAGGGGATTTATTTATATGATCGGGACGGAAAAAAATATATAGACGGCTCATCAGGGGCAGTCACGGCAAGTATTGGACATGGTATACAAGACATTATTGATGCGATGACGGAGCAAGCGAAAAAGGTGAGCTTTACGTACAGGTCACAATTTACGAATGAACCAGCGGAAGAACTAGCGTATGAATTGAGTACACTTTGCCCAGGTGATCTGAACTGGTCTTTTTTTGTAGGGAGCGGTTCAGAGGCAACGGAGACTGCTATGAAAATGGCGATACAGCATTGGCAGGAGCAGGGGAAGACGGAAAAAAATCATATCATCTCAAGATGGATGAGTTACCACGGCATTACATTAGGGGCGCTGTCGATGTCAGGTCATATTGCAAGGAGAGAGCGTTTTGAACCACTGCTTGAAAAGCATCCAGTGCTGTCTCCGCCCTATAGCTACCGGTCATGGCTGCCAAAGGAAGACAGCAAGCAGGTCGAGTGGTATGTTCAGGAATTTAAGACCGTCATTCAGCGTATAGGAAAAGAGAGGATCGCCGCATTGATTGCTGAACCGATTGTTGGCGCAGCGGGAGCGGCGCTCCTGCCGCCAGACGGTTATTTCGAAGCAATGAAGCGTATCTGTGAAGAAAACGACATTTTAATGATCGCAGATGAGGTCATGACGGGCTTTGGACGAACTGGGAAAATGTTTGCGATGGAACACTGGGGCACGGTACCAGATATCATGGTTCTTGGAAAGGGCATGAGCGCAGGTTATTCTCCAATTGCAGCAGTTGTCTCAACGGATCGTGTGATGGCACCGATTATCAGCGGCTCCGGCTCTGTCATGGCAGGGCACACATATAGTGCCAATCCGCTTTCAGCAGCCGTTTCATTAGCGGTCATTCGATATATGAAAAAGCATCAGCTTCCCGAACGGGCTGAACTTTCCGGGCGATATCTGATGAATGCTTTAAAAGATTTGCAAGTCAATCATTCCATCATAGGAGATGTGAGAGGGAAGGGATTGCTGATTGGCATTGAGTTTGTCGCAGATCGTTTATCCAAAACGCCATTTCCTGCACATGCTCAGATAACCAATCTCGTCGTTGAAACGGCAAAACAAAATGGACTGCTTGTGTATCCAGCAAGCGCTGGAGAGGATGGAGTCGGAGGCGCAGCAGTTATGATCGCACCGCCGCTTTCCATCACACAGCAGGAAATGGATGAACTCATTGATTTATTCGGGCAGACCATCACACAAGTCGAACAAGAAGTAATCAATCGAGGGTTTTTCCCATCTGCTATGTAAGGAGGAACGAACATGAACAAAACTGTGGGTTTGGATGAAGTGATGACGCGATTAAAAGATGGCATGACCATCATGTTTGGCGGATTTGGCGGCGTGGGTTCACCACCATCGTTGATTGATGCCATTTTGGAAGCAAATATTCAAGATCTGACATTGATCGGAAATGATGCAGGTTTCCCGCAAATTGGTGTGGGCAGGCTCATCACAGAAGGAAGAGTGAAAAAAATCATCGCCTCTCATATCGGCTCAAATCCCATTGCCGGACAGAAAATGCAGGCTGGTACATTAGACGTTCATTTTTACCCGCAGGGCATTCTTGCAGAAAAAATCAGAGCAGGCGGAATGGGGCTGGCGGGCATTGTGACAGATGTTGGGATGGATAGCCTGAATCTCGATGAGAAACAATTGGTTGAGCTGAATGGGAAGAATTATATGTTAGAGCCTGCGCTCACAGCGGATATTGCCATCGTCAATGCCTACAAAGCAGATGAAGTGGGAAACCTGATTTTTGATAAAAGCGCACGGAATACAAACCCGATTGTGGCGATGGCAGGAGACTGGACCATAGCGGAGGCAGAAGAAATTGTGGCAGCGGGGCAGCTCGATCCAGAAGAAATCGTGACGCCAGGCGTATTTGTGAATCAAATCGTGCAATCAAAAGGAGTGAACTGGACATGGGCATGGGAGACATCGATTTAAGACACCGCATTGCCAAAAGAGCAGCACAAGAAATTGAAGATGGCATGATTGTGAATCTTGGGATCGGCATTCCGACCCTAGCAGCAGACTACATTCCATCACATTACGAGGTGTGGCTGCATGCAGAAAACGGCATTATGGGGGCAGGAGCCTCGCCTCTGCAAGGGGAAGAAGATCCGAATTTGTGCAATGCCGGTGGTTTTCCCATTACGTTAACAAAGGGCGGCTCGTACATGGACAGTACGACTGCTTTTGGCATCATCCGAAAAGGAATGCTGGATATGACGATTTTGGGTGCACTTGAAGTAAGCAGCCAAGGGGATCTTGCCAATTGGATTGTACCGGGGAAAAGAGTACCGGGTATGGGCGGAGCGATTGAGCTGGCGCAAAAAGCGAAAAAAGTGGTAGTGGTGATGAGCCATCTGGATAAACACGGTCGATCTAAAGTGAAAACGGCTTGTACATTGCCATTAACCGCTAAAGCGTGTGTCGATTTGATTATTACGGATATGGCGGTCATTGAGGTCAAGTCTCAGCTGCTCATTTTACGTGAAGTCATGCCGCCATTTCAGCCGGAAGATGTCATCAGGGCGACTGAAGCGCCATTAATTTTAGCGCCTGATGTCAAATCTGTTGTGTAGAAAGGATGAACGACTTGCAGCCAATGACACGTATCAGAAACTGGATGAAAGAGCATCAGGATGAAGCCATTACGCTTCTTCAGCAAATGGTGCAATGTGACAGCACCCAAGGAAATGAAGAAGAGGTTCAGCAGATCGTGGCCAATAAACTGTCCGCCATTGGCTTTGATGTAGACGTTTGGGAAATTGGCGGCGATGAATTACTAGAGCATCCTTATTTTTATTCCCCGCGCCGATCTTTTCAAGGGAGTCCCAACGTTGCTGGGCGATTGAAAGGAAAAGGTGGCGGCAAATCAATTTTATTAAACGGGCACGTAGATGTGGTTCCGGCAGGAGATAAGAATCAATGGACATATCCACCTTACAGCGGGCATATCATAAACGGGAGACTTTATGGACGCGGGGCAACAGATATGAAAGGTGGAAACGTTTCTTTACTCTTTGCGCTTGAGGCACTGCATGCGCTTCAGATTCCCCTGAAAGGAGATGTGGTGTTTCATAGTGTCGTCGAAGAGGAAAGCGGTGGAGCAGGCACACTTGCAGCGATATTGAAAGGGTACACAGCGGATGCTGCCATCATTCCAGAGCCAAGTCATATGAACATTTTTCCGATTCAGCAAGGATCAAAGTGGTTCAGGCTGCATATTAAAGGAAGGGCAGCTCATGGCGGAACAAGGTATCACGGTGTTTCTGCTATTGAAAAGAGCACGGTGGTCCTTTCTCATATAGCGGCACTAGAAAAAGAAAGAAATCAGCGAGTGACGGAGCCTCTGTTTCAGCATATCCCGATTCCAATTCCAATCAACATTGGGAAAATTCAAGGCGGTGATTGGCCGTCCTCTGTCGCAGATCTTGTCACAATGGAAGGCAGGCTTGGTGTGATGCCAGGTGAGACAGTTGAGCAGGCAGAGAAGGAATTAGAAAATTGGATGACTGGACTCGCTGAAAAGGATGATTGGTTTCAAGAACATCCTGTGGAGGTGGAGTGGTTTGGTGCTAGATGGCTTCCAGGGTCAATCGACTCTGATCACCCGCTTTTAGTTCTATTGAAGGAACAATATGAAGAGGTCATGCAGCACCCGCCAAAGGTAGAAGCCGCCCCTTGGGGGACAGACGGCGGATTACTGTCACAAGCAGCGGATATCCCAATCATTGTGTTTGGACCTGGAACGACAGAGCTTGCCCATTTCCCGAATGAATCTATTGAGATCAAACATGTCATTGAAGCAGCAGAAATCATTGCTGGTACGTTGGTCAAATGGTGCGAAGCAGCGGAATGATTCACACACAAAAAAAGAAGGCTGTCTACTCAGCCTTCTCTTTATGTGTATTCTGCTGTTCACACATATAGGTCACTGGACAAAAACGAAGAATACCAGAGCCCAATTTTAATCCGCCGAGCATGATGCCAAAAAGCAGCAATTTACTCCATGGTTTTCGAGCATATAAGGATCCAGCTACAGTACATATCGTCATTCCGCAGGCAATTCTCATGAGCGCTTCCATTAAGCCAATATTAGGTTTCATTGCAAGTGATTCTCCTTTTTTAAATTATTTTAAGTGTGATTTCAAGAAATTGTAACGTTTCATTAATGCGTAACGTGGTTCGTTATGTTACGATAGGGCTAATACAAATGAAGGAGAGTATGTGAATGTCCGAACGTACTTTTAATTGGAGAAACAATGACATCCGCACACAAATCGATGTAGTCGACTCAAAAATAGTTCCAACACTCCTTTTAACGAATGGACTCGTGCTAAACCCGTTTTTGAAGCAATGGGTGAAGGCAAATATTTGGATACATGATGATCGAATTGTTTATGTCGGAGCAGAGCTTCCTCAAAATAAATCAGCTAAACGTGTGATTGATTGTGAAGGTAAATACATTGTGCCGGGGTATATTGAACCTCACGCGCATCCGTTCCATATTTATAATCCCCAATCACTTGCAGAATATGTGTCTCAATTTGGCACAACAACGATGGTCAGCGATAACTTATTTCTTCTTTTGCAAAGCAATGAAAAGAAAGCGCTTTCCACTCTATGCGAATTAAAAAAGCAGCCATTTCAGTATTTCTGGTGGTCCAGATACGATCTTCAAACCGAGGTCAGGTATGAAGATGAGATGCTTCCTATTAACTATCGGAAAGAATGGATTGATCATCCCGACGTCCTACAAGGCGGCGAATTAACGAGCTGGCCAAGATTAATGGACGGTGATGATCTCATTTTATATTGCATGCAAGAAACGAAGAAGCAGAGAAAACGAATTGAAGGGCATTTCCCTGGGGCTTCTGAGAAAACGCTAACAAAAATGAAGCTGTTTGGAGCGGACAGTGATCATGAAGCAATGAATGCAGACGATGTGCTCAAACGCTTGTCTCTTGGCTATCATGTGTCCTTGCGTCATTCTTCCATCCGCCCAGATTTAGTGAACATTTTAAGAGAGTTGCATGAGCGTGACTTTAGGCACTACGATCACTTTTTCTATACAACAGATGGATCAGCGCCTCACTTTTATGAAGAAGGCATGATCAATCGTCTCATTTCCATTGCCCTTGAAGAAGGCGTGCCTACTATTGATGCGTACAATATGGCGACCTTTAACATTGCGAAATACTATCAAATTGATGACTTATTAGGCGTGGTCGGTCCTGGTCGATTGGCTTCTTTGAATATTTTAGATGATCCGATGAATCCAAATCCAGAAACGGTGATTTCTAAAGGGGTGATCCTTAAATTAGAGGGGGAGAACCAGCATCAATTCCAAGAGACAAAATGGGAAAATGGCGGGCTCGAACCATTAGATTTAAGCTATGACCTGACGATGAGTGACTTGCAATTCTCAATGCCGCTTGGTGTCAAAATGCGAAATGCTGTCATTATGGAGCCTTATACAGTGGAGATTGATAACTCTGTCAATCAGCTGTCCTGTGACCATGATCAAAGCTTCTTCAGTCTGATTGATCGAAAAGGCGAGTGGCGCGTGAACACAATGTTAAAAGGATTTGCAAACAAGGTGCAAGGGTTTGTCAGCTCATTTTCAACCACTGGTGACATTTTAGTGATTGGGAAAAATAAAGATGATATGATGCTTGCTCATAAGCGAATGAAAGAAATTGGCGGGGGAATTGTGCTCGCAGAAAACGGAAAGATTTTGCATGAAATCCCGTTGCAATTATCAGGCTGTGCATCAGCTGAATCGTTTGAAACGGTTCTTCAGCAGGAGCAAACGTTACGCGAGCTACTCATTGAGCGCGGGTATCCATTTGACTGCCCGATTGATACACTTGTCTTTTTCCAAAGCACACACTTGCCGTATATTCGGGTGACACCAAGAGGAATATTTGATGTCATGAAAAAAACTGTACTCTTTCCGTCTATAATGCGTTAAAATATAACAGAGTGGAGCTGTATCATATTTGCTAGATTTCTGACCGCTGTTATAGGGCAGGAGTGAGCAAAAGATCTCTTCGCTGCTAGATATGGTGACAAAGCATAGGGCTTTGACATGACGAATGAAGTGCCCAATTGTAAAATGAATCTGTCGGTTACGCTGGCCGACCAACATATTTTGAATAATCAAGCAAGGCGGGGCGCAGGTTTGTCGTCTCGCCAAGCTTTCTACACATACTGTTTTTTAGGGAAAGACCTAACAGAGCAGAAGTGTTCTAGATATCGGAGGCAAACAAGTTTGTCAGATTGTCGCACAAGGAATATGACAAAACTTGTCGAATTTGTTTACGATAAAGAAGCTTCGGCTTACGAAAGAACCTGATGGCATTTTCAGCGTAGAACCAAACCTGTCATGATTCGTTCAAAGCTCATTGCTGAGGTTGAAAAAAATGAGTCAGGAAAGATACCGCTTTCTCGGAAAAGTCAGTGCGGAGCGGTGTGCCAATAGTAAAGGAGAAGATGTATAAAGATGCAAATTGATAAATTAAGGGGAAAAAGCTTAGATCAGCTATTCAACTCCATCTTGTCCCTTAAAGACCTGGAAGAATGTTATCGATTTTTTGATGATTTGTGCACCATCAATGAAATCCAATCTTTATCACAGCGTCTTGAAGTAGCGCGTATGCTTCGCGAGGGAAATACGTATCACAAAATTGAAACGGAAACAGGTGCAAGTACAGCCACTATCTCACGTGTCAAACGCTGCTTGAACTACGGAAATGATGCCTATACGATGGCACTTGACCGCGTAGCAGAGCAACAAGCAACGGACGAAACAAAATAAAGCAGCTTTCACTGCAAATATTCTTTATGATTTGTCGTTTTGAAGTTGAACAAAAAAAGCCATTTCATTTGAAATGGCTCTTTTTGATATCATCAAGTTCTCCCATAAACCATCGTTCACCTTCATAGGACACTTCATCGTCATCAGTGATCACTTCCTTAAAACCGATGGTTCGCATATTTTGCGCAACAGATAAATCACATTCTTTTTGAATATTTCTCTGATCGGAAAGGGGAAGCGATGTCTGATGCTCACCTTGTCTGTTGAAGAAATCTTTCACATAAGAATCCCTTTAAACACAATGATTTATGAATGCCATAATTCAGGTAGATCGACTGCGACCACGACACGATATATTTCCCCATCGTTTCGTTTCATACCGCGGACTTTTTTTCACGCATACTCTTTCTCCTTATCAAATATCTATTAAGTTCTTTAGACGTGATTGAGCAAGAATGTTAACGAAAAAAAGGTGCGGAAACGCACCTTTTTAAGCTAGACAGACTGCTCTGTGCCTGAGAACATAGGGACTTCACTTGTCTGACCGTTTTCTTGTCTAAAAATAATATGTTTTTCGTTAAAATGAATAGGTGATTCAATTCCAGCTGCTGCGCATAAATTAAACAAACCTTCTCTAAGGGACAGGATATAATTGCAGACGCGGTATTTCTTTTCTTCAATGAATAAACCTTTTTGCAGCTTTGGATCTGTGGTGGCAACCCCAACAGGGCATTTATTCGTGTGGCATACTTGCGCCCGAATACAGCCAACCGAGAACATCAAGCCCCGTGCGATATTCACAAAATCCGCTCCCATGGAAAGGGCAATGGCGATTTTATCAGGGGAGAGAAGTTTACCAGACGCAAACAGCTTGAGTTGATCTCGAACCCCATATTTCTTCAAAATTTGATGGACCATCGGTAGTGCGGTGAAAATGGGCAGGCCTGCGGAATCAGCCAGTTCATGAAAGGAAGCACCTGTGCCACCTTCTCCGCCATCCACTGTAATGAAATCAGGATGTTTTCCGCTTTTTTTCATATAGAGAGCAAGCTCCTCGATATCTTCTTTATGTCCAACAACTAGCTTGATTCCAACTGGTTTTCCGCCGATGTTTCGCAGTTGTTCAATAAAATCAAGCATGTCAGGAATGGAGTGAAACATCTCGAACCGGTTCGGACTGTCAATGGATTGGTGTGGCGGCAGTTTACGGATTTGGGCAATTTCTTCTGTGACTTTTTCACCGTCAATGTGTCCCCCGCGTGTTTTCGCTCCTTGTGCTAGCTTGAGTTCAAAGGCTTTTACTTCATCATGCTCACTTTTTTTCTTAAACTCTTCAAACGAAAATGCGCCATCCTCTGTTCGAACCCCAAATAAACCAGGTCCAATCTGGCAAATGATATCGGCGCCCCCTTTGAGATGGTAAGGTGAAAGCCCGCCTTCACCTGTGTTCATCCATGTGCCACCAGCCATTTTTAAGCCGGAGGATAGAGCCGTAATCGCCCGGTCGCCTAAGGAGCCGTAGCTCATGGCTGATTGACCGATCAATCCTTTGACGCGGAAAGGTTTTTGGCACGTATGTTCACCAATGATTTGTACATCTTCTTCATGGAGATAATAAGGTTTTGCTTCGACTTCTTTCGTGTGTTCACTTCTTCTCAGTAAATTGTCTTGATCGATCTGATACACTTTTGTTTGGATTTTTTCAGATTGATCGATGCGTAACTCATCTCGCTGCTTTGGAAATAGGACGTTGCGAATATAGTAACCAGGCTTGTCAAAATCACGTTTTGATCCAAAGCCCATTGTCCGGCTTTTGTACTTCCCAGACATGACAGCTTGCTCGTATTCTCTTCTTGAGAAAGGAAGCTCCTCTCGATCATTTAGAAACAGATATTGACGAAGCTCAGGTCCTATTTTTTCAAAAATAAACCGCAATTTTCCAATGACCGGATAATTTCGTAGGACAGAATGCTCTTCCTGTTTTTCATCTCGCATCCAAATCCAGATGAATAAAATGATTGGTATGATGAAAAAAATCACTAATAATGCGCCAATGACAATGAAAGTTGTTGTCACGAAAATCCCCTCTTTTCTCTATCATTACTGTTGTTATTCCACTTTTCATTGAAAGAGAAACCACTTCAACAGATTGTGACGTTTAGAAATGAAAAGGCGGGGTAACTTACAAATAAGATCATAAGGGGAGGGAACATACATGAATAAGCGTCCGAATGCGTATGTACTTGCAGGATTAGGGGTTGGTGGTGCCGTGTTATTAGCAGTGAAAAATAAACAGCATCTCAAAAAATGGGCAAGCATGTTCCGCTCAGATGAAAAGGTTCCTGAAAAAGCTGGTCACCCTGATCCGTTAGATATTCAAGACAACAAGATGGTCGATGAAGGGGCCATGACATCTGTTCATTATTTTAATGAAGTGAGACAATAGTTTAGAAAAACCGTTTTGACCATTCAAAACGGTTTTTTCTTGTCTTTTTTTTGATGTGATATCGAAGAGGATCGACAAGCGTAAAACCGATCAACCCTTCGTGATCAGGCGTCGAGAAAAGAAATTCAATGCCCGATAAATGATAGGTTGAGAGAACTTCCTGATCCGTAAAACGTAACGAAAGCTCGTCCTCATAAACGGGTGTGAGTTTCAACACCTTGGCTTCTTCTGCAAATAACTCCAGCCCAGCCACTCGGCCCTCTTTGTCGATGTCTACGTTCACACATTCATTCACGTCTAATTCAATGGTTTCTTTGATTGTCCCGATTCGAGGCGGGATGAGATAGATATATCCAATGCCGATCGTTTGATCATATGTGATGGTTCTTTTCAAATCATTCACCTGCTTGGTCGATAGTAAAATGTTCCTTTCATGTATAATATCATGTGATGAGATGAAGTAGCTCTCATTTCAGTTCAGCATCGATCTATTTATCTCCCTCAGCGCCTCTTGAATCATTCACCTCGCCTAAAATGAAAATCGACTATTTTCAAAAGAATGAAACTTTTAGCTGAAGGAGGTTACCCATTTTTTGCGGTGTCTGATTTTGTTATAATATTTAAATGGAATGAAACGAATGGAGGAACGTTTTTCATGTATGATGTTACCGAGTGGAAGCATGTCTTTAAACTCGATCCAAATAAAGAGATTTCCGATGAACAACTTGAAGCAATTTGTGAATCCGGTACGGATGCCATTTTAATTGGCGGCAGTGACAACGTGACAGAAGACAACGTGCTGCAACTGATGTCAAAGGTGCGCCGCTTTCTTGTGCCATGTGTCCTTGAAATCTCGACACATGAGATGATTGTGCCTGGCTTTGACCTGTATTTTATCCCCACTGTGTTAAACAGCGCTCATCCTGATTGGATTGTTGGTCTGCATAAGGATGCGATGAAGGAATACGGTGATTTGATGTCAATGGAAGAGATTGTGCCGGAAGGATATGTCATCTTAAACGAAGAGTGTAAAGCGGCTAAGCTGACAGAGGCAAATACGGCACTGGATATAGATGACGTAAGGGCATATGCGAGAGTGGCAGAGCACTTGATGAAACTACCCATCTTTTACTTAGAATACAGCGGGACGCTTGGAGACATAGAGCTTGTGAAAGAAACCAAAGCAGTGCTACATGAAACGGTTCTATTTTATGGCGGCGGTATTGAAAGCGAAGAGCAGGCGAAAGACTTTGCACAGCATGCAGACGTTGTCGTCGTGGGGAACGTCATTTATGACAATTTTAAAGAAGCGTTAAAGACAGTCGACGCAGTGAAAAAGTCATCATAGTCAAACAAGACGAAACGGGTTAAAATAGAACATAAGTTCGAATTGGCGGTGAATGAAATGAATGAAATATCGAATCATCTATTAGAAGGGCTGAATGACGCGCAGAAAGAAGCGGTCAAAGCAACAGACGGGCCGCTGCTACTGATGGCAGGAGCAGGTAGTGGAAAAACACGAGTGCTCACGCATCGAATTGCGTATTTAATGGCAGAAAAGCATGTGGCGCCGTGGAACATTTTAGCGATTACTTTTACAAATAAAGCAGCAAGAGAAATGCGTGAGCGTGTACAAGCCATTTTAGGGCCTGGTGCGGATGACATTTGGATTTCTACGTTCCACAGCATGTGTGTACGCATTTTACGACGCGATATTGACCGTATTGGTGTGAATCGCAACTTTTCTATATTAGACACATCTGACCAGCTTTCAGTCATTAAAAACATTTTAAAAGAACGAAATATCGATCCTAAAAAGTTTGATCCACGTAGCATTTTAGGTTCAATCAGTAGTGCAAAAAACGAACTCATTGATGCAGAGGAATACGCTAAAACTGCTGGTGATTTCTATGATCAAGTGGTCAGCGACGTCTACACAGATTATCAAAAACGATTACTCAAGAACCAATCACTCGATTTTGATGATCTTATTATGATGACGATTCGTCTGTTTGAGCGGATCCCTGAAGTATTAGAACACTATCAGCGAAAATTCCAATACATTCATGTCGATGAGTATCAGGATACAAACAGAGCGCAGTACATGCTTGTGAAATTGCTCGCTCAGCGTTTTCAAAATATATGTGTGGTCGGTGACTCGGATCAGTCCATCTACCGCTGGCGTGGAGCTGATATTACAAACATTCTTTCCTTTGAAAAAGATTATCCGTCTAGTGAAGTGATTTTGCTTGAGCAAAATTACAGATCGACTAAACGTATTCTGAATGCCGCAAACACGGTCATTCAAAACAATTCAAACCGTAAGCCAAAAAACCTTTGGACAGAAAATGACGAAGGAGCGAAGATTGCCTATTACCGCGCAGATAATGAATTCGGTGAAGGTCAATTTGTCGCTGGCAAGATTCGTCAGCTTCATCAGAGCGGCAAGCGTAAGTTATCTGATTTTGCGATCCTCTATCGAACGAACGCTCAGTCACGTGTCATAGAGGAAACGTTAATGAAGGCGAACATTCAATACAACATCGTCGGCGGCACGAAGTTCTATGACAGAAAAGAGATCAAGGACATTTTGGCATACTTACGCCTTGTGGCAAATCCAGATGACGACATTAGTTTTGCGCGCATTGTCAACGTACCAAAGCGTGGAATTGGGGCGACTTCTGTTGATAAAATTGCCGCATACGCAGAAATGAATGATCTCTCTATGTTTGAAGCCCTTGGTCAGGTGGATTTCATTGGACTCAGTGCAAGAGCAGCCAATGCACTTGATGAGTTCAAACAGCTCATTGATCAAATGACAAATATGCAGGATTATTTATCTGTCACAGAATTAACGGAAGAGATCCTAGAGAAAACAGGCTATCGTGAAGCACTGAAGATCGAAAAAACGATTGAAGCACAAAGCCGTTTAGAAAATATTGACGAGTTTCTATCGGTCACTAAAAACTTTGAAGAACAAAATGAAGATAAATCACTTGTCACCTTCCTGACAGACCTCGCCCTCGTCGCAGACATTGATAAGCTGGATGAGGCTGAGGAAGAAGATCAGGATGCGGTCATTTTAATGACGCTTCACGCAGCAAAAGGACTTGAATTCCCTGTTGTGTTCTTAATGGGATTGGAAGAAGGCGTCTTCCCGCACAGCCGTTCATTAATGGAAGATGCCGAGATGGAAGAAGAGCGCCGTCTCGCTTACGTGGGGATCACACGGGCCGAAGAAGAGCTTTATTTATCAAGTGCGAAGATGAGAACACTCTTCGGCCGGACGAACATGAATCTGGAATCACGATTTATCAGAGAAATACCAGCTGATTTATTGGACAACCTAAATGAGAAAAAAGAAACGAAAACACCGTTTGGCCAGACGAGAGAAAAACCGCAAAGACGAGGGCCTGTCTCACGTCCCCAAACGCAAACCATTCAAAACACAGGCGGCGGCAGCATTGGCTGGGCTGTCGGTGATAAAGCCGCTCATAAAAAATGGGGCGTTGGTACGGTTGTGAGTGTAAAAGGTAGTGGAGATAGCACAGAGCTTGATATTGCCTTCCCAAGCCCTACAGGCATTAAGCGTCTCCTTGCCGCATTTGCGCCAATCGAAAAGCAATAAACTGATAGGACTGACAAAACGGATGAAGTGAAAGGAAGAAGCAGATGGATAAAGAAGCAGCGAAACGCCGGATCGAGGAACTACACCAGATTTTGAATCAATACAACTACGAATATCACACACTGGATCGTCCAAGTGTTCCTGACGCTGAATATGATGCGCGGATGCGTGAGCTGATCTCTCTGGAGGAAGAATACCCTGATTTAAAAGCAGCGGATTCACCCTCACAAAGAGTAGGAGGTGCTGTTTTAGACGCCTTCCAAAAAGTACGTCACGGTACACCGATGCTCAGTCTCGGCAATGCGTTTCATGAACAGGACCTTCTTGATTTTGACCGCCGGGTTCGTCAAGCAGTCGGTGACGACGTCGCTTACAATGTCGAGCTGAAAATTGACGGACTCGCTGTTTCTCTCCGTTATGAAAATGGCGTGTTTGTCCGGGGTGCCACACGGGGTGATGGGACAACAGGTGAGGATATTACCGAGAACCTCAAAACCATTCGTTCCATCCCGCTCAAAATCAATCGGCCTCTGTC
Organism: Bacillus sp. GbtcB10; assembly: GCF_019091365.1. Classification (NCBI taxonomy): domain Bacteria; kingdom Bacillati; phylum Bacillota; class Bacilli; order Caryophanales; family Bacillaceae; genus Bacillus; species Bacillus sp. GbtcB10. Next base: position 119,750 of record NZ_JAGXJP010000004.1, read on the forward strand.
GATTGAAGTGAGAGGCGAGGCATTTATGCCAAAACCTTCTTTTGAAGCCCTTAACGAAAAAAGATTACAAAACGAAGAAGAGCCGTTTGCGAACCCGCGTAATGCGGCTGCTGGCTCACTTCGTCAGCTCGATACGAAAATTGCAGCGAAACGAAACCTTGATATCTTCGTCTACAGTATAGCGGAGCTTGATGAAATTGGTGTTGAAACGCAAAGCGCAGGACTTGATCTTCTCGATGAGCTTGGCTTTAAAACGAACAAAGAAAGACGGATGTGCCAAACCATTGAAGAAGTGATCGACCTCATTGAAACACTGAAAACAAAGCGTGCTGATTTCTCATACGAAATCGATGGCATTGTCATTAAAGTCAATTCATTGGCTCAGCAAGAAGAACTAGGCTTCACAGCAAAAAGTCCACGCTGGGCTGTTGCGTACAAATTTCCGGCCGAAGAAGTCGTGACGAAGCTGATTGATATTGAACTAAGTGTGGGGCGTACTGGCGTCATCACCCCAACAGCGATTCTTGAGCCTGTAAAAGTGGCAGGAACGACAGTGCAGCGTGCTTCTCTTCATAATGAAGATTTGATCAAAGAGAAGGATATCCGCCTTTTTGATCAAGTGATTGTCAAAAAAGCGGGCGATATTATCCCAGAGGTTGCAGGGGTCCTTGTTGATCAGCGAACAGGAGAAGAAAAGCCGTTTCACATGCCGACTGAATGTCCAGAGTGTCATAGTGAGCTGGTCAGAATTGAAGGAGAAGTGGCGCTTCGGTGCATCAATCCACAATGCCCTGCCCAAATACGTGAAGGACTCATTCACTTTGTGTCTCGTAATGCGATGAATATTGATGGGCTAGGCGAGCGAGTCATTACACAACTTTTCAAAGAACAGCTTGTCTCTCGTGTATCAGACCTTTACCGTTTAACAAAAGAAGAGTTGATTCAGCTAGAACGAATGGGTGAAAAGTCAGTCGATAACTTACTGCGTTCGATCGAGCAATCGAAAGAAAACTCTCTTGAACGGTTATTATTTGGACTTGGTATTCGATTTATTGGTTCTAAAGCAGCGAAGACGTTGGCCATGCACTTTGAGGATATCGATCAGTTAAAACAAGCAACGAAAGAACAATTACTTGAAGTAGATGAAATTGGTGAAAAAATGGCCGATGCAGTCGTCACGTACTTTGAGAAAGAAGAAATACTAGATCTGCTAAATGAACTAAAAGAACTTGGTGTCAATATGACCTACACAGGGCCAAAACCGGTGAAAGTAGAAGAAAGTGATTCCTACTTTGCAGGAAAAACGATTGTGCTGACGGGGAAATTAGAAGAAATGTCTCGAAATGATGCAAAGGCAGCGATCGAAGCATTAGGCGGCAAGTTAGCAGGAAGTGTGAGTAAAAAAACAGACTTAGTGATTGCCGGCGAAGCAGCTGGAAGTAAGCTGACAAAGGCAGAAGAACTCAATATTGAAATTTGGGACGAAGCCAAAATGCTCGAGGAGCTAAAGAAATAAGAGGAGTGTTTTCTATTGAAAAAGTTGCTATTGCTGCTGACAATGCTCACACTGGTATTGTCAGCGTGTGCACCTTTTGGGGGAAAGGACGAGGAAGAGGTCACACAAAAAACGGATGAAACAAAAGAAACAGCGATCATCCCAATGTACAACATCTCTGATTCCTATTACAAAATGGTGCTGCCGTTTAAACAAGGAGCGGCAAGAGGACTAACAGCAGAGCGTCTCAATACACGCTTAGACATTGATGAATTTGAAACAGGACTCATGCGCCTGGCAACAGAATCATTCAATACAAACGACTATCTGTTCCAAGAAGGACAGCATTTAGATGAAGATACTGTTCTCAGCTGGCTTGCCCGCAAAAAAACAGGCAGTGATCTGAAAAAAGCTGAAAAAGAAGACAAAGACTTTAAGAACTTAGGTTTAAACCCTGCTCTTCCAAACTCAGGTTCAACAAAGTCAAAAAATGAAAATAGTCCAATCTACTTAGCTTCCATGCTAGAGCATAATTACTTAATCAGAAAAGATAAAAATAGCTTACAGCTTGGCGGGGTTGTCATCGGTCTTGCGCTTAACTCTGTCTATTATTATCGCGAAAATATCGGGGATCCTCAGCAAGAGGTGACCATCGATTCATCGAAAAATTCAAAGAAACTTTTAGCAGAGGGCGAAAAAATTGCGGAACAAGTCATTAAACGACTTCGTCAAATGGACGGACTGCAAAAAGTCCCGGTCATGATTGCCCTTTATAAACAAGCGCCAAAATCATCTATTGTTCCAGGAAACTTCATCGCTAAAACCGATGTAAAAGCAGGATCAGCTGATATTGGCAGTTGGGATACGATTAAAGAAGAGAATGTCTTCTTCCCTTCAGATAATGCCAAGAGCAGCTATAAAGATGATTCAGAGCGATTCGACCGCTTCAAGACAAAGGTAGAAGACTACTTCCCGAATTACACAGGTGTGGTAGGCAAAGGTTTCTATAAAAACGGGAACTTGCAAAAAATGAAAGTAGAAATTCCAATGCAATTCTACGGAAAAACAGAAGTCGTGGCATTCACGCAATACTTAACAGGTGAAGTCATGGATTACTATAAGAGCACCAATATAGAAATCAACATCACCTCTTCTGATCAGCAAGAAGCCCTCATCACAAAAAATGCCGAAGATAAAGAACCAACGGTCCATATATATGACTAAATAAAAACCGCCTTTTGGCGGTTTTTTATTTCTAATTAGAGGAATTTTTCAACTTTTGTCAAAGTATGTGAGGAAACCAAAAGGAAAGGCAGGTATGTTGATGCTCTTATAAATGCTGATTACCGTCATGTATAAGTAAAAAGACGATAAAAGGAGAATCAGCATGCATAAAGAAGTAAAAGCACGATACGATGAACAAATGGTCTTAAAGAAAGCGGCTCTACTCTATCATTTTCAGCCAGAACAGGTCACATTTCTAGCCGATGCAGAAAATTATGTGTATGAATATACGGATGAAAAAGGGTCGAGTTATATATTGAAAATTACCCATACCATACGCCGCTCTCGCACATATATTTTAGGAGAAATGGACTGGATTCGGTATTTATCTCAACATGGAATCTCAGTAGCTAAACCGGTTTTATCCACAAGAGGAAAAGATGTTGAAGCGATTCCCGATCAAGCAGGAGGCGCTTTTTTGCTGAGAGTGTACGAAAAGGCGCCTGGCAGAAAAGTGACCGAAGCAGATTGGAATGGACAGTTGTTTCAAGCGTTAGGAGCCTATACAGGGCGTATGCATCAAACGACTAAACAATATCAAGTGAAAGATCCTCGCTATAAGCGTCAAGAGTGGTATGAGGAGGAGCAATTAAAGCTTGAAACGTATATTCCTTCTGATCAAACGGTTGTGTTGCAGCGAAAAGATGAACTGATGCAAAAGCTTCACCAGCTCCGAATATCCAAGGATGTCTATGGACTGGTGCATGCGGATTTACATCACGGGAACTTCCACTATCATCAGGGAGAAATCATTGCATTTGATTTTGATGATTGTGGGTATCACTGGTTTATCAACGATATGAGCATTTTGCTATACAACGTTCTTTGGTATCCGGTGATTCCGTATGAGGATAAAGCTGAATTTACGGGTGAATTTATGAGCCATTTTCTCAAAGGCTATCGACAGGAGAATGAGCTTGATGACGCATGGCTGGCGACAATACCAGATTTCCTTTTGCTGCGTCATATGCTTATTTATGGGCTTTTACATCAAGCATTTGATCTCCGAACACTAAGCGCTGACGAAAGTGCCATGCTGGCGCGTTTTCGAAAGGAGATTGAGGACAAAACCCCAATTACGCCTTTTGACTTTCATCAGCTAACAACATAAATCAAAAGCCCCTTGCTGTTTCACATAGCAAGGGGCTTTTGATCCTACACCGTATCACACTTCACACCAACAACGCCTTCTAAATCTTTAATATCAAAGTACACATCGGTTGTATAGCGGTCTTTATGTACGCGAACACGTACTTCCATGATCGGATAGTCTTTTTCCTTTAAATCATCAATACGTACAGAATGAATGCGAATATTGAGTGCTTTCATTTCTTTTAAAATCTCTGTCATGCGGTTTCGATCAGAAAGTGACATTCTGATGCGGATTTCTTTTTCCTGTAAGCGAATGGGTCCAATCCGCTGGAAGAGCCAAGGTAAAAATTCCACACTGACAAGAATAAAGAAAAGACTGAGGAAGGCTTCTTTATAAAAACCTGCACCTGTTGCAACCCCAAGTCCTGCTGCTCCCCAAATCATCGCAGATGTCGTAAGACCTGAGATGACGTCATTGCTTTTGCGAAGAATCACACCTGCTCCAATAAAACCAACACCAGATATAATTTGCGCCGGTAACCTGAGTGGGTCCATTTGAAGCTTAGAGACTCGAGGGAAATTGTAGGCTGCATCAATGCTGATGATGGTTAATACGCAGGAGCTGACAGCAATGACAATACACGTTTTCAGCCCAAGCGGCTTTTTCTTAAGTTCGCGTTCAAGACCGATGATCAAACCGATTAAGGTGGCAACGGCTAATTTTAAGACCGTATCCCATTCAATTGTCCAAAACATGCGTATCGCTCCTTTCACTTCATGTACGTTTCACATCATGTATATGATCTTCTCACAGCCCATATGGCTGCACAACTTCTATTTTATTCAGAAACGGGAGAAAGAAAAGCATTTTATTGAAAAATAAAGAGAGTCATCCGCATAATGCAGATGACTCCTCATGTCTGGTTATTTTGTTTCTTCTTCGAGATGGTCTTCCATTTTGCTAAACAGCTTTTTAGAAGCTTTAGACGGTTTATTTGTTAAGAGGCTGACAATAATAGCAGTCAAACCACTTAAAATAAATCCAGGAACCATTTCATACAATCCAGTCGTGTTGTTTAAGCCTGTTGAAATCCAAACGAGAACGACAACAGCCCCAACAATCATTCCGGCTAAAGCGCCATGATGATTCATTCGTTTCCAGTATAGACATAACAAGATGACGGGACCGAATGAAGATCCAAATCCAGCCCAAGCATAACCGACAAGGTCAAGAATGGTATCACTTGGGTTTAGAGAGAGACCAATGGCAACAATCGCTACGACTAGTACAGAGATACGTCCAATCATCACAAGTTCTTTGTCAGAGGCTTTTCTTCTAAAGAATGTACGGTATAAATCCTCTGTCATCGCACTTGCAGTGACAAGCAGCTGAGAAGAAATTGAACTCATAATTGCAGCTAAAATGGCAGAAAGTAAAAATCCAGTAATATATGGATGGAATAACACTTTAGAAAACACAATAAAGATGGTTTCTGGGTCTGCCAAAGTGGTGCTTGTTTCATGAACATACGCCACGCCGACTAAACCGACAGATAGTGAACCAATGACAGACACAATCATCCAGCTCATACCGATACGACGTGCTGGCTTTAAATCTTTTACAGTCGTAATCGCCATAAAGCGAACAATAATGTGCGGCTGTCCAAAGTAACCGAGTCCCCAAGCGAGGAAGGAAATAATGCCAATGACGCTCGTTCCTCTAAAAATATCAAGCAATTTAGGGTCAATCTGTTGAATATCATTGAATGTGGCAACAGGTCCACCTAATTGAGTAAAGGCAACGATCGGCACGAGCACTAATGCTAAAAACATAATAGCTCCTTGAACAAAATCAGTTAAACTAACTGCCAAAAAGCCGCCGAATAGTGTGTACAAAATCACGATACTAGAAGTTAAGATTAAACCAAACATATAATGAGCACCAAACGCTGATTCAAATAAGCGTCCGCCTGATACCATACCTGATGAGGTGTAAAGCGTAAAGAAAATCATAATGATGACAGCTGAGACAGCTTTCAATAAAGTAGATGAGTCTTTAAACCGTTTGTCAAAAAAGTCTGGAATGGTAATCGCATCATCAGCAACTTCTGTATATGATCTCAATCGTGGCGCTAGGAATAGATAGTTTAAGTAAGCCCCACTAATTAAACCAACAGCAAGCCATCCAGATGAAAGACCGGTTGTATACATAGCGCCTGGAAGCCCCATCAGCATCCACCCACTCATATCAGCTGCACCAGCAGATAGAGCCGTTACATAAGGACCTAACCCGCGTCCGCCTAACATATAATCATTCAAGTCGTTTGTTTTTCTGAATGCATACCAGCCAATGGCAAGCATTCCAATAAAATAAATAGATAGAGAAATTACAATCTCAATACTCATGTTTCCATATCACCTTTTTCGTATTAATTTGACATCACCTCAATCAAAATATACAAAGAACAGCCTATTGAACTGTCTGCTCACTGCTATGGTTACTTAACCTATCAGAGTATTCCCAAGTGATCAACCTTCTTAAACATCCTCATCAGACAAAAAAATACGTGTATGCGTGATAAGCGTCTATATGTAAGCGTTTACTCAATTAAATAAAAGAAAAAATTTTCTGAAAAATAAAAGTCAGCTTGATGAATATTTTAGACAATAGTGGACAAAGCCTTTCTGGGCGTCCTCGTAAAGTTGCTTTAGAACAGTAAAATTTGATATGATAAAGTGTATATGACTTATGATCATGACCACGAACACGTATCATTTTTGGAGGTGAACCTGCATGTCAAGAATTTCAATAGAAGAAGTAAAGCATGTTGCGCATTTGGCACGGCTTGCGATTACAGAAGAAGAAGCTGAGATGTTTACAGAACAGCTTGATAGCATCATTTCATTTGCAGAGCAGTTAAACGAGGTAGATACGGAAAACGTTGAACCAACAACACACGTATTAAAAATGAAAAACGTCATGAGAGAAGATGTTCCGAATAAAGGTCTTTCCATTGAGGCAGTCATCAAAAACGCGCCTGATCATAAAGACGGCTATATTCGTGTGCCATCAATTTTGGACTAAAGGAGGCCTGAGGCATGTCACTGTTTGACCACAAAATTTCTGAATTAAAAGAGCTTTTACATAAAAAGGAACTGTCTGTTTCTGATTTAGTGGACGAGTCTTATAAACGAATCCATGAAGTAGACGGGAAAGTACAAGCATTCCTAGCGCTGGACGAAGAGAAAGCACGTGCGTACGCAAAGGAATTGGACGAGGCAGTTGGTGAAAAGGACGAGCTTGGTCTATTGTTCGGTATGCCGATCGGTGTCAAAGATAACATCGTGACGAAAGATTTACGTACAACGGCATCAAGTAAAATCTTGCAAAACTTCGATCCTATTTACGATGCAACCGTTGTGAACCGCTTAAGAGAAGCGGAAGCTGTCACAATCGGTAAATTAAACATGGACGAATTTGCGATGGGATCTTCTACGGAGAACTCGGGCTTCAAAGCAACGAAAAACCCGTGGAATTTAAACACAGTTCCAGGTGGGTCAAGTGGTGGATCAGCAGCATCTGTTGCAGCTGGAGAAGTACCATTCTCTCTTGGATCAGATACAGGCGGCTCCATTCGTCAGCCGGCATCATTCTGTGGTGTTGTTGGTCTTAAACCAACGTATGGCCGTGTATCTAGATACGGTTTAATCGCATTTGCTTCATCATTAGATCAAATTGGGCCGATTACGCGTAATGTTGAGGACAATGCATATGTTCTTCAAGCGATTTCTGGTGTTGATCAAATGGACGCAACGAGTGCAAATGTCGATGTCCCAGATTTTCTTTCTTCATTAACTGGCGACATCAAAGGCTTGAAAATCGCTGTGCCAAAAGAATATCTTGGCGAAGGTGTTGGCGAAGAAGCAAAAGAGTCTGTTCTTCAAGCGTTGAAAGTATTAGAAGGACTTGGTGCCACATGGGAAGAAGTATCTCTTCCGCATTCTAAATATGCGCTTGCGACTTACTACTTGCTTTCATCTTCAGAAGCATCTGCAAACCTTGCTCGTTTTGACGGTATTCGCTATGGCTACCGTACAGACAATGCAGACAACCTGATTGATTTATATAAAAATACCCGTTCTGAAGGCTTTGGAGACGAAGTCAAACGCCGCATCATGCTTGGCACATTCGCTCTAAGCTCAGGATATTACGATGCATACTATAAAAAAGCGCAAAAAGTCCGTACACTGATCAAAAAAGACTTTGAAGATGTTTTTGAAAAGTATGATGTCATTGTAGGACCAACAACACCAACTCCGGCATTTAACATTGGTGAAAAGACAAGCGATCCACTGACGATGTATGCAAACGACATTTTAACGATCCCTGTTAACCTTGCAGGCGTCCCAGGAATCAGTGTGCCTTGTGGATTTGCAAATGGTCTTCCGTTAGGACTGCAAATCATCGGTAAACACTTTGATGAAGGAACCGTTTACCGCGTGGCTCACGCTTTCGAACAAGCAACAGATCATCATAAAGCAAAACCTGAACTGTAAGGGGTGAATCAGAATGAACTTTGAAACGGTAATTGGACTTGAAGTCCACGTAGAGCTCAAAACACAATCAAAAATTTTCTCAAGCTCACCGACGCCTTTTGGTGCGGCTGCCAATACGCAAACAAGTGTCATCGATCTTGGTTATCCAGGCGTACTGCCTGTGCTGAACAAAGAAGCGGTTAACTTTGCGATGAAAGCAGCAATGGCACTGAACTGTGAGATTGCAACTGATACAAAATTTGACCGTAAAAACTATTTCTATCCTGATAACCCAAAGGCGTATCAAATTTCTCAATTTGATAAACCGATCGGTGAAAACGGCTGGATTGAAATTGAAGTAGCCGGCAAGACAAAACGAATTGGTATTACACGTCTTCATTTGGAAGAGGATGCAGGAAAACTGACGCACACAGGCGACGGTTATTCACTCGTCGATTTCAACCGTCAAGGTACACCACTTGTTGAAATCGTATCTGAGCCTGACATTCGTACGCCAGAAGAAGCGTATGCTTACTTAGAAAAATTAAAATCCATTATTCAATATACAGGCGTTTCTGACTGTAAGATGGAAGAAGGCTCACTACGTTGTGATGCCAACATTTCTCTTCGTCCAATCGGTCGTGAAGAGTTTGGAACAAAAACAGAGCTGAAGAACTTAAACTCATTTGCTTTCGTCCAAAAAGGTCTTGAGTTTGAAGAAAAACGTCAAGAGCAAGTATTGCTTTCTGGCGGCTTGATCGAACAAGAAACTCGCCGCTATGACGAGGCGTCTAAAAAGACGATCCTCATGCGTGTCAAAGAAGGTTCTGATGATTACCGTTACTTCCCAGAACCAGATTTGGTGGAGCTGTATATTGATGACGAGTGGAAAGAACGTGTAAGAGCATCCATTCCAGAGCTTCCAGACGAGCGCCGCAAACGCTACATTGATGAACTAGGACTTCCTGCATATGACGCAATGGTACTGACGCTGACAAAAGAAATGTCTGATTTCTTTGAAGCGACCATTTCAGAAGGTGCAGAAGCGAAGCAAGCATCAAACTGGCTCATGGGTGAAGTATCTGCGTACTTAAACTCGGCCCAAAAAGAGCTGGAAGATACGAAGCTAACGCCGCAAGGACTGGCTGGCATGATCAAGCTTATCGAAAAAGGAACGATTTCTTCTAAGATTGCCAAAAAGGTATTCAAAGAGCTTATCGAAAATGGGGGCGACGCAGAAACAATCGTCAAAGAAAAAGGACTTGTCCAAATTTCTGACGAAGGTGCACTGCTCAAACTTGTCACAGAAGCTCTTGATAACAACCCGCAATCCATTGAAGACTTCAAAAATGGAAAAGACCGCGCAATTGGTTTCTTAGTCGGACAAATCATGAAAGCATCGAAGGGACAAGCAAACCCACCGATGGTCAACAAGATTCTTCTTGAAGAAATTAAAAAACGATAAATCGCAAAAACCGCCTCTTCATTGAGGCGGTTTTTTTGTTGATGGATATGACAGGGTCTTATCACAGATTCAGACCACCGCCGTATATCAATTCATGGGTTCTTTTTTTATAATGAAGCATAAGCTTTAGCACATATTCGAAGGGGATAAAGGTGAACTAAAGTGAACATCGCCACGTATTGTCATTGGAGGAATAGCTTCAATTGTTCCACAGCTCTTTGGACAGCGGAGTCCTCACACGTTTCTAAATTTGTCAGCATCCCTTGAATGACCGGCTTGCGAGGCTCATTTTTGGCCAATTCTTCTTCAATAACTTCAATGGATACAAGGGTATCATCCGAAAGCAGATGCTCAGATTTTAACAATCGAAGCTCTTCTTGAAGAGTAGCGGCATTTGGCGCTTCATCATCCCAAATGTTTTGCTTCAGAATCGGCTTCGCATGAGAACGAAGAAGCCCATGAACCAAATCATCAAATCGATCGAGAATAAAGGATGAGAGCTCATCACATGATAATTGCATCTGATCTTGTAAAAGCAGTACCTGCACATAAGATTGGATGATTCCTTGAATCATGACTGACAGGTCAGTTATATATGGTTCGATCTCCTGTCCATACGTGGTCAAAATAGAAATTTGGATTTCATCATTCATCTGTTTTTTAACCGTTTTGGAATACTTTTTAATTTGCTGGTTTTCCGGAATAATGTTCTCGCTGAGGATCAAAATGATAAAATCCTTGTTCTCAGCAAAGTGCTGGAACTGTTCAGCGATTTGTTTCTGAAAGATATCTCTAGGCGCAAGATGTTGATTTTCTTTTCGAATCTTTTCAATACTTTGCATAGACGTGTCGATATAATATTCAAACGCTCTGTTGAAAAGCTGTTCTTTTGATTTGAAATGCAAATAAAATGCACCTTTAGAAATTCCGCATTCATCTGCAATTTCCTGAATGGTCGTAGAAGAAAAACCTTTTTTCGCAAACAACTGAATGCTTGCTTTAATGATTTTTTCTTTTTTTTCGTTCATGAAATAAGGCCCCTTCAGCTTTAGAATGTTACGTCAAACGCAAGTGAAATGGTTGACGGCATTGTATATCACCGTTTATTATGATATAGAATGACCAGTCAGTCAATACATAAAGGAAAATGGAGGACATAATGAATTCGATCATCAATTTTGTATTAAAGAACAAGTTCGCTGTATGGCTCATGACGATTATCGTAACAGTTGCTGGTCTATATGCCGGATTGAATATGAAACAAGAATCAATCCCGAATATCAACACTCCAGTCATTACGGTTTCTACAACGTATCCTGGCGCAACGCCGGACGAAGTATCAGATAAGGTGACAGATCCAATTGAGAAGTCGATACAAAATCTCAATGGGGTGAATGTGGTCACTTCTAATTCTTTTGAAAATGCCTCATCGATTCAAATCGAGTACGATTACAATAAAGATATGGATGAAGCAAAGAAGGAAATTGAAGATGCCATTAGCAATATCAATTTTCCAGAAAATGCAGAAAAACCAAAAATCACACGTTTTAGCATCAATGCGATTCCAATCTTAGCTCTAAGTGTCTCCGGTGATAAAGAATCATTACAAGACCTGACACAAAAAGTGGAAAATGATCTTATTCCTTCTCTTCAAAGCTTAGAGGGTGTCTCGTCTGTCGAAGCTTCTGGACAACAAATCAAAGAAGTAGAATTTTCTTTTAAACAAAAGAAATTGAAGGAATATGGTTTAGATGAAGAAACTGTCCAAAACATGATCAAAGGCTCTGATGTCAATGTACCTTTAGGGTTATACACATTTGGCAACAAGCAAAAATCAGTCGTAGTGGATGGCAATATTTTAAGTGTTAAAGATTTGAAAAACATGCGAATTCCTGTCACACCAAGTGCAAGCGGCGGTGCGGGAAGCGCAGGAGCTGGAGCGTCTTCTAGCGGCTCAGAAAATGCAGGAGCTCAAGGTGCTGATCAACAGGCGGGAAGTGCAAGTCAGCAGCAAGCAGCAGCAGCTCAGCAACAAACTGGTGCAGCAAGCGGTCAATCTGTAGAACTGCCGACAATCAAACTTTCTGAGATAGCAGATATTAAAGTCGTGAAAGATGCAGAATCGATTTCTAGAACGAACGGAAAAGATAGTATCGGTTTGCAAATTGTCAAAGGCTCTGATGCCAACACAGTGAGTGTAGCAGAAGCAGTCACAAAAGAACTTGATACATTCAAAAAAGACAATAAAGGAATCAAAGTCAGCACGACATATGATCAAGCAGAGCCGATTAAAGAATCTGTCAGCACAATGCTGAACAAGGCGATCATCGGAGCAATCTTTGCGATCATTATCATCATGTTGTTCCTTCGAGATATCAAATCAACATTAATTTCGGTCATCTCTATTCCGTTATCCCTGTTGATTGCTGTTTTATTATTAAATCAGCTAGATATCACATTAAATATCATGACACTTGGTGCCATGACAGTCGCCATTGGGCGTGTTGTCGATGACTCGATTGTTGTCATAGAAAACATCTATCGACGAATGGCGTTAAAAGATGAACCGTTAAAAGGCAAAGCACTCGTTAGAGAAGCCACAAAAGAAATGTTTATTCCGATTATGTCTTCGACGATTGTCACAATTGCGGTATTCTTGCCATTAGCGCTAGTGGGTGGAATGATTGGTGAACTATTCATCCCGTTTGCATTAACCATTGTGTTTGCTCTAATGGCTTCACTACTTGTCGCCATTACAATCGTTCCAATGATGGCTCACAGCCTATTTAGAAAGAACCTGTATGGCAAAGCGAAAAAGGTGAAAGAACACAAACCAAGCAAACTTGCTGGTGGTTATAGACGTGTACTCAATTGGACATTGAACCATAAATGGATCACGTCAGGAATTGCGATTCTGATGCTGGTCGGAAGCTTATTCCTCGCACCACTTGTCGGTGTCAGCTTCTTACCACAGGAAGCAGAAAAAACGGCAATGGTGACATACACGCCAGAGCCTGGACAAACAAGAGAACAAGCCATTGCTGAAACGAAAAAGGCAGAAGATTACTTAATGAAACGTGATCATGTCAATACGGTTCAATATTCATTAGGCTCTTCAAATGCAATGACAGCAAGTGTTGGCGGAAACTCTAACGGTGCATTATTCTTCGTACAATACGACGAGGACACACCGAACTTTGATAAAGAAAAAGATCGTATGGTTAAAGCCCTTCAAGACAAAACGTCTAAAGGGGAATGGAAATCACAAGACTTCTCATCTGCTGGCGCAAGCAATACAGTGACGTACTATGTGTACGGTGACAAAGCAAGTGATATTGAAGGCACAGTCAAAGATGTCGAGAACATTTTAAAAGATGAAAAGAACTTGAAAAACGTCAGCACAAGCTTATCTGAGAAATATGACGAATATACGTTTAATGCAGATCAAGAAAAACTGGCGAAACTAGGCTTAACCGCTTCACAAATCGCACAGGCGATCGCTCCTCAAAGTAATGAAACAACGTTGACGAAAGTAACAGAGGACGGCAAAGAACTAGATGTGAAGCTTCAAACGGAAAAAGATGAATACAAGAGTAAAAAAGATCTAGAGAATAAAAAGATCACAACACCAACAGGACAACAAGTCCGAATTGGCGATGTGGTGAAAGTGAAAGATGGCACAACAGCAAACACTGTGACAAAGCGTGATGGGAAGATTTATGCTGAAGTATCTGGTGACATGACAACAGACGACGTATCAAGTGTGACACAAGATGTCCAGAAGAAAGTTGACAAGCTTGATTTGAAATCTGGCGTTACGATTGATACAGGCGGTGTAAGTGCGGATATTGAGGAATCCTTTACACAGCTAGGACTCGCAATGCTTGCAGCGATTGCGATTGTATACCTCGTTCTCGTCATTACATTTGGCGGAGGTCTTGCACCATTTGCGATTCTGTTCTCACTTCCATTTACAGTTATTGGTGCACTCGTTGGATTGTTTGTAGCGAAAGAAACCATCAGTTTAAATGCCATGATTGGATTGCTGATGCTAATCGGAATCGTTGTAACAAATGCCATTGTCTTGATTGACCGAGTGATTCATAAAGAAAAAGAAGGCCTTTCAACAAGAGAAGCTTTACTTGAAGCAGGTACAACAAGATTACGCCCAATCTTAATGACGGCACTTGCGACAATTGGTGCATTGCTGCCACTCGCATTAGGTTTTGAAGGCGGAAGTCAGATCGTATCAAAAGGACTTGGCGTCACCGTTATTGGCGGTTTAACAAGTTCTACACTTCTCACATTGGTCATCGTGCCAATCGTGTATGAAATCTTAAGCAAGTTTAGACGTAAGAAAAAGTACGCTGAAGAAGAGTAAGAGGAAGCCCCGCTAATGAGCGGGGCTTTTTTATGATGAAATCTGACAAACCGCTTTTCTCATAAGCTCTTCAAAGGCCTCGAAAAAGGCCTCCCGATCGACGTGGTCAATGACATGAATCGTCTTTCCATCTGGATGTTCTTCGGTACGTCCTTGTCTTGGTGTTTCAGTATAAACAATTGCATTCATTTCTTTTGAACGGGTAAATGAGGTAGAAGCAAGAGTGATGGTTGTCAGCACATCCCATAAGTAGTAAGTCGAGTTTGTTTCGTGATGAATGAGAGGCGGACAAAAGGCATAACATTGTCCGATAAAGTCAATCCCGATGTGAGAGCGAAGGGAAGCCCAGCGTTGAGGGACATCGAGTGTGAGCGGGACTTGATTCGTGCTTTCCAGTACGACCATTTCAATTGGAAAACGTTCTTGAAATACGGTGCTCACAGCATAAGGGTCCCAAAAAGCATTCCATTCTGCTGTTCCATCATGCTCGGGTTCTTCGACATTGCCTTTTTCAAGGAATGTGCCACCCATCCACACCAGTTTCTCAATTTTATTTGAGATGGAAGGATCTTCTTCTAAGGCGCGTGCAAGGTCTGTGAGCGGTCCTGTAAAGAGCAGGGTAACAGGTTCTGTTGACTTTTTCACCGTTTCAATCAGGTGAAGATGTGCAGGAAGCTTAGATACTTTTGTATCAACAGCGCCTTTTTCATTTAAAATCGGCAGGGCATCTACATAAAAAGCATGCATACGCCATTCCTTTGGAAATGGATTGACACCTCTAGAATTAGAAGCGGCTACTTCAATCTCATATGGGCTAAATCGATCAATAATTTTCTGAGAAGCGCTCAGCGCAGGCTCTAAATAACAATCAGCAGGAATCACAGACGTCCCGATCACTTTCAGGTGTTCCATTTGAAGAAGCAGAAATAAGGACACGAGATCATCAACACCGCCGTCATGGTTGAAATAGACAGGCTTTTTCATGGCATACCATCCTTTTCATCGTTTTCTTTTATCTTATCAGAATGCTGATCTGCTGAGGGAAACGTACCGTGAGATTTCAAATATTAGGGGGTTGTTCTGTTGCCATTTTCAAATCTCATAGTATAATTAAAGGTTGTTAGTGGTGAAAATAGATTGCATAATGATAATAGGATGATGATGAATGAAACGTGCTCGAATTATATACAATCCGACATCTGGACGTGAACTCTTTAAGAAGAATTTACCGCAGGTTTTGCAAAAATTTGAACAGGCTGGCTATGAAACATCTTGTCATGCGACGACATGTGCAGGAGATGCAACACAAGCAGCCGAAAAAGCCGCACAGAGAGACTTTGATTTAATTGTAGCAGCTGGTGGAGACGGCACGATTAATGAAGTCGTCAACGGATTAGCGCCGCTTGAAAAAAGACCAAAATTAGGAATCATTCCAGTTGGAACGACCAATGACTTCGCAAGAGCACTTGGCATTCCAAGAGAAGATATTTTAAAAGCGACAGATGCCATCATTGATGGTGTAGCAAAGCCGCTTGATATTGGTAAAGTGAATGGACAGTATTTCATTAATATTGCGGGAGGCGGCCGATTAACAGAGCTGACCTATGAAGTGCCTAGTAAGCTGAAAACCATGCTAGGACAACTTGCGTATTATTTGAAAGGTATGGAGATGCTTCCTTCCATTCGCCCGACAGAAGTCGAAATTGAATATGACGGCAAATTGTTTCATGGAGAAATCATGCTGTTTCTTGTTTCACTAACAAACTCAGTAGGCGGCTTTGAAAAGCTGGCACCAGATTCTATTTTAGATGACGGTATGTTTGACCTGATTATTCTAAAGAAGGTCAATCTAGCAGAAGCCATTCGAGTGGTCAGCCTTGCACTTCGAGGCGAGCATATTCATGATAACAATGTCATCTACGTAAAAGCGAATCGCGTAAAGGTAGATGTAAAAGATAAAATGCAATTAAATTTAGATGGTGAATACGGCGGCATGCTGCCAGGTGAATTTGAAAACCTGTATCGCCACATTGAATTTATTGTGCCAAAAGCAACAGCTGAAAAAATAGGGTGAAGATTGAACTTGGTTCCTTATGGCGACCAAGTTTTTCTTTGCAAATGAGGTGATAAAATTGGTGAAAATGAAACCGCCTGTTCAAAAAAATGAATACTACAATGTAACCTTCGAAGATTTAACGCACGAAGGTGCAGGAGTAGCGAAAATCGAGGGTTTCCCTGTGTTTGTACCGAATGCCCTTCCTGACGAACAAGGGAAAATCAAAGTCACACGTGTCAAAAAAGGATTTGCTTTTGGACGACTCATGGAGCTGACAAAGGAAAGTCAGCACAGGCAAGATGCGCCATGTCCTATCTATAAGCAGTGCGGAGGCTGTCAAATTCAGCACATGAGCTATGAAGGTCAGCTGCTTTTTAAACAGAAACAAGTAAAGGACGTATTGGAGCGGATCGGTAAGCTTGATATGAGCCGTGTAAAAGTTCATCCTGTACTCGGCATGGAAGACCCTTGGAATTACCGAAACAAAGCACAAGTACCTGTTGGTGAACGAGAAGGCGGACTTGTTGCAGGATTTTATCAGCAGCGTACCCATGAAATCATTGATATGGAAAAATGCTTGATCCAGCAATCAGAAAATGACGAAGTGGTACAGGCAGTAAAAGACATCTGCAATGCGTTTGGCATAAAAGCATATAACGAAGAGCGGCATAAAGGCTGGCTGCGTCATGTCATGGTTCGCTACGGCATTGCAACAGGTGAAATGATGGTTGTGTTTGTCACAAGAACGGCTGATTTTCCGCAAAAGCAACAGGTGATTGAGCAGATTATAGCACGCCTCCCACACGTTCGGTCAATTGTGCAAAACGTGAATTCAAAGAAAACAAATGTTATTTTCGGAGACGAAACAACCGTTTTATGGGGCGAAGAATACATTTATGACATGATTGGCGACATCAAATTTGCCATTTCAGCTCGCTCGTTTTATCAAGTGAATCCAACTCAAACAAAGGTTCTTTATGACAAAGCCCTTGAATATGCCGAGCTGCAAGGAGAAGAAACCGTGATCGATGCGTATTGCGGAATCGGTACGATTTCCTTATTTCTCGCACAAAAAGCAGGCAGAGTATATGGCGTAGAAATTGTCCCAGAAGCAATTGAAGATGCAAAACGCAACGCTGCCTTAAACGGAATTAAAAACGTCGAATTCGCAGTCGGTGAAGCAGAAACCGTCATCCCAAACTGGTACAAAGAAGGCATTAAAGCAGACACTCTCGTTGTCGATCCGCCAAGAAAAGGCTGTGATGAAGCACTGCTTGATACGATTTTAAAGATGAAACCAAACCGTGTTGTGTATGTATCCTGTAATCCTGGGACGCTAGCTCGTGATTTGCGTATTCTTGAAGATGGTGGGTATGTGACGGAGGAAGTGCAGCCTGTGGATATGTTTCCGCATACGAGTCATGTGGAGTGTGTGGCGCAGTTAATTTTAAACAAAGAAATATTTGATTGAAAAAACATTTTAAAAAAAGTGAGGATTCTTTTGGAATCTCACTTTTTTGTTTATATATATGTATTAGAAGGTACTAACAATTTGACTCAAATATATTATTTGAAAAATGGTAATGAGACGGTTTAAGATACATATTAAACTGCTATAATAGATACATAGATATTATTAAGAAATAATTTATCTTTTATTAAGTAGGGGGGAATAATTTTGAGTGGAAATTGTATTTTTGAAAGAAAATTAAAGATGTACAACCACTTAAAAAATATTAGATCTAAATTATGGAAAGAAGATGGTAAGAGTAGAGTATCTTTAATGGTTGGTTCTGGTTTTAGCTTAAATGCTGAAAAGCTTAAAGAGTCTTTTGAGAGTATGTCTTTATGGTCAGATTTAAAAAATAAAATTTCTGAAGGATTAAGAAAAGAAGAGATAGCAGAGTTAGATGTTCTTGAAATTGGTCAGTTGTATGCAGATGAATATGGACGAGCTAACTTAGATGAACTACTTAAGCAGGCGATACCAGATCAAAATTATGAGCCTAGTCAACTTCATGAAAGTTTATTAAGATTACCTTGGTCAGATGTATATACAACGAATTACGATACCCTTTTAGAGAGAGCTTTACCAAATGTTTATGAAAGAAGTTACCAAGTAATTTATGATAGTAGTGACATCTCAAGCTCTTCTTCTCCTAGAATTATTAAACTTCATGGAAGTTTTCCATCTAAGCGCCCGTTTATATTTACAAAAAATGATTATGAATCATACGAAAAGGAATTTGCTCCACTTGTCAATATGGTTCAACAGTCTATTATGGAAACTACACTAGTATTAATAGGCTTCTCAGGAGATGACCCCAATTTTGAAAAATGGACTAATTGGGTACATGATAATCTAGGGGATCATATGCCTAAAATATACATGTTAGCATATGGAGAACAAAAAAGAGAAAAAAAACTGAGAGATAAAGGTATAACGCTTATCGACTTCAAAGAAGTTTACGATGAAAATGAACATTCAAATATATATGAATTAATGTTCCAAAATATATTTGAATTTTTATCATACGAAGATAGAAAAGAAAAGATACTATGGCCATATACTTCATATTATAAAAATTATATTTCTATAGAAGATGCTGTAGATACATTAATAGAAAATCGTAGAGAATATCCAGGGTGGTTAATTGTTCCAGATATTATTAAAAAGAAGAATGTTGATAAAATTCAAATGACATGTAATGAAATTTTGTTACTCATAGAAATGAAAAAAAGCAATTTATTAACCAATATTAAAGTGGTTAAAGAACTTATTTGGTTATATGATAAATTTCTTATTCCTATAAATACTCAATTTCACCAATTAATGAAACAACTAGTTCAAGAAAGTTTTGAAGATTTAAGTTTAGTTGATGATGATTTAAACACTATATGTCTAAGACTATTAAAAGAAGCAAGATTAGATTTTGATAAAAATGATTTTGAAATTAATATTAAGTTGCTTAATCAATTAAATTTAAACGAAGAACAACGAAATATATTTCTATTTGAAAAAATCTTATTTAAATTAGCTAATTATAAGTTTGCTGATGTCTTTTCTCTGATAAGTGAGTGGACATTCCCAAAAAAAAATTTAGAAATGACTATTAATAAGGCAAATATATTGTATAGATTAGGAGAAGTAAGTCAAGCGATTGAATTATTAGAGGATTGTTTGGGTAGTGTTAGAAAAATGTTAACTATTAAAAGCGATGATTATCATTTGTTATCAGTAGAAGGAATTGCTTTAGTCAGACTAATTGAGATAAATAATAATGATAAATTTTCACTAAAGAATAGTCGGAACAGATTATCATATTTAGAATCAAAATTATGTAATCCTCTAAAAGAATTGGATTTCATATATAGTAGAATTAGACCTTATCAAAGTAAATCCGGTGCGTTTGTAACAAAAGGTTTCGATCCAAATAAAATAATTAAGACAAACAATTTTAGAAATGTTTTGGAAACAGAATTAGTTGATTCGTATTGTTTAATAATGATTTCAGAGGAATTTGGAATTCAAATTGAAAAGATATCATCTATAAAATCATTATTAAATAATGCTATTAATAATTTGGAATATTTATATCCATTCTATTCTTGGATCATATATCTTCAAATGGGTGACTTAAAAGAAATAGACGAATTCTTTTCGAGAAAAATTATTTTTAAAGCAGAAAGCTCTAAAATGACAGTCTTTTTCAATATAGTTATGAATGGGATTAACAATAAAGAAAATACAAATACTCAGCTCCTATTAGAAGTAATTTCTCGTATATATTCGGTATTGTCTAAAGAAGAAAAAGGTAAAATCGATGATTTAGTAATAAAATTATTTGTCGATAAAGAGCTCTATATTAAGTATACACATATAATTAACAAAATATTTTCTCCTTTGTTTAGGCGAATCTTTTTTGATAAAAATACTCAAGAAAAAGCTGATTTCTTCAGTAGAATTTTGAAATTACCAATAATAGGGGAGCAAAATAGAGAACTTAAAGATATAAAATTAGACCATTATAATTTCTTTGAGCCTTCTTTTGAATTTCAATTTGAAGTTGGGAACATTAGTTGTGTTAATATAGAAGTTAGTAGGAGCGATATAAATAGACTTGTTGGTATCTTGAGAAACGAAAAAAGTGTTATAAGGGACGCAGCTTTAGCAAGGTTAGTTAGACTTATTGAAATAAATAATTTAGACAAAGAAAACAAAAACAGGATAGGAGAAGCTATTCGTATTATTATAGATAGGGAAAATAATAACTATAGTGATTATTTATTAGAATCATATCTTCTTAAATTAACTAATGACCTCAAAATTCAGGGGGATTATGCCAAAAAGAGAATTGAAGAAAGCATACCCAGGTCATTTAAAAATAATGTAATTACTAACAATAATAATCTAGATATATTATTAAGTGATTTAAAAAACATATTTCCCAATTTTATAAATGATAATATTGATTACAGTTATGATGTTACAGATGAAATGTACAAGAAGTGGCTGGAGAAATTTTTTGAATGGTGGGAAAATCAAGAACAATGGTTGCTGTCAGTTGAAAAACATGATTTTTTTGGTGGAAACGACGATTTGATAAAAATGATAGTATTTTTGAAAAATTCCTTCTTGGCAAACATCCCATTATCGTGTTTATCTAATAATGATAAAAGACTTATTGGAGAAATTTACAATAATTTACTTAAATTCAAACCTCAAAAAGCCATTTTATTAATTCCAGTTTTAATAAGAATTAATGTACTGGAACCAAGTGAGACGGGCAAATTACTCGATAATTTATTAACAACTGATTTGAAAATTGTTAAATCAGTTGTTATTGCAATATATGATTTAATTATCTTTTGTAAAAGAAATGAAGTTAATATGGACTTATCAGAATTAAAGAATGAATTGTTGTATCTATATAAATATAGAAAAGAGACTACTCTCTTAGAAGTAACAAGAACATTAAAATTCATATGTCAATATGTACCGGAAGTATTCAATGCTAGAGAGTTTGAAATAATTAATAAAACACTAAATTTTATAATTGAAGATTATAATAAGGGATATTATCATAACAGTTTTATCTCGGATGAGGAATTTGAGTTAATATCTGAATCAACTGGATTGGCTGGATATATTTATAAGAATGTACTATCCCATAAATGTATAGATGTAGAGAAGTGGAGATTATTTGCGAGAAAATCTAAACTTCCTGAAGTCCGTAAATATGCCCCACTTTTTGATTAAATTGAATTTAAGTAAAAAAATTTTAAAAATTTATTACAGTGTGGAAAAATCTATTTTTCAGTCTGATTTCCGATTTTCACAATACATTATGTCGTTAAGAGTCTAACCATGTAGAGTTTTTCCACGAGATTTGTTATAAAAATAAATAGCTATTTGATTTCATAAAAGCATTAATTTCAGGATATTTTTAAATTTCTTACTCGCATCAAGTAACTAATTTTTAAAATAAATCTTTTCATCCCGTAGTCCATGATCAAATGTCCTTTTTTGCAATTTTGCCTAGTTCATATTAAAGTATATAATGATAAAAATTGCTGAAAGAATTTACAGAAGGACATGCCCTTTAAGGCGCTATGTCATGAGAGGAATTGGATGAAAGATGAGTAAAAATTTCTGGCGTGATTTACCGCGGCCATTTTTTATATTAGCACCAATGGAAGAAGTGACAGATGTTGTGTTTCGTCATGTTGTGAGTGAGGCGGCGAGACCGGATGTGTTTTTTACAGAGTTTACGAACAGTGAGAGCTACTGCCACCCTGATGGCATTCAAAGTGTGAAAGGCCGTTTAACGTTTACAGAGGATGAGCAGCCGATTGTTGCTCATATTTGGGGAGATAAGCCTGAGAACTTTAGACAGATGAGCATTGGAATGGCGGAGTTGGGATTTCAGGGGCTTGATATTAATATGGGCTGTCCTGTCCCAAATGTCACACAAAATGGGAAGGGCAGTGGCTTGATTCTTCGTCCAGATGTTGCCGCAGAGCTGATTCAAGCAGCAAAAGCTGGGGGATTACCTGTCAGCGTCAAAACAAGACTTGGTTTTACTGAGGTCGATGAATGGCGCGGATGGCTTAGACACATTTTGGAGCAAGATATTGTGAATTTATCGATCCACCTTCGCACAAGAAAGGAAATGAGCCAGGTGGATGCGCATTGGGAACTCATTCCTGAGATTAAAAAACTGCGTGATGAAGTAGCCCCTGATACTCTTTTGACAATCAATGGTGATATTCCTGATCGTCAAACAGGCTTAAAGCTCGCAGAACAGTATGGAGTGGACGGAGTGATGATTGGGCGCGGGATTTTCCATAACCCATTTGCTTTTGAAAAAGAGCCGAAGGAGCATACAAGTGATGAACTGCTTGGTCTTTTAAGATTACATCTTGATCTCCATGATCAATACTCATCACTAGGTTTGCGTCCATTCAAGGCATTGCACCGTTTCTTTAAGATTTATGTAAAAGGTTTCAGAGGAGCGAGTTTCTTAAGAAACCAATTAATGAACACATCATCAACAGATGAAGTGCGTGCAATGCTAGATGAATTTGAAGAGAGAAATCAAGAACAATCATGATCAACAAGAGGAGGGGGGAACCCTTCTCTTTTTTATGAGTAGGACTATTAAACTAGTTTTCTCAAATGGTAAAATGAGATAGAAATAACAATTGGAGGTATTTTATTTGAAACCATTTTGGGATATAGACAGAGAAAGTGAAGAGACATTTAAGAAAATCAATGAAAAAGACATTGCAAAAGCAGAAAAAAAACTAGGCGTCATCTTGCCTGATACATATAAGAAACTGATTCTTGAACAAAATGGCGGTTATACCTTGCATAATGCTTTTCCAACGGACCAGCCGAATGGATGGGCAGAGGATCATGTGTCATTTGATCATTTAAGAGGAATTGCCAAAGGCGAAGGTATTATGGATAGTGATTATTTAATAGAGGAATGGGAATTGCCTGAGGGACTTGTGCTCATTTGTGGGGATGGTCATACATGGATTGCATTGGATTATAGAGAAACAAAGGAGCATCCGCCGATTCACTACTTTGATCTAGAATATGAGACGGATTTCAAATTAGCGGATTCGTTTGATGAACTGATTGCGGGGCATTATACCGCAGAGGATAGTGAAGAAGATGAAATGTCGGATGAAGAGTGGCAGGCTGAATATGAAAAACAGAATCCGCCATTATCAAAAGAAGAAGTGAAAGAAATATTGAAGACCGGAGATCCTGAGGCACTTCAGAATATTGTATTTTTTCATATAGAACAAATTGATGATATCAAGTGGTTTTTTTCAGAAGTAGAAACTTTTATGAACGCCATTCAAGACGAAAATTTGTTAGTAACTGCTGGCTGGGCGCTCAGTACAATCCTTACACTGAATGCTGTGGTGATTAAGCAGAATGACGATATTTTTCAAAATGCACGTCGTTTTGCGGAGGAATTGAATCAATCAAAAATAGATGAAATGCATGAAATCGCTTTTAATATATCATTGTGGTTGGAATTTGATTTAGAAGAGCAATAAGATATCTATTTCATGTGAAAAATCTTTTAAATTTCTTAAAAAGCCCCCCTTATTAAAAGGGGGGTCACCAATTCCTTTACTCCGCACTCTCCTCAACCTCACGGCTATCTTCTGTTTCACCAATATAAATAGGACCGTTTGCATGATCGATTCGGATTGGCCATTCGTATGGGACTTGCAGGCGTCGTGCGATGGCTCTCCAAAACTTTGCAGAATCAAATTCTATTTCTTGAAAGTCTTTAAGCAATTCTTTATAAGAAGATCCATCAAATTGAATGTACGAGTCTTGCAGACGCATAAAGGCGTAATGTCTCACTTCTAATGCTGCCGCAGCTTCCATTTCTTCTTCTGTTGCTTCGCCAATGATTGTTCCTGCGGGTGGAAGCATGTCGTATACGTTAAATTCCTCTTCTTCTTCGTGTGCTGCATTGTGCTGTTGATCTGACATTTTTTTCACTCCTTCTAGTCTTCATCAAGCTTTTATTCGTGCTTACTTCTATTATCGGAAGGAAATGCGAAATGTGGAATGAAAAAAGAAGCAGATCCACAATACTTGCTTTTTCTTCTTGAATCTTTTATGATCAATTACAGATATAAAAGGTCTACAATAGATAGAAAGGAATGTTTCTATGAAATATTCTAAAGCGACCAACTATGCGCTGCATACGATGGTCTTTTTAACCCTTGCACCAAAGGGGAAAGCAATAGGCGTTGAACCTCTCGCCAAGATGCAAGATCTTTCACCCACTTATTTATCCAAAATTTTAACAAAGCTTGTGAAGGCGGGATTAATTGAATCAACACCTGGCGCAAAAGGTGGTTACACCATTCTGAAAAAGAAAGAAGACATTTCGTTTTTAGACGTCATTCAGGCGGTAGAAGGACAAACCCATTTATTTCGTTGTTCTTTAGAACATGATTCTTTCATGCCTCACGATGGCTGTTTGATTGAACAAGTCATGCAGGATGTTGAAATGAAAATGCAGGAGACGTTAAGTCAAAAGCGGTTAGTTGATATTGCAAGCCAAATAGAGCAGACAGAAAAAAATCCATTTTTCAAGATGTGATTTTTTTTTGAGTAAATTATAGATATTAAGAGTCTTTAAAGTCTTTTATAAAAAGGAGAGATTGACATGTTATTAGATTGTGCCATTATCGGAGGCGGACCAGCCGGATTAAATGCAGCTCTTGTTGTGGGGCGGGGCAGAAAACAGGTCATGGTATTCGATGATGAGATGCCAAGAAATCGAGTGACTCAGGAATCACATGGATTTATTACAAATGATGGAGTGACACCGTTTGAGATCAGACAAGCGGGAGAAGCGGATCTTCAAAACTACCCCAATATCCAAATCAAACGAAGCAGAATTGTGGAGATACAAAATCATGAGGACAACTTCGCGTTAATGACACAAGAAGGAGAAAGATTCGAAGCGAAAAAAATTATTTTGGCCACAGGACTTCAGGACATATTGCCAAAGATCAACGGGATTCATGAAGTGTATGGAAAGACGTTGTTTAGCTGTCCTTTCTGCGATGGCTGGGAGCTGAAGGATAAGCCACTTGCCCTGATTGCAGAGAACCAGCGCGCTTCGCATATGGCGAAACTTCTTTCGAATTGGACAAAGGATTTGATTGTGTTTACAAATGGACAGCAAGTGTTAGTTGAAGAGGAGAAAGCACTGTTATCAGCACATTCTATTCAAGTTATTGATGTGCCAATTGTAGCGATCCATCATGACAATGGTCAGCTGCACTCAATTCACCTTGCGAATGGGGAAACAGTGAAACGAGAAGGCGGATTTGTCGCAAGTGATTTCAAGCAGTCAACCCCTTTTGCTGAAAAACTAGGCTGTCAAATGACGAAAAATGGGGGCATTGAAGCAGATATTCTTGGGCGTACAACCGTCAGCGGTATTTTTGCATGTGGTGATAATTTAGGCGGGCCTGCTCAGCTTGTTCTTGCAGCAGCAGCCGGAAGTCAGGCAGGAATGGGCGTGATTCATGAACTTGTGCAGGAAGAGTTTCAACAAAAAACATCTCTGTAAAAAGAGATGTTCAGCGATGAGCGATTTTCCGTTTTGCTAAGACGTGAGCAGTCCATTCAAAAAGTGCGTAGATGACAAAGAAGATTAGGATCCAGCTACTGACATCGACCCATACATTGGTGATTTGAATGATGTTCGCCTGATCAAGTCCAGTCTGTATCCACATCGTGATCAATGCGGTGAGGAACACCTGTAAAAACCATTTTTTCAATTGGTCACACCTCCATCTCTTTCTATCATATAAGAAATGACAGTTTATTTCCAATTGAATTTCCATCAGTTTCAACGGTAAAATAAGAAATAAAACCAATGGAAGGACATGAGATGAGCGATCAAACCAATCGTTTTTTAAATAGTCATTTTCCTGATCTTGTCCTCACGCCGCCTCTTTTTTATGGGTGGCCTTTTGGTCTTCGCTTTGAAGTGGCAGATTGGTCATTAGGAGAAGAATCGGTTGTATTAGAAAAAGCAGGCGATCGGGCTTTGAAAATTGTCAGATATGCTTTTGATCCAGAAGACGATATTCTACTTGTCACGGATGTCTATACGCAGCATGAACATGAATTAACGAAGCAAAAGCTCCTAGTTTATCAGAAATATGCCGACCGACAAGTGCGTCACCGATTGCGTCACGAGCGTTTGACCTATATACAACCAAAACAAGAAGAAACAATGAAAATAGAGAGATTTACAATCAAGTGTCAGTTGCAAGATATTCGGTTGCGCCCGCTATTACAAGCCATATGCCAAGAGGATTTCTACAAACCGAATCAAATCTTGAAAGGAAAGCTTGGTTATGACATTTATCTCATCAATCTCTCAAAACAGATGATTTTCCACTTATATGATGATCGAGGTTGTGATCTTATTGCGGCAGATCCAGAACATCTGCGTCCAGTTTATGAAGGTTTACAGCACTGGCTCTTAGACTATGACCGTGCTCAGATGGATCAGTTGTTTGCTGGGAAATAAGAAAACCGCACTTTGACAAGTGCGGCTTCTTTTTATGCTTCTACTTTATTGAAAAACTGTGGCAGATATTCTTTATGTGCTTCTAGCATTTCATCTAGGATGCTTTTTGCAATGGCATCTGATGGGACGAGCGGATTGATGGTCATGGCGACAAGTGCTGTGTTGTAGTCGCCTGTCACGGCTGCTTCAGCGGCTACACGTTCAAAGGATTTAATTTGAGAAATAAGTCCTTTGACAGCGACCGGCATTTCACCAACAGCGATTGGTTTTGGGCCGTCTTTTGTGATGACACAGTTCAGTTCAACGGCAGAATCATTTGGAATGTCACTGATGGCGCCATTGTTGATGGTGTTTACAGGCTGAATGTCGTGCTTGTCGTTATAAATAGATGCGATTAAGTTACATGCTGCATCACTGTAATAAGCACCGCCTCGTTTTTCAAGCTGTGGTGGCTTAATATCAAGATCAGGATCTTTGTAAAGCTCGAACAGGTCATTTTCTAGTGCACGAACGACTTCTGCACGAGTTCCTTCATTCTCTGCTGCTTTCTTTTCTTCAGCCAACATATCACTTGTTTTGTAATAGTAGCGGTGGTACGGACAAGGAATCACACCAAGCCCTTTTAAGAAATCTGCATCCCACGGAATCGCTTGAATGTTGTTCATGGACATGGTGGAATTTGGATCTGCCATGTCTTCGATCACTTGATCCATGATGCTTCTGCCATCTAAGAACACGTTCAGGCCAAAGACCATATGGTTTAATCCAGCAAAGCTGACTTCGACTCTGCTTGCGTCGACATCAAGTCCTTTGGCGATGCCCATGCGAATACCGATTGGTACGTTACATAAGCCGACGACTTTGCGGTGGTTTGAATAGCGAAGTACGGCTTCTGTGACCATACCAGCTGGATTTGTGAAATTCACAAGCCAAGCATCCGGGCATAATTCTTCAATATCTTTCACAATCTCAAGAATGACAGGGATGGTGCGCAGACCCTTGAATAGACCGCCTGGACCGTTTGTTTCTTGACCAATGACATCATATTTTAAAGGAATACGTTCATCCTTCATACGTGCTTCCAGTAATCCGACGCGGAATTGTGTTGTGACGAAATCAGCGTCTACCAGTGCTTTCCGGCGATCTAAAGTTAAATGAACCTCGATTGGAAGTCCCGCTTTTTTCACCATGCGTTTTGCAAGATTTCCGACGATCTCAAGTTTTTCTTTACCTGCTTCGATATCGACGAGCCAAAGTTCGCTAATTGGAAATTCATCGTACCGTTTAATAAATCCTTCGACAAGTTCTGGTGTATAGCTTGATCCTCCGCCGATTGTGACAACCTTTAATCCTTTTGCCATGTTCTGCACCTCCGAATAATGTAACGCACAATGTTATAATAGAGTGAATCAATCTTTTATCATTTGTTTGTACATCTATAGCTTATCGTGAGAGTACCTTGTGCGTAAACGGTTTCAGCGTCTTTAGGCAAGGGTGCCCTATTTAGAGATTTGTTACATAAAAGAAACGTGTTGTGTCATGTTGTTGGAGAAAGGGGAAGTCAGATGTTTTCAAGTGAGGTCATTTCCAGCTTTAATGAACTAGAAAGCGCTTTATACCGATACATTATGGAAAACAGTGAAAAAGTCGTCTATATGAGAATTCGTGATTTGGCAGATGCCGCACATATATCGACCTCATCTGTCCTTCGCTTTTGTCGAAAAGTGAATTGTGAAGGATTTTCAGAATTTAAGGTGAAGCTCAAAATGTATTTAGAAGCAGAACAAACACCTTCTTTGAAAAGCACGCAGCATTTCCTGTATGAATTTATCGAACGGACACTTAAAGGAGATTTTGAAGAGAAGATTAAAGAGGCCGCCAAACTCATTGCGGATGCAAAAAATGTGCTATTTATCGGGACGGGCAGTTCTGGTATTTTGGCGCAGTATGGGGCAAGGTACTTTTCAAGTCTGGAGAAATTTTCGTTTTACATCAACGATCCGTTTTTCCCGATGAATATGCAGTATTTAGACAATAGTGTCACCATTGTGCTGTCGGTATCAGGAGAGAACAGTATTACGATTGATCATATTTCGAAACTAAAAAGAGAAGGCAGCACGATCATTAGTATTACAAACAATCAGCACTGCACAATTTCTCGTATTTCTGACTTAAATATTGCTTATTACGTCACAGATGAACGAGTCCATAGAGCCAACATCACCACACAGACACCCGTTGTGTATATCCTAGAAGCAATGGCGCGTGACATGTTTGCGATGTTAAAAGAAAAGTAAAAGAGCCGCTGCCTTAAACAGTGGCTCTTTTTTTCTGCATCATGAAAGTGGTGATGGCAATCCCGGAACAGATGAGTACAAACAGTCCGCCTAACAAATACACAAATCTCGCTCCGAATGTATCCGCAATTAATCCAACAAAGAAAATAGATAAACTGACAGACATAGAAGAGAGAACGTATTGAGCCGCATACACCTTTGATAACTCATGGACTGGCGTTTCCGTTTGGAGAATGGTTTGCTGAGAGACATCTCGGATTTGATAGGCAGGCCCCATTAAAATACAAAGCAGCAATGCAAGCCATGGCAGGCTGTTTAGCGAAAATAGGATCGTCAGCACTGCATAAATAAAAGAGCCCGCTGCCATAAAGAGGAGAAGTTGTTTTTGAATAAACTGACTTAGCCATGCGGCCATGAGTCCGCCTATAATGGCACCTATATAATATGCGGCATTGATATATCCCCACCATTCCGCACCTTCATTTAAAACAAGTGTGACAAAGGCAAGCGTAACTGGTCCGACCCACAAAGCACCTGCAATATTTTCACTAACATCCATGAAAGTCAGGATGCGAACCGTTTTGTTTGTCCAAATGATCTTCCAGCCATCTTTGAACCCGTTCATCTTATTTTCTTTTTGAACCGTGTCTTCTTGCTTGAGTAGAGAAAAAACAGGGATGATCAATAGATAGGACAACACAATCATGAAACAAGAGGCCCACATTAAATAAGATGGACCAATCAACAGGCGAGCATTCCAGTAAACGAATAGCCGGCGATTTGAACAGATTGATAAAAAACGGAGGCTGTACTGTTCGCTTTCACAAGCTGATTTGCTGATACAAGCATCGGCATGATGGCCTGTAATAAAGGGCTGATGAACCCGCCTGTGATGGAAATCAAAACGAATGCACTAAACAGCCAGATCAGGTGCTGCTGAAAGAAATCAAATTGGGTCGTGAATACGACGAGCATTCCAATACGTAAAAGAGGGACCCATTTCAATAGACGCTTGGCTTGAAAGAGTTCTGTCAAAACAGGAGAGAGGAGCCCAGCCAATAGCTGACATAGTGTTCTTATGAGCGGAAATACAGCCGCATAAGCGACAGATTGTGTATCTTGATAAATAACCAATGTGACTGTCATCAAAAATAGAATATCACTTAGCATGAGAAGGCTTTTACTGCCTGTATAACACCAAAACTTATTTCCCATATCCAACCGACTCCTTTTCAAAAACAAGTTCAGTATAGCATGTTGGCGAAGTGTTCAGAGGTTTTCCATTGAAAAATACATCTTAAGGATGAGAGGATTGTGATAAGCTAAATGAAAGAACATCGTAAGGAAAGGGGTTCAATCCATTGAAAAAATTACCAGCTCATGACTTTTTGGACAAGCATGGCATCCCGTATGACATCAAAACATTTTCTGCCGACACAGAGAAGGGCGCAGCGAATGTAGCGGCTGCTCTTGGTTTTAGAGAAAGACAAATGATCAAAACATTGATCTTTGAAACAGGGGAAGGCGAGCAGCTGCTTGTAATGGTGGGTGCTGACCAGCACATCAAATCAGGGAAACTAAAGAAAGCCGCTGGCTCTCGTAATATCAAAATGGCTTCACCAGACACAGTGCTTGAAGTGACGGGCTATCGGATTGGCTCGATTCCGCCATTTTGCTGGCAGCCTGAAGGGTTCCGCACGATTATCGAAGCATCGCTATTAGAAGAAGAGATATTAGGCGTTGGAGCAGGAGAATGGGGAAATGAAATACTCATCACACCAGAACAATTAGTGATAGCCTCAAAAGCGGTCCCATTTGATCTTGTTCAGCCATCCGAATAGAAAAAGTGCCTGTTGCTGAAGCAGGCACTTTTTTAATTGGAGTCAGGTGCTATAAAGGGTCCGATGTCTTTCATTTGCAGAAAAGCATTCACCGTCCTATTTTCCTCAAGGTCATTCGCCCGTTTGCAGACCACAACAGGTCTGATAATGTCTATTCCTTCGATATACACGCGCCCAATTTCTCCGCGTTCTAAGCTTCGCTGAACGGCGTCACGAGGAACAAGGGTAATGCCATAGCCAGCTTTGATCATTTGAATGGCTTCGTGGACACCACTGAATTGTAAATCAACGGTCGGTTTTTTAATTCCTTTAGCGGTAAAAAGGGAAAAAAGCTTGTCTCTCGTCGAACTGCCTTCTTCTCGCATTAAAAAAGGTTCATGGCTTAGGCGTTCTAGGGGGACGGTTTGTCCATTTAACGGATGATCCACTGGAACGATAAAGTCATAACTTAAATCAGTTAAGTGAGAGGTGTGAAGATCTTCGTGGTGCAGGTCCTCTATTACGGCGATCGCCACATCTGATTGATATTGAAGCAGGCTTTCGATCACTTGAGCGGAGTTTCCGCTTTTTAATTCAATATCTGTCTGTGGCGATGCTGTTTTAAAAGAGGCAAGCCAATCAGGCAGTAAAAAGTTAAGTGGTACGTAGGTAGAAGCAATTCTGAGTCTTCCTTTTTTTCCGTTTTGCAGAAGAGTAATCTGATATTCTACTTCTTTTTCCGCCTCGAATACTTGCCGGGCATATGGATACAGGATCTTCCCCATCTCCGTCAGGGTAATCCCCCGGCCGTTTCGTTTGAAAAGACGAAAGCCGATCTCTCGTTCAATGCTTCGTAATTGTGCTGTCACAGCCGGCTGCGTCAAAGACAGCACGTCTGCCGTTTGTGTGACACTTTTTGTTTCGGCTACCTTTGCAAAAATACGGAGGGCATGTAAATTCATCTTTGCACCGCCTATCAATTATTTTGATGATTCAATCAAAAACATTCATTAGATTTATTATAAGGTATCCCTTATCGTAAAGGTAGCGAAGGGGGAAGAAAAAATGGATCGTCGTCAAAAGCAAGTGGTGTCAATTGCACTCATCACAGCATTTGCCCTTATTGGGGATTCAATGCTCTATATTGTTCTCCCGGTCTATTGGAAAGAGATTGGTTTATCATCCATTTGGGAGGTGGGGTTACTGCTGTCTATCAACCGATTCATTCGTATCCCGCTAGCACCTGTCGTATGGTGGCTTTATCGATATATTCCAATGAAGACCGGTGTACTGATCGCAATATTGATCGCGTCAGTGACCACGATATTATATGGTATGAGTGGATTTTGGCTGCTATTGATTTGCCGCTGTGCATGGGGTCTCGCTTGGACGTTACTCCGTATGAGTGGGATGAGGGTCCTAGCTGAAATGGACGAAGGCTCACAAGGACATTTGACGGGTCTTTATAATGGGCTTTACCGGCTTGGCAGTTTATTTGGCATGTTATTTGGGGGAATCCTTGCCAGCTTGATCGGTTTTCAGTCCATGACGCTTGTCTTTGGCTTACTCACATTAATGGGCTGCATTTTTTATGTATCGTTGGATGAAATTGAAAAGAGAGAAGGCACGCAGGTGTATCATGGCATCAAACAGAAGTGGTTTACACGAGATGTGGTAAAAGTACTGATAACAGGCATGCTGATCGCACTGATCATCCAAGGTTTATTCGCATCCACCCTGAGTCATGTCATTGAAGCAAAGATTGCCCAAGATGAATTGACTCTGTTTGGCTTTGTCATCGGAGCTTCGGCTTTAAGCGGTGTTATTCAAGCACTCAGGTGGGGATGGGAACCATTTCTCGCACCGAGAACGGGCAAATGGTTTGATCGTCTTGTGATGAAGGAACGAATGTTATGCTGGATGTTTCTTTCATTTGGAGGGCTCAGTTTTCTTGTGATCATGTTGAAGGTAAGCGGCTGGTTCCTATTGATGCTGCTTTTGATTCAACTAATGGCAACAATTGTCACAACGTTCACCGATACACTTGCCTTTCAAAAAGCTTCTGCTCAAACAGATAAGAACCGCTTTCTCGCCAGCTATTCTTTTGTTCAAGATATGGGGGCTGCTTTAGGACCTTTGTGTGGGTATACGTTGATCCAGTTTTTCGGAACAAACAGCGTCTTTTGGCTGATGCTTATCATAAGCTTAATGCTCGTCAGCATGTGGATAAGAAGCGGGCAGCATGTTTCTTCTAGTGCAGTGTAAAAAATAAAGCTTTATATAAAAAACTGCCTCATGCAGCTGATCGCAGGAGGCAGTCATATTCTCTTATTCTAAGTCTGAATCATAGGCTTTTTGCGTGAGTTGGCTGACGACCTCTTTCAATCCATTGGGTTTATGGAATTCAACAGGTGTGCTTCCTTTTTCAAATACAATTTGATCTGCTTCAACGAGCACGACATATCGATTGTTGACCTTTGCGATATGAATCGAGTGGCCGAAGTCGGCTAAAAGTCCTTTAATTTCTGTTTCGCCTAGACGCATTTTCATTGTGATATCAGGGGTTTGTTCAACAATATGCGAAGCCGCTAGTGTGACCTGTTCTGTATCGAGTGTTTCCCGAATCTCCCGTTTTTCACTTGCTTCCCATATTTCAAGGTCCTCTTCAAATTGTTTTAATTCTTCACTTTCATCCTGAAATGTTTCAAATACATGTTCCTGCACCATATTCATGACCTGTGATTTCATGATTTCAGGCATCGATTCTCCGTATTCGACGAATTTCAGAAAGTCTTCAAAATAACGAGCGTGTGAGGATTGGTGAATTTTCACTTCGGCTTCCTCTGTCATGCCCTCTTCTGGCATAAACGGGTATTGAATCGATTTCATGTTTTTTGTTGTAATCG
Source organism: Bacillus sp. GbtcB10 (assembly GCF_019091365.1). Classification (NCBI taxonomy): domain Bacteria; kingdom Bacillati; phylum Bacillota; class Bacilli; order Caryophanales; family Bacillaceae; genus Bacillus; species Bacillus sp. GbtcB10. Next base: position 153,680 of record NZ_JAGXJP010000004.1, read on the forward strand.
CCATTTCTACTTTTTTGATCAAGGTAGATGTATCAGCAATAGAAGCGACTTTCTGTTCAAAATCGCATTTCATGATAAAGACAAAAGAGTCATCGAAATATTTTTTAGGAACCGCAGATGCAACCAAAAACACGCCGCCTCTGACAGCACTTGTATCTAAATAGGTGCGAACAAATTGTTCACTGCATTCGTTAAATACTTCTTTTGTATCTGCAAATCTCGTCTGATGAAATAAATTGTAGTTTGGATTTGAATCGAGTTCATGCCCGGGTTCGACAATAAATCGGCCAATTTTAGTCGGTACTTGCTCAGACTTAGGGTGTCTGTCCACTTTTCGTTTGACGATTTTTTTAAGCTCACCGTCTAGAAAGTCTTTCAGCTCACTTTGTTCAAATTCTTCTTGGTCTAATGTTTGGTAATGTTTAAACCGTTTATTTGCTTGTTCCTCTTTGCCTTCTATTTCAACCACATAGAATGATAGAAAACGTATCGTAAAATCCACTGATTGGTCACCACTTTTTCTTCTTTGGATATGTTGAGTATAGAAAAAGGAGTGAAAATCGTCAACGAATGGAGAAATTTCGTGTCATTATTTCCCGAGAAATGTTTATTCAAAAACGCTTGATAATAATTATCATTCTTGATAGAATGATAAAAGAAAAGAAGGAACCTGCCAGTTCCTTCATCTCAGAAAATCATGTATTATTTTGTTTCAAATGTTTCGCAATCCGTTTCAGCATTGCGAGTCACGTCAGTCATTGTGCTTTTACCAATTTTAATGGTAGAAGCTGTACAGCTGTTGTCAGCCCAAAAACGGCAAGAGTTCACTTCACAAAGTACATTTTGTGCCATGGGAATTCACCTCCGTGATTCATATTAAGAATGAAGCAAGCTGCCACTTGAGTTCATTCAATCTAGTAGTCTCTTTATCGAAAGAGGCTGTTTGTGCTGTATATGCACATGTTTATCATACCATCTACCCTGAAAATATACAATTTAAACTTTGAAAGAGCGAGAATGCAAATCTCGCTCTTTTTTGTTTGTAAAAATAGTTAAATGCTAAGTGGCATCCTCTCTTATTCCGACATATGAATAGAGTAGATTCAAAACCTGATGTCGGACAAAGTATAAGGGTACATGTACTGATTTTCCGCATGAAGATAGGGTTTTCAATCAAAAATTTTCATAGAGAGATGAGGGGAGAAGATGAAAGCAGTCATTCTCTGCGGAGGAAAGGGAACGAGAATGAGTGAGGTCACACAAGCGCTTCCTAAACCACTTGCTATGATCGGAGATCGGCCTATTCTATGGCATATTATGAAAATCTATCAGTATTACGGTGTAGACGAGTTTATCTTATTGCTTGGATATAAAGGAGAGAAAATCAAAGAGTATTTTCTCAACTACGACTGGCGGCATCACAGCATGCAGCTGGATATGTCGACAGGGGAAATAAAGCTTTTAGGGAATTCGGAGAACTGGAAAATCACTTTTTTAGATACGGGTGAGAATACGATGACAGGCGGGCGGTTAAAGCAGGTACAGGATTATATTGGTGATGAGACATTTATGATGACGTACGGTGACGGACTTGCCAATATCAATATGTTTCATTTGCTCAAGCGCCATCAAGAGCTTGGAGCAGCTGCCACTGTCACAGGAATTGAAAAGAAATCACAGTACGGCACGCTGAAGGTGTATAACGGGATGGCACAATCCTTCTCTGAGAAGACAGACAGTATCGGGATGATCAATGGAGGATTTTTTGTGTTGTCTCCAAAGGTTTTTGATTATTTAACAGATGATGATCAGTGCGTCTTTGAAGCAGAGCCTCTTCAGAACTTGGCGAATGATGGCGAGCTTGCAGTCTATGAGCACCACGGATTTTGGACAGCAATTGATACGTATAAAAACTTGAAAGAAATCAACGGCATGTGGACTGAAGGAAAACAACCATGGAAGGTTTGGTGACAGCATGAGCGGATTTTGGAATGGGAAAAACGTATTTGTGACCGGGTGTACGGGATTGTTAGGGAGTTACCTCGTCAAGGAATTGATAGATCAAGGAGCAAACGTAACAGGGCTTGTACGTGATCAGGTGCCAAGATCGAACTTATATCAAGGCGGTCAATTTGAAAAGATGAATGTCGTCCAAGGCGCACTTGAGGACATGCAAACGATAGAACGTGCGTTAGGAGAATATGAGATTGATACAGTCTTTCATTTGGCCGCCCAAGCGATTGTTGGAGTCGCAAATCGTCACCCGGTCTCTACATTTGAAGCCAATATTTTAGGAACATGGAATGTGCTGGAGGCATGCAGAAGACAGCCGCTTATCAAACGAGTGATTGTGGCATCGAGTGATAAAGCATACGGGGATCAAGAGCAGCTTCCTTATGATGAAGACATGCCGCTTAACGGGAAGCATCCATATGATGTGTCAAAAAGCTGTGCAGATTTAATTTCTCACACGTACTACAACACATATGGTCTTCCGGTTTGTATTACGCGCTGCGGTAATTTATATGGAGGCGGGGATTTGAATTTTAACCGAATCATTCCGCAAACCATCCAGCTTGTGTTAGAGGGAAAGGCGCCAGAAATTAGAAGTGACGGAACCTTTATCCGTGATTATTTCTATATTGAAGATGCGGTCAAGGCTTATTTACTCCTAGCTGAAAAAATGGAGGAAAAAGGGCTTGCAGGAGAAGCATTTAACTTTAGTAATGAAATTCAGCTGACCGTGCTTGAGCTCGTTGATAAAATCTTAAAGGCGATGGGCAGTGAACTGAAGCCGTGTATTTTGAATCAAGGAACGCATGAGATTAAGCATCAATATTTATCAGCAGAAAAGGCGAGAAAGCTGCTTGATTGGAAGCCTGATTACTCCATTGATGAAGGGTTAGAAAAGACAATTGAATGGTATCGCGAATTCTTTCAAAAATAGAGGTGTATACAGATGAACAGCATATATTGTACGGTTCTATCAAGTGGAAGACTTTATCAAGCCATTGCGTTTTTCTTATCGTTGAAGCAAGTAGAAGATGATGCTGTCATCAAGACGTTATGTATGGATGATGCTGCATTTGATTTGCTTCATCAAATGAATTTCCCGCATGTCGATCTTGTTCATGTGCGTGAGCTTGAAACGCCGGAGCTTCTAGAGATCAAAAAGGAACGAAATGATTCGGAATATTGCTGGACATTAAAACCGATTTGGATTGAGTGGCTATTTAAGCAGGACCAGGCGGAGGAAGTGACGTATCTTGATGCGGATTTGTTCTTTTATGAGCGTCCGCAAGTGATTTTTCAAAACCAGCCTGATGCGTCTGTGCTTCTATCAAGAGGGGATATTGTCATTCCAAGCTTTGATCCAGAGGAAGTGAAGATGCTTCAAAAACTTTTAGGGCGCTACAATTCAGGCTTCCTCCATTTTAAAGGAGATGAAGCCGGCCGAAAGTGCCTGAGCTGGTGGCAAGAAGAATGTCTAAAGGAATGCAAAAATGCGCCTGGAGAAGGAAAATTTGGCGATCAAGGGTATTTGGATCATATGCCGATGCTGTTTGAAAAAGTAGAAGATATTCAAACAAAGGGTGTGAATATTGGTCACTGGAATTATGGCCAGCATTCTTATCAGGAAGAGAATGGACGTATTTTGCTTGAGGATGGAAGCCCACTCATTTGCTATCATTTCAGTGGTTTTCGGATCTTAAGCAAAGATGATATGCAGCAAATCCATGAAAAAGGAAGAGATGACTTGCCATTTTTCCAAGAAGCCTATCGGGAAGTGCTGCGTCATGTGATTGAATCGGTAGAACAAGTCAATCCGATGTTTAACGGCTATGCCAAACTGGAGGAGGATGGCGCATGAATGAAAAGCCGAAAGTCAGCGTCATTATTCCGAGTTATAATGCGAAAGAGCGTTTAGAAGGGAGCCTCTTTTCCTTAACGCTTCAGGAAACCGATATTCCATTTGAGGTCATTGTTGCTGATAATGGGTCAACGGACGGCACGATGGAAATGCTCGAAAACATTGAGGTGAACTTTCCATTCAAAAAGGTGCGTATTCCTGTCAATCAAGGAATTGCCAAGGGGCGCAATCATGCCATTCGTGAGGCAGAGGGAGACCTCTTAATATTCCATGACAGCGATATGTTGGCAGAGCCCCAATTTATTCAAAAGCACGCAGAGGCACATGCTGATCATGAGGACCGTGTGATTTGCGGTGTTTGCTGGAAGCGAATCTATCGTTATTTTTACAAAGGTTTTGATAAAGATCATGTGAATCGATTAAAAAAACAAGGGCTGTATCAGCGGAAAATGAAAGACAAAACGTCTCTTGTGTCGATGGAGGAAATAAAAAACGGCGCATTTCTAGAGAGAAGCTTCGACTTGCAGTCCGAATTTATTGATATTCTGAAAGACATTTTAAACACGTACGACTATGATTTAAGTTCTTATCAATTGCCGTGGCGATTTTTTATCACAAATAACTCTTCCGTCAAGCGAAAGCATGTTATGGAACTAGGGATGTTTGATGAAAAAATCGTTCGATACGGGTTTGAGGATTATGATTTAGGCATTCGTCTGCATCAGCTTGGCCTCTCATTTGAGCTGCGTGAGGATATTTTAAGTGTGCATCAGGAACATCCAAGTAATTTAACGTCATTCGATGACATCAAATATAACATTTTGTATATGTGCGAGAAGTACAACAATATTGATTCGATTGATGTTCATCTGGCTTTCTCTGGACCATTTTCTCATACCGTGACAAATGATATCGTGAAAGACATTCGCCAGCTGCGTAAGAATGCAGCATATGATGATCTGCTTGCTTATTTTTTGGAGCTACTTCATATGATCACAGAGCGGAATGTGGGCATTAAACGTGATCAAAAGGACGTGCTGACGGCAAAGCATTTCCCTTTGAAAAAGCTGTCAGAGGCGGCCCAGCTTGCCAAGCAGGAACATGGATGCACGGTGCTGGTAGAAGCCATTCAAGGGCTCACAAAAGAGCTGCTGCATGTTGACTTGTTCCAAGTGGATGTGTTGTAGATGGCATCCTATCATTTCACAACCATTGTGTCCAATACCCATGTATTTAAGCTGCTGGCGCTGATTCATTCACTTGAGCAGACGGCTCAATCATACAAACTTTCTGTCTTATGTGCTGATCCTTTGGCTTACAAGGTGTTAAGTCAGTTTCCTCATCCACATGTCCAATATGAACAGCTTGAAGATGTGGAAGATGATTCGCTGCGAAAAGCAAAGGCGGATCGTACGTTCCACGAGTATTGCTGGACGCTTAAGCCTGCGTTTCTACTCAAAATTCTTGAGTCCTCTGATGCAGATTATCTCGCTCATTTGGATACGGATTTGTATTTTTATCATGATCCAGAGGCGATATTTGCAGAAAATCCACTCGCTCATGTATTTTTGACAGATCATATGAATTCCAAGCGATTCTATCACTTTTATGAATTATCCGGCCGTTTTAATACTGGCTTTGTAGGCTGTCGAAACACAGATGTGGCCAAACGGGCTGTGACGCAGTGGAAAGAGAACTGCATTGCGCACTGTACAGTAGAAATGGATACGGAAAAAAAGACATATGGTGATCAGCGGTATGTTGAAAGATGGGTCGATGATTTTGAGGGTGTCCATGTGGTGGCATCTAAAGGTGCCAATGCAGCGATTTGGAATATTGAAAACTATAAGCTCTCCGTTGTGAAAGGAGATATGTATCTCGACGAATGTCCACTGCTGTTCTATCATTTTTCTGCCTTTACGATCATTGATGAAAAGAACTTTAATCTGAATTGGTATTACTATATGACAGAACACACTCTTGTGGATCATTTGTATATTCCGTATGCGGATTTGATTCATCTGAAAATTAAACAGGTGCAAAAGGTCTTTCCAGACTTTCAGCAGGGGTTTATTGCAAAGAAGCATGTTCCTGACACGCATTTTTATGAGATATGAAAAAACCGCTCATTTATTGAGCGGTTTTTACCTTTTATGATTCATTCCATTTCGCTATGGTCTGATCGCTTGGCAGTAAGAAGGCTAGGATGCCTAATATCGGTAAAAAGGCGACACCGATCATGGTAGGCGTTAAACCGACTGCATCAATTAATGAGCCGAGGGCAACGGATCCAATCGCTCCCATACCAAACGCAAGTCCAACAGTTAAACCAGACATTGTGCCAATTTTCCCGGGAAATAGTTCTTGGGCATAGACCACGGTGACAGAGAAGCTTGAAGTCAGAATGATCCCAATAAGTCCAAGTAAAACATAAGCAACAACTGGTCCGGCAAATGGGAGAAGCAGGGCAAGTGGAAAGGATGCTAATAAAGAAATTAAAATGACGGTTTTCTTGCCGAAGCGGTCTGCAAGCGGCCCGCCTAAAAATGTCCCAATCGCACCCAATATAAGAAATAAGAAAATATAAGTTTGTGATTCTTTAATCGTCAAACCATATTTTTCAATCGCATAAAACGCATAGAAATTCGAGATCGCATTTCCATACCAAGAACGTGCGAAAATAAGAAAGACGATAATGCCAAGTGCTGTGAGCGCTGATTTGCGGTGAAGTTCAGATCTTGCTGCTTTTGCAGGCGCTTTTTTCGCTTGTGCTCGAATGGTTTGAAGTCTTCCTGCGTACCATCTCGAAATATAAAGAAGGAAACCGACAGCAATCATTCCAACAATCGTAAACCAAGCCACACCTGGCTGACCGAGAGGGACGAGCATGAATGCAGCGATTAGCGGAGCAAAGGCTTGACCTGTATTTCCACCGACTTGATAGATGGATTGAGCAAGACCCCGTCTAGGACCAGCTGCCATGTTGGCAACCCGTGAGCCTTCTGGATGGAAAATCGCAGAGCCAAGTCCAATAAAGACGACGCACAGCAGGATGGTCGCAAATGATGGTGCAAACGCAAGGCCGAGAATGCCGACAGCACTTGAAAATAATGCGATAGGCAGTGCATAGGGCATCGGCCGTTTATCTGTGTACCACCCGATCGCAGGCTGCATGACAGAGGAGACCATATTTAATGTAAAGGCGATTAGCCCTAATTGAGTAAAGGTCAGCCCCATTGAGCGTTCTAAAATAGGGAACATGGCAGGAATCACGGCTTGCAATGTGTCGTTGAGCATATGGCAAATACCAATAATCAATAAAATAGGATAAACCGTTGAACCGGTGACCGCTTTTTGAGGTTTATCCTTTGTTTGAGCAGCAATAGCCAATGAGACTTCCTCCTTTCATTCAACTTGTTTCTTTTTTTCATTCTCCTCATTTTATTCATAAGGTGAACTATAAAACAATAGCAAATTGTCATGATTTAGAAAAAAAGAGACACATGCGCTTGATGGAGCGTGTGTCTCTAAAGGGTTATTTATAGAAAGAAGCGATGACAGGCTTCATTTTTTGAATGACAAGTCCACTGCCTCCACGGTTTTTCACACCTTCAATCATGCCGACGAGGACGTAATCTTCTTTTTTAGGATTAAACGCAAGTAAAAATCCATTTTCAGTACCGTCTGTCGCACCTTGTTTGCTCTTTAGTTCCGCTGTTCCCGTTTTAGCGGCTATATCAGCCCCTTTTATTTGCAACGAGTGAGCGGTTCCGTTTGAATTGGTGACGACTTGAGTGAGTGCGTCCTTCACCGTATTTGCTGTATCTTCTTTGATGATCTGTTTTGGTGATGCTGTTTTTTCATCCTGAATGACTCGAGGGTACACAAGCTTTCCTCCTGTTGCAAATGGAGAATAGGCATGTACTTGTTCAATTGGTGACATGAGTAATTCTCCTTGACCATATGCTGAGTCGGCAAGTAAGATGTCTGATTTGATTCCGTCGTTAGACACTTGTGCCGATTTCATTGTAAACGGCATGTTTAAATCATCACCAAACCCAAATGTTTTCACTTTTTTCTCGTAAGTATCTTTGCCGATTTCAAGGGCTTCCTGTCCAAAATAAATATTATCTGAGTACACGAGGGCATCGACCATATTGACTTGTTCTTTGTCATGTACCCGTGTAATGCGATAATTTCCCCAAGATTGATCCTTCTGCCATTTCAGTCCATGAATGGTGCGTACTTTATTAGGCTTTGTGACACCTGTTTCCAGTCCAACCGCTGCTGTAATGGTTTTGAATGTAGATCCTGGTGCATATCTGCTCGCATATCGAGCTTGGAATGGAAGATCGGGATTTTCACTGTATGCTTGATATTGTTTAGGCGTGATCCCGTTGGTCATTAAATTGACATCGTAAGAAGGGGTGCTAACAAGCGCTAATAAATCACCTGATGATGGGTTCATAATGGTGACAGCCCCTTTTTCACCTTTCAGCTGTTGATAGGCTTTTTTCTGTAAAGATGCATCAATGGTCAGCTTGACTGTTTTTCCGTCTTTTCGGTCTGTTTTTTGTAATGTTTCTTCAATACCTGTTTCATCATGGATAATGAGGATGCTTCCGCCATCTTGTCCTCTTAAGTTCTTGTCAAATGTGAATTCAAGGCCGGTTTTGCCGATGATTTGATCCGCCTTTAAAGCTGGATTTCTTTTGATATCATCCGCATTTGCTTTTCCCACATAGCCTGTCAGATGGGCAGCGGCTTCGTTATATGGATAGTAGCGCATTTCCTTCGTTTGATAGGTGACGCCATTTATGTCTTTTGGAATCGGCTTTTGCTCTAACATAGACTTTAGCGGGACAAATGTGTCATCTGTGACCCATGCTTGTTTCAGCTGATTTTGAATCAGCTCTTCATCTATATCAAAAGCGTTGCTGATTTTTTTGATGTTGCTTTCTTTTTCCGTACCTGTCCCGAGCTTTCCAGGGATGATGCCAAGTGCGTGTCCACCAGTTGTTTCGGCTAACGTGCGCCCTTTTCGATCTACAATATTTCCGCGTACCGCAGGATCCGTTGTCACTTTGATGGTGTCACCCGTTTCCATTTGCGGGAAGATGAGATTTGGTTTCCAGTCTACTTTCCACTCGTTATCCTCTTCGGAGAGAACGCCCTTGTAAGAGAGTTTGTTCAGCTTTCCAAGTGACGTTTTCATCGTGACTTCATAGGTGAATTGATACCCATTTCCTTTGTCCTGTTTTTCTACGTTGACGTTTGAGACGTTTAGATCACTTGCACCAATGCCGCTAAAGATCTTATCGTATTTTTCGGCAAGTTGTTTTTTAGAAAAGTCACTGGCTTTCAGAGAGCCACTTGTGACCTCATCTGCCAGTTTCGTGAATTCTTTTTTCTCCAGATGTTTCGTAAAGGATTCAGCGGCTTTCAGCGCCTCCTTTTCTTTTGAGAAAAGCGTATCTTTTAAGAAAAAGAGAGCAGCAGCAATCGCGATGATGCTAAGAAGGGGAATGATGACTTTTTTCTGTTTCCAAAATGATTTTCGTTGATCTGTATACAATGAAAACACCTCAATTTTTGATTAGATCCTCTATAGTTTACAGTTACTGTGTAGGATTTGTATAGTTTCTCCTATGAAAATAGACCAAGACATGAAGTGGAAATATGAATCAAGACACAGTTGTTTCATAAGGATATCTTCATTTTTTCTTATGATTTAAAGGATTTTTTATGTGATCATCGAATGTGAAAAATTAGAAAAAATTAAAAGCGTTTTCATGGAGGAGGAATTGTGATCGTTTATAAAAAAGTGAATCTGACTGGACTTGTTCTTGGACCGATCTTCTTTTTGCTTATTTTTTTGCTCATTCCAGAAAGTGAATTGACCTATGCACCAAGAGTCGTACTGGGCGTTACGGCTTGGACTGCGACATGGTGGGTCACAGAAGCTTTGCCTATACCGGCTACCTCTTTATTGCCCATCATCCTTTTGCCAACACTTGGCGGGCTATCGATGGAGCAAACATCAAGAGCTTATGGAGACCCGATTGTTTTTATGTACATGGGCGGATTTATGATTGCCATCGCCATTGAAAAATGGAATTTACATAGAAGAATGGCCTTACATATTTTAAACATCATTGGTACAAGAAGTGACCGCATTGTATTAGGGGTTATGATGGCAACGGCTTTTCTATCTATGTGGATTTCAAACGCAGCCACAGCACTGATGATGCTGCCGGTGGCACTGGCTGTGATTAAAGAGGTGAAGGCGAACGATATTTTGTCTGGTGCATCTCTTGACCGATTCAGTAAAAGCATCCTATTATCGGTCGCTTATTCAGCCTCTATTGGCGGACTGGCGACACTCGTTGGGTCTGTGCCAAATGCTGTTTTTGCGGCGATGTCAAAAAAGCTGTTAGATCGAGAAATTATGTTTTTTGAATGGTTTTTGTTTGGTTTTCCGGTGGCGGCTGTTCTGCTTATTCTCTTATTTCTGTATTTGACCAAGATACAGTTCAAGGTAGAGCACACAGGGGAAATGGGAGCAGCGTTTATACGGAAGGGTTTAGAGGATTTAGGCAAAATGAAACAAGAAGAAAAATGGGTTTTTGCTATTTTTCTTATGACGGCTTTTTTATGGATCTTTAAAATCTTTTTGTTTGGCGGGCTTCCTGTCTCGGATACGTCGATCGCAATCTTTGGGGCGATGCTGTTATTTCTCATTCCAGCCACAAATGGAGAGAGAATACTAGAATGGCAGGATATGAAGCAGTTGCCATGGGGGCTTTTGCTTTTGTTTGGAGGCGGGCTTTCGCTCGCTACAGGGTTTGCAGAAACCAATCTAACAGGATGGATCGGGGGAAATTTACAGCATTTAAATGGGCTGTCGTATCTCATGCTTCTGATTATTTTAACGGGCGCTATTTTATTTATGACCGAAATTATGTCCAATACAGCAGTTGCGAACATGATGATTCCAATTACAGTAGGGCTTGGACTTGCAATTGGCATGGAGCCGTACGGCTTAATGGCTGCGGCTGCGTTAGCATCTTCATGTGCATTTATGCTGCCAATCTCCACACCGCCAAATGCGGCTGTCTTTAGTGCAGATGTGCTGAAAATATCTGATATGGTCAAGGCTGGTTTTTGGCTAAATGTGATCAGTATTGTAGCGATTGTGCTTGCGGTTTATTTCTGGCTTCCGGTCGTGCTGAGATGAAGACTTTGATCGAATGGAGACTTTTGGTGTTTTTGTTTCTTTTGGCTTCGGTACTGAAGCTGCCTTTTTGAGGTGCGGGTCCTTTGGCGTGTAATAGGTGGCCCCAATGTTGAGTCTGCCTTTAAGCTGATCAATGGAAAGCTCACCAAACTCTAAATGGTAGTCAATTTTGTCCACATGCAGTGATTCAATGTGAATGTGCGTATCCTCAGAGACAGGCGGAGCAGGTGCAGACATTTTTTGCTCAAGAGCGGTGAGTCTTTTTTCCAGCTCGACGACAGATGGGGATGGACTGGCTTCGGTTTTTTTAAAGAGTGATTGAATGAAATGTTTCAAGTGGACCACAACCTTTTCTTTCGCCTTGCTCTAGTCTATGGAAAAGCTGCCCGGTATATACTTATAGAGATACATGAAAGGGGAGAAGTGCATGCTGCCTACACGCATTCAGATTACCCATATGAAAACGAATACGATTGGTACAGGGTCCTCGATGACATTCGGTTCAACGATCGTACGAAATCACTGCTCGACGATCAAAAGAAACAATGGTTTTGGTGAACAAAATGCCGATAGCGTGATCACGATCTTGCCGATTGAAACGATTGATGATCGTGATCTAATAGACGCAGTCAGTATCAATATTCGTCATCTATGATTATCGCAGTTGCTTTTCCTTCATCCTTTTGCAAGCGAATGTATAGCACGCCGTCTTTAAAGGCCGCATTCATTTGACCAAGAATCATATCTGGGAGCCGAATTTTTCTTTCAAACGGACCATACTTTCCTTGTTTTTGGCGAAAATCCTGTTCGTTAAAAAAGGAAAAACGCTGTCCTTTTACAACCAAATATTCACCATATGACAGCACCTGAACATCTTCCTTCCGGTAGCCAGGCAGATAAATTAAGTACTGAAATTCAGTAGGGGTTTCCACAATGTCGACTGGTGGAAACGATGCATCTGTTCCTCGCTGATCTTGCTGCGAGAATGTAAATGGAGACGGACCATTTGCCATAAAGGGAGATCTTTGCTCATCATCGAATATCATTTTCCAAAAATCATCTCCATGCATTTGCTGGGCAATGTCCATCCACTGCTTCATTTTTTCGAAGTCCATGTGAAGACCTCCTGTTAACATACTTGATGGGTGCTCGCATATACCTATAAAAAGGAGGTTTATCTGTGGTTCAACCAACTCCGTATATCAATATTAATATTTTCATGTTAAAAATTAATTCCTTTGAAAATGCGTCGGCGGTGAATGTCGGACAAAATTTGTTAGCAGAGTGGCAAAACTCAGATAAAAAAAATCAGGGGTACGGACAGAATTTTGGAGATGCTAGCGGTTTTGTCGGAACAAAGAGCCATGTAGATGATCGAGATCAAGTGGACTCACCTGCCTCTTTTTCGCCAGCAGCTAAACCTATTCCAAGGAAGTGATGTGTGATGTTATTCTCACCCTCAGTCGTCAATGTCGGTGCTTTTAAAATCAATGCAATGGATCGGGGGGCATCACTGACGCTAGGACCTTATCAGCAGATCGATTATTTTCTCTCGATGAAATTGAACCAAGGTTTTGGTGAGGACAATGGAGATTGTTCACCGCTTGTCATTCCGATTTCAAGCGTATTAGATCCAGATATGGTGGACTCGAATTCAGTGAAAAACAGTGTGATTTAAACAAAAAAGAGACCGGGATACCCCGTGTCTCTTTTCTATTGTGTTTGATTCAGATGGCTTTTGCGTCTTGCATAGGTGAAGTACACAACGACACCAATGGCTACCCAGATGAGGAAGGCTCGCCATGTCTCCCATTTCAGTGTGGCAGCCAATATCATACAAATGACCGCACTAATGATGGGAAGGACAGGAACAAAGGGTACTTTAAACGCTGTTTTCATATTCGGATGTTTTTTCCGGAGTATGATCACAGCGATCGAGATCACTGTAAAGGCCGCAAGTGTACCGATGCTGACTAAATTAGCAAGTGTTGATAAGTTGACGAAACCAACGATACATGCCGCAACAGCGCCTGTCAGCCAAGTGTTGGCAACCGGTGTCTTCGATTTTGGATGAACGTTTGAAAAGATTTTCGGCATGAGTCCATCTCGGCTCATAGCAAAGGTTAAACGAACCTGAGCGTAGACAAGTGCAATTAACACTGTCGTAATCCCGATAATAGCACCTGCCGATATAATACCAGCGACACTATTCAGGCCAACCACTTGTAAAGCAAAAGCGACAGGGTCACTGACATTCAGCTTCGTGTAGTGAACCATGCCTGTTAAGACAAATGAAACCCCGATGTATAAAATCGTACAAACACCGAGCGCACCAATGATTCCGATCGGCATCGCTTTTTGTGGGTTTTTGACTTCTTCAGATGCATTAGCGATTGCATCAAATCCAAGGTAAGCAAAAAAGACAGTGGCCGCTCCAGCAATCACGCCATGGAAGCCCATTGGCATAAAAGGTGTCCAATTTTCAGGTTTAACGTAAGCAAAGCCTGAAATGATAAAGAGGAGGACAATGGCAATTTTGATGAGCACAATGATGTTATTCAGCTTTGTGCTCTCTTTTACGCCTCTTGAGACAATAAAGGTAATGAGTAAAATAATGAGTGCGCCTGGCAGGTTAAAGATGGCCCCATCAGCGGCTCCGGGTGCAGCCGATAAAGCCTTCGGTATGTGCAGACCAAATCCACTGAGCAGTGATTGAAAATAGGATGACCATCCGCTTGCCACAGCAGAGAGCGCAACAACATATTCAAGCATTAAATCCCAGCCCATTAAAAAGGCGAGGAATTCTCCAAGTGTTGCGTAAGAATACGTATAGACACTTCCTGACACTGGAATGGACGAGGAAAATTCAGCGTAGCAAAAAGCAGCAAGGGCGCATGCGATCGCAGCCAAAATAAAAGATATAATAATCGCAGGTCCCGCATCTTTCGCAGCCGCAACCCCCGTTATCACAAAAATTCCAGTCCCGACCACACAGCCAATGCCAAGCAAGATTAAATCAAATGTATTCAAAGAACGGCTCAGCCGCTTCGTTTGACTTTCAAGCATGAGCTGATCGAGAGACTTTTTTCTAAATAAAGAACTCATGTTGACCTCCTAATGGATAAATCTTTTCGTAAGACGAATGTTAGTATATGCGTAAATGACAATTTAGTCAATTGGCTGAAAAACGCTTTAAATCACTAAAGTGTTAAATGTCACAAAAGTCTAATGTGTATCAAAAGACATCCGCCGTCATTGACAGGCGGATGTGATAACAGGAGATTTACGTTTCTTCAGCAAATATTTTTTCATTGTACAGCACACTCGGATGTGTTGGGTAATGGGCTGAGGATGCAAGATGATGGGTTTTCGCTTGAGCCAAATCACCGAGCTGATAATAACAATAGCAAAGCTGAAGGTGAGGATACCATGTTTTATATTGTGTCAGTGTAAAGGCTGTTTCGATTTCAGGCGCTTTCAGTGCCTGCTCATACCAATAGATCGCTGCTTTGTGTTTATTTTGTGCTTTGAAATGATCCCCAATCCGGCAGCAAAATTCTGGACGGGGCTGATCATATAAGAAGGATCGCAATAAGGAGGATAAGGCGGCTTCCTCAAAACCGACTGCATAATAGCAGTCAGCTAAATTTTGGCATGTGCGAATTTCATCCTCAATCCAGCATTGTTTTGTGGCTAAAAATTTGTGATAAAAGCGAATCGCCTTCACATGCTGCTTGTTATCTCGTAATTCATTGGCGAAGTAAAAGAGATCACGAGGTGTCATCTCTTCGCCTTTTGCAAGCATGTTTTCATAAATGCGCAGATTGCGTCCAGGCTCTCCGGCGGTTGTTTTCTTACGCTTTTGATGGGTGACGGCGATATCAGCGGGAAAAATGTTGCCATACACTTGAAGGAATTCATGAACGGCCCCATACCACTGAAAGTTCAAGGCACGCTTGACGAGCCGATTTCTTCTATATTTAAAATTCACCTGACCGTCCTCGCTAAATCCAACGTGGTAAAACATCGAGACGGCATCTACTGCGGGATCTAGCGTCTGTTTGAGCTGAAGCAGTTTTTGTCGGTCCTCTTCAAGTAGGACATCGTCGGCATCCAGCCATAAGATATACTCTTTAGTCGCATGGGAAAAAGCGAAATTGCGTGCTTTTGCAAAATGCTGGACCCATTCAAAGTCGAGCACCTTTGCTGAAAAGGAGTGAGCAATGTCCTTTGTTTGATCCGTTGATCCTGTATCAACAATGATCATCTCATCTACAATGTCTTGAACAGAAGATAGGCAGTCAGCCAAAACCTCCTCTTCATTTTTCACAATCATACATAAACTAATGGTTATCATCTTTAGATCACCTCTTCATAGTGTATCGAGCATCAAAAGGAAACATTCTTTTCAGCAGCGGGTTTTTTTAAAACTAGTTTTCTGCTACTGGCTGATTTAAAATAAAGGAAGAATCTATGTAAGGGCTGATAAAATGAGTTTATTGAATGTAGAAGGATTATATAAAACCTATGGCGAAAAAACGCTGTTTGATCATATCTCTTTTCATATAGAACCAAAGGAACGCATCGGGTTAATTGGACCGAATGGAACAGGGAAGTCAACGCTTTTAAAAGTCATTGCAGGACTTGAATCATTTGAGGAAGGCGACATCACAAAGGCAGGGACACTTGATATCGAATTTCTCGAGCAAGATCCTGAAATGAGCGGGGATGAAACGATTCTCGACTATATTTTTTCAGGAACAGCACCAATGATTCAAACAATGAAAGCCTATGAAAAGGCGCTGGCTGATTTAGAGCATGATCCACAAAACGAGGCAAAACAAGAAGCGCTTATGCGTATGCAAAATAAAATGGATCAGGAAGACGCATGGGATGCGAACCTTTCGGCGAAAACGATTTTGACAAAGCTTGGCGTCAAAGATGTGAGCCGATCTGTTCATGCGTTATCAGGCGGACAGAAAAAGCGTGTGGCGATCGCCAAAAATTTAATCCAGCCTGCGGGTTTGCTGATTTTAGATGAGCCGACAAACCATCTAGACAACGCAACCATTGAATGGCTTGAAGGATATTTGAGTCAATACAGTGGGGCTGTCATTCTTGTAACCCATGATCGTTATTTCTTAAACCGTGTCGCCAATCGGATTTATGAATTAAATCAGGGGCAGCTTTACACATATAAAGGAAATTATGAAGTCTTTTTAGAAAAAAGAGCGGAACGAGAAGCAGAAGCTCAAGTAAAAGAAACGAAACGTCAAAACCTGCTTAGACGTGAGCTTGCATGGTTGAGAAGAGGGGCAAAGGCTCGAACGACAAAGCAAAAGGCACGTATCGGCAGAGTGGAAGAGCTGAAGGATCAAAAGGGACCTGATGCAAAGGGAGAGCTTGATTTTGCGATCGGTTCTCACCGGCTTGGAAAACAAGTGATTGAGGCAGAAGAGATCAGCATCACATTTGCTGGACAAACCCTTGTGGACCAGTTCAGTGATTTAGTCGTGCCAGGGGATCGTATCGGATTTATCGGACCAAATGGAGTGGGCAAAACAACTTTACTCAATTGCCTGGCGGGTAAAATAGAACCGACGAACGGACAATTGACCATTGGACAAACAGTCCGCATTGGCTATTACACGCAGGACCATAACGAAATGAATGAAGAGCTGAATATCATTGATTACATCAAAGAAACAGCTGAAATTGTCAAAACGGCAGATGGCGTCATTGTGACAGCAGAGCAGATGTTGGAGCGATTTTTATTCCCTAGATCCATGCAGCGCACGTTTATCCGCAAGCTGTCAGGGGGAGAGCGCCGCAGATTGTATTTATTGAAGGTATTGATGGAAGAGCCGAATGTTCTCTTTTTAGATGAGCCGACGAATGATCTTGATACAGAGACGCTCAGCATTTTAGAGGATTATTTGGAGCAGTTCCCAGGCGTAGTCATCACCGTGTCGCATGATCGTTATTTCTTAGATCGAGTCGTCCATCGTCTGCTTGTGTTTGAAGGGAATGGACGTATTTCACACTTCCAAGGTGCTTACAGCGATTACATGGAGCAAGAAAAAGAACAGAAGCGAACAGAGACAAAACCTGCTGAAAAACAAGTAGAAGCTGCACCGAAAAAGAGGAAAAAACTATCCTATAAGGACCAGCTTGAATGGGATGGCATTGAAGATCGGATACAAGCTTTAGAGGACAAACACCAACAGCTCGAAGCCAGCATTGCAGAGGCTGGCAGTGATTTTGGGAAAATTCAAGAGCTGATGGACAAGCAAAAAGCCGTCGCTGAAGAATTAGAACAAGCGATGGATCGCTGGACAGAACTGTCGCTGATAATTGAGGAATTAGAAAGTAATGAAAAATAAAGGCTGGCAAAAAAACTGTAGAGACGATCTACAGTTTTTTTTGATAAGAACATTTGGCATAAGCATCGTGCTGATGAATGGATTCTTCATTTCGACATTCAATTTGAAAGCCTTTGATCCAGTTTTGTTCATATAGCTCTGCTGCAATTAACCTCGCAACATCCTCTACAAAACGTGGATTTTCATAGGCCTCTTCGGTCACTTGTTTTTCATCTGGTCTTTTGAGTACAGGGTAAAGGGGCGCACTCGCATTAGACTCGATGATCTGCAGTAGATCTGCTTTCATGTCATCAGGGAGTTGACCTTGTTCAAACAGCTCTACCTGAATCGATACAGTGCCACGCTGATTATGTGCGCCGTATTCACTGATTTCTTTTGAACAAGGACATAACGTTGTCACTTGAGCAGTGCAGCCAATATGACAAATCCATCCGTTTTCTTCATGAAAGTGGATGTCATATTGCACGTCTGCATGCATCAAACCGGACTTTCCGCTGATGGGACTCTTTTTTTCCATGTACCACGGAAAGGAAACTTGAATCGAGGCAGATGGCTGATTCATATGCTTGGCAAGCTGTGCTGTCAATTCTTTTAAGGAATCCACATCCACCGGCTTTCCGCTCTCATAAAATGAGTGAAGCTGCTCGGTGAGACGGCTCATATGAATGCCTTTTTGATGAGCTGGCAAATATGTACTCAGCGTAAAATCAGCGGAAGCGGTTTGGTGCTGTGGAGTCGTTTTAGACAAAATATGTACAGGGTACGACACACGGCAAATTCCGACCTGTTCCAGATCAAAATAAAAGTCCTGTTCGGTTTGTTGGATGTCTATCATGTCCTCTTTTTGACAAGGTTTTGTTCTAGCGCTTGGCGGGACAGAACCGAATTGTGCGTGTCGTTCTTTTTTGGATGGAAATGAACGCATAAGGTACCTCCTTTAAAACGTAATGATTCCTATTTATTCTGCATCAAACCACAATAGAAATCAAGTGATCAAACATTAACGTTTACGTTAAGGTCACAAAGGTGTATAATAAAACATGAATTGATGAGCAGGAGGCACTGGTGATGGAATGGATGAAAATTGATCAAGTGGCGAAAAGAAGCGGTCTGACGAAACGAACCATTCGTTTCTATGAAGAGATTGGTTTATTATCAGCACCAAAGCGGACAGAGGGCGGTGTCAGACTTTACTCAGAGGATGACATGGAAGAACTGGAGAAAGTGATGCAGGCCAAAGAAGTACTTGGCTTTTCTTTACAAGAGCTTCAATCGTTTATGGAAATAGGAAAACAGTTAGAGCTGAATAAAGAAGGCTACTTGCTGTCACTTGACCCGAAGGAACGATTAGAGAAACTGTTAGATATTGATGCGCAGCTGACTGTGCAGCATCAATTGATTACAAAAAAGCTAGAAACGATTCAATCCTTTAAAAAGGATCTTGAAATGATGAAAGAAAGAGCGGCTCATGCCATTGAGCAATTACAAAAATAAACACCTCAGCGTGTTTATTTCAGCGTGTAGACAAACCCTCGCATTCTTTGTCAGTCCTGCGCTCTGGTGCTCACGAATGCCAAATTCGCTCCGCTCCAGTGCTCGTCCTTCCTAGACTGCAAAGGTTTTCTATCACGCTGAAAAAGAAGACAAAGAGCTAAAATAAAGTTCATTTTAGCCCTTTGTCAACAAAATAAAATAAACACCTCAGCGTGTTTATTTTATTTTGTTAAACAACTGTAGGAAAGGTTCTGATGGAATGAAGGAAGAAGAAGTATTGAAACAGCGTACGAGTTTGCTTAGACAGCCAAAAGCCGTCTGGGCGGTGGCCTTTGCTTGTGTGATTTCATTTATGGGCATAGGGCTTGTAGACCCAATTTTGCCAGCCATTGCATCACAATTACATGCATCTCCAAGTCAGGTGTCTCTTTTATTTACGAGCTATTTGCTTGTCACCGGCTTTGTGATGTTTTTTACCGGTTTTATTTCTAGTCGTATTGGTGCCAAATGGACGTTATTATTAGGACTCATCTTTATTATTGTCTTTTCTGCTTTAGGCGGTACTTCTTCAACCATTAATGAATTAATTGGTTTTAGAGGCGGATGGGGCATTGGGAATGCCTTATTTATTTCAACGGCATTATCAGTGATTGTCGGTGTGTCTGTTGGAGGAAGTGCGAAAGCCATCATTTTATATGAGGCGGCACTAGGTCTTGGGATTTCTGTCGGGCCGCTCCTTGGTGGTGAGCTTGGAACGATCTCTTGGCGCGGGCCATTCTTTGGCGTGGCAGTGTTAATGCTCGTTGCTCTTTTAGCCATTACCTTTATGCTTCCACCTATGCAAAAGCCGCAGAAAAAGGTGAAATTATTTGAAGCTGTTGGAGCCTTGAAATATAAGGGGCTTTTAACGATGGCATCTGCTGCTTTCTTATATAATTTTGGATTCTTCGTTCTTCTAGCTTATTCGCCATTTGTGCTTCATCTTGATGAGCATGGTCTTGGCTATGTCTTTTTTGGATGGGGATTATTTTTGGCTGTGACATCTGTCTTCTCAGCGCCGGTCATTCATCGTAAATTGGGTACATTAACAGCTCTTGTGATTCTCTTTGCTTCGTTTGCTGTGATTTTATTCGGCATTGGAATATGGACTTCACATGTGGTCGTGGTCATTTGCGGGATTGTCATTGCTGGGGGCATCCTCGGCATGATCAATACGGTGCTGACGACGGCTGTGATGGGCTCGGCTCCTGTTGAGCGTTCAATTGCATCATCCTCATACAGTGCTGTACGATTTATTGGTGGTGCGATTGCGCCTTGGATTGCGGGAGTACTCGCTGAAACTTACACAGCAAGCACACCTTATTATGTAGGGGCGGCTGTGGTTCTCTTAGGCATGATCATCCTGCTCCTTGGACGTAAGCATTTGGTGAATATCCAAGCAGGTCATTAATTAGAAAAAGCCTTATATCTTTTGAAGATATAAGGCTTTTTTGTCGTTATAATACTTTTGTTGTCCAGGATTCGCAATTCCAAGTTTCAGTGGCCACATCTTGATAAAATTCAGGTTCGTGGGAAATCAATAGGACGCTGCCTTTATATTCTTTTAATGCGCGCTTTAATTCTTCTTTTGCATCGACATCCAAGTGGTTTGTCGGCTCATCGAGAACAAGCAAATTGGTTTCTTCGTTAATGAGCTTGCAAAGGCGGACCTTCGCTTTTTCACCACCACTTAAAACAGACACACGGCTTTCAATATGTTTTGTCGTTAAACCGCATTTGGCAAGGGCAGCTCTGACTTCATATTGTGTGTACGATGGGAAGGTGCTCCACACCTCTTCGATACAAGTGTTGCTGTTTTGCTCTTTTACTTCTTGTTCAAAGTAGCCTATATGCAGGAATTCTCCGCGTTCCACCTCACCAGAAATGGGGGATATTTCTCCAAGAAGACTTCGGAGCAGTGTCGTTTTTCCGATACCGTTGGCACCGTATAACGCAATTTTCTGTCCGCGTTCCATTTTTAAATTCAATGGACGAGAGAGCGGTTCGTCATACCCAATGACTAAATCCTTCGTTTCAAAAATCAATTTCCCTGATGTACGTGCAGGTTTAAAGTGGAATTCTGGTTTTGGTTTTTCCGCTGCTAATTCAATCATGTCCATTTTATCGAGTTTCTTTTGACGAGACATCGCCATATTTCGAGTGCTGACACGTGCTTTATTTCTCGCGACAAAATCCTTTAGTTCAGCCACTTCTTGCTGCTGCCTTTTATACGCTGCTTCTAGCTGCTGCTTTTTCACTTCGTACACTTGCTTAAATTGATCATAATCACCAACGTAGCGCGTGAGTTCTTGATTTTCGACATGATAAATCAAGTTAATGACACTGTTTAGGAACGGAATATCATGTGAAATGAGGATAAACGCATTTTCATATTCCTGCAAATAGCGCTTCAGCCACTCAATATGCTGTTCATCTAAATAGTTGGTCGGCTCGTCAAGAAGAAGAATTTCAGGCTTCTCTAACAGCAATTTCGCAAGCAGTACTTTTGTCCGCTGTCCGCCGCTCAGCTCTGTCACATCACGATCGAGCCCGAGATCTGTTAACCCAAGACCTCTTGCAATTTCCTCTACCTTGGAATCAATGATATAAAAATCATTGTTCGTCAGGGCATCCTGAATGACGCCTACTTCTTCTAAAAGCTTTTCTAGCTCATCAGGATCTGCTTCACCCATTTTTTCGTAAATGTCATTCATTGCGGCTTCCATTGAGAATAAATAATGGAATGCATCTTGAAGGACTTCACGAATAGTTCTTCCTTTTTCAAGCACGGTATGCTGATCGAGGTAGCCGACACGGACATTTTTTGCCCATTCGACTTTTCCTGCATCTGGCTCAAGCTTTCCAGTAATAATATTCATAAACGTTGACTTTCCTTCACCGTTGGCGCCAATCAAGCCGACATGCTCGCCTTTTAATAACCGGAAGGAGACTTCGTGGAAAATGGCTCTGTCGCCAAAGCCATGACTTAAATCTTTAACAGATAATATCATTTTTTACACCTCAAATAGATTCAAAACGGCTAGTGCCTCTCATGATTATATCGAACTGTCCGGCTCGATAAAAGCATCAAAAGAAAAATTGCGTTTCAAAGCTGATTTTGAGATACTAAAGGATAGATTGAATGAGGATAAAGGAGATCAACATGACGGAAAATTGGGCATTTTTGAAAGAAGCAAAGCCATTTATTCAAAAGAACTTTGAAGCGGCTGGCTTTGAGAAGCCAACAGCGATACAAGAACAAACAGCAGAGTGGATTACGGAAAAACGCGATGTGATCGCAGAATCACCGACTGGAACAGGGAAGACCCTTGCGTATGTTCTGCCGCTTTTAAATAAAATTGATGTGAGTATCAAACACCCGCAAGTCTTAATCTTGGCACCTTCAAGAGAGCTTGTGATGCAAATTTTTGATGTCGTGCAAGAGTTCAAACAAGGTTCAGACATCAAAGCTATTTCCTTAATAGGCGGGGCAAATATCAAGAAGCAGCAGGAAAAGCTAAAAAAACACCCGAATATCGTGGTGGCGACACCGGGTCGCGTACAAGAGTTAATCAAAATCAAGAAACTGAAAATGCACGAAGTCAAAACGATTGTATTAGACGAAGCAGATCAGCTTCTTGTGCCAGAGCATATGAAAACGATCCAAGGGATCATTAAGTCCACATTAAAAGAAAGACAAATCCTTTGTTTTTCTGCAACATTGAAAGAAGAAACCGTTCAGCTGATCAAAGAAATGACATCTGAACCAGAAGTATTGAAAATTGCTAGAAGCGAGGAAGAAGCGCAGAAAGTGGGTCACTATTATCTGTTATGTGATCAGCGTGACAAAGTGAAACTGCTGCAAAAGCTATCACGGCTTGAGGACATGCAGGCGCTCGTTTTTGTACGTGACATTACGAACTTAAGCATTTATGCAGAGAAATTAGCGTACCACCATGTCGACCTTGGTGTGCTTCACAGTGAAGCGAAGAAAGCAGAGCGTGCTGTCATCTTAAAGGCTTTTGAACAGCGTGAATTTCCGCTCCTCCTTGCAACAGATATTGCAGCAAGAGGAATCGATATTGATGATCTGCCATATGTGATTCATGCAGATATGCCAAATGAAGAGGGCTACATCCACCGTTCAGGTAGAACCGGACGCGCAGGAAAAGAAGGCGCAGTCATCAGTCTTGTCACACCTCAAGAGCAATCAATGCTGAAAAAAATGGCGAAAAAGCTGAATCTTTCGCTTGAAGAAATTGTGTATAAGCAAGGCCAGCTGCACCTTGCGCCCAAGCAGGCATAATAAAAGGACCCTCCATAATTGGCAGGGTCCTTTTTTGTTATGAAATTTTGACAAGTTGTTTTCCGACATTTTCCCCTTTGAATAGTCCAAGGAATGCATCAGGAATGTTGTCAAAGCCTTCGATAATGGTTTCTTTGTAAGTCAGTTTGTCTTCTTTTACCCATTGTGCGAGATCTTTTGCTGCCTCTTCAAAGCGATCAGAGTAGTTGGCAACAATGAAGCCCTGCATCAATGCACTTGTTTTAATGAGTTTTGTTTGCACACGAGGGCCAATGTCTTCGCTTGCACTAATGTTATAAGAAGAAATGGCGCCGCAGACTGGAATACGTGCAAAACGGTTCAAATGATTCATTACAGCATCAGAGATGTCGCCGCCCACATTGTCAAAATACACATCGACACCGTTTGGACAGGCTTTTGCAATGGCGTCATCTAAATCATTGGTTGTTTTATAATTAATGGTTTCATCAAAGCCCAGTTCTTTTAAATAAGCCAGCTTATCATCAGATCCGGCAATTCCAACAACGTGGGCACCTTTGATTTTAGCAATCTGTCCGACAACAGAACCAACGGCACCTGCGGCTCCAGAAATGACAACCGTTTCGCCTTCTTTTGGCTGACCAATCGCAAGAAGTCCAAAATAGGCGGTTTGTCCTGGCATGCCCAAAATCCCTAAGTAATAAGATAACGGCGCAATGGATGGATCAATTTTTGTCAGAGACTCTGCTTTGGCAGTAGAATATTCCTGCCAGCCAAGGAATCCAAGTACAAAATCCCCTTTCTCAAATTGAGGAGATTTGGACTCGACGACTTCTCCGACCACACCACCTTGAATGACTTCATTCAGCTTGAACGGAGGTGTATAGGATTTTGTATCTTGCATTCGTCCTCTCATGTAAGGATCTACAGACACATATTTCGTTTGAATCAAGACTTCGCCATCTTGCGGCGTTGGTATATCAACTGTTTCAAAATGAAAAACATCTTTAGTAGGTAACCCTTTTGGACGTTTTGCTAATTGAATTTGTTTTTGTTGACTCATGTCAAATCCTCCCTTTCACTTGCAACCTAGATTTACATTAACATGATGCTTCTTTTCGTTCAAAACATACGGTCTTTTCCAAGCACATACAAAAAAGCAGCCACCATCTAAAAGAAGGGGACTACTTTTTTTGAAGAGAGACAGAAAGGAGCGGCGGGAGACAACCAAACAGTTGATACTCATCCGCATCACGTTCTTTTAACAAATATTCATTTGCATTTTGCATGGAGGCTTTCATCATATCGTGCGTCACAAAAGGAAAAAGGATATTTAAATATGAGGACAACAGGTCTTGTGGATCTTGTTCGATTGACTCGATATCTCCAATGTTAATAATAATAGAAAAGAGATAATCGATGCAGATGTGAAAGTGCTGTTCAGCAAACAAAGTAAGCGGCTTTGCTTTTGATTCTTCAGGATTCCATTTTTGAAAAAGCTGTTTCACCAAATCACTGACAACCCATGCATTAAACTGCTGCTCAGCTGAAAAATAATACATCAGCTCCCCCCCATTTCTAGCCTCCAGTATAAGAATTGTACAACAAATGACAAGGAAAGCATATAATTTTTCAGAAAATTTAGTCATTTTTACAGTCTTTTTGTCAAAAATAAGTCCATAGACGCATTAAGTTCACAGAGTAAAAATGGATGTGCCGGAGGAGGGTTTAATGACAAAAGTGACGGGTAAAAGATTCGTAAGACGTTAAAGGAGGAATAATAAATGAAACCTGTTGTAAGAGAGTATTCAAATGATGAAACACTTCAAAGAGATGTGGAGCAATTAAAACAACTCGGTGTTGCAAGAGAGGACATTTATGTTCTGTCCCATGACGATGATCGAACTGAGCGTATTGCAAGCAACGCAGATGCCAATACGATAGGTCCAAAAGAAGTTGGACTCAAGCATGCGGTTGGAAACATCTTTAGCAAAAAGGGAGATGAACTCCGCAATAAGATTCACGAAATTGGTTTCTCAAAAGAAGAAGCTGAGACATTTGAAGAACATTTAGACGAAGGAAAAGTTCTTCTCTTTGTGACTGACCATGAAAAAGTGAAAAATTGGGCATAAACGCCATCGTAAAAAGCCTCTTACTTTTGTAAGGGGCTTTTTTCAGATTTTTGACAAAGGGCTAAAATGAACTTGATTTTATTCCTTTGTCTTCTTTTCAGCGTGATAGAAAACCTTTGCAGTCTAGGAAGGACGAGTACTGGCGCGGAGCGAATTTCACATTCGTGAGCACCAGCACGCAGGACTGACAAAGAATGCGAGGGTTTGTCTACACGCTGAAAGCCTCTTACTTTTGTAAGGGGCTTTTTTTCATGCTGTGATAATTAAAATCTACCATCTGTCTTTTTCACTATAATAAGAAAGGATAAAAAATTGGGATAAACAGTAAAATGTCTAATTGAAAATATAGAAACATCAAAGGATACCATCAAAAAAATGAAAAAAGTAGTGAAAATATCACAAAAAACCATTCGGGAAATAATTATGATATCTTTATTTTTATCTCAAAATGAAATAAAAATCTTGTGTAATTTAGTAGATAAATTTCTTAGTTCTATTGGTTTAAGTTATATTTTTGTGTAGAAATAAGTGTTTTAAGGTCAAAAAACCACGAAATATACCTGTATTTTCAATTAGAAAATCATTCTAATGTTTAGGAAATAATTTGTTGACAAAATAATCTAAAAACAATATATTTGGCTTAATCAAGTCATTATGGAATTAGTTGTTAAATTTTCTGATAGGTGTACTTCTGGATCTATTCTGTTAATGATCATGCATTAAGACCTAGGGGAGAGCGCTTCTGAGGCAGAGCGATACCGAAGAAATATCTATTAGACAAAAAGAAATGGATGATAGATAGCTTAGAATGGTAGATTCGTCTTTCTACGATGCCTATTTCTCAATGATATTGTTCAAGGTATTCAGAGGATCATCATAAAGAAAGCGCTTTCCTAGCGCTGTTAAGGAGGTGAACCCATATGAAGAAAATGTATAACAAACTGAGGCGCTGTAACAGTTGAATGGCTGTGGTTGTATGTGAAGATGAGTGCTGAAAAAGAAGAGTGACATGTGGGATGCTTCTCTCCTTTTTCAGAAAACAGATTTCCTAAAAAATCCATCTTTCATTTTATCATAAGGCTTTTTGCTTGAAAACCACCTTTGTTAGGAAAGGTGATTGTGAATTGAAGGAGGTCACGTGATGAAAAAGGCTTTGTATCATGAAGACAGCGGGTTGTATTTAGAGAAAATGCGCATGGCTTTTCAAGAACACTATGAGCAAAGAACAGATATGTGGTCCACTGATCCATCATTAACAGACGCTGCTGTGATGTCTCTCAAGGCATGGCGTTCCAGGGAAAAGGATGCACTTGCTTCTGTGCTGGATATCGGCTGCGGGAATGGACGGGCTCTTGAACATTTACAAGGACTGTCGGCATATACCGGCATTGACCTTTATGAGCATGAGGAATGGCAAGGATTGAAGAAGAGAAAAGAGGTTCCTGTCCATTTTTATCATCAAGATTTTATGTCCTGGTCAATGGATCAAGGGCGCGAGCTGACGTTTGATTTGATTTTAGATCATGGCTGCTTTCACCATCAGCACCCTGATGACCACGAACGATACTTAAAGCAGATTTCCTCGCTGCTTCATGAAGGTGGTGTGTTTTCCCTTGTTGTATGGGGAGAAGAGTGGAAAACAGGCTTAATCGGAGAAGATGGACGCTTCCATTTTTCATTCTCAGATACTCAGCTTGGAGAAAAGATTTGTACATCAGGACTTGAGCTCGTTTCGATTACACCATTACAAGCGAAGGTTGGGATCAGCCAGCATCATGTCATTGCTGTCAAAATCTAGTGCAAAGGAGGATAAACGCGATGTTTGATGTGATGGTTCTTGGTGCGTACCTAGGCGGGTGTCATGCTTCAATCAATGTAGCTGAATTGAAGTACGGACTATTCATCCAATCAAAGGGCACAACCGGATGACGTGCATTTGAAGGACCAGAGCTTCTAGTAAAGGAGAAAGCAGCTCGAAGCTAGCAGAGATATTCTCTTAGAGAAAGAGCATGTCAGTTTCCATTCAAGAATCATCCAATGGTGTTGCTCTCTTACAGAGAATACAGCGTATGAAGCTCGATTTCTGCTCCTTTGTACTGGACAAGTGACAGTCTAAAAAGAGTCTTTATGAAAGGTACTGATGGATGATTGGCATCGCACATCTATTCAGCCAGTATGTCAGGAAATTTCTCCTGAGCCATGATTCTAGCTGGAACCGGTGCTCAGGGTGCAAAGGGAGTGCATACACATATTCATCACGCCATCACTGCGCTGAGAGAGTTCAATGGGGTGCAGTGATGAATAGGGGGAGACAAATGAACAAGTTTGTAGCTGAACTACAATCAATGATTCATCATTTTACATTTCAAGAAAAACACTATTTGCTCGTGGGGCCAGTGAACCTGCCGATCTCTATTGAACATGAAGAAGTGCAGTTTACATGGTATGCCTTTGCATCTGTAGAAGCTGATACAACGCCAACGGTTGAGTCTATTGTACAAATGAGTACCGAGCAGCAAACATTTTCCTCTTGTCTCCTTTTTGGCGACTTTGAAAATGAAGTGCCGCCGCTTGTGCGAATTCATAGTGTCTGCCAAACAGGGGATGTGTTTGGGTCACTGAAATGTGATTGCGGTCCACAGCTTGCATCATCGCTAAAAAAAATCACCGATTATGGAAAAGGCATGCTTGTGTATATGGCCAATCAAGAAGGGCGCTCTATTGGGCTAATGGCCAAAGCCTTCACGTATAAATTACAGGAAATGAAACTAGATACATTTGAGGCGAACAGGTTGATCGGCTGCGGAGATGATGATCGGCATTACGAGGAAGCAGCGGCTGTCTTGCACTATTTAAACAAAGGGATACCATTGCATCTTTTAACCAATAATCCAGATAAAGTCGATTCCATTGCTGCTTACGGTCTTCCGGTTTTACGGTTTGATCATACGGTAGAAGCCTCTCTCTATAATGAAGCATATTTAAAGGCAAAAGCAGCATCAGGGCATATGGTCGATGAGAAGAAATTAATTAATCAGTAGATGAGTTTATTTAAAGAAGGCGGGAGAAAAGCGTGAAACCTGATATCAATTGGATTCAAATCCCAAGCGGCTATGCGACGATTGGAAGTAATGAAGAAGATATGAAAAAGGCATCAGAATTTTGGAAGGACAAACTTCTGAATCCAGCCTATGGCCGTGAGAAAAAATTTCAAAAATGGCTGTACAAAGAATTTCCATCTTATCAGCCGTATATGAGTGAATTTTTCATCTCAGATACGGTCGTCACCAATGAATGGTATCAAAGCTATTGCGACGAGACAGGAAAGCCTTATCCAGAGAGCTTGACGAACCTAGAACTTGGCGGGGGAAAAGACCATCCAGCTTGGGGCATGGACATCGAGGAAGCTTTCTCATTTTGTCAGTGGCTGAGCGGGAAGCTTGGATATGAGGTATCGATCCCTACTGAGGAAGAATGGGAATATGCTGCCCGGGGCAATACGAGACATCAATATCCTTGGGGAGATGAGTTTGATCCCTCTTACTGTAATACGCACGAATCAAATATTGAAAAAACGACACCTGTCCGTCATTACGAAAAAGGAAGATCTCTATTTGGACTATATGATATGGGTGGCAATGTCGAAGAATGGGTCAACACCAAGTATCACATATATGAAGGCGGAATTGAGGTTGTAGATGATTTAACCGAGACACTCGGCAGTGATTACTACATTTTAAAAGGTGGCTCCTTCGCAAGAGGCGGAGATTTATGCAGAGTCGCAAGAAGACACGGGAAACACCCAGACCCTGTTTTTCGATTTACTGGTTTTCGTATAGTTACTCGTCAAAAACAACATATAAAGGTGGGAGTGTAAAACCATGCATAGAGGACCGATTACATCCGTTTTATCAACTCAGCATGACCAAATTGTCTACACAGGCGGCTATGACCGCTGTATTTATAAATGGGACCGTGCCACGGGAGAAGGAACATTCATTGGCAGTCACGAGCATATCATCAACTCTTTATCCCTTTCGGAAAATGGCACGTATTTAGCGAGTGCATCGTCAGACTATACCATTCAATTATATGATACTGGCACACATACAAGAATTCGTACGCTATATGGTCATGCGGATGATGTGGAAGCTGTCGCATTTGCAAAGCAGGATACGCTTCTTGTATCGGTGTCCAGAGACAGAAGATGCTTAGTTTGGGATATTGAAACGGGAGCCATTTTAAGAGAATTCCATGGACATAGCAAGGATGTATTAGCTGTATGGATTCATGAGGATAAAGCTTATACAACTGGTGACGATGGCTATGTCCTTGTATGGCTCTATGAAACAGGAGAAATTGTAGGTGAAATTGGACCGTTTGATTATGAGCTGGATACCATCAGCGGCAGCAATCAAAAAGAAGTATTCGCCCTTGGTAGAGACGATGGCACGGTCATCATTTATGATGCCGCTACATTACAGGAGAAAAAAATCATTAAAGCTCATTTACAAGGTGTGAAACGTGTGAATTTTTCACCGAGCGGTAACTACTTGCTTACAGCGGGTTATGACCATCTAATTAAGCTGTGGAATTATGAAACCGGTGATTTAATTGATACGCTGCTGCCTCATAAATATCAATGGGAGCGCTCGCTTGTTTGGACAGAAGACGAGCAAGCCATTTTAGGAGCCAGCTTTGGGAAAACGTATTGTGAATGGTCCATTCAAGAAGGAAAAGTGATCTCTGATGAGCAGGAATTGGCGACACCTTCTATTAATGATATTGCGTTGACTGAAGCGGGTGATATTATCACTGCATCAGATGACGGAAAATTCAGAAAGAATGGAATCGAAATCGCAAAATCAACAGGTGTTCTCACAAATGGAGTGGCTGTTGCACGGGATGGAAGCTATTATGCATGGGGCGATCATGCGAGTCAGGTGCATATTGTACACGAGTCATTGCAGCAAATGGTCTCTTTTGATCTCAACACAGGTCCTGTCAATAGTGTGTATTTCCATGAGGAGGATCGTCAATTTTATATCGGCACTTATGGCGGTTATGTGCATGTCATTTCGACTGAACACTTAAAGGAAATCGGCCGTTCTAAAGCACATGATTGCGCGGTCAAAGCATTAAAGGTAGAAGGAGATCATATCATCACAGCGGCAGTTGAAGGAACCATCTGTCTTCTCGATAAAAAGAGTTTGTCCTTAACAGCAGAATATATCGGGGCGACAGAGCTGTTAAATGATGTATTTATTGATAGCAAAAGAGATCGTATTGCCATTGTCAGCCGTGATAAAAACGTCCGATTGTTTGATTTGCATACAGGCAGAATTTTAAATCAGCACAACGAGCATCAATATTCCATTAAATCCATCACTGTGACAGACTCTGGCTATATTGTGAGCGGAGACTATTGGGGATATATTGTGGTCTGGAATCCAGAGCTAGATGTCAATACAGGTCCGATTCGAATTGCTAAGAATGGCATTAGTGCCATTAGACAACTAGGAAATGATGTGTATGCAAGCTCATATGACGGTGGTATTTATCATATTCGAGAAGATGGCACACATACGGAAGTACTGCGCTTATTTGAACAATTTCCGAAAGAAGTAATCTCTCATTAAGAAAAAGAATGTAAGCGGGGGATTCTCATGATAAGTGTTTGCAAGGAACATATGAAAAAAGGTCTGACTGTACTCAATTGTCCGCATGTGCTCCTCATTAATAAATATGAATGTCGCAAATGCTGTTTTTGTAAACAACGAGCATCATATAAACTGTTTTATTCCTTGCCTTACTATGATCGATCTGAAAAGAAACGGCTTGAGAAAGTATAGCACATGAGAATAGAACTCCTTCATTTTCTGAAGGAGTTCTTTCCCTTGAGAGAAGAAAGGAGCCCGAGATGAAAGACGATGTTTTTTATATGAAGCTGGCGATTGCCAACGCGAAGGCGATGAAAGGACAAACCTCACCCAATCCGCTTGTTGGTGCAGTGATTGTTCAGAGCGGTAAGATCGTTGGGATTGGTGCGCACATGAAGGCTGGCGAGCCTCATGCTGAAATTCATGCACTGCTAATGGCAGGAGAAAAGGCGAAGGGAGCTGACATGTATGTGACACTCGAACCTTGTACACATCACGGAAAAACAGGCCCTTGCACCGAAGCAATCATCAAAAGTGGTGTGAAGAAAGTGTTGATTGCCACCCAAGATCCGAATCCGGTTGTTGCAGGTAAAGGAATTGCCTTTTTGAAAAAGGCTGGAATTGAAGTGGAGCAAGGGATATGTAAACAGGAAGCAGATCGTTTAAATGCTCCTTTTTTTCATTTGATGCAAACAAACCTTCCATATGTTGTCTTAAAATCAGCTATTTCGATAGATGGGAAAATTGCCACGGCTGAGCAAGAAAGCAAATGGATCACTGGAATAGAAGCGAGAACAGAAGTGCAGCGCTTACGTCAAGAAGCAGATGCGGTGCTGACAGGAGTGGAAACGATTATTCAAGATGATGCCGGCTTAATTGTAAAGGATTCATTCAACCATCAGCCCATTCGTGTCATTTTAGATTCAACATTAAGGATACCGCTTCATGCCAAATGCTTAACAGATCATAGGGCAGAAACCATAATTTGTACATCACAAGATTATGATCATCAAAAGTATCAACAGTTGATACAAAAAGGTCATCAAGTATTTGTCACAAGCGGAGAACACCGGACAGATCTTCAGGATGTGTTACACATGTTGAAGAAGCGCTCTGTGATGTCAGTGCTTGTAGAGGCAGGGGGCAGTGTGAGTGCGTCATTTTTAGAAGCATCCCTTGTGAACGAAGCTGTTATCTATATGGCACCTTTATTAATCGGAGGGAAAGATGCACCTACTTTTTTTGAAGGAGAAGGTGTGAAAAAACTAAAAAAGGCGATCCGTCCAGCGGATATTGAATATAGTATGGTAGGAAAAGATTTAAAAATGACGATGACATTTTAACGATGGAGAGAGGTCCTTGCACGTAGAGTGCAAGGCCTTTCAAATTTTTTGATAAAAATAAAATTGTACATACACCTTTATCGATCATGATGAATACGATGGATTGGGGTGATTCTATGAGAAAATGTAGACAATGCGGAAAGATATACCCAACTCATTCGACAGACCACTACCAAAAAGGAAGCTGGTATGATGCGTATAAGGATGATGGCTGGGAATGTGATAGTTGTAAGAAAGGTAAATCAGACAAACAAAGGAAACCAGTAAAAAATCCATGCTGCGGAAAAGATCCTTGTGTGTGTGTCATTCAAGGACCGCCAGGGGGAAGAGGAAGGAGAGGCCCAGCAGGTCCGGCGGGTCCAGTGGGTCCAGTAGGCCCAGCGGGTCCAGCCGGCCCGGCAGGTCCACAAGGCCCAACAGGCGTTGGGTTAACAGGGATTGTAGCATTTGATCCAGCGGTAGCCCCGGCGTATCCAGTAGGTCAAGTGGTGACATATGATGGCAGTACGTATGTGGTAAATTCAGCACCACCAACAGGTACGCCTGATACATCGCCGGATTATACGCTTTTAGCAGCTGCGGGCGCAACAGGTACAGGACCAACAGGTGTCACCGGAGATCCAGGTCCGACGGGTGCAACAGGAGCCACTGGTGTAGGTCTAACTGGAGTCGTTCCTTTTGATGCGGCAGCGGCACCAGGATATCCATTGGGTCAAGTAGTGACATATGAAGGTGGAACGTATCTTGCAAACACAGCATCACCAACGGGTACACCGGATACATCACCAGATTATACGCTTCTAGCCGCTGCGGGTGCGACAGGAGATACGGGTGCAACCGGAGCAACAGGAACAGGAGCAACAGGAGATACAGGCGCAACTGGAGCGACCGGAGCCACAGGAGATACGGGTGCCACAGGAGCAACAGGAACAGGAGCGACTGGCGCTACTGGAGATACAGGCGCAACCGGAGCGACCGGAGCCACAGGAGATACGGGTGCCACAGGGGCAACAGGAACAGGAGCGACCGGCGCTACTGGAGATACAGGTGCTACTGGAGCGACCGGAGCCACAGGAGATACGGGTGCCACGGGAGCAACAGGAACAGGAGCGACCGGTGCAACGGGAGATACGGGAGCGACCGGAGTAACCGGAGCCACAGGAGTAACGGGAGCGACTGGAGTAACCGGAGCCACAGGTGTAACGGGAGATACGGGAGCGACTGGAGTAACCGGAGCCACGGGCGCTACGGGAGATACAGGAGCGACCGGAGTAACCGGAGCCACAGGAGCAACGGGAGATACCGGGGCAACCGGAGTAGGGTTAGCTGGTATTTTGGCATTTGACCCAGCAACAGCTCCAACCTATCCAGTAGGTCAAGTGGTGACATATGAAGGTGGAACTTATATCGTAAATACAGCGCCACCAACTGGCACACCAGATACGTCTCCAGATTATACGTTATTGGCAGCCGCAGGTGTGACAGGCGCCACGGGAGATACAGGAGCGACCGGAGTAACCGGAGCCACAGGTGTAACGGGAGATACGGGAGCGACTGGAGTAACCGGAGCGACAGGTGTAACGGGAGATACGGGAGCGACTGGAGTAACCGGAGCGACAGGTGTAACGGGAGATACGGGAGCGACCGGAGTAACTGGAGCTACAGGTGCAACAGGAGATACGGGAGCGACCGGAGTAACTGGAGCGACAGGTGTAACGGGAGATACGGGAGCGACTGGAGTAACCGGAGCCACAGGTGTAACGGGAGATACGGGAGCGACAGGTGTAACGGGAGATACGGGAGCGACCGGAGTAACCGGAGTAGGGTTAGCTGGTATTTTGGCATTTGACCCAGCAACAGCTCCAACCTATCCAGTAGGTCAAGTGGTGACATATGAAGGTGGAACTTATATCGTAAATACAGCGCCACCAACTGGCACACCAGATACGTCTCCAGATTATACGTTATTGGCAGCCGCAGGTGTGACAGGCGCCACGGGAGATACAGGAGCGACCGGAGTAACCGGAGCTACAGGTGCAACAGGAGATACGGGAGCGACTGGAGTAACTGGAGCCACAGGTGTAACGGGAGATACGGGAGCGACTGGAGTAACCGGAGCCACAGGTGCTACGGGAGATACGGGAGCGACCGGAGTAACCGGAGCAACTGGCGCTACCGGAGCCACGGGAGCAACCGGAGTAACCGGAGCAACTGGCGCTACCGGAGCCACGGGAGCAACCGGAGTAACCGGAGCCACGGGAGCAACCGGAGCCACGGGAGCGACCGGTGCAACAGGGGCTACAGGAACCGGTGCCACGGGAGCAACCGGTGCAACAGGCGTCACAGGTGTGACAGGATCAAGTGCGATTATTCCATTTGCATCTGGTACGCCAGCTGTTTTAACCACAATCGC
Source organism: Bacillus sp. GbtcB10 (assembly GCF_019091365.1). NCBI lineage: Bacteria > Bacillati > Bacillota > Bacilli > Caryophanales > Bacillaceae > Bacillus > Bacillus sp. GbtcB10. Next base: position 188,537 of record NZ_JAGXJP010000004.1, read on the forward strand.
AGGCGGTCTAGTTGGAACATCTAGCTTGGTCGGATTCGGTAACTCGGCGACAGGTGTCAGTATTGTAGGAGGAATCATTGATTTAACCGGAGCAGCAGGAACATTGTTAAACATGGCATTCTCCGTTCCAAGAGCTGGAACCATTACGTCATTTGCTGGCTATTTTAGCACGACTGCAGCCCTTTCTTTAGTTGGCACGAGTATTACTGTAACTGCTAGTCTGTTTGCTTCACCAACACCAGATAACAGCTTCACTCAAGTAGCGAGCGTTACATTGGCTCCAGCGTTAACCGGTGTTTTAACGATAGGGGCTATTACAAACGGTATCGCTACTGGTTTAAATGTACCAGTCACACCAGAAACAAGATTGCTTGTCGTATTCTCGGCAACAGCTACTGGTCTTTCCTTAGTGAATACTGTAGCAGGCTATGCAAGTGCTGGTTTATCCATCACGTAATAGGCACACAGGGATGACTCAATACTGAGTCATCCTTTTTTGTCTGTGTGAATTTTCTCTTAACTTCATGAGAAAAAATGATATGATTTTCTTAGAGTCTATTCGGGTGAATCTACTGAATTAGGGGTTGTGGCGGTGAGGATGGGCAAAAGGAAAGTCACTTTACAAACAAAAATTTTGGGGTTAATTATTGGTCTTTTACTTGTTGTTATTGCCTTATTGACCATTTGTTTTGGTTTTTTACAGACATCAGAAAGGCAGAGTCAAGCTGAACAGCTGGCGGTGCAAACTGCTAGAACGATATCTTATATGCCGCCCATTAAAACATCGGTGGCCACGGGAGATTCGCAAAATGAAGAACAGGCTGTGCTTGAACAAATGAAGGAGCAAGTAAGAGCGCATGCCATTTTTATCACCAATCAAAAAGGAAAGGTTCTTTTTCATACGAACCATGAGGATGTAGGGAAAACCATCAGTGTGTCGGAAGGAAGAAGTACACTGCTATTTGGAGGAACTTCCATATCAACGGGTGATTCTGATGGTGAAACCGTTGTCAGAGGCAGTGCCCCGATTATGAAAGAAACAGGCAGTCATGAAGAAATTATTGGGACCGTCAGTGTCGAATTTTTAAAAAGAGATATCGATCAAGCGACAGCTCATCAACTCTTCAAATTAAGTTATATTGCCCTTCTTGTGCTCTTGCCTGGGGTATTTGGAGCCATTTTTTTAACAAGGAGTATTCGAAAAGATATATTAGGGCTTGAACCGCATGAAATTGCTTCATTATATCGAGAAAGAGAAGCGATGCTGCATGCAATTAAAGAGGGAATCATTGCATTTGACCGTAAAGGTGCCATTACGATGATGAATACGTCAGCTGAACAGATGCTACGCGTCTCTTCAACGCTACCTCTTCATATTGATCAAGTGTTGCCAAATGCCAATCTTCTTTCCTATCTAAAGGTAGAGACGATTGAACCTAACATAGAATCAGTCGTCAATGATAAAACCTTCGTGCTAAATGTCAAAAAAGTGGTGCAGGACAATCGAGTATTTGGAGGAATTGTGAGCTTCAGGGAGAAAACAGAGCTGACAAAGCTGCTGGATACATTGACAGAGGTCAGTCAATATTCAGAAGACTTGAGAGCACAAACACATGAATTTTCGAATAAGCTGTACGCTATTTTAGGCTTGCTTGAGTTGAAACAAGTGGATGAAGCCATTGAGTTAATTAAAGAAGAGTATACACTTCAAAATCGCCAGCATGATTTACTCATGAAACAAATTCGCTCTCCGAAGATACAAGCCATTTTACTTGGGAAGTTAGGAAAGGCATCTGAGAAAAAGGTTCATTTTCACATTGATGAAAATAGTTCATTGGAGCCGCTCCCAGCCCATTTGAGTTTATCTCACTTTATCACCATCATTGGCAATCTCGTAGACAATGCGTTTGAGGCTGTATTGAATAAAGAGAAAAGAGAAGTCAGCTTGTTCATCACAGATATTGGATTTGATATTATCATAGAGGTATCTGATTCAGGGGACGGTGTAGATGAAGGAGCCATTTCACAACTTTTCACAAGAGGACATTCATCAAAGGGAGAAGGGCGAGGTTATGGACTTGCCAATGTCAAAGAAGTGCTAGATGAACTTGGGGGCTGGATTGAAGTTGCGAACCAAAAAGAAGGCGGTGCCATCTTCACTGTTTACATACCGAAAGGCACAAAGGGGGAATAGGTTGTGATAAAGGTACTCATTGCGGAAGATGATTTTCGAATCGCTGCGATTCATGAATCTTATATACAAAAGGTACAAGGCTTTCAAGTGGCCGGCAAGGCAAAGAGTGCAAAGGATCTGTGGGAGGCACTTCAAAAAGAACAAGTGGATCTCATTTTACTTGATGTCTACATGCCTGATGAGCTCGGCACGAACCTTTTGCCGCTGTTAAGAGAGCGCCATCCTGAAGTGGATGTGATCATTATCACGGCTGCAACGGAAACGATGCTGTTAAGAGACGCCCTGCATTATGGAGTCGTTCATTATTTAATCAAACCAGTGACCGCCCAAAAATTCACGCAGGTGTTAACCGAATATAAAGAGAAGAGAGAGTTAATCAATTCAAAAGAGGAAGTCAATCAAACGATGATTGATCTGTTTTTTGGTCAAATACAGGAAGAATCGCAACAAAAGGATGATCGAGACTTGCCAACAGGCATTAATTCACTGACTTTGGACAAAGTGAAAACATTCATGGCAGCAGAGATGAACGGAATTACAGCAGAAGAACTCGGAGAAAAAATGGGCGCATCACGCACAACAGCAAGACGATACGTAGAGTATCTTGTGACAACGGGAGAATGCCGGGCAGAGCTGGCATATGGAATCATTGGTAGACCAGAACGAAAATATTATCCCGCCAAAAAACAAACGGAGTCATAAAAATGAAAAAAGGAATACTCTTACTCATTTTGGTCTGCCTTTGTACAACGCTCACCTTTAATGAAAAAACAGCAAAAGATTCTTTCCTGGAGCACAGCCCATTATACATTGTGGTATCAGGTGTACCTGACGGCGGATTTGACCAAACAGCTCAAGTGATGAAAACCGTGCTAGAACAAGAAAAGCTAGTGGAAGAGCCTGTGCATATTCTTTATCAAAGAGGCGGAACGGTTGATAAAGGATGGACCTATATGATGGAGCGAGATGCCAATTATATCAGTTTAAATTCAAGCTTATTATTAAGCCGTAATTTGCTGGGCAGCAGTAACGTGACCATGAATGATGTTACCCCGCTCGCTATTCTTGCGGAAGAGTGGCAGGTAGTCGCAGTGCCAGTTGATTCTCCTTTCTCAAATGGAAAGGAGCTATTACACGCATTAAAAAAGAAACCAGATTCCTTAAAAATTGGGTTTGCCCCGGACTTTGGAAATGATGATCAAATCTCATTCGCACGGGCTGCCGAAATGGCAGGGATAGATCCGTACCGCATTCAGTTTTTAAAATTTGACAGTGCAGATGATTTATTTCAAGCACTCATTGACCATGAGGTAGATGCGGCGACTACAACCATTACAGAAGTTCGCCATGATTATGAAAAGAAAAGGTTGAAGCTCGTTGCAACCACAACGAATCAGCGTTTAGAAGGATTCAAAGACGTGCCCACTTGGAAAGAACAAGGGATTCCGCTCATCTTCTCTCATTGGCGTGGTGTGATGGGACCAAAGCAAATGAATCAGCACGACATTCGAGCATGGGATCAGCTTCTTCAAAAAATGACGCAAACGAAGTCATGGAAAAAGCAGTTAAAACAAAAAGGCTGGACAGGCCGCTATATGAACAGTAAAGAAGCAAAGGTCTTTATGGAAGATCAATTAAGGCGATATGAGCAATTTATACAAGGAGAACAAGCGGTCAAATAAGACCGCTTTTTTTCATGGAACCAACAAACAACAACAATTGCACAAAATGAACAAAAAGCATTTATCGACCAAAAAAGAATTAAAATTCATAATATTTACTTCAATTCAGGCGTCAGATATCATGACAGAAAGGGTTGGAAATGGGATACCAACATTTAATGAAAGCGTATACAACATAAGGGGTGAACGAAATGTTAGCGATCTTAGGATTTCTTATGATGATTGTATTTATGGTTTTAATTATGACGAAACGTATGTCTGTTCTAACGGCATTGGTATTAACACCGATTGCATTTGCTCTTATTGCAGGTTTTCATTTTACAGAAATTTCAGACATGATTGTCAAAGGTGTACAGCAAGTTGCACCAACGGCGGTCATGATCATGTTTGCCATTTTGTACTTCGGGATTATGATTGATGCAGGTTTATTCGATCCAATGGTGGCGAAAATTTTAAAGATCGTCAAAGGCGATCCATTAAAAATTGTTGTCGGAACAGCCGTCCTGACGATGCTTGTCGCACTTGACGGTGATGGAACCACAACGTACATGATTACAACAACAGCCATGCTTCCACTATTTACACTGCTTGGCATTCGTCCGATTATTTTAGCGGGTATTGCCGGAGTCGGCATGGGGATTATGAATACGATACCATGGGGAGGGGCAACACCTAGAGCGGCAAGTGCACTTGGCGTTGATCCATCGCTTTTATTTGGCCCGATGATTCCAGTCATTGGTGCAGGGGTTTTGAGCATGATTGTGGTGGCATACTTTCTTGGGAAGTCTGAAAGAAAACGTCTTGGTGTCATTGAGCTAGAACAGCCGATTCATGCAAATGAAATGGCAGCAGCGCTGCAAGATGATATTAAGCGACCGAAACTTTGGTGGTTTAACCTAACGCTTACGTTGTTATTGGTGCTCCTTCTTGTCTCAGGAAAAGTCAGCTTAACGGTTCTATTTGTTCTGGCTTTCTGTGTGGCAATTATCGTGAACTATCCGAATTTAGAGCAGCAGCGTGAGCGGATTGCGGCTCACTCAACCAACGTCTTAGCGATTGCTTCCATGATCTTTGCAGCAGGTGTTTTTACAGGCATCTTAACTGGGACGAAAATGGTTGATGAAATGGCGATTTCGATTGTTTCAGCTATTCCAGAGCAGCTTGGCGGGTTTATTCCAGTCATTGTCGCGCTAACAAGCGGGATCTTCACTTTCTTTATGCCAAATGATGCATACTTTTATGGGGTACTGCCGATCCTATCAGAAACAGCGGCAGCGTACGGTGTCGATAAAATTGAGATTGCGAGAGCATCTATCATTGGTCAGCCGATTCATATGTTAAGCCCACTTGTTCCATCGACTCATTTACTTGTGGGACTCGTTGGGGTATCACTAGATCAGCATCAGAAATTTGGCATGAAATGGGCGGTTCTTGCAGTCGTCGCCATGACAGTGATGGCGGTTCTAATTGGGGCCATTTCGATCTGGTAATGAGAAGAGTGTCTGCTGCTCATGCAGGCGCTCTTTTTTAGGTCCTATTGCAGGGCAACATCCATTCATTTGCCCTATATAAAGACATGCATGATTCCTCCAAAAGATATATTTTTGAAAAATGCTGACACTTTTGCTGTTTTTTTCTTTATAATGCAAATCAACGAAGGGAGAGGATAGCATGTCCAAACAGAAAAGTACCATTCTTTTTGCTGCTATATGCCTCATGGCAGGAAGTTTGTCGATGGTGACACCAGCTTCAGCGAATGCAGAGACCCCTTATTATGGAAAAAGCTATGAGCAGCCAGCCACGGTTCAAAAACTGTATCCTGAGCCTGACGAAACGTTTGATACTCCTGCCTTTCAGAAAAAAGGAGAAGCATTTACCACACAAGAAGAGCTTCAAGATTTTTTACGTGACATTGTCAGTAAAAGTCCTTACGCCACGCAAAAACAGATTGGAACATCCATTGAAGGCAGGTCCATTCCAGCCCTCTATTTTACAAAGGATCGTCACATCTCTCCACTGTCAAAAAAGCCAACGATCTGGCTTCAAGCACAAATACACGGAAATGAACCAGCCTCCGGTGAATCTGCCCTTGTCATCGCCAAACGACTAGCAGGTGATGAAGGAGAGCGTATACTGAGCCATGTCAACGTCATCATTGTTCCAAGAATCAATCCAGATGGTTCTTATGCATTTGACCGCAGGCTTGCAAACGGAATGGATGGCAACCGTGACCACATGACACTAGAATCTCCAGAGCTGACAGCCCTTCATCAAGAATTTAATCGCTTTGCGCCCGAGGTCGTCATCGATGCCCATGAATATGATGTTGGTCAAAAGCAGTTTGAAGACATCGGTGCATCAGGTGCACTCAAGTATCACGATTTGCTGATATTATCCGGTAAGAATTTGAACATTCCTGAAAGTATTCGTTTCACGTCAAATGAATTGTACGTCAACGGAGTGCGTGAAACATTGACGAATAAGGGATTTTCCAACGATTTATATTATACAAACACAAGAGGGAAGGACGGAAAAATCGATCTTTATGAAGGCGGAACTGATGCACGAATTGGCCGAAATGCCCTAGCGCTTTCACCAGCTTTATCCTTTCTCGTAGAAAGCAGAGGGATTGGAATTGGCAGAGAGGACTTTACCCGGCGTGTGGCAGCACAAGTCACCACTCATGAAAAAATCATTGAGACAACAGTGAAGCATGCTAAGCAGGTGAAGAAGCAAATGGTGACAGAGCGGCTGAAACTTGTGAAAAAAGGTCTTCAACCAAATGATGATGATCAAGTAGTCATTCAAGATGCTTTCAAGGCGCCTGTGAACGATTCACTTGAAATGGTGGATATTGAGAAAGGACAAACCACCAATGTCCCGGTACGTTTTCATAGTGCAAGTGATGCGGTTCCTGTATTGACAAGAGAACGGCCGACAGCTTATCTTATTCTCCCAGGACATGAAGGAGTAGATAGAAAGCTCAGGACTTTAGGGTTAAAAAGTGTGACACTTCCTGTTGGCATGAAAGTACCTGTACAAGCCTATCAGGTAACAAAACGAGTGGAAACAAGCAAAACAGATATTCAGCTTGAAACGAGACTCGTTGAAAAGAAACGTCAACTGCCAAAAGGAACAAAGGTATATGTGACGGCACAGCCGCAAACCAATTTGCTATCGCTTGCCCTTGAACCAGAATCAAAAGACAGCTATATGTCATCAGGTTTTATTGCATCGAAAGTAGGCGATGAACTACCAGTTTACCGATTCTTGTTATCTCAAAAGACGTTAGGTATGAAATAAAAAGGACTAAAATCAAGTTCATTTTAGTCCTTTGTCAACCATCTAGAAGCGGCACAGTGCGTGCCGCTTTTTCTATTTTCGTCCAGCTCTGATCTCATCTGTCATGCCTTCATACGGTGCTTCTGCGATAATCGTTTCATCGTTTACCCCAGCATGGTGGATGTACGTAATGTCTGCGAATTCTGGTACGACATATTTAGGATAGGTTTCATATTTTTCACGGGATTCTTTCATGAGATCGATATAGTCATTTTGATAGCAAACGGTGATATCTGGACGTTCATGCACCCATTTTGGGAAGAAAATGACGCCATGCATGCGTTTTTCCTCAGGCATAAAGTTTAAAGACACGTCTGTCCCAGTCGGTTCCGTCCAGGAAACTTTGTATACCCCTTTTGTCAGTTTCACAATATTCACTTCTTGATCACGAACCCAGCGGCCTCCAACCATTCCGCTATGAATACGGTAATCAATGGTGTGATCATTTTTAATGTAAATCTCATATTCCCAGCCATTTTCATACGTATAAATCATATGAAGTCCAACGAATTGATCCATGTTTATTCCTTCTTTCAATTAAAATGATGTTGTTTCAAACATGTCATGATTTACATGTTTATTTTAGGGTGTATGGTATACTATTGTCAAAGAATATGCGTTGGAGGCATGTCATGAGAGTACTGAAATATGCCATTCTTGGCTTACTAGATCAGCGTGAGCTGACGGGATACGATATGAAGAAACACTTTGAAGATTCCCTTGGACAGTTTTGGAGTGCGAAGCATAGTCAAATATACCCTGAATTAAAGCGGCTAACAGAAGAGGGTTTTATTGAATTTGATATTCACATACAAGGAAAAAAGCTAGAGAAGAAGGTCTATCAAATCACTGATGCAGGAAAAAGAGAACTGCATGAATGGTTAAGGAAAAAAGGCCCGATTCCAGACACAACAAAAGATGAATTTATGTTAAAAACGTTCTTTATCTCATCTATGGATCAAAAAGAAGCGGTCGGTCTCTTCTCACATCAGCTGCAGGAGCGAACAAAGAAAGTGGAGATGCTTGAACAGAAACTGAACATTTTAACAGAAGAAGATCCATCTGCCCAATCACTGCATTCAACACAATTCGGGCATTATTTAGTACTGACAAGAGCAATCGAAAGGGAAAAAGGGTATGTTCGCTGGCTCCAAAAGACCCTTGAAGTCATTGATTCATCCATTGTCTAAGGACAATCGTCGCACGATATGATAAAAAATGGTTTGAAACAAGTGAATTTATTAATAGAAACCGCTACAATGGATATATTCGTATTAAAGTGAGGCGAGTATGTTTGAGTAACCAAGAAGCGTTGTGGAATGAAGCAGAAGCTTTTATTTCTGTATGCTATGAAGAATTAGGCAAATCAAATGAAGAAAAAGCAGCACGTCTGCATGAAATAAAAAAAGAAATTGAGTCTGAAGGCATGTATACTCATACGCAGGAAGAATTAGCTCACGGGGCAAAAATGGCATGGCGCAACAGCAACCGGTGCATTGGGCGCTTGTTTTGGTCAACACTGCATGTGCATGACTGCCGGCACGTGACAACAGAAGATGAGGTGAAAGAGGCACTCTTTCATCATATTGAGTATGCGACAAATGGGGGTAAAATCAAACCGTCCATTACCATCTTCCCACCAGAGAACAAGGGACGGAAGGAAGTCGTTATTTATAATCATCAGCTCGTTCGTTATGCGGGATATGAGTCGGAATATGGCATCATTGGGGACGAGGCATCACTTGAATTAACCAAGTTGTGTGAAGCGCATGGCTGGAAAGGCGAAGGCACGCATTTTGACCTTCTGCCACTTATGTTTCAGCTAAAAGATCAGCCGCCGGTTTTGTATGATCTTCCGAAAGAAATCGTTCAAGAGGTAGAGATCACTCATCCTGAATATGATGGGTTCGGTGATTTAGGACTGAAATGGTATGCTGTTCCGATTATTGCTGATATGAAATTAGAAATTGGTGGCATTCATTACAATGCGGCACCGTTTAATGGATGGTATATGGGAACAGAAATTGGCGCACGAAATCTAGCTGACGAAAACCGCTACAATATGTTGAAAAAAGTCGCTTCTATTTTAGGGCTCGATACAACAAAAAATTCGTCACTTTGGAAAGACAAAGCCATTGTCGAATTGAATGTCGCGGTTCTGCACTCTTATCGCGAGGCAGGGGTAACCATTGTAGATCACCATACAGCAGCCCATCAATTCAAGCAGTTTGAAAAACAGGAAGAAAAGGCTGACCGTAAGCTGACTGGTGATTGGACATGGCTGATTCCGCCAGTATCACCAGCTGCTACGCATATCTTCCATCGTCACTATGACAATACGATCGTGAAACCGAATTATTTTTATCAGGAAAAACCCTACCACGGGACGGAAAGAGCCTAGCGAAAAGCTAGGTTTTTTTGTATGAAATGAGTCTTTGGAATGTTGTTTGATTTGGAAAATGATGGTTTAATGGCGGTGAAATCAAAAAGGGGGAATATAGATGAAAAAAATGACGTTGCTCATATTTTTGGCTGTATTCAGTTTCAACGGATTTCTACCACTAGGTGATGAAAGAGCTAAAGCAACGACTGGAGCAATGGTTCAGAATGACATCGTTTTAAAGGTGACAACCGATCGTTCAACTTATACTTCGCTTCATCCTCAGGTCAACGTCAACATGACAGCAACAACAAATGAAACACTTTATTATACAGCTGCTATTCGAAAACTTACTTTCCCAGTGACACCAGTCTTTACACACGAAGGGTCTATCTCTGGACAAAACGCTTTCGCAGCACCTACTCGTTTATTACTTCCTAACAGTGGATCAGCCAACTATGATGTTCATGTGAGTCTCTACAAAGATGCTTCACGTACAACCTTGATTGGTTATTATGTTGCAAACCCATTTACTGTTGTGAAATAAAGGACACACATCTACTATCCTTTAATCCGAAAGTCTTGATAATGGGCGAACTTGGTGAGCGGCTCCATGTCCAAATGTGTGACTTTTGAAAAAGGACTGCCTTTACGGACGGTCTCTAAAAAGTCAAAAACTTCCTGCTGCTCTCCTTCTACTTTTAACTCCACGTGACCCTCATCTGTGTTGCGTACCCAGCCTTTTATCCCTCGATTGACGGCTTCTCCTTGAACAAAATAACGAAAGCCGACTCCTTGCACTCGTCCTTTTACAATAGCGTGATAATGAACCAATGTCATCTCTCCTTTTTTCTCATCGTACCATAACCTGTCTCGTTCCTTCACGTACCGACTATGATTTGACTGTCAAACCATGTAAAATAAAAGCAATCAGACAATCAAAGGAGATGGCGAGAGTGGGGCAGACAAGGTACGACATCGAAGGAATTCAAGTAGGACAACCTATCACCACCTATGTGAATGGTAAAGAAATCAAAACAGCCATCAACAAAAAGCGTATTCACGAGCCTGTTTATTTGAGTAAGCTCAATTTTGATGGAGATGGACAAGGTGATTTGGTCCATCACGGAGGTGATGATAAAGCCGTTTGCGTCTTTCCATATGATCACTATACTTATTTTGAGCAATTTTTAGGGGTGCCGTTACAGGAGGCAGCCTTCGGTGAAAACGTGACCGTGCATCAGCTTGTAGAGACAGAAGTCCTTATTGGTGATGTATTTCAGTTTGGGGAAGCGCTAGTTGAGGTCAGCCAGCCAAGACAGCCATGTGTGAAGCTCTCTCTTAAGCATGGAAACATGAAGCTTGTGAAGGAAGTGCAGCAAACGGGATATACCGGTTTTTATTTGCGTGTGCTGAAAGAAGGAATGGTCTCTCCTGATGAAGCTCTTGTGTTAGTCGAAAAAGCGCCCCATCCCATCACAGTCCACGAAGTCAATGAAGTCAAATACCGTCAAGTAGATCAAAACAGGCTGAAAGCAGTTCTTGAAGTAGATGCCTTAGCAGATGTGGTCAGGAAGTCTTTAGAAAAACGTGTTCAGCCCATATAAAAAAGCCGTACATCTGATATGGATGTACGGCTTTTCAACATTTAAGAGCTCGTTTTCTTTTGCTCAAGAAGATTTGCAAGGAAATAAGTTTTAAAACTTTGAAGCTTTCTTCCTTCATGCTTGGTCACACCAAGCTTCTTTAATTCTTCGACATACCAGCCTTTGCTACCATAATGCATGATAGAAAACTCCTTTCAATGGAAACTGCCTGCATTGTAACATCTCAAAAAAGGACGTGAAAAGTGTGCAGGTGTTTAGAAATGAAAACTGATTCTATCTGCCTATGATCCATGTATATGCTGGAAATAATCATTTATGAATTTGGCGGGTTGAGGGTAACGATGATCATGCCGACTGTCATAATCATGATGACAATCCCGAGGTAGGTCATCATGGATTGTTTTTTCTTAATACCTACAACCGTTAAAATAATACTTTCAATAAAGAAGATAACACCGATGATGATGAACCACATATCAAATAAGACCCCTTTCGCATATCTTTGCCTATTTTACCACAGGCATTTTTGTTTAGTCGTGACAGATTCGTGAAAGAGATATGAAAAAATCCCCTCCAGTGAAGGAGGGGATTGCAGCGTGCAGACAAACCCTCGCATTCGGTGTCAGTCCTACGCTTCGGTGCTCACGAATGTCAAATTCGCTCCGCGCCGATGCTCGTCCTTCCTAGACTGGAAAGGTTTTCTATCACGCTAAAAAGAAGATAAAGGGCTAAAATAAAGTTCATTTTAGCCCTTTGTCAACAAACTGAAATCCCCTCCAGTGAAGGAGGGGACCCGCTTACTTACAGCTTTGTTAAAATAATCGGTTCGTCTTTTGTGATCACAATCGTATGTTCAATCTGTGCGACCAGGCTCTTATCAGGTGTTTTAAATGTCCAGCCGTCATCTGCTTGATAAATCGATTCAGCATTTGTTGAAATGAAAGGTTCAAAGGCGATCACTGTCCCATTCTTAAACAAAGCATTATCGAATGGATCATAATAGTTCAAAATATGGTTAGGTGCTTCATGCAGGCTTTTCCCAATGCCGTGTCCTGTCAGGTTTTTAATGACGGTAAATCCTTGTTCTTTGGCTGTATTATAGACTGCACGGCCAATTTGATTTTGTCTTTTTCCGGCTTTCGCGTGCTTTAATCCTTCAAGGAATGCATCCTCTGCACACTGGCATAATGCTTCAAGACGAGCATCTCCTGTACCTAAAACGAATGAAATCCCAGTATCGGAATAATATCCATCAAGCTCTGCTGAGATATCAATATTAATAAGGTCGCCCTCTTGTAAAATGGTTTTTTCACTTGGAATGCCATGTGCGACTTCATCATTGACACTGATGCAAGTCGTACCGGGGAAATCATATTCTTTTTCAGGAGCTGAATTGGCTCCATGCTCTTCTAATATTTTTTTCCCAATCAAATCTAATTCTTTTGTAGACATGCCTGGTTTCGCTTGGCTTTTCATTTCTTCTCTTGCCAAAGCGACAATTCGGCCGACTTTTTTTAAGGCTTCTAACTCATGATCATGTTTGACAATCACTGTTCATTCCCGCTTTCTATAACTTCATTCTATTCAATAGCTTACCACATTTTACGCCAAAAGAGTAAAGGCTGAGATTCGGGTGAGGTGTGGACAAATTGGTATAGATAACTAGATGTGCATATGATATATTTTTTATGAACATCATGAGAGATTTGTTCATGATGATGACGAAGGGGGGAGAAATAAGATGGTGTTTCAGTTTTTTCAAAAGTTAGGAAAATCATTTATGCTTCCAATCGCTGTGCTTCCTGCAGCGGGTATCATTTTGGCTATTGGGCGAGAAGATGTATTCAACATCCCGTTTATTCATGCGGCAGGAAATGCAATTTTTGCGAATTTGGCTTTAATTTTTGCTATGGGTGTAGCGATTGGTATTTCAAAGGACGGTAACGGGGCAGCGGCGTTATCTGGAGCGATCTCTTATTTTATTTTGTCAGCTGGTACCACGTCGATCAATTCTACCAACAATATGGGGGTATTGGGTGGTATTTTGTGCGGACTTTTGGCAGGTTACGTTTACAATAAATTTAAGGACACGAAACTGCCGGAATACTTAGGTTTCTTTAGTGGAAGACGGCTTGTGCCAATTATGACAGCACTTTTTACCATTCTATTAGCAGCCGTTTTTGGATATGTATGGCCTCCAATTCAAAGTGTGATCAATGATTTGGGAGAGTGGATTTTAAGTCTTGGAGCAACGGGTGCCGGGCTGTTTGGCTTCTTTAACCGCTTGCTCATTCCATTAGGACTTCACCATGTGTTGAATAATCTATTTTGGTTTCAATTCGGTGAATTCAGCGGAGCGACAGGTGATTTAGCGCGGTTCTTCAAAGGCGATCCAAGTGCAGGTGTCTTTATGACTGGTTTCTTCCCAGTGATGATGTTCGGGCTGCCAGCGGCATGTCTCGCGATGGTTGTGACCGCAAAGCCTGAAAAACGAAAAGCAACAGCCGGTCTTATGATTGGAATGGCACTGACGTCATTTATTACAGGGATCACAGAACCAATTGAATTCTCATTTATGTTTTTATCTCCACTTTTATATGGTGTTCATGCGATATTAACTGGTCTTTCGCTCTTTATTGTCAACACCTTAGGCATTCATAGCGGTTTCGCTTTTTCAGCGGGTGCGATTGATTACGTTTTAAGTTTTGGAATTGCGCAAAAACCCATTCTGTTACTTGTAGTTGGGGTCATCTATGGCGTGATTTACTTTGTTGTTTTCTATTTCCTGATTAAATTGTTAAAGCTAAAAACACCGGGCAGGGAAGATGATGACATCGAAGATATTTCAGGGGATGATACACATACTGCCGGAGCAAGTATTCTCGTAGAGGGACTAGGCGGCAAAGGCAATATCACCACAATTGACCATTGTGCGACCCGTCTTCGTTTAACAGTAGAAGATACCAATTTATTAAATGAAGGTACATTGAAAAAAGCAGGTGCCAAAGGGGTACTGACGTCAGGAAAAACTTCCGTACAAATCATCATTGGAACAAATGTCGAATTTGTCGCCGATGATCTTCGCAAGGAAGTCGCTCGGGACTAAAAAAAGCGTTCAGCCAGATCAAATGGGCTGAACGTTTTTTTGTTTTCGCTGTTCGATCACCAGTACAATGCTGATGACAACAAGTAAAAACCATGAACTGATTTTACCAAGATGGACGATAGACCAAGCATGCTGCTGATTTGGATATTGCCATGCTCCTAAAAAGGTCGTGACATTTTCGGCCACCCAAATAAAAAAGCCAATCAGCAAAAACGAGATAACAAGCGGCATGCGAAAGGTCGATGAACCGACCTGAAAGGAAACGGCTGTTTTTCGAAACACAACCACTAGGAGTAATGTCAGCCACCAGCGTAGATCATAAATCCAGTGATGAGTAAAGAAATTGAGGTAAATACATAAACTGATCCCAATCGAAAGATACGGCTGAGGCCATGCTTTCACCTTCACGTGAAGCCGAGTCAGTGCCTGATAAATATAGCTTGCCACGCTCGCATACATAAAACCGCTATAGAGCGGAACCCCAAAAATTTTCGTATAAGCTTCTTCAGGATAGGACCATGAACCCATATGTACTTTGTAGATTTCTAAGCCTATTCCAATCACATGAAAGAGACAAATAACCTTCAACTCTGTCAGCGTCTCAAGCCGTAGCATCAGCATGAGAAGCTGTGCCATGAGGCAAAGCAGAAGAATAACATCATATCGATGAAGAAAAGGAATAGACACGACCTTTGATAGGGCAAGCGCCGTAAAGATCATGACAGGAAATAGACAAGAGATGGCCTGTAAATAAGCAAAATGAAATAATGTTTTCATACAAAATGTAACCCCTTTTTACTGTCTGAAATAACTTAGACGGCAATAGCAAGGGAAAAGTTTACCTCGACTAGATATTCATGAACAATTTGTGAATATATATGTGAAAAGGATCACAAATGTATATTAAGTAGTATAATAAGATCATAAAGAAAATGTGAAATATTTCACATAATTTAAAAGGAGGCATCATCATGTTTACAAAATTCTTACAAACGAATGTATGGGCAGCGGTTATCCTTTTGGCAGCAAGACTTTATATCGGATGGACTTGGCTGACATCTGGTATTGGAAAACTAACAGGCGGATTCGATGCATCAGGATATTTGCAATTTGCCATAGCTGAACCTGTTGTGAAAGATGGACATCTTGTTTATCCGTTCTATGTCTGGTTTTTAGAAAATGTCGCGTTGCCAAATGCCGGACTCTTCAGTGCCATGGTCATGTGGGGAGAAATCTTAGTTGGTCTAGGACTAATTGTTGGATTGTTCACAACAACAGCAGCCTTTTTTGGAAGCGTGATGAATGTCTCTTTCTTACTAGCTGGAACCGTTTCTGTTAACCCGCTTCTTCTTCTGATCGCCGTCTTCATTATGGCAGCGAAAGGAAATGCCGGAAAACTTGGCCTTGATTATGTAGCAGGTCCAGTCCTTAAGCGAAAACTGAAAAGAAAGCCGCATTTAGAAGTGGCATCATAATAAAGAAAAGCATCCTGAGTGAAAACTCAGGATGCTTTTTATTTAGGAACCGGCTTTGATGAGGTTAATATGCACCACAGTCAGCTCGTGCTGACTGATATCTGGATCATGTCCGACGATAAATTCGAGCTCATAATTACCGGTCTGATAAACGTATTTTTTCTCTTTTGTTTGCGGGATGGTGCTGACTGAATCTGCTGGTCCAAGCTGTTTCTTTAATAGGGAAGGAGTCATTCCTCCGATATTCGTTTCTTTTTCTACATTTGTTCCAAAATAACGGATTTCGTTAATCTTGCCTTTTTTGTCATAGTGAAAAGCAAATCCAGGGTTGCCCATCTCAGCATGATACAAATCAAAGCCGCTTTGACCGGTTTCTGGATAAGGCTGTCCTAGTTTATGTCGTACGTCTTTTTTTGTTTGAACCCCTATTTTGAGTCCTTCTGCATAGTATGGCATTTGTCCTTGATGTGCTAGCTGATAAATACTGTTTAGCGCTGCTTTCGGCCCTTGAGGAATGGATTGTTCTGCCTGCGTTTGGGTCAGGGCGTGCGCTGAAATCGCCGGGCTGAAAGCAAATAAGGTGGAAGAAGCGAGTGAAGCGGTCACGAGAAATGCTGCTGTTTTTTTCATGATCAATAATCCCTCCTTCTTCACCTATACCCGGTGTCATGCGGATCAAACGTAAAAAGCCCCAGCTGATCTTGGATCGGCTGGGGCTTTAAATGAGAAAGTTATTTGGAAGACGAGCTGGATTCATCTTTGGCGGAAGAGGAATCTTTTTCATCCTGTACTTTCTTTGTGTAGTCATAATCATTTCGCTCAATTGGTGTAAAGCCTTTAGGTTTGTAGAAACGGAGTAAATCTTCCGTGACAATCTTATCAGATGTCTCTAGCATCTTTTTCACCGTTTCGTTTTCTTGTGATGCCTTTTCAGTCGGCTCGATTTTTTCACCTGTTTTGTTGCTGTAATAATTGTTGCCTACTTTCGTGTAGTCCTTAGACACGAAGTCTCCATTTCTAAATGGCACAAGCTCTTTAAAGTTCTTCGATAAGATATCAGAACCAGACATTAAATAGTTCTTCGTATCATCTCCGAGCAGGTGGAGAAGGGTAGGCGCAACATCGACTTCACCAGAGTATTTATGAATCTGTCCGCCTTTTACGCCTGGCACATGGATAAAGAGCGGCACACGCATAAGCTGGGCATTTTCATAGTCTCCAATTTTTTCGCCAGTCACTTTTTCCATCGCTTCATTATGGTTTTCTGAAATGCCGTAATGGTCACCGTACATAATGACGACGGTATTGTCATAGAGACCGGATTTCTTCAAGTCATTAAAGAACTGTTCAATGGCTTCATCTAAATAATGAGCAGATTGGAAGTAGTTATCAACGACGGAGTCTCCGAAGTCGCCAGGTTCAAAATCGGTATCACCTTCATCCATACCAAATGGGAAGTGGTTTGACAGCGTAATGAATTTCGAATAAAACGGCTGTTTTAGATTTTCAAGCATTGGCATGGATTCTTTGAAGAACGGTTTGTCTTTCAATCCATAGTTCTTCGTATCTTGTTCATTCATATCGTAGTACTCAGAATCGTAAAATCTGTCATATCCAAAGGACTTAAACATTTCATTCCGGTTCCAGAACGTTTTCGTATTTCCGTGGAATTCAGCGGACGTGTATTGGTCCTTTTTCAAAATGCCAGGAAGCGCCTGATATGTGTTTTGAGCTTTGTTAATAAACACAGAGCCTTGTGATAATGGGAAAAGCCCCGTATCCATCATAAATTCCGCATCAGATGTCTTTCCTTGTCCTGTTTGATGGAAGAAGTTATCAAAATAAAACGTTTTGTTGTCATGGGCTAATGAATTGAGGAAAGGAGTGACCTCTTTTCCATTCACTTTGTAATCAATGACAAAGTTTTGCAGTGATTCAAGAGAAATCGTAATGACGTTCATGCCTTTCGCTTTCCCGTAATAAGCCGGGTTTGGATCAGCGCTGTTCGCCTTTAGATAATTCTCTACATCTGTTACGTCACTTGAATTTGCCAGGGCACGCTGGCTGTTTGATTTCACATTTTGAATGGCATCAAACACCGTAAAATTATAAGCACCCAAGTATTTGACTAAATAATTGCGGTCGAACGATCTTGATAAAAGCTCTGGGCGATCAATTTCTGCTGCGATTAAGTTGACAACAAAGATCAGAACAGAGGACACAAGAACGAGTCTAAACGATTTTGTTTTTTGAACAGGTACAGTTGCTGTACTTGTTTGCTGCTGTCTTTTCATGCGGACTGCGAGTACGATCAAGATGATGGTATCGAGAAAGTAAAACATATCAGTCCAACGCATGAGTGAAAATGCACTATCACCTAATTGTCCGCCATTCGTTCCTGCCTGCATCACTGTAGGCAGCGTGATAAAGTCATTGAAGAATCGATAGTACACGATGTTTGCGTAAAGTAAAAAAGACATGAAAAAGTGAATCACAATGATAGCGGCAGGCTGCCATTTTTTCTTGAACAATAAAGCAAAGCCAAGAAAGAACAAGCTGGAGCTAATAGGATTCACAAAAAGCAAAATATGCTGAAGCACATTTGATATACCAAGTTTAAATTCGATTAAATAAGCTGTATACGTCTTGAGCCATAACAAGATGGCTGCAATTACAAAGAAGCCGAGGCCCCTTTTTTGAATAAATGTTTTCATTTAAACACTCCTTTTCTCCGTTAAACGGAAGAGGCGGAACGAAAGAAAACGAACCATTAGAATATACCATGAAATGCACAAATAGAAAAGTCATAACCGGTGAGCACCTAAGGCAGCCTGTCCGAGCTAGAAATGGGAAGACATCGAAAATATTCGATCTCCGAAAAACTTTTTGTGAAATTCATCCTAATAATTACAGAAAATTCTGTATTTTTCCTGTTGCTATATCAATAAAACAGGTAAAAAGACACAAGCCTAAAGAATTAATTTGATTTCTACAATGGTGTATTTAGGCGTATTTCCAGTGTTTATTAATGTTTATGCAGGTTAAGTAAAAAAAATGAATGAATAAACCGCTGAATTGTCTGGATAATAATTCCTTCAAGAAAGTATATTGATATATATTGTTGTTTCACAAACATAATGGTTTTGATGTGTATTGTAAGGGTTCTATTCTTTTTGATGGGTGAACAAATTATCTAAATATACTTAAGTGAACAGTTCGACACTATAAACTTTTGAAACGGGGTCGATATAGACAGTGACAGGAAATCTTCCATTGAAAGGATTGATAGTATATGACTGTACGAGCACAGAACCTCGTTCAGAACTGGTTTCCGAGTGAGGACGGAAATGCAGAAGAGCGGAAAGAACTCATTAAATTAATGGAACAGATCATTTCAGGGGTCGATGACCTGAAGGATCCGAACCGTGCTCACCTAAAAGGTGAAAAGAATCGCGAGGAGGACTTTTACAAAAAGCTCACTGAAACAAGTCAAATTCCGATGAACGGACAACAAGCGGAACTTGTGAATGAAGAATTACTGAAGCTTTTACATAATCATCCATACCACACGAAGTATTTCTTCACGAACATTTTGCCAATGGCAAGTACACCAGGAATTCTAGGCATGCTGACGGCTATGCTGGTTAACGGAAACAACCTATGGGATGTGTATGGACCAGCAGGCGCAGAAGCTGAGGTCAGAGTGGTCTCAATGATGTCTAAGCTCATCGGATATGATCCAAATGTGAGCGGGGGCTACACAACATGGGGAGGTCAAGGGGCTATTTTCTCGGGGCTTCGTTTAGCAATTTCGAAAGTTGCACCGGAGTCATTACGAAAAGGTGTCCCGCAAAATCTTTATGCGTTTTGTTCTGATGCAGCACATTACAGCTTATTTAAGTCAATGGAAGCAACAGGGCTTGGCACAGACAACTTAATCAGAATTAAGACGAATAAAGATCATTCGATGGATATGGAAGATTTGCGTTGTCAAATGGAACGTGTTGCCCAAAATGGCGGAATTCCCGTTTATATTGTGGCAACAACCGGAACAACAGATGCCATTGCAATTGATGATGTAAAAGGGGTGCGTGAAACGGCCGAAGCCATTGCTGAGAAGTATGGTCTCAAGGTGCCGCATATTCATGCAGATTCGGCGCTTGGTGGATTCTTTGCTTTCTTTAATGAGTATGATGTATCTGAAAACCCGCTGCAATTCTCAGACGGTGTTCTTCGTATGTTAAAAGAAATCAAAGCAAAGTTTCAGCATCTTTCTCTTGCTGATACGATGTGTTTTGATTTTCAAAAACTTGGACAAACACCGTACACATCTAGTTTATTCTTAGTGAAAAACGCTGCTGACTTAAAGCGCTTGGACCTAGAAGAACAAGAAACACCATATGTTGGACATAGAGGATACGGGGAATACCATACCGGTTATACGCTTGAATGCTCAAGAATGGGAAGCTCCATCAGCATGCTAAGTGTGCTGCTAACGTTTGGAATTGAAGGATACCAGCGCTTGCTCGGTCAATTTTTAGAGGTGAACCTTGCATTTAGAGAAGCGCTCCGTCAGGAAATTCCGCAAGCAGAAGTCGTCAATGATGACAATGTCGGAATGGCTACATTGTTTAGAATTTACCTAGACGGTTCTCCTCGTTTTAAGGAAGAAATATCTGGAGAAGCAACTGCTATGGAAATTGAGCGTAACAATGATTTGAACAAAATCCTCTTTGAAAAGCTTGGAGAGAAAAGAGACGAAATGTTCTTTGGTGATACAACGAAGTTTTTACAAGTCAATGCCAAAGAAGGTCAAGAATTCTATCTAAGTGTGAGTAAATTTTTTGTGATTTCACCTTATACGTTACCGGAGCATATCCCTCATATCGTATCTTATTTAAAAGATGTCATTGCATCTGTTTGTGGACAATTTGAAAGTGTAGAGGCTTAAATTAAAATTGAGAGTGGAGATGTAGAAAAAAATGGCGAAACAAAGGAAGTTTGGAGGACTTACGATATCCTCCAAAATCATGTCAGTCGTTGTCGTAACATTACTCGCAACCGTTGCATTATTCGTTCTAACATTTTATTTAGTTAGCCAGGATTTATCCTCCCAATTATTAAAGCAATTTGATTATCGATTAACAACAGATATTGATACAGCGAAAAAAGAAATCGATAATATGGATGGAAATGTCCTTAGCATTAGCGGGAAGGATGACCCTATTTATGTGGAGATCAAAAAGAAATTCACAGAACTACAAAAAGATCATACGCTTGAGAACTTATACGTGTTATCAAATAAGGGCGGCAAAGAAAGAATCATCGTACTAACAGGGGAAGACAATGATTTTGATCAAGATTATGTCTTTTCAGATGAAATGAAAGAAGCTCTTTCTGAAGATAAAATGGTCAAAAGTGACATTTACGTTGATTCGTATGGGACTCATAAATCCGTCTTTTTACCAATTAAAGATTCAGGTGGTGAACTCACGGGGATTTTAGGAATTGACTTAGATGCGTCTGTTGTTCCAGCAACAACGAAAAAACTGACAATTTATATTACAGTAGCATCTGCGATTGTGCTCATCGGTGGATTACTCTTCTCATTCTTCATGGGAAGAAGAATTGCAAAACCAGCACGCTCATTAATGGAATCAGCGGATCGAATTGCAGATGGTGATTTAACTGGCATGGTAGAAGTTCAAAGTAAAGATGAGATCGGTCAATTAGCGGCTTCCTTCCAGAAAATGCAGGGACGGATCAAAGAGCTTATTGGGAAGATCTCAAACTCATCAAGTGAAGTGTCGAGAATGTCTTCACAGCTTCGCACAGTGACAACGGAATCTAGTCAAAGTGCACAACAAGTGTCAGAAGCGATGACGAATATGAGTGAAGGAATCAATGATTCAGTCGCAAACATTACAGACTGCACAACATCTGTTGCGGAAATCGATACTCAAATCGAAGGCGTGACAAAAGAAGTGGATGAAATGAAATCTGTTTCATCAGAAGTACAAGAGCAGTCAGAATCTGGTCAAAAATTGGTGCAGCATGTGCTTGAACATCTCAACATGTTACATGACATGATGACAAGCTCCAAGCAAGCGGCAGAAGAATTGCAATCACATTCAACAGAAATTGAAAGTGTCATCTCCATTATTACGGACATTTCAGCGCAAACGAATCTGCTTGCACTGAATGCTTCTATTGAAGCCGCACGTGTAGGAGAAGAAGGAAAAGGATTTGCTGTTGTCGCTGATGAAGTCCGTAAGTTAGCTGAACAGTCAGCTGATGCAGCTAAAACGGTCTCAGACTTAGTCATTGGCACACAGGAAAATAGTCAGCGTGTCCTTGAAAGCGTGGAGGAAAGCAGTAAAGCAGTGGAAGAAGGCCGTGAGCAAATGAAAGGCACCTCGCAGAACTTCGCTGGTATTTATGATGGAGTGTCTCAATTTGCAAGCAGAACGAACAATTTGCTTCAATCTATTCAGCAGGTAGAACGAGCATATCAAACAATTTCTACATCGATTGAACAAATTTCGGTCGTGTCGGAAGAACATGCGGCAAGCTCTCAAGAAGTAGCGGCAGCAACAGAACAGCAAAGTGCTGGCATGCAGCAAATTTCAAGTGCGATTGAACAGCTCTCTGACATGTCAGAGGACTTGGCACAAATGGTATCTACTTTTAAAATCGACAAAAAATAATGAGAAAGCTGGCTCTTGGAAGAGAGCCAGCTTTTTTGCTATGCTTAACCAAATATCAGACGATCTGAAAGGAGACGTGTCATGGATTTTGCGCAGAGATTGTCAGAAGAACGGATCAAAAAGGCGATGGACCATGGAGCTTTTGAAGGACTATCAGGCTTTGGGAAACCTCTGCCAAAGGATGATGCTGCTCATGTACCTGAAGAGCTGAGGATGGGCTATCGAATCATGAAAAATGCAGGCTTTGCCGGGGAAGAAACCGCTTTGAAAAAAGAACTAATGACGGTCAAAGAATTACTGAAAACGAGTATAGATGGAGAAGAAAGAAAAAAACTCTCTCTCATATGTGAGGAAAAACAGAAACGCCTCGATGAACTCACATCCAAGCGCCAAACGTTTGCTCGTCCAGCCTCCTCCTTTTATAAGAATAGGGTCTACGAAAAACTAACGGAGCATAAAAAAGATGATGACACGCTGCCTCTCTGAGCACATTGAGGGAGCTTTTTTTATGAAAGCGCTACATTTTCTTATTGACTACATGTATATACAAATATAAAATATGAAGTGAACATGTATATACAAGTTTTGATTCTTTTTTCTTATAAAAAAACGATCTCGGAGGGGATAGCATGGCTGATTATCAGGCAGCGGCAGATCAGATTGTGAAAGCCATTGGCGGCAAAGAAAACATTGATCAAGCCACACATTGTGTGACAAGACTTCGTTTTGTGCTAAAAGATGAAGCTAAGGTGGATGAGAAAGCACTAGAACAAATTGATGAAGTGAAGGGATCTTTCTCAGCGAATGGCCAATACCAAGTGGTCATTGGTCAAGGAGTGGTGAATCGGGTTTATGCCGAAATGGTCAAACAGACGGGAATCGGCGAAGCGACAAAAGAGGACGTCAAGCGTGCCTCTGATCAGAAATTAAACCCACTTCAGCGTGCGGTGAAAACGCTTGCAGATATCTTCATTCCAATCCTTCCAGCTATCGTGACAGCCGGTTTATTGATGGGGATTAATAATATTTTAACAGCTCCTGATATTTTCTTTGATCAAAAATCCATTGTGGATGTGTATCCGGCATGGGCGGATTTAGCAAATATGATCAACTTGATTGCAGGCACTGCCTTTACCTTTTTGCCAGCATTAATTGGCTGGTCGGCTGTCAAGCGGTTTGGAGGTAATCCACTTTTAGGGATGGTCCTCGGACTGATGCTTGTACATCCAGATCTGTTGAATGCGTGGGGGTATGGAGCGGCGGAAAAGACAGGTGACATTCCTGTTTGGAATTTGTTTGGACTTGAAGTACAAAAGGTAGGTTACCAAGGGCAGGTTCTTCCGATACTCGTCGCCTCCTATTTACTCGCAAAGCTCGAATTAATTATAACAAAACGGACACCTGAAAGTATTCAGCTGTTAGTTGTTGCACCAATTACATTATTACTCATTGGATTTTTATCATTTATCGTCATTGGTCCCGTTACATTTGCGATCGGAAACGTTTTAACATCTGGACTCGTCACCGTATTCCAGCAATTCGCAGCACTTGGCGGTCTTTTATATGGCGGATTGTATGCAGCGTTAGTCATTACAGGGATGCATCATACGTTCCTAGCAGTCGATATTCAGCTGATTAACTCAAAACTGCACGGCACGTTCCTATGGCCAATGCTCGCACTATCTAATATTGCTCAAGGATCAGCGGCACTTGCGATGATGTTTGTCTTAAAAGATGAAAAGCAAAAAGGGCTCTCGCTGACATCAAGTATTTCTGCTTACTTGGGGATTACTGAACCGGCGATGTTTGGGGTGAACTTGCGCTATAGATTCCCGTTTATTTTTGCCCTGATCAGTTCAGGGATAGCTGGTATGTTTATTGCCTCACAAGGGGTACTGGCAAGTTCAGTCGGCGTTGGAGGCATTCCAGGAATCTTCTCGATCATTCCGAAATATTGGGGGGCATTTGCCATCGGAATGGTGATTGTGCTGATCGTCCCATTCATTGGTACCCTTTTATATGCAAAACTTAAAAAGAAGGATGTATCACAAGAACTTAACTAGTGGTGGTGAAGGAAATTGAATCAACAAACAAACGAACCGTGGTGGAAAAAAGCCGTGGTCTATCAAATCTATCCGAAGAGCTTTTTAGACACAACAGGCTCTGGTACAGGTGATATCAATGGCGTGACGAAAAAGCTCGACTATATCAAAGAGCTAGGGGCGGATTGTATTTGGCTGACCCCTATGTATGAGTCACCACAGCATGACAACGGTTATGATATTAGTGATTATACAAAAATCCATGACATGTACGGCACAATGGCCGATTTTGAGCACATGCTGAAAGAAGCACATGAACGAGGGATTCGTGTCATCATGGATCTAGCCGTGAACCATACATCTATTTTCCATGAGTGGTTTCAAGCCTCCCGAGAGTCGAAGGAAAACCCGTATCGAGACTATTATATTTGGAAGGAGCCGAAAGCGGACGGCTCTCCTCCGAATGATTGGCAGTCAAAGTTTGGCGGGCCAGCGTGGGAATTAGATGAAGCGACAGGTGACTATTATCTTCATTTATATGATGTTACCCAGGCAGACCTCAACTGGGAACATGATGAAGTGCGCAGGAAAGTATATGACATCATGCACTTTTGGTTTGAAAAAGGGATCGATGGATTCAGACTGGATGTCATCAATAACATTTCAAAGGATCAACGCTTTTTAGATGATGCTGGGCAATCAGTGCAAGGTGACGGGCGTATGTACTATACAGATGGGCCGAGAATTCATGAATTCTTGCATGAAATGAACCAGGAAGTGTTTTCGAAATACGATAGCATGACCGTGGGGGAAATGTCTTCAACGAATATTGCAGACTGCATTCGGTATACAAGACCTGATCGGCAGGAGCTGGATATGACGTTTAATTTTCATCATTTAAAAGTTGACTATCCTAACGGTGAAAAGTGGGCCATTGCGCCATTTGATTTTCTAGAGTTGAAATCAATTCTGTCAGAATGGCAGACGAAAATGCATGAGGGCGGCGGCTGGAACGCATTATTTTGGTGCAACCATGATCAGCCACGCATCGTGTCTAGATACGGTGATGATGGCACGTACCATCAGCAATCAGCGAAGATGCTGGCGACCACCATTCATTTGATGCAAGGCACTCCTTATATTTATCAAGGTGAAGAAATTGGGATGAAGAATCCTCGTTTTGAGGACATTTCGTCATACCGCGATATCGAATCACTGAATATGTACGAAGTCATGCTTGAAAAAGGGAAAACAAAGGAAGAAGCTTTGGCGATTTTACAGGTCAAATCAAGAGATAACGCAAGGACACCTATGCAATGGACGTCGGAAAAAAATGTGGGGTTCTCAAAAGGTACGCCTTGGATTGAACCAGCTCAAAACGGCATTTCAGTAGAAGCTGCCTTAAAAGATGAGACGTCGATTTTTTATCATTATCAAGCCCTTTGTAGACTTCGCAAAGAACTTGATGTAATCACCTATGGGAGCTTTACTTTACTGCTTTCAGATGATCCAAAGGTGTTTGCATATGTCCGAGAAGGCAAAGATGAGAAGATTCTCGTGATCAACCATTTTTATGCAGGCGAGACGGACTTTACACTTCCAGATGAGCTTGCAAAGGATGTCAATGAAATGGAAGGGCAAGTCTTGCTGTCCAATTATGAGGATGTGCCGGCAGATATCAAGGGATTTACGTTGCGCCCATATGAGTCAATCGTTTATCATTTAACCAAACGCTAGTAAATGGGGCGGAGGGAAAATGAAAGAGAATAAGTTTCGAGTGATTTATGATCAGCTCGCTAGACGAATTGAACAAGGTGAATGGCAGGATAAAGGCATCCTCCCATCAGAACATGAGCTGTCTGTCATGTATGACACATCCCGTGAGACGGTGAGAAAGGCATTAAACATCCTTGTGCAAAATGGCTATATCCAAAAAATTCGTGGGAAAGGCTCAGTATTGCTGAATCGAGAGAAAATGCAGTTCCCAGTTTCGGGTCTTGTCAGCTTTAAAGAGCTTTCCCAAACGCTTGGACGCAAGACGGTAACAACGGTTCATGAGTTCGGTTTAATCAAGCCAGATCAGTATATTCAGTCTCAGCTGAAAATCAGTGGGCAGGAGGACGTTTGGGAAGTCATTCGCTCTCGCAATATTAGCGGAGAAGAAGTCATTTTAGACAAAGATTACTTCTTGCAAAAACATGTGCCGTTCTTGTCTAAGGACATTTGTGAAGGATCGATCTACGAGTATATTGAAGGAGAACTTGGGGTCTCGATTAGTTATGCTCAAAAGGAATTTGTGGTCGAGCCATGTACTGAAGAAGATGAGAGGTATCTTGATTTGAACGGGTTTGATCATGTGGTGGTGGTGAAAAATTATGTGTTCTTGGAGGATACGAGTCTATTCCAATACACTGAAAGCCGCCACCGGCTAGATCGTTTCAGATTCGTGGATTTTGCTAGAAGAGAGAAGTAGACAGGGCCGAAGCTCTGTCTATTTCAGGTTGTAGGGAAACAAGGGATTAAACAATAACGAGAGCAACATCTCAGGAGGAAAAATGATCAGACTGAATAGACCACTCAAATTACGAGATTTAGAAATTTTTAGCGTGATGAAAGGTCACAGGATTTTATGTTATGTCATCATTGAAGACACGCGAAAACCGTTTACGGAAGAAGATAGAAAATTAGAGCCATTATGTTATATGGATGAAGAAGACATTCAAGCGATTTTGAATGTATTTCATATTTCAATTATCAGTGATGAAACATTAAGTGAAGAAGATTCAACCCTTGTGAAATCGTACTTTGCTGAATTTGTGAATAACACGAACTTAACGAATTTCATTACGAGAGAATATGTTCAAAAGGATTTATATGCCGTTGATGATGAAGATGATATCACGTTCTTTAATAGAATGCTGCGTCATATAGGGTCAGATGATGTGAAAGAATTTGATGACCGTCATTGGATGTATTTATCCCAAGATTGATAGTGAGATGCAAAAAAGGACAGAGCAAATGCTCTGTCCTTTTCTATTAAGATGATACTTTGTTTCGTGTGCGCTTGCGCTGGTAGTAATAAAGGATACCGCCTGAGGCGAGCATGAGCAAGCCAATTAATACCGCTGTATACATCATCGTTGCCGTATTCGGCAGTGTGCCGCCTGGCATGCTGCTTCCATCCTGACTTGGATCCGAACCGCCTGGAGCAGAAGTTCCACCGTCTCCGCCAGTTTGGTCTGGAGCTGTTCCAGCAGCTTCACTTTGATTGAGTACGGTGTATTCACTAAAGTGCTCCGTTTTACCTGAGACAATCCCGTTTTTGAATGAACCGTTACTTGTTTTGGCATAGCGGTTTTTCTCACGATCGACATAATAGACACCTGGTTTTTTCGCTTTTTCAGGCGCATCTAATGTAAAGGACAGTGTGACAGGATCTTTAAAGGTAGAGACATTTTTCTGATCTTGTTTGATTCGGAAATCGTATGTGTCGGTTAATGCGTTTTTCACTTTATTTGTTTTTGCCATTGATATATCTGCTTGTTGCTCTGACAAATTGGAGAGCGGTAATGCTAGACCGACTTTGTCATGATAGATGGTGACGTTTGGATCTTGCTCTCGTTTCTTCAGTTCAGCTACTTGTCCTTTTGATAGAGACAATTGAACCTTTTTCGCTTCGGTTGCTTTGTCTAAATAGAGCAATGCTTTGTTCGTATGCTGCACATACGTTTGGAATTTCTCATCATCTTGAATGTCATAGGCGCCTTTTCCTTTCAAGCGAGGAAGGAATACTTCTTTCACTCGATGGTCGATGACTGGAGAAATATGACCGTCTGCCTGTTCAATTTGTTCTTTGAAGATTTCATAGTCAACATAGCCTAAGTCTTCACCATGAGACGCTTCTGTAAAGACGCTGTAGCCATCACCGCCTGTGCCGACGAATGCGTTAGTCGCCACGCGGTATGTTTTCTGATCATCAATGTCAGTCAGATTGCCCTTTTGATCTTTCAATTTGACATCAATCAGTCTGCTGCCAGCTGGTTTACTCAGTGTAAACGTATATTCAATACCGGCTACATGAGGGAATGCGCCTCCGCCTTCTTCAATGCCTGAAAGACCTTGTTCAAGCGCTTTTTTAATTTGACTGCCTTTTAAATCTGCGACATATAGTGTGTTTCCAAAAGGCATCACAGTTAAAATATCCCCTAATGTGATATCTCCTTTTTCAATGCTGCCTCGAATACCACCGCCGTTTGTAATGGCAAGGTCAGCCCCAGCAGATTCTTGTGCTTTCTTTAACATGCCATCTGCAATAAAGTTTCCAAGGTTCGTTTCCTTTGCACGGACGTGTTCACGTTGTCCATCTAAAAAGACATCTGACGTCCCGACTTTTTCGGTTTTTAAATCTTGGATATCTGCCTTGTACTGATCAAGAATCGCTTTTGCGTCCGCATCTTCTTTCACAGAGTCGTCGATCGTGATGAGGTCAAAAGTAGATTCTTTTGGCTGTACGACGCCTTTTTTGTCAAAGGCCACGTCTACTTTTCCTAAAAATTGTCCGTAGTCTTTTACTTGCGCAACAATCGTTGGTTCTTTTTTATTGATGACCTTTAATTTTTCAACAAGGGTGTGGGTGTGACCACCAATGATGAGATCAATGCCATCTACTTTTTGAGCCAGTTCTAGATCACGGTTATAGCCAATATGTGTGAGCGCAATAATTTTATTGATTTTTTCTTTAGTTTGAATGGTTTTGACTGTTTCTTTTGCTTTTTTGTATGCATCTTGAAATTGAATGTTGGGACCACTGCTGGATGTAATCGCTGTGTCTTCAGTGGTTAGACCAAATACAGCGACCTTTTCACCATTTACGTCAAGTAGAATGTAAGGGTAAATGCCAGCTTCTTTTTTCTCACCAGCTTTAAATGTTGCTGGTTTTTTCACTAAATCGCTTAACTGTTTTTCCTTAGAGACATTCACGTTTGATGACACGATCGGGAAGTTCGGTTTTTCAAACTGGTGACGGTTTTTAGCATCTACACTGGATGCATCACCTGTCAGGAATTGACGAAGGACAGATGGACCTTTGTCAAATTCATGATTCCCGAACGTCATGGCATCGTATTTCATTAAGTTCATCAGTTTCAGATCGGCAAGTCCTTGCCATTTTGTGAAATAGAGATCACCAGAGAAGACATCTCCAGCGTCTAATAAAATATTGTTTTCGCTTTGGGCGCGAACTTCTTTGATCTTGGTTGCGCGTCTTGCTGCATCATCCAGATGTGCATGTGTATCGTTTGTATGCATCACCGTTAAATGCCAATTGTCTGTTGCAGGTGGTTCTGTTGTACCATCATCTTTAAACGCTAGCTTGTACACGCCAAGTCCGTCTGTGCTGGCATTCCGAATAAAGTCGACGCTGCTTGATTTCTCTGCGAACGGTTTTGCAAGTAGAGAAGATTCAAAGGTGACTGTTGCGCCTTTTACTGGTGCAATGGACCAGTTTTGATCTGCGCTTGGGTTAATGGTTTTTTGTTCAATAATATAATCCATCAGCACTTGGCGGTTCTCATCTGCTGAGGCGAGCACCACTTTATCTTGTGTGAGGTGCGGGAACCCTCCGCCGCCAGATGCACGGTAGTTGTTTGTCACGACTAAAAATTCTTGATTGTCAGAAACGGGTTTTCCGTTGTAAGACAAGTTTTTGATGCGGTTCGCACTAGCGTTAACAAGTGTGCCTGTTGTGCTGTATTTAGCAGGCTGTGTGACATCTACTTGGTACGTCACACCATCGATCACATCAAAATTATATGAGCGGTATTCTTCGTTTAAAATAGGCTGTTCATTTGAAGTATTTGGTTTGATTTGGTTAAACTGACCAGCAGACATTTCAAGCCAGTCTTTTACTTCACTGCCTTTTAGTTTTACAATCTGCACGGTGTTATCGTAAAGGTAAAGATCACCGATGTTTTTAATCGCTAAATCACCTTTTGCGATATTTGTATAATAGTTCACACCATTGCGTCCGCCGGCTTTAAATGGTGCACCTGCAGAGAGAATCGGCAAGTTTTTGTACGAAGTATCTTTCATTTTTTCTTGTGCATACCATTTCTGGGCATCTGTCACGATTTGAATAGAAGGGTCATCCATCACTTGAGCGAAAAAGCTGTTAATGTCTGCTTCTGTTTTTCCAACTGGCTTTCTGACGTAATCTAGGGTGTTTTGGTGAGTTGTTTGAATGGCATTTTTCACTGTACTGTTTTGAGATGTCACCCCGGCAACGGATTCGATTTTGCCTGTTCCGTCTGTGACTTTCCAGTTGCTTCCGTCTGGTTCTAGCGTTAAATCAATGACCCCGAGGTAGCTTCCCCAGTTTTTTGACATGACGACAGGAATGCCATTAATGGTTCCCTTTGCGACATCAAATTTGTCAACGCCGCTATATTCAGCGCTTGGGAATGTGCCATGCTGGTGGCCAGACACAATCGCATCAATGCCTTTTGTTTTCGTGGCAAGGTCAAAGATCATATTTTCTGATCCTTTAGGTGAAGCTGTTTTTTCAATTCCTGTATGAGCAAGAGCGACGATGACATCTGCGCCTTTTGCTTTCATTTCTGGAATGGTTTCATTGGCAGACTCCACAATATCTTGCACTTGAACTTGTCCATCTAAATGTTTCTTATCCCACGTCATAATTTGTGGTGGTACGAATCCTATGTAACCGACTTTCACAGTTTGGGAGGCTCCGTTTGCATCTTTAAAGGTTTTATCCTGAATGACATAAGGAGTAAATCGGTGTTCTCCGTTTAACTTTTTGACGTTTGCATTGACAATCGGGAAGTTGGCGCCCGCAATGGTACCGTCAAGAAAAGATAAACCGTAGTTAAATTCATGATTGCCGAGTGTGCCTGCATCATATTTTAGTTTGTTGAGTGTATGAATAATGGGGTGAACCTTTGTTTGATTGATGATGCTGTCTTTTTCATTTTTATAAACGTATTCTCCAAGAGGGGTTCCTTGAATCAGGTCTCCGTTATCAACAAGGAGTGTATTAGGATTTTGTGAACGGTGCTTGTCAATCAGCTCGGCTGTTTTTGCCAAACCGAATTCATTTGTTTCTTTGTCGCTGTAATAATCGTAATTCATCATGTTCGCATGAACATCCGTTGTGGCTAAGATACTGACCTTTACGGCGCTGCCGCTTTCTGTTTCTGCATGAGTAGGTACTGCTGGGAGAATGAGACTAATCAACATAATGGAAGTGAGCAGAATAGACAGGTTTTTCCTTCGTTTAGACCTATGTGCTTGCTTCTTCACCTGATCTCCGCCTTTCTAATTTTTTTGACCACAATACCTATTGTAGAAATGTTTCGTTAACTTTTGTAGTTATTTTTTGCAGATTATTGTAAAGATAACATAAATCATACGAATTACCTTGTTAAGGGAATGTGAATGAGTCTAAATGCTTATTTTTATGAAAGGGGGTTTTCTCATAGGGATAGGATGTTTGATTTCAATTGGTGGGGGTATAGTGTGTAGTGTAAACGATAATCAAGCAGGAGGGTTTCTACATGGGTAAGAAAATTGCAGTTGTCTTAACAGATTACTTTGAGGATGTTGAATTCACCGAGCCTGCAAAAGCCTTTAAAGACGCAGGCCATGAGATCACAGTAATTGAAAACGAAAAAGGAAAAACAGTGAAAGGAAAGCAAGGAGAGGCAGAAGTAAGAGTCGATGCGTCTATCGATAACGTGAAACCAGAAGACTTCGATGCACTTCTGATTCCTGGCGGCTTCTCACCAGACATTCTGCGTGCGGATGATCGCTACGTGCAATTCACAAAAGCCTTTATGGACGAGAAAAAACCAGTATTTGCGATCTGTCATGGACCGCAATTGCTTATTACAGCGAAGACGCTGGAAGGAAGAGGCGCAACCGGCTATACATCCATTCAAGTAGATATGGAAAACGCAGGCGCCAAATTCAAAGATGAAGAAGTTGTCGTTTGTCAGGATCAGCTTGTCACAAGCCGTACACCTGATGACATTCCAGCATTTAACCGTGAATCATTAAAACTGCTCGCCAAATAAGTAGTTTTGACAGGATAAACAAAGCCAGCACCTTGCGAGGTGCTGGCTTTTTCTGTGCATGGATGTAAGAAAGCGGCGTCAACCGCAATTCAGTATCAGGTGCACGATTATTTTCTTAAGCTTTTCAGCTCGCTTGCAATGGCTTGCATTTCACTTGGGCTGAATGAAGATTTTTTCATCACCATTTGGTGAAGAAATTCAATATCTTCATACTTATCTGGACTGAAGTCTTCGGCTTTGATGACTCCAATATTCAGCATATTGAGCTTTTGTGAAATGTCTTCAATCAGCTGATTGACTTCAGCCGCTTTTTGCTGTGACAAGGGCGGCACGTCCTTTCCTGCATGTGTCGAATAATATGTCTATTTTAACAGAAAAGCAAAAGAATAAAAGGGCTATTATGACGACACTGAAATGTTTTTTTCCTTTTTCTCCTCTTTGATCTTATCAATGATTCGTTTGGATTCAAACACCACAACACCTGATAA
Source organism: Bacillus sp. GbtcB10 (assembly GCF_019091365.1). NCBI lineage: Bacteria > Bacillati > Bacillota > Bacilli > Caryophanales > Bacillaceae > Bacillus > Bacillus sp. GbtcB10. The sequence goes on from NZ_JAGXJP010000004.1 coordinate 221,650, forward strand.
ACCGATGAGTCCAATTAAGTTTGGAATGGCCATCAGTCCATTGAGCATATCTGCTACGCCCCAGACGAAGTCATTCTTAAACACGGCACCGAAAAAGACAGCTACCACGAACACGATGCGATAATACATGACATACGAATCCTTCACCAAATATGTAAAGCATTTCTCTCCATAATAGGACCAGCCAATGATGGTTGAATAGGCAAACAGGAGCAGCCCGATTGCCACAATAGTTGAGCCAGCTGGACCGAGGAAGTGAGCAAAGGATAACGAAGTCAGCGCATCACTTTTTTCTGTTAAATACATATCTGCCATGACAATCGTAATGCCAGTGATAGAACAAACAATGATGGTGTCAATAAACACTTGCGTCATAGAGACGAGCGCTTGACGGGCAGGCATATCCGTTTTCGCAGCTGCAGCAGCAATTGGTGCTGATCCAAGACCAGCTTCATTGGAAAAGACTCCTCGTGCGACACCCCAGCGAATGACAGTTCCAATTGCACCACCTGCTACGGCTTGACCTGTAAAGGCATCTGAAAAAATCAGCCCAACTGCGCCTGGAACAAGATCAGCATTCATGACAAGAATGATCAGACCACAAATGACGTAAAATAAAGCCATGACTGGTACAAAAATAGATGTCACTCGGCCGATACTTTTAATTCCGCCTAAAATCACGAGTGCCGTAAAGGCAGTAATGATGATACCTGTTACCCATGTTGGAATTTGAAAAGTAGAATTCATGACGCCTGAGATGGAATTAGACTGTACCAGGTTGCCGATCCCAAAGGCAGCACTGGCACCGAAAACAGCAAATAGCACCCCTAGCCATTTCTGTTTTAAGCCATGCTCTAAATAATACATAGGTCCGCCAGACATTTCGCCTTTTTCGTTTTTGACCCTGTATTTCACAGCAAGAACTGCTTCTGCAAACTTGGTGGCCATCCCGAAAAATGCAGCAAACCACATCCAAAATACTGCACCAGGACCACCTGCAATGACAGCTGAGGCAACACCGACGATATTCCCTGTACCGACAGTTGCAGCAAGAGCCGTCATTAATGCTTGGAAATGGGAGATATCTCCCTCTGATGTTTTGTCTTGTTTTGAAAAAGCGAGCTTTAAAGAATAAGGAAGTAATCTAATTTGAATGAAGAGGATGCGAAAGGTGAGGTAGATTCCAGTACCAACAATTAAAATCAACAGGGGAGGCCCCCACAAAAAATTGTTCATCGTCGTGACAAACTGCTCAATGATTCCCATCTAATGTCCCCCTTTGTTTGTGTAATTCTCCTAAAGTTTCTCCTTTTTTTGTGTATTTTGTCAATGCCGATGGGAGTTTTTCTTGCAAAGTTTCCAAAAGAAAAAGGGCTTGATATGATAGAGAAAAGGTTTTCCAAAGGGATTCTTAGGGAAAAGATAGGAGGAGAATGAAGGATGATTCATGTATTATTTGTGTGCCTCGGCAATATTTGCAGGTCACCGATGGCAGAGGCGATGTTTAGAAAACGAGTCGAAGACGAAGGGCTGAGTGAACACTTTGTGATTGATTCAGCAGGCATTGGCGGCTGGCATCAAGGCAGTCCTCCGCATGAAGGAACACGAAAGCTGCTTGATGAAAAGGGTATCAGCTATGAAGGAATGACTGCAAGACAAATCATGGATAAGGATATCACCACATACGACTATATCATTGCGATGGATGCTGAAAATGTAGGCGCCCTCCGCAGTTTAGCTGGCTATGGAAAACATCACTTTATTGGCCGTCTTCTTGACTTTGTAGAAGACGACGATCGAGACGATGTGCCAGATCCTTATTACACTGGGAACTTTGAGGAAGTACATGATTTAATTGAAACAGGAATTGATCGTTTTTTGACGTATGTAAAAAAAGAGAGACACCTTTAACTGAAAGGAGATCAGATGAGATGGAAGAGAACAAACAAATCGTGCTTCGGGGAGCTGTTATAGGCGCAGCCTGCGGCATATTGCTGACATTATTTCATCGTCCAACAAGAACTGTACTGAAAGAAAAATGGAATGACTGCCAGCAAAAGCTGGATGAATACCGCTTGGAGCCTGGCAGGATGTCTGCTTGCGTGAGGGGAAAAATGGAAGAAACGAAGCAATTGATGAGAACGGTCTCAGATGATTTGTCTTTTCTGAATGAACAGGTGAATCAGTTAAAGGAAACAACACCAAAGGTATTAGAGATTATTGAAGAAACAAAGGATCACTTTCAAAAGAAACAGAAAGATTGATCATTGGAGATGAGGCGTATGGGTTTTGTTAAAGCGTTAATTGGACGCTTTTTGCTGCATGAAGGACCGGCAAAATCAGCTGAACTTGCGTATTTCTTTTTGCTTTCATTATTTCCGTTTCTCATCTTCGTGCTGACACTTGTTGGTTATTTGCCGCTGACATCAAAGGATGTTCTAAGCGTCATTTCTGGTTATGCGCCAGAGGGAGCGCTTTCGATGATTGAATCCATTGCCGAAGAGACGCTGAATAACCGTAACGGCGGATTGTTGTCATTCGGGATTATTGCGGCCCTCTGGTCTGCATCCAACGGCATTAATGCGGTTGTCAGAGCATTTAACCACGCTTACGAAGTTGAGGAAAATCGTTCCTTCATTCTCGTACGTTTAACATCGATCATCTTAACCATTGCGATGGTGCTTACGATTATTTTTGCCTTGATGCTGCCTGTCTTTGGAAAAGAGCTTGGCTTATTCGTTGCCAAATTAGTAGGGCAGTCAGATGCGTTTCTCACCATCTGGACAGCCATGAGATGGATTATTAGTCCACTGATTTTACTGATTGTTTTTACATCCCTATATTATTTTGCCCCTAATATCAGGCTGAAATTGAAATTTGTGCTGCCAGGCGCCATATTTGCATCTGTTGGCTGGATTCTCGTCAGCATGCTGTTCTCATTTTATGTAGGCGAATTTGCCAACTATAGTGCGATGTACGGAAGCATTGGGGGAATCATAATATTAATGATCTGGTTTTATTTAACCGGCATTATGATCATCCTCGGCGGCGAGCTCAATGCGCTTTTACATAAGCGTAAAATCGTACCAGGCAAGGTGTGAAGAAATCCGGGCATCCTAAAGGAGAACGAACATGTTCAATCTTGACGGATGGGGGAATACTGAATGTCTAAACAATCGAAAAAAGGCGGAAGCAACACAAAACAAAACAAAGGCCATCAGCCAAAGCACAAAACCAGTGGAAGTGCGAATGGGCAAAATGGGTATCACTAGATGAAAAAACTCCTCTGCATAGGTGCAGGGGAGTTTTTAATGATTCAATATCCGTATATAACGCTTCAGGAGAAAAGTTGCATCAGGCTTTGGCTGATAGTGAGGATCGAGCTGAAACCCTGCTTTCATCGCAACACGTTCACTTCTGACATGACCAACAGGACAAAAGATTTCAAATCCATCGACTTCAGGAGCAAAAGTATCTGTCATCCATTTCACTGTTTTGGTCACAATACCTTGCCCTTGTGCATCTTGACCAATCCAATACCCAATATTGCCTATCCGATGCTGAAACGTCATGCGGAACACCCCAATTAATTGATCGTTTAATACGATACCCGCTTCTATGTCTTTTCGTTCAGCATAGGCAGTGTGGGCAGATTGAATAAAAGATTGAACATCTTCTATGCGATAACAGTGATTCACCCATGGTAGCCACTCTCCCAAGTGAATTTTATTCTGCTGGATAAGTGCAAATAATGTCTCTGCATCGGCTACTTGTAAACACGCCAATTTTAAGTCATTTGAAATGTTAAATGTAAACAAAATAGATCCTCCATTTAGTTACTTTCAACCACTGCCAGCGTCCTCCCAAATCGAACACAGCAAAACACAAATAAAATCACGATACTGACAAGATAGAGTAAATTCATGCCCTCGAACGTCTGCACAAAGAATCCGCCAAGAACCGGACCGAGAATACTTCCTGCACTAAACGCCATCCCGCACATCAAATTCCCAGCAGGCAGCAGATGCTTTGGCAATAAGTCCGTCATATAACTGATGCCAAGTGAGAAGGTCGAACCTACAGCCATACCTGCGATAAAGAAACAGATCGCAACAGCCAAAACGGACTGAATGAAAATCCCTGCTAAAAGGAAAAAGAATGAACCGACGAGTGTCACGACTAAAATCATGCGTCGTCTGCCGAAACGGTCACTCAGCATCCCGAGAGGAAGCTGAAAAACAATACTCCCAATCGCAAACGCAGGTAAAATAAACGCAACAGCATCTATCGTCACCCCGCTTCTCAGCGCATACACAGGGAAGTTACTATTGAGCGTCGTTTCTAAAAAGCCATAGCAAAACGGCATCATAAACGCTACCCAGCCAAATTGAAACGCCTTCTTGAAGCGCTTCAAACTATTTGTCTGCTCTGACGTCTGCATCTCACCTGTATCAGGATATGTATTTTTTAAAACAAACACAAGCAGCCAAATACACAAACTAACTGCACCAGACACAATAAACGGCAAGGATGGATTGATTTCAATGAGCGGTGTTAAAAAAGGGCCAGCGGCAAAACCGAGTCCAAAGGATAACCCATACAATGAAATATTTCGCCCGCGATTTCTAGATGATGAGGCATAGGTTACCCACGTCTGTGTGGAGAAATGAAGCATATGATCACCGATGCCGATCATCAGCCGCAAGAAGAACCAGACGACATAAGATTCAATAAAGACAAAGCTAAATAAACTTAAAAAGACAGCAGCGCCCCCAATGACGATCAATGGTTTAAATCCGAAGCGGCGCAGCGGCGCTTCCATAAAAGGAGACGCAAGCAGCACGCCGAGATATAAGCCTGTGGCATGCAGTCCGTTTAACGTCGGGGAAGTGCCGGCATGTTCGAAAATAATCGAAATAACTGGCAGTAACGCTCCCTGTGAAAAACCAGATACGGATACAAGTAAAATTAAAATCATAAAATGAATTCTCGACATAAGAAGCTCCTTACAAGTTCATGCTTTCATCGTACAATGGAACCATAGGGGTTTCAATAGAAAGGTGGAAAAGGAATGAAGCTGATATACGAAAATGATCGGTGGGTCGCTAATGCTGATCAAAGGCAGCTACATATTTCAGGAAATGAAGAAGCGGGATACAGGCCGTATCAATTGTTCACCTCGGCTATTGCGGGCTGTTTTGGAGAAATGGTCATTCATGTATGCCGGAAAAAACGAATATCCTATCAAGGACTGACCATTACGCCTGAAACGACAAGAGAAGGAACTGTAAACAAAATCACTCATATTCATTTACATATGATCTTTGAAAGCATCAGCACCTCTGATGAACAGCTGGAAAAAGTAATGAAACTTGCGTTGAAGCATTGCTCCATGGTGCAATCCGTGAAAGGAACGATTGATATCACCCTTTCACACGAACGAATCTAAATGTATATGATGCCGGCACTCACGAAAGAATAACAGTCAGATATGATGTAAAGGAGATTGGCTGTATGAATCGTTTGTTTCTTGTGATTGTCGCAATCGGTGTTCCATTATCTGTAATTGGTAGTTTTCTTCATTTTCCGCAGGCTGTCATGTTCGCCGTCTATTGTATCGCCATCATCGGTCTTGCAAGTTATATGGGAAGAGCGACAGAGAGTCTTGCCATTATAGCGGGACCAAGAATTGGTGGGTTATTAAACGCTACTTTTGGAAATGCAGTGGAATTAATCATTTCATTTTTTGCATTAAAACAAGGACTCACCGCCATTGTCCTTGCTTCACTCACTGGCTCAGTGATCGGCAATTTACTGCTCGTGGCTGGATTGTCTTTTTTCGTTGGCGGATTGAAATTTAAACGACAAGAGTTCAATGTCCACGATGCAAGGCATAACTCTGGGCTGCTTATGTTTGCGATTATTGTGGCATTTGTCATTCCAGAAGTCTTTTCCATAGGGATGGCAGAAGATCGTCAATTTGTTTTAAGTATCGGCATTAGCATCGTGATGATTTTGCTTTATGTCGCAGCACTCTATTTCAAACTGGTCAGCCACAGAGGTGTTTATGTTGCCAAGCAGGAAATTACGGAAGGAGAAGCAGCGACGGAAGAAGAAACACTAGAATGGTCTGGGAAGTTTGCCACGGCGATTTTACTCCTTGCGACAATTGCTGTGGCGTATATTTCAGAGCGGCTCGTCCATACATTTGACACAGTCGGAGAACAGTTTGGCTGGAGTGAACTGTTTATCGGGGTCATCATTGTTGCGATTGTCGGTAATGCAGCAGAACACGCATCTGCTGTCATTATGGCGTATAAAAACAAAATGGATGTCGCGGTCGAAATTGCTTTCGGTTCTACGCTTCAAGTCGCCATGATGGTCGCACCGATCCTTGTGATCAGCTCTCTGTTTTTTGAAAAGCAAATGCCACTGATCTTCTCATTACCAGAACTCATTGCCATGGCATCCTCTGTTTTACTAACCGTGATCCTTTCAAATGATGGGGATACGAACTGGTTTGAAGGTGCTACATTGCTCGCTGCCTATTTCATTATGGCGATTGGATTTTTCCTTTTATAATCTTTTGTGGATAAGGGACGTCTTTCGGGAAAATACTATGGAAAAATGAATGAGAAAGAGTGATGATATGAAAAAGATGCCCCGCATCATGTTTGTTGTTCTCTTATCCTTAAGTTTCCTATACAGTTTTCCAGCCGAGGCAGCAAAGCCGTTTAAGGTGCCATCGTCTGTCGCCAGTATCTCAAAGGAAAATACGTATCCAAATGCGTCACAAGATCAACCGCTGCTACAGCCGAGCGAGCTGACGGCCGAATTATTTAAAACAACAAGTGTACCAATTGAAAATACACATTTAATTAAAATGCTGAATGAATCCAGTATATCAGGTACACCGCTAGCAGTTGGCTACAGGGCAACGATTTTTCTTGGAAGATGGGCACTTAGCTATGATTCAAACGAAACCGTCGCCAATTGGGAATACAAAAAAGTGAACACGAATCACATTGATAATAGAGGCGGAAACAAAACAGCCATCGGCAAATATGTGCAAAAGCAACAAGTAAAAGTAAGTGGAGGGCTCACAGCAAAAGTACCAAACCCAGAAGATGTGAAAACATTGATGATGCAAAAAGCCATCCAAAAAACAAAACTTCCGCTCGCCTTCGACACAGTGATTGGTGCAGGAACAAAGCGAGATCAGTCCTACCACGTATCTCCGAAAAAAGCAGCATCCCTGCATGCATACGCTCCAGCCATTAACGAAAAAGGAAAGGTTACTTACGGAGAAGTGTATCTTGTGCTCAAGGGAAATAAACGCAAACTTGTCGTAAAAAATGTGACCTCACAAGGAATCGGCGCTTGGATTCCTGTTCAGGATCACCTGACGTTTGGGTTTCAAGGGATGAATTAAAAACAGTCATCTCCTCTTACCAAGGGGAGATGACTGTTTTTTGATTAAGATGTCCTATCTTTTTTCTTTTTCATTTCATGAATGTAAAAATCAAAGGCGTTATATAAAAACCATACAAAGAAAAGAAAGAGAAAGACTTTAGTGAATATCGTCAAATTGTTGAAAATTAAGCATAGGCCAATAAAAGGGAGGATCATAAAGCCATAATACGAAAACCACCATGTTTTAAAAATGAAACTCAGCTCCTTGGTTATTTGTGGAAACGACTGTTTCTTCATATTACATGGTCTTGAGTAGAACGTAAACCTTACCTAGACAATAAAAAAGCCAACGCGGAAGTTGAATGAATCCAACAACTACGATGGCTTAGCTGATTATTCCCCTAAATCCACATTATGATAAACTTGCTGCACGTCTTCAAGCTCTTCTAATACATCGATGAGTTTTTCAAATTGTGCTTTCGATTCATCATCTAATGTCACTTCGTTTTGAGGCAGCATTGTGATTTCGGCTACAGTAAATTCTTCTACGCCTGCCTGTTTGAACGCTTCTTGAACTTGATGGAATTGATCTGGTTCAGCGTAGACGATCACCGTATCATCTTCTTCCATAATGTCACGTACATCAATGTCTGCTTCCATTAAAAGTTCAAGCGTTTCTTCTTCACTTTTCCCCTCGACACCGATCACCGCTGTTTGGTCAAACATGTAAGCAACAGATCCACTGACGCCCATATTTCCGCCGTTTTTCCCAAATGCTGCACGAACATCAGACGCTGTGCGGTTGACGTTATTGGTCAGGGCATCAACGATCACCATAGATCCGTTTGGACCAAATCCTTCGTAACGCAGCTCATCGAAGTTCTCTTCTGCGCCGCCTTTTGCTTTTTCAATCGCACGGTCCACAATGTGTTTTGGGACACTATATGTTTTTGCACGTTCTAGGACAAAACGAAGTGCTTGGTTTGATTCTGGATTTGGCTCACCTTGCTTGGCAGCCACATAGATTTCACGCCCGAATTTTGCGTAAATACGACTTGTATTGGCATCCTTTGATGCTTTCTTTTCTTTAATGTTGTTCCATTTACGACCCATCTTATTCACTCTCTTTCAATTAGTAAATACACAGTATGAGGGTCCCCATGCTGCATGAAATCAATCTGCTTTCTATTATACATGAATCAGTCAAGAGGATAGAAGTAAGAGGGCTGAAATGAAAGGAATTTCTTAGCTGATATGTCCAAGTTGTTCAAGCGTCTTATTTTTCTCATGCGGTCTAGTCAGCTCATCACACCGAATGATTCTACCATCTAATAAAGTAAATAACGCCATCACATCTATTAGACCGTGGTCTCCTGTGGACAGCTCAACATGTACAGTGTAACGAAAACACCCTTGCTGAGTCTCTTCATCAAACAACATATCATGAAAGGCGGGGATGTCGAGCTGTTTGGTCATGACTTTTAATGTGGAGAGATGCTTTTTAAATTCTTCAAGGGAAGAGACCTTTCCATCAGTGACTTGCTGATAATCTGAAGAAAAATAAGTCTCCACCTTTTCTATATCTAATTGGATTAACACCTCTTGATACATTTGCTTAATAAAAAAAATCGCTTCAGTTTTTCTCAATGTAAACATCCTTCCTTTTAGTTAATTGGTTAACTATATAATATTATAATTAACCGGTTAACTAAAAACAATCAAAAAAATAACCCCATCACAAATGAGGTTATTTTGCAGGCTGTGGATAGACGAGATCCTCAAGCAATTTCACATCATGCTGATGAAGTTGTGTGATCATTTCTTTTCGCACAGCGAGGGCGGCTTCGAAGTATTTTTCATCCTCGACCATTCCTTTTACGGTGATCTCAATCCCGCGATTCAATTTATTGAGCCCCATAATGCCATGAACCTGAAAAGGTTCAATGGCGTTTTGGAATTCATCTTTTTTCAGTAAATCATGATGCATTTGATTTAACTGATCACATGCTGTTTCTAGCGCCTTGAAAGCAATATCAGGATTTTGGTTTGCGCTGATCAAGACTGACTCTGTGATACGCATGTAGTGCATATTGTAGTTTTGGATTTGACGAATGTCTCCGTTTGAAATGGTTAAAAGCTTGCCGCTCCATTCTCTAATTTGCAAAGACCGGAGACCAATTTCTTCAATGGTTCCGTTAAAAAGATTATTGACCGTCACATAATCACCTTTATGAATTTGCCTTTCATAAATGAGGAAGATGCCGGCTAAAATATCACGAATCAAGGTCTGAGCGCCAAAACCAATGACAATTCCAGCAACACCAGCCCCCGCAAGAATCTTCCCAAAGTCATGAAAAAATAGAGAAATCACATATAAGACAAAACATATGGAAGCTGTATACTTTGAAACCGATTTGACCAAGCTCTCAATCGTTTTTTTCTTTTTATCTTCAATGAATTCAGTTCGTTTAAAGAAAATCTGAAGCGCTTTGTTGATCATAAAGACGGCAAGCCAAAGAATGAAGCCAACAAGGAGAATTTCAATGTATTTGTTCTTGACCACTGTCAGAAATGTTTCGTCCATCTATCGGTTACCCCCTGGCTGTACGAGAAGTAAAATCAACATCTTGATAATAACTGTTTTTCACAAGAACATTCGGACCAAGGCATTGCACACTTGGGCAATGACAATTCAGTTCTTTTGCCAATTTTGTGTTCATCCAGCGTGTATAAGCTGATTGCAACGTATCGGTTTCAATATTTCCTAATGGTGGTGTATCGCCAAAGTCTGTCACAATAATATTCCCATCAAAAATATTCACATTCAACCGTGAACGGCCATCAGGGTCATTTCGTACTGTCACATTTTTCGCTTGACGCAATCGAGTCAAGAGGCGCTGGTCTTCTTCATCTGTGCTGCATGAATAAAATGGCAATGTGCCAAACAGCATCCATGTGTTCTCATCACGAACATCGAGCAACTGATGAATCGCATCCCGCATTTGTGGAAGCGACAATGATTCAAGGGCGCTCGCAAAATCACTTGGATACATCGGATGAACTTCGTGGCGCTGGCATTTCATCTCGTCCACGATTTGACGATGAATGTGTTCAATATAAGGAAGCGTACGCTTATTCAGCATCGTTTCAGCAGATACGGTTACACCCGCTTTCACAAGGGCCTGACTATTCTCAATCATGCGGTTAAACAATTTCTCACGCTGCTCAAAGGTTGGCTTTCGGTCCATCATTGCAAAACCAACCGTAGCAAACTCTTCGACCGTCCCCCAGTTATGTGAAATGTGTAGGACATCCAAGTATGGAATAATCTCTTCATATCGAGCCAAATCAAGTGTTAAATTCGAATTAATTTGGGTACGGACGCCGCGTTCATGGGCATACTTTAATAAAGGAACGACATATTCCCGTACAGATTTCAGAGACAGCATCGGCTCTCCGCCTGTAATGCTAAGGGAACGCAAGAGCGGTACTTCATCTAAACGGCGAAGCAGTAAATCGAGTGGCAGTGCATTCGGATCTTTTGGCTGCAAAGTATAGCCAACCGCACAGTGCTCACATCTCATGTTACACAACGTCGTTGTCGTCAATTCAATATTTGTCAGCTTCATTTCTCCGTAATCCTGCACATCGAGATAGGCTTCCCAAGGGTCGAATGCAGGTGTAATCGGACGAAGTGCAGTTTTTTGGTTCATGGTATCTATCTCCTTTTCATTCGGGCAAACATAGACCCGCCAACAGTTAATTTTAAGCCCCATCACCGTTATACGCAAGAGGGGACACAATTGATTTACAAAGGAAAAAAAGATAAGCTATAAACAAATGCTAAAGGGAGTGTATCTATGGGCAAGGCAGCAGACAGCAAAGAGCAGCAGGTTGATTATTTAAAGAACCGATTAGATATGTTTATGAATGTGATTGATTCATTAGATCCTGAATCCACAGACGTTGAGGATATAGACAGACTCATCCAGATGATTGACGACCTGGAAGCGAAATATGAACGGTTTAAAACCGATTGGAAGGAAGAATAGCTCGCGCTGATGCGGGCTTTTTTCTTTAAATTGGCAGGTCAAAAAGTGTATGAGTACCCGGTATATTCTGCACAATAGAAGAAAAACCGGGAAGTGACGTAAATGAAAAAATGCATACTGATCTGTTTATGTGCGCTTTTTGTATCGATGCCTTTTTCCAACCTAGAAGCCGTGTCTAATCAGCCGATTCATTGGGGATTTGCTAAAAGCAAAGAGCACAAGCCAGCAGATGCCGGCAAGGAACTGACGACACTCTTAAAGAAATATGATGCTTTCTATTTAGGAAATACGAAAAAGAAAGAGATTTATTTTACATTCGACAATGGCTATGAGAATGGATACACACCCAAAATCTTGGACGTGCTGAAAAAACATCAAGTACCGGGCACCTTTTTTGTGACTGGGCACTTCGTAAAGGACCAGCCTAAGCTCATCAAACGTATGGCAGAGGAAGGTCATATTATTGGCAACCATTCCTATCACCATCCAGATTTAACAACAAAGAGCACGAAAGAAATCAAAGAAGAGCTAGATCGTGTCAATGAAGCGGTATACAAAATCACAGGAAAACAAGATAACCTCTACCTTCGTCCACCGCGCGGAGTGTTCAGTGAAAGGGTACTAAAGGAAACGAAACAGCTTGGCTACCAAACCGTTTTCTGGTCAGTAGCGTTTGTAGATTGGCACATCCACCATCAAAAAGGAAAACAGTATGCGTACAATCAAATGATGAAACAGGCGCATCCGGGTGCCATTTACTTACTTCATACCGTCTCAAGGGACAATGCCGAGGCACTTGATGATGCCATCACTGCTTTAAAAAAACAAGGATATACCTTTAAAAGCTTAGACGATCTCATGCTTGAAAAAGTATGGCATCTCCCTCAGCTATAGAAAAAGCTTGCAGACACTGCAAGCTTTTTGACTTATCCTTCTCTTATTTTACGCTGGAACAAAAGGGGACGATGACGAGTAAAGGAGTCAATCAAGCCCTCACCGAAAATCGTGATGCTTTGCTCCCAAGGATGTCCTAGTAAACCCCAGGTCATCTCTTTCGATAAAAAGAAATAGTAATCCCCATTTGGGAGCACAGGAACTCTCCATTCTCCAAATTCATCTTTTTCAAATGAGCCGTATGGTGTAATCCAATAGCATTCGTGCTGCCAATCAAGTACCTGCATATATTCGTCCGTTCCGGTGATATTCTCCTGAAAAGACAGCAGTGCCTTCTTTTCAAGGTCTTCATCCCCACTTAGGAGAGAAGGGTCCTCGAAATAAGCAGAGATATCATATGTGATGTAAGGAGATGGTGCTTGAAAACCGGGAAAGCGAGAGATGCTTGGGTTAAATTTAAACTTTTGATCAAATGTTTTCCATGCGTACTTTAGTTCTTTGTCTGTCAGTGGAATCCAGTTTTCCATAGTATCTCCCTTTCAAGTACTTCTCTCAAAAAACTATTTGAAAATCCTAAACCATCCTTTATGTTTAAACCACAAAAGCATCCCTGAGACAAGCAAACCCATGAAAATCAGTACGCCAAAATAGCCATATTTCCAGTGTAATTCAGGCATGTTATCAAAGTTCATCCCATACACCCCAACAATAAAGGTCAGTGGAATAAAAATCGTCGAAACAATGGTCAGTGTCATCATGATGGCATTCATTCGATTGGAATTTAGTGTTTGATAGCTGTCTCGTAAATCGGCTGTCATATCACGGTTTGACTCAACGATCTCTGTTAGTTTCAATAGATGATCATAAATATCATTAAAATATGCTTGCCGGTTTGCATCGCTTTTCATCATATTCGTGTTCACAATTCGATATAAGAGGTCCCTCATCGGGATAATGGTTCTGCGCAGTTTGAGCAAATCGGATCGAATCCCGAATACTTCGTTCATTAATGTACCATACGTTTTATGCCCTTCTTCATCCTCGATTTCATTGAGCCTGTCCTCAATTTGATAAATAATAGGAAAATAATCATCGACGAGCTGGTCAATCAGCATATAAGCCATATGCTCTGGACCGCTCTCTCGTGCTTTATCAGACCCTTTGAGCTTTCGAATGACTCGATCAATGTAGGGTGCTTCCTTCAAATGAAAAGTAACGATATAGTTTTCTCCAACAAACAGGTCGACTTCCTCAGATCGAAGTGTTTTTTGATTGAGGGCATGAAGAACGAAAAATAAATACCCTTCATAAAAATCAAGCTTCGGCCGCTGTAAATAATGGAAGCAATCTTCAATCGCAAGCGGATGGAACTGAAAAAATTCCTTTAACAGTGCTGCTTCCTTTTCCGTTGGCGCATAAAAATCAATCCAATACCAGGCAATATCGGGGCTTGAAAGCTGCTGCAATGTTGCATGTTCAATCAAGTCGCCGTTTTTTGTCACTGCAAGTTTTTTCAGCATGTGCACCCCTCCAGACTTGCATTATATCATGAAGCAGCAGCGGTGAACTTATACGTTTTCACCATAAAAAAGCCGATCTCATCGCTGAGATCGGTCCAATGTGCGTGTATGATTGATGGATAAAGCGAGAATTAAGGACGACGGAAGTTGACGAAACCACCGTTACGGTCGAACCAACCTCTAAATGCCCAGTTGATGTAACCGCCATCACCTTTGTTTGTGAAAGATCCATTTTCAAATACCCAAACTCCGTACGTAATGCTTCCGTATTTAACAGTAGCAAACGTTTTAACACCGTTGAAACGAGTCTCATAGCCTTGGCTTAAGTTAAATACCATAACATTGTATTTTGCGCCAGCAGCATAGAAAGCAGACTCCATTAATCCTTTGACAAAGCCTTCACGGTTTGTGTTAGCATTTGCAGCATTAATTAATGCATTGGCAATTCCAAGTACGTCAAAGTTAATGTTAACATTTGTCGCATTTGTCGTTGCTTTACCTTCAGCAGCTTTGTTTAACACAGTTTGCTGAATAGTTGTTGAAACTGGAGCAGTTTTTTGCTCAGCAGCGTCAGCGAATACTGGTAGTGTCGAAGAAACAGCAGTGGCAAGGGCAACAGAAAGAATTGTTTTTTTCATTGGTCGGATCTCCTTTGTTTTTAAATTTTGGGTCTTCTTTTAGTAAAACGTGAAACTAGGTGAAGCCGGTTATCAATGAGGTAAATATGTTCCTGCAAGATGAAACAAATGATTGCCTAATCCGCTAATTCCTTTGTTCACCTCCTTGATATGTCATAATTATACAAATATTTTTGGAATAGAAGATATCACCCATAGGTTCTATTTCTAATTTAAGGAAAATGATCCTAAAATGTTGAAGATTGCTGTCGAATTTTAGCTAAATTCGACTAAAAATTTTCATCTATCCAAAAGGAGAATGACCATAAATAAGGAAGATATAACTGATAAATTCTTGTACTCTTTATATTTAAAAGTATTCAATATAGAGAATCATTCATGCAAAGTGAAACAATCACATCTGCGTGTGTTGACAGAAAGGAAGAGGAAAAACATGTGGGAAAAACACCTATTGGTTGAACCGCCCTATCACTTCGATCAAGTGCTGAGACGTTTGTCGAGCGATCCATTAAAGGCGGTCGATCTGGATAAAAGAGAAATCAAAGTACCGATGAGGCTGAATCATAAACCGTACATTGCAGTCGTTCAAGCGACAGGAACAAAAGAAGCACCTTCGTTCCGGGTACAGGCTAACGGGCCGGAGGAAGCCATCCTTTCTGAGGTGAAGCGGATATTTGGCATGGAGCATCAATTACATGCCGTGCATGACCATTTTGCTCAAACAAATCTTGCGCCCATTTTTGAACGTCATATCGGAACGCCGCTTATGCTGGATTTCCATCTATATCATTGCTTGATGAAATGCATCATTCATCAACAGCTCAATCTTGCATTTGCTTATGAGCTGACGAAACGGTTTGTTCATACGTATGGTGAGCAAATCGACGGCGTTTGGTTTGACCCTTTACCGGAAACCATTGCATCACTTGAAACCGATGATTTGAGAAAACTGCAATTCAGTCAGCGAAAAGCGGAATATGTGATTGATGTCTCAAAGCGAATAGTGAGCGGCTCTCTGAATTTAGAAGAATTACACGACTTAACGGATATTGAAATTGAAGAACGTCTGCTTCCGATTAGAGGGATTGGACCTTGGACGGTTCAAAATGTCCTCATGAATGGACTTGGAAGACCAAATCTCTTTCCAATGGCAGATATCGGGATTCAAAATGCGATCAAACGTCACTTTGACCTGCCAGAAAAGCCAACAAAAGAAGAGATGGCAGTTTTAAGCAAGGAGTGGGCACCGTATTTAAGCTACGCCTCCCTTTATTTATGGAGAAGTATAGAGACAGATAAATAATTGAAAGGCATTTTCGCTCTTCGTCCAAGTCGTGATATACTATTCAGATGGAATAAAATGAGGACAACTGATAAAGGTTTAAATAGAACGGAGAGAATAAACGTGAAAGAAAAACAGCAAGGAGCCCTTCTGCAAAAGGGACAGCAGTTCCCGCTTACCATTAAACGCCTTGGAATTAATGGGGAAGGGGTCGGTTATTTTAAAAAGCAAGTGGTCTTTGTCCCAGGTGCACTTCCAGGTGAGGAAGTAGTAGTTGAAGCAACGAATGTTCAAGCGAAATATGCAGAAGGTACGGTGAGGAAAGTCCGCAAGCGCTCAGAACATCGAGTCAAACCGCCATGCCCAGTATACGAAGAGTGCGGCGGCTGTCAGCTTCAACATTTGGCGTATGAGCAGCAGTTAAAGGAAAAACGCGATATTGTCATTCAATCAATGGAGCGTCATACAAAGCTGTCGGTTGAAAAGATCGACATTAGACCAACAATCGGTATGGAAGATCCATGGCACTATCGGAATAAAAGTCAGTTCCAAGTCGGAAGATCACATAGCGGCGACATCATCGCAGGGCTTTATGGGCTGAATTCCCATAAACTTGTCCCAATCAAGGAATGTATCGTCCAGCATCCGAAAACGAACAAAACAACAGGCGTCGTCCGCAAAACTTTAGAGAAATTCGGCGTATCTGTCTACAACGAGCGGACAAGAAAAGGCGACGTGCGCTCGATTGTTGTGCGTGTTGGCTTTGAAACAGGTGAAGTCCAAGTCGTCCTTGTCACATCAAAGCCTGAGTTTCCAAAGAAAAAAGAAATCGCCGAAGCCATTCAAAAACGTCTGCCAGAAGTGACGTCTATTATGCACAATATCAATGGCGAAAAAACGTCAGTCATCTTCGGCCATAAAACATCTCACCTAGCTGGCAATATGGTCATTCAAGAATTTTTAGGAGACGTCTCATTTGAATTGAGTGCACGTGCTTTCTTCCAATTGAATCCGAAGCAGACGCTAAAGCTTTACGATGAAGCGAAAAAAGCGGCCAAACTGACAGGCAAAGAAAAGGTTGTCGATGCGTATTGCGGCGTTGGGACCATTGGGATGTGGCTTTCAGATGGCGCAAAAGAAGTAAGAGGAATGGATGTCATCAAAGAATCAATTGATGACGCGAAGAAAAATGCCAAAAAACACGGCCTGAAAAACGCAACCTATGTGACAGGAACAGCTGAACATTGGCTGCCAAAATGGGTCAAAGAAGGCTTCCGTCCTGACGTCATCGTCGTCGACCCGCCAAGAACCGGCTGCGAGCGCACCTTCTTAGACACCGTCAAACAAGTCAAACCAAAACGCTTTGTCTACGTCTCTTGCAACCCATCCACACTAGCAAAAGACCTTGAATACATGTCAAAAGACTACAAAATCGAATACATGCAACCAGTGGATATGTTTCCGCATACGGCTCATGTGGAGTGTGTAGTGTCTTTATCTCTTAAATAAAAAGGGAATGACAGCTATGATAGACCAAAATGCATTCAAACGATTCCAACTATATATGGACCCACAGCAGACGAAATTGGTGGACCGAAAACAGCAATAGAAAAGGCAGTAACTAAATGAAAAAACCCTTCCAACAGGAGGGGTTTTACTTTAACTAACAATCTATTTTTTCCTAAGCTCTTTTTTCGTATTCTCTTCTATCATTGTACTTAGACCTCTATAATGAGACATCCATCATGAACTCTCGATTCTCAAACAAAATCATGTCTTACTCAAATATCAGTTGAATGAATTTTGGAATGAATGTCAAAAATCAAGATTCTTACAGGGAGTTATTGAATATGAGACTAAAAGAACATGAAATATAACAACTTTATATATTCGTAAGAGGCCCACCTATTATTTAATCATTAAAACTGCAAAATGATAATTGGAGGGATTATGATGAATGACAAACAGTTTTCTTCATTTATAAAACAAGCAGATGAACCTTTTGTTGGGTGGGATTTCTCATTCATATCTGAAACTGGAAGAATGAAAAGTGAGTTGCTTTCATGGTCATATGGTAGTATAGCTACTTCTCTTGTTCAAAGTGCAAAATCAATGCTGGACATGGGAACAGGTGGTGGAGAGTTTTTATCAAAATTAAGACCTTTTCCAACATCAGTTTATGCTACAGAAGGTTACTTACCTAATGTACCTGTCGCAAAAGAACGATTAACCCCTTTAGGAGTTAAGGTAGTTCAAATTTCTAATGATGAAAATTTGCCGTTTGAGACTGGAAAATTTAATCTTATCATCAATCAACATGAGTCATTTTCATCTCAAGAGGTGAGAAGAATTATCTCGAAAGAAGGTATTTTTCTAACTCAACAAGTCGGTGGACTCGATTGCATAGAGATTAATGAGAATCTAAGGGTACCAATAAATGAAGAATTTATTGATTGGAACTTAAAGCTAGCTTTAAAAGAGATACAGGAGAATCATTTTGAGGTGTTGAAAAGTGCTGAAGAGTTCCCCATTCTAAGATTTTATGATATCGGAGCATTGGTGTATTATCTAAAAGCAATTCCTTGGCAAGTGCCAGGTTTTGAAATAAGTAATTTCAAGGATGAATTATACACCATTCATAAAACCATTGAACAAAAGGGTTATTTTGACGCAAAACAACACCGATTTATGATTTTAGCTAAAGCAATTTAGTTGGAAATGGAGCCTTCGATCTATTTGAAGGCTCCAGCTTAATTCTGAACTAATGTCATTCCTGTATGCACGATACATGGCCTGAAAATGTTTCCTTTTATTATTGTCGGACTTGAAAGCATTCTAAAAAAATAGAGGAGGATAACGATGAGTCAATTTGAGATTCTGACAAAATACATACCGAAGCTTCAGGAGGATCATATCGGAGAATGGGTGATCGATCAAGAAAATGATGGAATAGCTGAACGCCCAATCCAGATGCCTTTTGTGAATTATTCAGAAACGGTCCAACGCTTTATTGAAGATGTCTATACCTTTGCAGAACAGCATCAAGAAATGGAACTTATCCACTATAGAGAAATCCTCAAAGAAAATGGCATTGAATGGGGAACGAACGATATGGAGCATGTGGACATTTCAAATTTAAATGCACAGTGTGTACTTGCTCTCATCATGGGGGTTTTGAGAGCTGAGCGATTTAGTGAGGGAGCCATATTCAATTTCTTTAAAAGTGGAGCGATCTTGAAATGGCTTGAAAGATTAAAAAACCTAGATGTATGAAATCTAGGTTTTTTGTTTTTGATACGAGATCACGAGCATGTGAATTGCTCCGCTTCTTGACGAAATAGATTAAGCAGCAGCTGCTTGGTGTTTTCCAGAGAGAGATGGGGGTCCTTATGAGTTAAGACTCCTATCGGGATAAAAGGGTCCTCCATTTCAATTGGAATTTTCACAAACTCGTCTGATAATGGGGTAGAGGAAAGGACGACGCCGACAGAGGGAAATCCCTTTAGAAATGATGGAATGGCTGAAATCTGGCTGACGGTATAAGTGAAGGGCTCCACATTTATTCTTGAAAGTTCCTTTTGTAACTTCATGTGATATAAACAACTTTCCCCGCCTATGATCAGAGGCTGTTCATAAAGTTCCTTGATCAATGAGATCGTTCCAACTTGATCTGCCTGCTGTTTTGCAATAATAAAAGACATTTCCTCCTTGTACAACTCCTCAAACGGAAGTGTGTTCATCACAGGTTCCCCTGCAATAGCAAAATCGATCTCCCCCTGGAGGAGCTGCTTGTGAAGGAAATCTGTATTACCGATGATAAAGTGGCATGTGATATTCGGTTTTTGCTTTCTGAATGTTTGAAGGACGGAAGGAAGAATAGAGACAGCAATTGGTTCTATGACGCCTATATTCAAGGTTCCGATTTCTTCTTTTTGGAGTTTTTGTGATTGCTCTAATACAAAATGCCAATGGAGTATCAACTGATCAATCTCTTTGGCAAACAATTGTCCTGAAGGGGTTAATTCAGCCTCCCATCCTCTTACAAACAATTGAAATCCTAACTCCTTTTCTAATCGTTTAATCTGATTCGTTATGGTCGACTGTGCATAATTCAATTTTTGAGCGGCTTTTGAGAAGGTCCCTTCCTGAATCACGGCTTGAAATGCTTTTAACTCTTTTAGGTCCATTTCTAATATTCTCCATTCGATATATGAATACATTTTTATATATTATTCAATTATATAAAACGAGTATTGGGATGTAAAATGAAGTGAGACAGAAAAAGGGAGATGACATACATGCCATTTGTAAAAGTCAATTATATGGAAGATGAGTACGATAAAGAAAGCTTAACTTCTATTAGCCAAACGATCATGAAGGCTCTGATAAAAGAATTTCAAGTTCCTAAAAAAGACTACTTTCAGGTATTCAGTTCACATAAGAAAGAAGAATTTTTTTTTGATCCCCATTATCTTGTTCGTCATGAAAGAGATCATCGTCTTTTATATATCCAAATTACATGTGGTTCAGGAAGAACCGAGGGACAGAAGCAATCTTTATATAAGGAAATAGCTGACCAGTTGTATAACAAACTCCATATATCAAAAGAAAATGTATTCATTATGCTGATTGAGACAGGCTTGGAAAATTGGTCCTTTGGAGAAGGGCTTGCGCAGATGATCAAGTAACGGAACGATTGAAAGGGGAAATAGCTATGCATCAACCAATCAAGCAAACTGTAAAATTCACTCTCGGAGATTTTGCTCCAGCATTTGTTGAGTATTCAGAAAAAGTTCTCTTTGGAGATTTATGGAGAAGGGAGGAACTTTCTCTTAGAGATCGCAGTATGATTACAGTCTCAGCTTTAGTAAGTACGGGCAGTCTGAATCAGCTGGAATACCATTTACATCTTGCCAAAGAAAATGGTGTCACCAAGAACGAATTGATTGAAGTCATCACTCATCTTAGTTTTTATATCGGATGGCCTAAAGCAGCTTCAGCACTAGAAGCGGCTAAACATATTTTGGAGGACAAATAAAATTCATCAAACAACGAGCCCTATTTGAGATAGGGCTTTTTTATATGCGAATAAATTGTATTTTAAAATCTTCTATTGACTTTCCCCTTTACTGAAAGGTTTATACTTTGATCAGATCAACAAAACGGAGGAGATGCAGGATGTTCAAGATTGGCGATTTTTCTATGTTAAGTAAAGTCCCTGTCAAAACCTTAAGGTATTATGACCAGATCGATTTATTAAAACCTAAACAGATCGATCAAGAATCTGGATACCGGTATTACTCAGCTGAGCAGCTGCTTGAGGTTAATCGGATTTTTCTGTACAAGGAATTAGGCTTTACGTTAAAGCAAATGAGTCAGCTTCTTCGTGAAGATATTTCTGTCGAGCAGATTCAGGGCATGTTTCTCTTGAAAGAAAGTGAGATTCAGCAATTGATCGAGAGAGAACAGCAGAAATTAGCGCGTATTAAGGAGCGGATGCACCTCATCAAACGAGAGGGTTGTGTTGAAAAAGAGCAGGAGGTCATCATCAAATCGGTTGAAAGCAAACGCATCATGTCTTTTCAATCCAACGGAACTGTTGAAGAAATCCCTTCATTCTTTCAAATGTTTCATCATTTATTACATAAACATCAACAAGAATCGATCTCGGGACCACAAGTGGTGCTATGGAGAGAATCACTGGATAAAGAAAGTGAGTTCGAATTTGAGGTGGGGTATTCCGTCAAATCGTTAAGATGCTCGCTTCCTCAGGGAATGACAATTCGCACGTTACCTGCAGAAGACACCATGGCGACACTCTTATTTCATTCACATTCTCCATCTGCACAAACTGCTTGTGTTGACCTGGCGACATGGATCGAAAATAACGGATACCGCGTGAAAGAAGATCAGCCGGGCAGAGAGATTTATTACCCATTGTCTGAAAATGAAGAAGGAAGACTCATTGAAATTCAAATTCCTATAAAAAATGAAGTGTAAACATTGCCCAAAGGAGAAACGTCACGATGAAAAATAAAGCCGTTGTTTATTTACTTGCTTTAGCAGCCTTTTTAATCGGAACAATCGAATATATCATTACAGGGATTATTCAAATGGTCGCAGATGATTTACAGGTCACGACATCAGCTGCTGGTTTATTGGTCACATCCTTAGCGCTCTCAGCAGCAATCGGCGCACCGATTGTCATTGCACTAACCATCAATATCGACCGCAGAAAAATATTATCATGGATGCTGATCATTTTTACTTTAAGTAATATCATCACAAGTGTCAGCCATTCGTTTGAAATGGTGCTGATGACAAGGGTTTTACAAGGAATTAGTGGAGGGACGGCCATTGTGGTGGCAATGGCTGTGGCCACTCGTCTTGTGGAACGGGAAAAAAGAGGAACAGCGATTGGCATCATTTTAATGGGATTAAGCAGCTCATTGGTTCTAGGAGTGCCGATCAGCACATTTCTCAGCAGTATGATCGGATGGAAAGCATTATTCGCAGCCATTGGAGTGATCACGCTTATTCCGCTGATTGTTGTGTACAGGCGAATCCCCTCTATGAAAGAACAAGAATCGGTGACGCTTCGTATGCAATTATCGATTTTAAAAGACAAGCGAATATTGCTTGCAGTGGCAGTCACGTTATTCTATGTAGGGGGATATTCGACTTTATTTACCTATTTAACGCCCTTCCTGCAAGCATCAGCCAACCTAAGCATCACAGAAATCAGTGGCATTTTGTTACTAGCGGGAATATGCAGCTTTTTAGGATCAAGCCTTGGAGGGATGGCAGCAGATAAAAAAGGGCCAATCTTCACGATTTTTTCTGGCATCATCTTGCAAATCATGATGCTCATGCTACTAGCATTTGTCACAGGGAATCTCGTGGTCATGGTGGCTGTTATCATGATATGGATGATCGCTACATGGAGCACATCGCCAGCTCAGCAGCTATATCTTGTCACACTTGTACCGAAATCTCCTGATATCGCATTAAGTGTCAATACATCATTTATTCAATTTGGATTTGCTTTAGGCTCGGGGGTAGGAGGGCTTGTATTGAGCAGGACATCTATATTGAACCTCAGCTGGATCAGCGCTGGAACGGTTCTTCTCGCTTTGCTCATGACCATTCTGATGGTGGCATTTGACCGAATTTCTCAGCATAAGAGTTTGAAGGTGATGGAGCAAGGAAGGTAACATAGATTTACTAGTATTGAGGGAACTACTTATTTCGGTAGTTCCTTTTTTGATTTGAAGAATGCACCAGTTGAGAAGTTTATTTGCTACAATAGGAGTAAATATCCAAAGAATGAAGGGATCAATTTCACACTAGCTTTTTAAGGGTGAATAATAAATTATTTTAAAAATGTATGTCAAACAAAAGTACTACTAGACAGGAGAGAATACATAATGCCAATAAGTGAGAAGATCATCAATCGTAAAGGCGCTCGAAAGGGGAGTGACATTCCTCATGACGTCTTGATTCTTTTGAATCAGGGAGAGTTAGAGAGTGTCAATTTAACTGAATGGCTGGCTGTCAATCATGTGACTCTATTACAGCATGTTTTGCCGTCCATTGGTTTAGACAAACATTTAATCGATCTTTCAGCAGAAATCGCCAAACAAAAAGCGGAGTCAGGCATGAAAGCGATTCGTCTTATCGGTCATTTGTTAGATGAAATGCTGCAGGAAGAAAATGAGGAAAAAAGAGTGGAAGTCATACAGGCATGCAGTTGTCACATATCTGATAGCGTCCGCTGCTGGGCTGCTTATATGAACAAACAGCATTCATCCTCTTTAGAAGAGAAACTAGCGTACATTCAGCCATTTGCAGCTGATCATCATTTTGGTGTACGCGAAATTGCTTGGATGTCAGTGAGAGAAAGTCTAAGTCAGCAGCTCGATCAAAGTATAGAATATTTAACAGAATGGGCAAAAAGTGAGGATGAAAATATTCGTCGATTCTCTGTAGAGGCAATCCGTCCAAGAGGTGTATGGACAAAGCATATTGAGTTATTAAAACAGGAGCCAGAAAGAGCACTGCCAATTCTAAATCACCTCAAATCTGATCCATCAACATATGTTCAAGATTCTGTAGGAAACTGGCTGAATGACGCTAGTAAAACACAGCCTGATTGGGTACGAAACCTGTGCGAACAGTGGTCAATGGATTCTGATACAAAAGCGACTAGCAGAATTGTTAAGAAAGCCAAAAGAACGATTGTGAAGGGGAATTTGTGAATTAGAGCATGATCTACATTCCTTTTATGAGGAGATTTCTATCGATAAATCAATCGGAAAGAAAGTCTCAGAGAGTTGTACGCAAATGGCCCCATTTCGTGGGGCTTTTTGTTTTTCGTAAAAGTCTAGCTTCCACTGTTCTGCCATGATTACTTCTGTAAAGATCTAATCATCTCCTTGTCATACTTTTGAATGAAATTGACTCAATAGAATTGACGAAAGAACCATGAATAGGTGAAGATGAAATAAAATGTAAGATAAAGGGAGACGAATGATGATACATATCGTATTTGGGGCAGCAACTGCTGGTAGTTTAAAACAAGCATTACGAGAAATGAAGCAAAAACCAGTGGAAGACATCATCACCTTTGATGATATCTACTCCATTGGCCCACTTACACACTTACATGAACGTCAAGGACAAGAGACTCGTATTGAGTGGCTTCGTCATGTCATGTCCAATGAGTTTGGTAGATTTGATGATATGGTCATCGATCAGCAAATAATGATTCAACAAGTGAAGGATATAAAAGATGGATCACATTTAATGATATGGATAGGCAACAATGCACATGAACAAATAGGTCTACGATTTGCCATCTATTTATTAAAAGGAAAAAACGTGGACGTGTCTGTCATCAATACAGCGATTGCATATGATCACCATTTTAATACAAAGACGTTTCGCATGGACCTTCGACATACTGGGGAAATCCCATCTGAAAAATTTAAAATTATTTATGAAAGTAAAAATCACTTTCACACCATTTCCAAGGAAGAAAGAGAACGATTACAAGAAGAGTGGCTTCACATTGCCGAAACAGATCATACGCTGCGGATATGGCGAAGTGAACAAACAATTAACGTACCAGAAGATGAATTTGATGCTTATTTAGTAAAAATGGCTAAGCGGCTTCATCTGTCCGAGCCAGAAGAGGAATACATTGTAACTCCACGCTTAATTGGAGAAGTCCTTGGTCATTTAGAACAATATATCGGAGATGATTTTATTGAGTATCGGCTAAAGAAGCTGATTGATCAAGGTGTTTTTGCTATGAAAGGAAAACGAACGTCCATGCGTTATTACTCGATAAAACTGACAACATTTGGTCAGGAATTCAAAAAATGGGTATGTTGTCGTGATTTTGAGCACCAACCTTATGTGAAAATTGAAGGAACCTATGGTGGCGAACCTTTTCAATGCGGACATTGTCAATGTCATTTAGAAAGAGATGATGTACCTATAAGCGATGTACTATTCTCTAAAATATGGAATTGGGCCATACAGTATGGTTGTTGGTTTGATGAAGAAACAGATGACTTGCTGCCAGAAGGGGTAGAAATGGAAAAGAAATTTAATCAAGCAGGGGAGTGTATAACGGAAGAAGTGAAGAATGCGTTATCTCCTAAGTATCAAGTCGAATATAGCCCCAGTGAAATGACAAGACATTTCATTTAGTGAATAAAATTCAATAGCACTATACAAAATAAATCTTTACATCATTCCCCATCATCATGTAATATATGGAGAAATCAAAAGCGAAGAAAAGGACATGAGCAGCTTTTATTGGTTCACAGAGAGGGAAGTCACGGTGAAATCTTCCTAACGCAGAAAAGTTGTCTTACCACCTTTGAGCTGTATTGGGGAAATTACAGTATCCAATACCGTCTACGCCACGTTACGGCACCAAGAGCCATAAAGCGAATACGCGTTATGGGAATTTGGGTGGAACCACGGATCACACATTCGTCCCTTTATGAGGGATGGGTGTGTTTTTTTTGTTTACTTTTATAGCATGATTGCTTTGAAAAGGACATGAGTAGCTTTTATCGGTTCACAGAGAGGGAAGTCACGGTGAAATCTTCCTAACGCAGAAAAGCTATCTTACCACCTTTGAGCTGTATTGGGGAACATTACAGTATCCAATACCGTCTACGCCACGTTACGGCACCAGAGCCATAAAGCGAATACGCGTTATGGGAATTTGGGTGGAACCACGGATTACACATTCGTCCCTCTATGAGGGATGAGTGTGTTTTTTTATTTCAAAAAAGAGAAAGGTGTGTCAGTGATGAGAGAAAAAATGGTGAAAATTCAATTTCCAGATGGAAAGATCAAGGAGTTCTCCGCAGGTACGACAGTCGCAGAGGTTGCCTCCCATATTAGCCCAAGTTTAAGAAAAAAAGCAGTAGCGGGAAAGATCAATGATCAGACAGTGGACTTAAGTTATCCGTTAAACAACGATGCGGGGGTTTCGATTCTAACACTTGATTCAAAAGAAGGGCTGGAAGTGTTACGTCATACAGCTACACATGTATTAGCCCAAGCTGTGAAAAGGTTATATGACAATGTGACACTGGGGATCGGACCTGTCATTGAGAATGGATTTTACTATGATATGAAGCTGAATCAAACGTTAAGCGTAGAGGATTTGGCAATGATTGAAAAAGAGATGAAAAACATCATAAACGAGAATCACCTTATTCAAAGAATGGAAGTCTCTTACAAAGAAGCTGAAGTGATGTTTGCACATGATCCATATAAACTGGATATTTTAAAAAGTCTCCCTCGACAAGAAGCCATCACGATTTATCAGCAAGGAGAATTTATCGATTTGTGCCGCGGTCCCCATTTACCTTCTACAGGGTATTTAAAGGCATTTAAACTAACACGTGTGGCAGGGGCTTATTGGCGGGGAGATAGCAATCAGGATGTCTTGCAGCGAGTGTATGGTGTAGCGTTTCAGCATCCAAATCATCTAGCTGATTATCTTCATTTCATGGAAGAAGCAAATAAACGTGATCACCGGAAATTAGGGAAACAGTTATCCCTCTTTATGTTTTCAGAAGAAGCGCCAGGCATGCCGTTTTATTTACCAAAAGGTCAGATTGTCAGAAATGAATTAATGGCCTTTTCTAGAGAAGTGCGAGGAAAAGCGCAATATGAAGAAGTAAGTACGCCATTTATGATGAACCAAGAACTTTGGGAAAAGTCAGGTCATTGGGATCATTATCATGAGAATATGTATTTCTCAGAAGTAGACGATACAAGTTTTGCTTTAAAGCCGATGAACTGTCCAGGGCATATGCTCATGTTCAAAAATAACTTATATTCCTATAGAGACCTTCCAATTAGAATGTCTGAATTTGGTCAGGTGCATCGTCATGAATTCAGCGGAGCATTAAATGGATTGTTCAGGGTCAGAACATTTTGCCAAGATGATGCCCATATTTTTTTGAGAGAAGAACAAATTGAAGCTGAAATTAAACAGATTTTCCAATTAGTTGATTACGTATATCGGACATTTGGTTTTGAGTATTCAGTCGAACTATCCACTCGTCCAGAAAAAGCATTAGGGGATGACGCTATTTGGGATGTATCCGAAAAAGCGCTAAAAAATGTGCTTGATCAGTTAAAGATTGACTACTACTTAAATGAAGGAGATGGGGCATTTTATGGTCCGAAGATCGACTTTCATATTCAAGATGCACTAAAGCGGAGCCACCAGTGCGCCACAATTCAGCTGGATTTTCAAATGCCAGAGAAATTTGATTTAACATATATCAACGAGAAAAATGAAAAGGTGCGGCCAGTTGTCATTCATAGTGCCATTTTTGGTTCACTTGACCGGTTCCTTGGTATTCTCATTGAACATTTTGCCGGCGTCTTCCCGTTATGGCTCGCACCAATCCAAGTACAAATCATACCTGTCTCAAGCGTTCACCTTGATTACTGCATAGAGGTGCGGCAGCAATTAAGAAATATCGGAATTAGAGTCACAATCGATGAACGGGATGAAAAACTCGGCTATAAAATGAGAGAAGCACAAATGCAAAAAATTCCTTATATCGCTGTCATTGGAGATACAGAAATGCAAGAAAAAACACTGAACATCAGACAACATGGAGAAAAAATGTCAAAGCTGCTGTCTATTGATGACTTTAAACACTTGGCAGCCCAGCAAATAAAAGACAGAACAGCTCAAATATGATGTGCTGATTTCATGAAGAAGGATAAGACGTTCATTGAATGGTGGGCGTCTTTTCATTTGTGAAAAAGCCGAATTGACAATTGAAAGGGAAAATATTGAAACATTTTTTCAATAACATCGTAATAGAGATAGAGCGCTTAACAGAAACATTTGAAACGAGGAGGAGTATTGTATGGAACAAGCTGCATTAAAAAAGATGAGGTCAAAGCAAATAGTCGTTTCTAATTTAATAGCCGGCATCATAATCGTCGCTTTTTTTATCTTGCTTCAAATGTCTGACATTCGATTTACACATTTCTTTCTTTGTTTAGGAATTATTATGCTCTTTCTAAGTATTTATGGTTTTATTAAAAAAGGATCAACAAAGTCTTTCATTCCCCTTTTCGAGCAGATAGCCATTTATGAAAAAGAAAAATTGGGGGAAGAGTGGGAGAAAGAAAAGAAGGCAGAAAATATTTCAAGAGTAGTATTAAGTGGTCTGATGTTCCTTCAGTCATTCAGCTTCCAAGATGTAACAAATCCATTCTTAAACATACAACCTATGCTTTTAATTTTCTTATTATTTGTAACTCTAGCCCTTATTAATTTAAGCATGCTTTTTCGCTTTAGAAAAATCGACCGGTCGACTGAAGAGCATGAATTAAAAGGCTTTACAAAGAAAACAAACATGGTGTCAATGGTTTTAGGATTATTAACAGCGATCGTTATCTTCGGCTTTATCGTCATCTTTGTTCTTCCATAAGACTGAATCATTTTGAGGTGAAATAAATGAATGCAAACATACAACAACTGATCGATCAGACAAAGACGAAATTTGGCTTAGATCTTTACTATCTAAAAAGACACAGTTTTCATCGCTACGTCAATATGTTCAATGAAACGGTGTATACATTGAATATGGAATGGTTTCCCTCTCATGAAACGGAACCCGAGGACGATGATCTAAACCCAGACGGCACAGCTGTCATTGAAGTGAACTTGAATACAGGACAGACCGAATCAGTTATTTTTGTTATGGACAAAACCTATGCGCAGCATGGTGTCACGTTTAAGAGACCTTATCCAGCTCATGTCATTCAATGGATCGAACAAGAAACAGGATTGATCTATGGAGAGCATTTTCATATGCATCTGAAGGAGAAAGGGGAACTTTCTTTCGAAGAAGCAATAGATGGTGTGAAAGTAACACCTTCAGGCAGAATCGAAGTGAAATGGAATGAACATGGACAGCTCATGTACTTTACACATCACGGTCCATTTTTAGCCAAAACATTACTGAAAGATGAGGAGTATGTGCTTTCCCTTGATCAGGTGGAGAACTTAGCTGAGCAGCAAGTGCAGCTGTTTCAATGGCCTTCCTTCGAGCACAATCAAATCCGGTCTATTTATGCGTTAGAAGAAATCTATGTGAAGAACGATGGAACAGGAACTCTTCCGTTTGAAATTGGGCGTGAAGAAACGCATTGTATACACATGAATGAAGTCATTGAGTGGAATGAACCGATAAACAGTGCCTTTGAAAAAAAAGAAATGGACATTCATGAGAACATTTCAGCTGAACAAGCTTTCTCATTGGAATCATCACCAGATTCCCTCCCGATATCAAAAGAAGACCAGGATGAGTGTATCAAAGCAGTCTGCACCTTCTTGGCGCAAAAATATCCAAAGGATACAGGAAAGTGGGTTCTAAAAACACTCCAACGTGATCACGGATACATCCATGCGATATTAAAAACGAATGAACAAGAAGGCTGTGGATTTATGGATAAAATCAAGGTCTTCATTGATGCCAACACTTTTGAAGCCATTAATTACATAGATAAAAAAGAGATGTTTCAAGTATGTGGGATACTCAATCCATCTCAAACAGCTAGTGAAATCACCATAACTCAGAAACAAGCCTTTGAAACATTGAGAGAACGCCTCGAACTTATACCTATCTATGTCTATGACGATGTGCAAAAACAATATGTTTTATGCGGCAGGCTCGATTGTCATGATGGCATTGATGCAGTGAGCGGCGAAGTGTTCTCTTTGACAGACCTTTCATAACTTCCAAAAGAACAGTGAGGAGCTGTTCTTTTTTTGTCCCATCTCCCTCTTTTTTGCAGAAAAATGGAATTTTGTAGCAGGAAGTTGTCGTTTCATCACGAAAGAAAACAGGTAAGAATATGATCATAGGTCCATTGTTTGAATTCGTGGTGGAGTCAATGAGAAGACATAGGAAACGTTATACATATTGAACATTCGTGACAGTACAGTTGATCTACAGTATCAAGTCTAAAAAGTAAGTGATCATGTCTCAAGCCGTATGCGAAAATACGTGTACCGAGATCATATGATGAGTTGGTTCCGTTTGTTTTTAGGTGAGTTTGAAGCCAAGTTAGAAGAAAGTGAGGATATCTACCTTGAGTACATTGGAAGTGTTTCGTCAGTTTTTGGTTGACCATTATCCTTCGTTACAAGATGAGCTTTGGCTGAAAGATGTTGATACCCTTCGAATCTCTCCTATTCTTCATCCTTTTCTGAAAAGCAAGCTGCCAGATGGGATTGAAAAATTCACTTGTGTCCTATTCACGCAGCAAACAGATCAAACCACTGCCCCGCTCAAAGTATACCTTCTATTAGATGAATATGGGCAATCGCTTTACGCCATTGATTTGATGAATGAACAAATCGTGCTTCATTAATACAGAACCAAAAAGCTGCTTGAGCATGTCTCAGCAGCTTTTTTGGTGAAACTTAGTTTGTCATATCAGCCAATCTTGAGTGCAAGTTGTCCAATTCTTTCTTTGTTGGAAAAGAGCTGATCAGCAGCGTAGACCGTCCTAATTGATGAGGAAGCTCAGTATCGGTCACAATCATATCAATCCCAAGTCGATCCATTGTCAGTTCATTTAATGTATTTTCTGGACTTGTGAAAATATGAATGAGAGGAGGCAATCTTAATTTAATTAAATCCGCAATAAACAAACTATGATTATAACCTAATGTTGAAATGACAAAAATGTTCAACACGTTTCTCCGATCCATTTCCAAATGAACAAGCCCTCTCCAGTTAGAAGTAATGATACGAATCAATTCTCGTTCATTTTTCACAAAAGAAGCGAGTATATCGTCTGTTTTTAACTCTTGGATGATATGAGTAATCCTCGAATAGAAGTAAGGAAGCTGTTTTTTTACCTCTGATAAATAACTCGATTTCTTTTTGAAAAGGAATCCATCTCTTACGGTAATTTCCCTAGAATACACATAATATTGGAGAAGAATCAGTGTCATCGCCTTGCGATTAGCCACCTCTTGATGAAAAATCAACTCCAATTGATTGATAAAGGAATGAATGGCTTCAAAGAGCTGTGGTGTATGCGATTGAAAGAACGTCAATTTTTCTTCGACCGTTTCAATTGATTTATAATGGCCAATAGCTGGTTCAATCAATAATAAAAAGACAAATTCGTGACGATCCAATGTAACACCAAAAGTGTCCTTTGTCATTTGGCAAACGTGTTCTTCCAAGTTTTTGATTTGTTTATAGATACCTTTAGCTGTAGATGTTTGTTTTTCCTTATCCATTGAGTACCTATAATTGCGTCGTATGGTAAAATTTTTCCTCAATCGGTGTATGGAAACGGCGAGCCATAGGCAAAATTTATCTAAAGCCACATCAGGTAGATTGACTTCGAGCACCTGAAATAGCTTTTGTAAAAAATCAACTGCATCTTGCTTTTGAATATCATCGAATGGCCAAAGCCTGCTTCCATAAACTTCAAACAAAAATTCCACAAAAAATTGACGAATCTCCTTCTCATTTCCATGGAACTGCATACTATCTGGTCGTAACTCAATGTCATACGAGGTAAGAAGCGAATTGATTTTATGTATGGTGTTATACAATGTGGATCTACTGATATTCAGCGTGTCCATCCATTCATAGAAAGACCTGTTTTGTTCAAAGAAAACGCCGTCAATCAATCGAATTTCAATCGTATCTTTTAGAATTTCTTTGATATAGTAGTCGACTCGTATCGTCTGTGTATAACAAATGGATATGCCTTGTCTTGGCTTTATGCGGATTAACGGCTCACCGTTCTCTGTTTGGAACGACTTCATTTGTTCTAAATCGTTTTGAATGGCACGAACCGAACCGATTTGTTCATTCGATATCTCTTGAAGGCTCCACCACTTATCTTTTGATACAAGCAGTTTTAGAATTTTTATCCATCTCTTTGATTTATTATCAATGAGCTCCATTAAACAACTAACTCCTTCCCTTGGCTTGCCTTTATATTATGAAGTTCACTTAAAGAACATTTTAATTTCTAAATAGGCATAAAATGATTTTAATGTTTAGGCTAAATCGTTTTGTCTTCACTTTTCATGATAAAAGAGAAAAAAATTAGACGAAAACAAATGTTATACCCTAATTCTCCATATCTTTCTTTTAAAAGATGATAAGTATGCCATGAATCCCATAAAAATGGATCATTTTGTTTATTTTTTTGCTGCTCAAACGGTAAAAGTAAGAATAAAAAGCATCGGCTTTTTGATTACCATATGGAAGGGAGTAGAAGGAATGCGATCTATATGATGCTGAACTATCTCACCATACATACCATATGATACATGCTTATTTTATATGAACGTTCTATATGTGAATACATGCTTATATATGCATGTACTAATCATTTGTTGTTCATTCCAGTATAAATAGAAAAATTCACATTTATTCTTTTCATGTTCCCTCTCACTATTCCCCATTGCTATAGACCCCTATCCAGCTACTATATCTACTACTCATGATGACCTTTCAAACTCATGGTTGATCAACTCATTTTATTCATAGGGTCTTAAGATGCAATTTTTAGAAAAATTTGATCAGAAGCGGAGTGATTGATCAGACAGTATACAAATGATTTTTTAATCGTTGTTGAAAAATAATTGTAGAAAAGGGTGGATGTATTGAAAAGAATATTGTCGGTGGCACTGATGACCATGTTAGTCATACAGTCTATTATATTAGGAATCTTGCCTTTAGCAGGGGCACAAGCTAAAGACATTCAAGAGAATATTTATGGGAATATTGAGTTTGCTGATAGCGAAGGCAACAAGTTATCAAACATAGAAGATCAGCAAGTTAGAAAGGCCATTGTGCATTGGTCTATTAAAGGAATTGATCTCAAAAAGCAATATCCGTATATTCTCTCTCTTCCTTCAGTCATGCAGGTAGAGAAGGAGCAGAAAGAACTCATTACTGTCGATGACATCCCTGTTGGTGAGTATACCGTTTCACAACAAAATGAAGTGACTGTCACATTCAATGAGGATATTGAGCTTGATCCGAATTTAGAAGGATCTATAGATATTGACGTCACCAGTATAGCTGAGAAAAAAGAGAAAACAAAGCAAAATGAGCATAAAGAAAATCTTTCAAAAGATGATTCAATCTCATCGGAGAAAGACAAAGCTGCTAACAATCAAGAAACTGTTCAAAAGACACAAAGCGATGAAGAGGAGTTACTAGAAAACAAAGTGAACGTGTCTAAGCGTGTAGGGCTGCAAAGTGTTTCAAAACAAATGCAGATACAAGAAAATCTCCTTACTGATGCGAAATTAATTTTTGAAGATCAGGAAGGTAATTCAGTTGATAAGCCTGACGTCAACTCACTGATTTCCATTAACTATAAGTGGGCCATCCCGAATGGTCATAACTATAATGGCGGGGATGAATTCCATTTCAAGGTTCCAGAGGAATTAGTCATTTACGAAAAAATCGATCGACTCGAGATGAAATTTAATCAATCGATCATCGGCTATTTTTCTGTAGATGAAAGCGGAAATGCCTCCATCGAGTTCACAGATTTTATTAAACAATATTCAAATATCCAAGGAACACTTCAAGTATGGACACAATTAGATAAACAAACAGTGATCACTGAAGAAAAAGAAGTGGTGATTACCCCGATTGAAGGCAAAGATACGATATCGATTCCGATTCAATACATTCCAAATGGTCCGAATGTCTCTAAAAAGGGAGAACCCAATCGATCTTACAATGCTGAAACCATTCAATGGACAGTCGATTTTAATATGGACTTAGATGATGTGAAACAAGCGAAACTTTTAGATCCGATTCAAGAAGGTCAAGCGTTAAAAAAAGATTCAATCAAGCTTTATCGTGTAGATACAAAGCTAAATGGTGAAACATCGCTTGGACAGCTGCTTGACGAAAATCACTACACCATCGGCCAAACAGCAGATGGTCAAGATTTCACGATCGAATTTAAAGATGACGTGCATCTCGCTTACCGTTTAATGTATGAAACGGACATTACGAATCAAGATCAGTCTGTGTTTCGTAATAAAGCGTCCCTTGTCTCTGCTGATAAAGAGATTAGTTCAGCAGAAGGAACCGTGAATGTGACAAGAGGCAGTCCTTTAAATAAAAAAGCCGCCCACTACGATCCAGTCACTCAAACGATTACTTGGGAAATTCGGTATAACTATAACGAAAAAAAGCTGGCTCAAAAGGATGCTTTGATAGAAGACTTCTTTAACGGTACACAGGCGCTAATATCTGATTCAATTCAAGTCAAAGAAGTCACAATTGATGAGAATGGCAAAGAATCAGGAACAAAAGCGTTTGAAGATTATGTGGTTCAACCTCAAAAAAAGGATGAACAAAACGGGTTTACCTTGCAATTCAATCAAGATATCCAATCGGCTTACCTGATCACATATCAAACAAAAGCAACCGAGCGAATTTTCGAAGCTGAAGACATTATCAATACTGTAACAGCTGGCAAAGAGAGCGAACAAGGGAAGCAAAGAATTGACCAGCAAATCCTAACGAAAAATCATGGAACACCGAATTACAAGAACAAAACCATTCCATGGCGTATCATCTTCAACAAAGATCAACAAACCATGAACAACGTAATATTAAAAGATACGTTTACAAACGAAGGATTGACGCTGCAAAAAGATAGTTTAAAAGTGACGACAGGTAATACAGTGCTTGAAGAAGGCACAGATTATCAAATCGTTGAACATGCAAATGGATTTGATATTCAATTTACGAAAGAAATCAAGACAGAACATACTATCACATATACAACGTCTTTTGATTATGAAAAAAGAGCAGATAAAGATCAAAAGAACTTGCGTAACCATGTAAAACTTGAATGGGTAAATGAAGATGGCAAGGATTTGACGAAGGAAAACCAATCTGTCTTTACGCCTGACACATACACGCAGTCCAATGGGTTCAAGAATGGAACATATGATGCAAAGAAAAAAGAGATCACATGGAATATCGGTGTGAACTATAATTTGAAGCATCTAGAAGAGGCGAAAATCGAGGATTTCATTCAAGGAAATCAGCGTTTGCTTAAAGATTCAATTATCGTCTACTCGCTTGATTTACAAGGCGGGGAAAATGGTGCGGAAGAAAAAGAAGTATTAGCGAAAGAACATTATGACATCAAATTCCTTGAAAATGAAAAGGGAGAATCAGGCTTCGAAGTCATTTTCAAACATGCCATTGATTCCCCATACAAAATCACGTATCAAACAAGTGTTGAAGGAATGGATTTAGTACAGAAAACCTACGAAAATAAAGCGACCCTTTATGATGGAAAGACGAAAGAATCAGACGTGAATGCTGTGGTGTCCATTCCAAATGGAGGGAAATACACGAGCAAATCAGGAAATCAACAAGGGAAAGTCATTGATTGGAAACTGAATATCAACTTTGGTCAATCAACAGTCCAAGATGCGACGATTATAGACCATCCGAGCAGTAATCAAGCCATAATAGAAAACTCATTTCATCTGTACTCGACAACAATAGATGAAAAGGGGCAAGTGACTAAAAAGGATGAGCTGGAAAAAGGGAAGGATTATGAACTAGACCTTGAATTCGATCCAGATTCTTTTCAAATCAAATTTAAAGAAGAAATCACGAGACCATATATTTTAGAATACCAATCTCTCATTTTAGATAAGGTGGGAAGTACACTTCAAAACGAAGTAACGTTTAGAGGTGAAAATGTAAAAGAAATCAAAAAGGAATCCGAAGCCTCAATTGTGGTCAAACGTACCGCTGGCATGGGAGATGGCACAGGAGCGATTGGCGCTTTAACCATTCATAAGGTAGATGCGAGTAGTGGAAAAGCGCTAAAAGGAGCAAGCTTTTCTCTGACAGATGCTGCGAGCGGTATCGTCATTGGAACAAAGACAACAGATGAAGAAGGAGCTCTTCGATTTGATCGTCTTCTGTATGGTGACTATATCGTGACAGAAGAGAAAGCACCTGATGGTTATTTGAAAACGAAGGAACCGATCAATGTCACGATTGATCAGCCTTACGAATCAGGAGATCAAACGAAAATAGGAAACAGCATGACGGTGCAAAACCAAGAAATCCGCCAGCATGTGAAGCTCACGAAAAAAGACAAAGAAACGGGTGCGGCATTAGAAAATGCAGAATTTGAACTGAAAAATGAATCTGGAGATACCGTCCAAACCCATTTGAAAACGGATGAAAAAGGAGAAATCCTATTCAAACATCTTGAGCCAGGTTCCTATTATTTTGTTGAAACAAACGCACCGAAAGGCTATCAATTAAATCAGCAAAAATGGCCGTTCACCATTAAAGAAAATCAAACAGAAACAACGGTTGTCACCGCAGTAAATGACATCATCAAAGGCTCTGCAGAATTGAGCAAAATAGGTGAAGGCGGAGAGAGACTAGAAGGTGCACAGTTCAAGCTCTTAGATCAAGATGGGCATGAGCTAAATGGTGCGCTTGTCACAGGAAAAGATGGCAAGATCACGATCAATGAACTAAGACCGGGTACGTATCAGCTCATCGAAACAAACGCACCAGACGGTTATGTATTAGATGAAACACCCATCACATTTGAAGTACCACTCGATCCAAAAGAACCAGTCATCATTTCACAAAAGAACCTCTATGAAACAAGTGCATTAGAAGTGATGAAAGAAGGGGAAGATGGCAAGAAGCTTCAAGGTGTTCGATTTGAAGTCTTGGATCAAAATGACAAAGTCGTGCGTAAAGATTTGACAACAGATGAAGATGGGAAGCTGTTGGTCGATGACCTCAAACCGGGCAAATATCAGCTTGTGGAGACAGAGAGTATTGATGGTTACCAAAAGAAAAATAAACCTTATCCGTTTACCATCGAAATCGCACAAAAAAAACCGGCAGAGATCAAAGTGATCAATGATCTCAAAACTGGAGCTGTCCAGCTCACGAAACTCGGTGAAAAGAATGATGTGCTTGAAGGAGCAGAATTCAAGCTAGTAGATGCAAATGGAAAAGAGATAAAAACAGGTCTTGTCACAGATGAGAACGGGAAGATCATCGTCAACAATCTGAAACCTGGAACCTATCAGTTTGTTGAAACGAAGGCGCCATTCGGTCATGAGCTTGACGAAACACCTGTCACTTTTGCTATTCCATTTAACCCTGAGAAGCTGGTCAGTGTGACAAAAGAAAATAGCCGCACAACTGGCGGAGTGCTGTTACACAAAAAAGGAGAAGATGGGAAATCATTAGAAGGGGTTGTCTTTGATCTATCTGATGCCAAAGGAAAGATAGTGGCAGGAGGAGAAGGGATTACAACCAATCAGGATGGAAAGATTACCTTCACAGGTTTAAAACCTGGAACCTATCAATTTGTTGAAAGAAAGAGTCTTGAAGGCTATGAATTGAGTGCGAAACCACTTGTCTTTGAAGTTGAATTAGGTCAAAAAGAATTGATTCAAGTGGAGGCGATCAATCAGCTCAAGAAAGGTTCTGTAGAACTAACAAAAATAGGCGAAGAAAAAGAAAGATTGAAAGGCGCAGAATTTACACTTTTCAATGACAATGGTAAAGAATTGCTGTCAGGTTTAACAACCAACGAAAAAGGCATCATCACTGTCAACGATTTGAAACCAGGCGCTTACCAATTGGTTGAAACGAAGGCTCCTTTTGGACATCAACTTGATGCAGAACCAGTAGACTTCAAGATTGATTTCAATCCAAATCAACTGGTCAAAGTGACAAAAGAAAATATTCGCACGACAAGTGCTGTGAAGCTTCAGAAAAAAGGAGAAGATGGTCAGTTGCTCGCTGGGGTGACCTTCGATCTGATGGATGAGCATGATCAGCGTATTCAGAAAGACTTAAAGACAGACAAAAACGGTCAACTGACAGTCGATCAACTGAAGCCAGGAACCTATCGATTTGTCGAAACAGCAAGCATTGCCGGCTATGAATTGGATCAGACACCTGTCTCATTTACGATTCGATTAGGTCAAGACAAACCAGCAAAAGTAGAAATGATCAACAAACTGACGCCTGGAGCAGTGGAACTGACCAAAGTGGATGCTGAAGGACACACGCTGGAAAACGCAGAGTTTGCTCTTCAAAGTAAAGACGGGAAAACGTTGAAGAAATCACTTGTAACGGATCAAAAAGGAAAGCTTCACATCAACGATCTAAAACCGGGAGAATATCAATTCGTTGAAACGAAAGCGCCTCACGGCTATGAATTAGATGATCAGCCGATCCGGTTTACGATTGAGAAAAATCAGCAGAAGCCTCTTCAATTAACAGCGAAGAATCACTTGATTTTAGGAAGTCTGCGTATCATAAAGGTAGACCAGCAGACAGATAGAACCTTAAAAGGTGCAGCCTTTGACATTCGTACAAAAGCCGGGAAAATCATCAAATCTGTGACAACAGGAAAAGACGGAGAAGCCATTGTCAAAGGGCTTAAACCTGGTGAATATACACTCACAGAGACGAAAGCTCCAAATGGTTATGTAGCGTTAAAGAAACCACTCGCTTTTACAATTCAAATGGGCGAAGTGGAGATCAAGACATTGATTGTAAAAAATGCTCCAATGAAGAATGAAGAGGACCACACGAATCCTCCAGCCTCAGATCAAGGGGATCAACATCCACCTCATGGCTCAAACTCAAACGGGGAGCTGCCAAAGACTGGGGAAGTATGGCTTCGTTATTTGATGTATGCAGGGATTTTACTAGTAGTGTCTGGAACTGTTCTTCTTGTTGTCAGAAGAAGAACCATTCAGTAAAAGGAAGGAACGAGTGTATTGATGAAAAAAAGAACCTTATTAGGCAGCTTTTTGGTGGTCGCGGGACTAATGCTCATCTCCGTTCCTTTTCTATATGAGTGGCGAACTTCTCAGGAGACAGCAGCCATGGAACAGGCATTGAAAATGATTGAAGAAAATGACAGTGATGCCCTTTCTTCTATTCCACATTTAACTGTGTCAGAAGAAGACCTGCGAGATACGATGGAGCTTGAAATCCCGTCAATTGATTTAAATGAAAAAGTGCTACCTGTTACAACAAAAGAAAATTTAAGTATTGCACTGACTCAAATCAAATCTCATCAAATGCCAGGTGAAGGAAATTTCACGATTGCAGGCCATAGAGGGTATAGAGGCGACCGGCTTTTCCGGCAGCTGCCAGAGGTGCCTAAAGGAGAAAAAGTCGTCTTACATCATCAAGCAGAAACATACGAATATAAAATTGTCAGCTCTGCTACGATAGAACCGACGGATGTAGATGTATTAAAGGATCGCGGGATAAAAGAACTGACATTGATCACTTGTACACTTGATGGCCAGAAACGCTTTGTCTTAAAAGGAATACGAATCAATGCTTCAAAGGATAAGCAACCGTCGGATGTATAACACCAACATAATAGATGATGGGTTCGATGGAAAAGCAGCGTTCACGACCGACATGTTACACCAACTGTTATCAGAGCATTATCCCACTTTAAAAAACGAACGTTGGGATGTGGATATAGATACAATTCGGACTTCGCCTATTCTTCATCCTTTATTAAGAAAAAAGCTTCCGATAGGTATTGAAAAATTCACATGTGTTTTGTTCACGCAGCAGACAGGGTCCTTTGGAGAGCCTTTGATTGTGTACTTTTTATTGGATGAAAAAGGCGAATCGATTTACGCAATGGATCTCTTGCTTGAGCAGCATGATCCACATTAAACGAGAAATAAAAAAGGAAGGGCTTTGATTAACGGGTTCGGTTTTAAGGTGGGAAAATTGTATTAGTCATATAATGAGGACTCTAATTCGTATATGAATTGGAGTTCTTTTATTTGTTTATATGAAAGAGTACGAGCTAGCGTCAAGACCTGTGCAGAATATATGGAGTATAGTGAAAGCGAAGTCGTTGATATGTTGTTGCTCCATATTTTAGATGAAAAAGATTTTATAAAATGGATTGAAAACAGACGTAATCATCGGCGGATTGTGGTTAAACGGACCAAGGAAGACCATCTCGATTTTATCCCTTTCCCTGTTTCTTCGGAAAAACTCTGATAAAATTCATTTAGATATCCGTCATTAGTAGGTGTGGAGGTAAAAGAATGCTAAAAGAAGACCCTCAATATATTTTTCGTCATGATGCACGACCAGAAGCTGTTCATGATTTAGCCGTTGTAGATGAAAATTCCACAGAGTTGTTAATCACAGGAAAAACAAAAAATATTGATAGGTTGAACTCTTTTTCTAACCTGACGAAATTGTGGATTTACAAAGTGAGCCAAAAGGAATTTAATACGATCTTGAGCTTAGTTAACCCTAAAATGCTCTATATGCGTGAACTGAGAGTAGAAGATTTATCAATCATCAGTTATCTTCAAGATGTTGAGGTATTGGCACTTGAATGGAATACAAAGGCACAAAGTTTATGGGATCTATCAAAAAACACTTTTTTAAAATCTTTATCCTTAACAGATTTTTCAAAGTTGAATGACATAGCTCCTTTGCAAAAAAACACTGGTTTAGAATGGTTGCAATTGTCAGGTGGGATTTGGAATTCATTAAATTTAAATACTCTACAACCTTTAAGATACCTCAAGAATTTAAAATATCTGTGCTTATCAAATATAAAAGTGAAGGACGAGTCTTTAGAGCCAATATCGGCATTAGAGGGACTCAAGGAACTTGACATTTCAAACCAATTCCCGACAGAAGAATATGCTAGATTATCCGTCACCCTTCCACATACGAAGTGTGATCGTTTTGCACCATACATCTTTTTATCAAGTCCTATTGTAGATAAAGATGTAATGGTAATTGGAAAGCGGAAACCGAAATTAAATTCAAAAGTCGATGGGGAAAAGTTGAAAAAATACGAAGAACAATTTAAAGCGTACCAAGAAAAGTATAAAGATTAACTGAAAAAGCAATGGACAATCTATTCCATTGCTTTTTCTATTACGCAAACAACTTCAGCCCAACGACGCCAATCACAATCAGCAGCAAGCTGAGGATACGAATCATGTTTTTCGGTTCTTTAAATAGAATCATATTAAACAAGACAGAGCCCGCTGTTCCAAGTCCAATCCAGACCGTATAGGCAACGGAGACTTGAACGGAAGAGAACGAGGCGTACAAAAACAAAAAGGATAAGGCAAATCCGCCGACAAATATAATACCTGTCGTGAGTTGCTTTTTCTTACTAAACATATTGAGACCAATGGTTCCGCCAATTTCACAGGCAGAGGCCAACAGTACAAAAAACCAGCCCATTTATACCGCTTCTCCTTTCTGCTCATGTGCATCTCCATCAGACACTTTCAGTCCAATAATTCCGAGAATTAAAATACCCATAAATAAAAGCTTTTCTAATGAAAACGAACCGCCGAATAGCGCATAATCCATCAAAGATGTACCAATCGTTCCAACTCCTGCAAACACGGCGTACACAGTCCCTGTCGGCAGCTTCTCGCAGGCTTTCATTAAAAAATAAAAATCAACCGGGATCAGGCAGATTATGATCGCCCACTCCCACACAGCATCAGCTCTATTTAAACCAAACACCCAAAGTAATTCAAATAAACATGTGAGTGCAACATACATCCAGCTTTTTTTCATCGTATTTCCTCCTAAACCTTAAAACTGACGATTCGTCATTTTGGAGCCAAAAAAGAGCGTACAGCAAGTGCTGTACTAAGTTAAGGTGTCTCTATGCCAAGTGCGTAAAGGAGAAATTGCTTCACCTCTCGTTTTTGAATTAGAACCTCTTCTGTATCTGTTTCTGTAAATAAGTACATTTGCTCAGCTGATGATTCAAGTAAACCGATAATGAATTTCGCAGCATATTGACAGTTCAAGTTCGCACGTACTCTTTTGTCCTGTTTTGCCTTTTCTAAAAAAGAAGCGACCC
The DNA here is from genome assembly GCF_019091365.1 of Bacillus sp. GbtcB10. NCBI lineage: Bacteria > Bacillati > Bacillota > Bacilli > Caryophanales > Bacillaceae > Bacillus > Bacillus sp. GbtcB10. Next base: position 263,939 of record NZ_JAGXJP010000004.1, read on the forward strand.
ATTTGTAAATCGGTTCATAAATATCTTCCCATTCCTTTAAATGCTCGGTGGCAGCTAAACCTGAATACGTTAGGGCAAGAACATCACGGTATTGTCTTGTAAAAGAGAAAATAAATTCAACTAGTGCATCTGCTTGATCAAGTACATCCGCATGCTGAGTGAGTTCCTTTTCAATGGCAGGGACCATCTGTGCGATTAGATGTTCAGCGATGGCAGGCATGACAGACAGCTTTGAAGGAAAATATAAATAAAAAGTTCCTTGCGCTACTCCTGCTGTTTTCACAATATCCGATATAGTCGTCTTTTCAATTCCCTTCTCTTTAAAGGCATCAATCGCAGCAAGCATAATTTTTTCTCGTTTTGACACAGGATCACCGACCTTAAAATGACTGAATGTCAGTCAGTATACCGAGAAAATGACGATTTGTCAATATCGCATGGATTGTGAGAATAAGTGATGAATAGATACAGAAAAGCTTGAATAACCTGTAATATGGTCAAGCATGACGTGAGAAAGGGGCAGCTATTTGTATGACATCCAGTGCTATGTTTTCAATGGCTTATTTTCTTCTGCTCGTCCCGTTCTATCTAAATATGAGATATAGACTGGCAAAAAAACAGCAACGTTTTATCTATTTACGAACAGAAATGGTCCTTGCTTTTCTATTTGTATATACGAATGTTCTCTTTTATTTAACGGTCTTTCCGAATCGCTTTTCGGCACCAAAAGATCAAGTGAGCGTCAATCTGATTCCCTTCCACTCCATTCAACAAAACCTACACGCCTTTCAGCATGGCTATCCAAACCTTGTCTTTTTAAATTTGGCAGGGAACATTCTCTTATTTGTGCCGCTTGGTTTTTTTCTATATCAAGCCTTTCGGACATGTCGCTTTCAAAAGGCGGTGCTGGCTGGGTTGATCTTGTCAGCGATCATCGAAATCCTTCAATGGATATTCTCACAATCTGGTATGATTACAAGAAGCAGTGATATAGATGATATGATCTTAAATACACTTGGAACGGCACTAGGCTGTATCGTCTATGTAACGTACCGGCGAAGAAAGGAGAATAAGAGATGAAGCGAATATGTATCATCCCGTGCGGCGCCAAGAAAATATGGGACGTGAATCCAGAGGCAGGAAGCCAGCCAGCGGGTCTCGTCTACTTGAGTCCGCTGCATCAGCGAACAAAAATCTATGCTCAAACATTCTTTTCAGACTGGATGATCTTATCCGCAAAGCACGGATTCCTAAAGGCGGGGGACATGATTCATGAAAATTATGATGTGGCATTTGGCAAACCGCACAAGGAACAGGTGACACGAGAAGAACTGAGTCATCAATTTGATGAAAAAAATCTCGCCGCATATGATGAGTTAGTCATACTAGGCGGAAAGAAATATCGGAAAGTGATCGATCCTTTATTACAGCCTCACCAAAAGGCGAATTATCCGCTCGCTCCCTATCAAGGCATTGGCTATATGCTTCAGGCATTAAAGAGAGCGACTGAGACAAAAATAGAACTTCCGCCGCATATTTCATACACTCATATCTCCTCGTAAGCAGGGTTTTCAGCACAAAAAAGAGAATCATTGAATAAGCGATGTGAATGGTTTCATATCTTTTCAGTAGCCACTAGCGTCTGCATCGCTCTTGAAGAGGTGGCTCAATGAAAAAGGAGGCGTATGAACATGACAACCATCTATTTAGCTGGTGATTCAACCGTTTCATCTTACCCGGATCGTCCTGTTCAAGGAGGATGGGGAGAGTTTTTACACCGTTATACAGCGCATGATGTCAAAGTCGAGAATCGGGCGATCGGTGGAAGAAGTTCAAAGACATTCATTGAAGAAGGACGCCTTGATCAGATATTGTCCGTCATTCAGCCGGGAGACTGGCTGTTTACACAAATGGGGCACAATGATGCTTCAACGGAGAAGCCCGAACGGCATACAGATCCTTTCACAACGTATAAAAGCTATTTGTCTCAATATATTCACGGAGCAAGAGCAAAAGGGGCAACACCACTTTTATTAACGCCAGTCGGCCGCTTTCATGAAAAAGACGGAGAATATATCAATGATTTCCCTGATTACTGTGCCGCGATGAAAGAACTAGCTGATGAAGAAGAAGTCCTTCTTGTAGATTTAAATACGGCAAGCCTTCAGTTTTATCAAATTTCCGGCATAGAGAAAACGACTTCTTACTTTATGCTGTCAACAGGTATAGAGGATCGCACGCACTTTACAAAAGAAGGAGCAGATGCGATTGCAAGGCTTGTTTCGCTAGAATTAAAGGACCTTGGATTAACGATTGTGTGATGGATGACAGGACGAGAAAGCGCTCGTCCTGTTCTTTTTTTGCAGAAAGCTATTGATTCCCTTCACCAGAGTAGACTACAATAGGTACATATGATAATGAGAATCAATATCACTTATAAATAGATCAATCGATGAAAAACTGGAGGGACTCAAATGACAGAACAACTTGAATTGTTTGACGTCACCATTATTGGCGGCGGTCCAGCAGGAATGTACACCGCCTTTTATAGCGGGATGCGGGATTTAAAGACGAAGGTACTGGAGTATAACGAAAGCCTTGGCGGAAAAATCCTCCTCTATCCTGAAAAAGTCATATGGGATGTGGGTGGTTTGCCGCCAACAAGAGGTGAACAGCTGATTCAGCAGTTAGAAACGCAGGCGAAAACATTTGAACCAGAGATTGCGTTGAATCAAAAAATCACGCAATTCGAGCGGGATGAGAATGGTCATATCCTGCTGACGGCTGAAAATGGCGATCGTCATTTGACAAAGACCCTCATCTTAGCCATGGGTCACGGAATTCCAGTTCAGCGAAAACTTGAAATCGAGCATGCAGACCGTTATGAGGTAACAAACCTTTATTACACTGTGCAGGAGCTAAAGACGTTTGCAGGGAAGCGGGTGGTCATCTCTGGAGGCGGAGATTCAGCTGTTGATTGGGCAAATGCCCTCGTTCCAATTGCTGAAAGTGTGACCGTTGTGCATCGTCGTGATATGTTTGGCGGACATGAAAAAAACGTTGCCAACATGAAAGCATCCAGTGCTCGCATTCTCACACCGCATGAACTCACAGAGCTTCATGGTCAAGGTGACAAAATTGAAGCCGTCACCATTCAGCACTTAGAAACAGGCGACATCGAACGAATCGAAACCGATGCTGTCATCGTCAACCATGGCATGAAAGGTGATTTAAGTGTTCTATCAGAATGGGGACTCAAGCAAGGTGAGTGGGGACTCATCGAGGTCAATGAAAAGATGGAAACCAATTTACCTGGTGTCTATGCAGTTGGCGACTTATGCACACATAAAAGTAAAGTGCGTTTAATTGCCGGTACGTTTGTTGATGGAGTCAATGCACTCAATAGCGCAAAGCTATACATCGAACCAGAAGCAGAAAAAGTAGCGTACGTGTCTTCACATAATGAACGCTTTAAAGAGAAAAACAAAGAATTACAAACGGCTGGAGCGCGATAATCACCATTCAGTCAGACATTGAAGTGCTAAAATGGTTTATTTTAGCACTTTTTTATATGGAAGGAGAAAGAGAAAATGACCGCCTATACTCATACAATTCTTCGCATGAAAGAAAGCAGTAAACGATCTCTTTCTGTGAAACAAACGGACTCATGGCAAACATCTTCACTGATGTTCTTGACTACGGACGGTGCGGTGAGACTTGACATGGAAGGAATTCGATATGAGCTAAACGCCAAAGACAGTGTGTTGATCCGCTCAGGAATAGATGTCATGGTTCAATCTTTATCGAGCGAGCAAGTGGAGATCTATACTGTCACATTTGACCAATTCACTCTGGCACAAGATGCACAAAATGAATTGGTCTATAAGGTGAATCACGATCATCTCCCTGATAACGGGGAAGTGGTGAAAGGCTCTGCCGTCCTTTTTTCTTACATCAAACAAATACAGGCGAGCCAAATCATACAAGAACAGGCGAAATGGCTGGAAGAAATCATGTTCATTTTCCGCAAACAATCCAAGCCATACAACGAAAAAGTGCATTATTCGATTAACATGATCTTGCAGTATATGGCTGAGCATTATGATCAAAAACTAACAAGAAAAGACTTAGCTCATAAGATGGGGTTTCATGAAAGTTACTTTTCTACCTTTTTCAAACAAAGTATGGGGATGAGTGTGACAGAATACATTGCACAAATTCGAATAGACGAAGCCAAAAAACGTCTTCTGCAAACAGACGATCAAATTCAAATCATAGCACGGCAAGTCGGGTATGCAGACAGTTTATATTTCAGCAGGAAGTTCCGTCAAAAAACAGGAAGAACGCCCAGTCAGTTTCGAATGAACCGAAGACCAGAGCGGATTGCTGCTTTTCAATTTGTCGGGTCATTGGTTGCAATAGGCATTGAGCCTGTTTGTATTGACGAAGAAACCGATCTCCATTCAGATATACTCAAAGAACATCTAGCTAGTTCGCTCGTCATAAATGAACATACGCCTGATGACGTCTTTAAATCACTTCAATTAGATGTCATCATCGTCCCTAACTATTATTATTCAAAACCTGCATTGATCAAGCGATTGGAGCAAATCGCACCTGTTCTTGTTCTGCCATACGCCGGTCATCATGCTGTACAAGAAGTACTGTCTATAGGACGCCTTTTAGGAAGAGAAAACGAGGCAAACGAATGGGTGAAACGATTTGAACAGCTTAGTCAACAGGCAAGAAACAGCCTGTCTTCCTTTAGAGAAAAAGGCGAGACCGTTGCAATCTATGAAATGAGAGGACATGACAAAGTGTATATGTGGTCCTATGAGGCAAGAGGGGCCTTCTATCTTTACGAAACGCTTGGCTTAAAACCTCCAAAAGCCATTTTAGAAGAAGTTCTTCTTCCTAATCAACATACAGTCATTCCTTTAGAGAGACTTGGAGAATACGAGGCGGATCATATGTTTTTTATTGTCTCTGACCAATATGGGTGGTATAGGCAAATGGACAAGCGAATGGAAGAAAGTGATGTTCTTCGTCAATTATCGGCTGTGAAAAATGGTACCTTTTATCCAGTAAAACTGGAGGAGTTTCGATTTGATGAAGGAGAGCGTGCACTTCTTTTGATGGACCGGTTTGTCTCTCAATTGACACAGCCAGCCTATCCAACAATTGTCCATATGTAAGTTGCGAGAATCCTCCATAGACCACGACAGATGAGGTTGATAGAATACATGAGACTAGTAATTGATAACTATTCTCATTTGTAGTGGCGAAAATGAAGGAGGAATATGGAGATGAAAAAGACGTATTGGATATGTGCTGTCATTCTTCTAATGATATTGACGGCTTGTGGCAATAAAGAACAAGCCAAAACAGCAGAATCAAAGCAAGAAACGAAAACGGTTGAAACAGTGAAAGGAAAGATAGAGATTCCAGCTGAACCTAAACGAATTCTTGTAGATGGATATTTAGGGAGTGTGATTGCACTTGACGTTCAGCCTGTGGGATCGACCACGCAGGATTTAAAGAACGTACACTTAAAGGACAAGATAAAAGGAATAGAGGACATCAGTGACGAGCGTTCAGCTGAAAAAGCACTTAGCTTAAAGCCTGATCTGATTATCACAGCGGTACAGGATGAAAAAGTCTATGATGTGTACAAAAAAATAGCCCCTACCATCGTGTATCCTTACGGTTCTTTCAAAGATGCACATGAAGAATTAACGACGCTGGCAAAAATTTTAAATAAAGAAGAGGAAGGAAAAGCATTCCTCACCGCCTTCGATCAACGAATTGAGGCTGCTAGGAAAAAAGTGAAGTCTGCTTTAAAAGAGAATGAAACGGTCTCGATCATGGGTGCTTTTAAAAATGATGTCTATGTATATGGTAACGGAATTTATCGAGGCGGGCAGGCATTATATCAGCAATTACAGGTAAACCCGCCAAAACAGGTCAGAGATACGATTTTAAAAAGTAAGACAGGGTATGAAGTCATTTCGTATGAAACCCTTCCTGAATATGCAGGAGACTACATTTTCATCGATGAAAGCAACGGCGGAACATTTGATAAAAACAATTCTATTTGGAAGAGTCTAGAATCTGTCAAAAAAGAGCAGACCTATCAAATGGATACAGAGTTCTTCTGGCCTTACGATCCGATTGCAGTAGCCAATCAAGCGGAAGAGTTTGCTGACATATTGACAGAAATGTCTGATCGGTAGGAGGTCTGTCAATTGTTAAAGCGTTTCTTCTCATACTACAAACCATATATGGGGCTGTTTATATTAGATTTTTCCTGTGCAGTACTGGCAGCCTTACTCGAATTATCCTTTCCCCTTGCCATCAGTAAAGTGATGGACGATTTACTGCCAAACGGTGATTGGAATGCCATTTGGTTTTGGGGCATTCTGCTCCTCGTTTTATACGTGATCAGTTCTACGATGCATTATGTCGTCACCTATTTTGGGCACAAATTAGGCATTAATATAGAAACGGATATGAGGAATCAGCTATTTTCTCATGTACAAAGAATGTCCTTTCGCTTCTTTGACAAAAAGAAAACGGGAAAACTCGTGTCCCGTATGACAAATGATTTAATGGATATTGGAGAAATCGCGCATCATGGCCCGGAGGATTTATTTATCGCGATCATGACACTCACGGGTGCCTTTGGCTTGATGCTGTCGATTAATTGGCAGCTGGCGGTTCTCACATTTATTGTCGTTCCATTCTTGATCGGATTATCCGTCTACTTTACGAAAAAAATGTCTGCTGCTTTTGATAAAATGTTCTCGAGTATTGGTCAATTCCATTCACGTGTGGAAAACAATATTAGTGGCATACGGGTTGTGAAAGCATTCGGAAATGAATCACATGAAATGGACCGATTTATTGAACATAACGAGCAATTTAGAAAGACAAAGCTAACCACATATCAAATGATGGCTGTGCATACCGCTGTTAGTCATTTTCTTATTAAGAGTGTGACAGTGTTTGGCCTTGTATGCGGCGCATGGTTTGTGCTGCAAAAAAATATGACGTATGGGGAATTTGTGTCATTTGTACTATTAACAGGCATCTTCTTAGGACCCATTCAACAAATCAATGCAGTCATTGAAATGTATCCAAAAGGTGCAGCGGGCTTTAAACGATTTGCATCACTCATCGATCAATCACCTGATGAAAAGGACGCGGATGATGCCATTGAAGTTGATCAGTTAAAAGGGGATATCGTTTTTGAGCACGTGTCTTTTCAATATGAATCAGACAAACCGGTTCTTCATGACATCAATCTTGAGGTGAAACAAGGAGAGACCATTGCGGTCGTAGGTCCCTCTGGTGCTGGAAAATCGACGCTTTGCAGTTTACTGCCACGCTTTTACGAATGGCAGGAGGGAATCATTACAATTGATGGCATAGAGACAAGAAAGATGACACTGCCTTCGCTGCGTAGACAAATTGGTGTCGTCCAGCAAGATATTTATTTATTCCATGGGACCATCCGAGAAAACATTTTATACGGAAAACTCGATGCATCTGATGAAGAAGTGTGGCAGGCAGTGGAGAAAGCCCAACTGAAGGATCTTGTAAATAGCTTGCCAAATGGGCTTGATACGATCATCGGTGAACGCGGAATGATGTTATCTGGCGGACAAAAACAGCGTATCTCCATTGCACGTATCTTTCTTAAAAATCCGCCAATTTTTATTTTAGATGAAGCCACATCTTCTCTGGATACGGAGACAGAATCCTTTATTCAGGGCTCACTTGAAGAACTATCTGAAGGACGAACCACGTTTATTATTGCGCATCGCCTAGCGACCATCCAGCATGCTGACCGGATTGTAGTTTTAACAAAAGAGGGCATCAAGGAGCAAGGCAGGCATGAGGACCTGCTTGAAATGGACGGGATGTACCGGCGTTTGTATGAAACACAATTTAGAATGTAAAAGAGGAAAAGCCGGCATATTGCCGGCTTTTTAGCGTGTGATCATCATCCGACCATTAACTGCGGGGGGCAAATAACATCACACTGACACCAGCTAAACAGATCAAAGCACCCATCCAGTCGTACATATCAGGGGTTTTGCGATCGACCCACCAGCCCCAAAACACAGCGAGAACGACAAAAACACCGCCATAGGCCGCATAAACCCGCCCAAAGGTCGGGAACTGCTGGAATGTAGGGATGACGCCGTAAGCGACCAAGATGAGGCTACCTGCGATTCCGTAGCTGACGGGTTTTGCTTCACGCAGCCACAGCCAGACAAGATAACCGCCGCCTATTTCATCCAGACCAGCTAATAAAAAAAGAACAATCGTTACAATCATTTTCGGACACTCCAGTTCTCCTATTTCGTTCTATTATGACATGATGAAAGGATGCGTTCTACCTGATGTAAATTGAGAGACTAATGAGAGTTTGCTAAAATCAACTGAACAGTGAATGAAACACATGCATTCTTGACTTTCCTTGAGGCGGGTGATCCAAATGGTCAATCCATCCGTTTAGTAAGTACATTCTCATGAGGAACACATTTCCTTTTTCAGCGCTCTTTTTTTCTCCTTGAAAAAAGAGTAAAGTACAAAGGAGGCTTATCTCAGCAATTTGAGTGATGAGCCATACGTGAAGATTTCATGATGAATGCATAATGCTCTTTCTCATGAAAAAGGAAGGAGATGACCATGGACACACTGAAGGATTTTGAGCTGTATCACAAGATCAAACATGATCGACACAAGCCCTCGCTTGAAATATTGTACGATCGCTATGAACGTGTGTTATATTCGTTTATTTATAAAATGACTGGAAACCGTGAGCTGGCGGAGGAAGTGCTTCAAGAAGTCTTTATCAAGCTCTGGCGCGGCATAGGAGAATATAATACAGATAAAGGGAAATTTTCCTCATGGTTATTTATGATGTCACGAAACACGGCAATCGATCTATTAAGGAAACACCGAAATGAAACAGCTCTTGAAGATGAGCATATTGAATACTTGGCAGATCATCAAGAAGATGTGTCAAAAGAAGTAGAATGGAACGAAGAAAAACAAATCATACGTGAAGCAGTATCAACATTGTCGAAAGAACAGCAAACCATCATCGAAGATGTCTATTTTAAAGGAATGACACAAAAGAGCATTGCGGAAAAACTAGGCATTCCTATTGGAACGGTGAAGGGAAGAGTTCGATTGTCATTGAAGCATTTACGAACGAAACTGTCTCGCGGAGGAAAGGAGGAAGAGGCATGACTCAGTGTAAACATCAAGTCATTGATTACTTTAACGGGCATTTACAAGGAGAAGAAAAGGCGCAGTTTGAAGAGCACATCAAACATTGCTCGGATTGCAAAGAAGAGCTTGAAGAACTGACATCGCTCATGTCTGATATTCCGTTTCTAGCAGAGGACGAAACGCCTCCGGCAGGGATGAAAGACCGCATTTTATCCAGGGTATTTGAAGAAGAGATACGAGAGACAACAATCGCTGCAACATCGAACCCGCCTCAAGATCTCAAAATGGTTCGTGATGCAAATGAGATGAAACCGCCAATGAAGAAAAAAAATCAATGGCTTTTGCCTCTCGTTGCCGCACTGCTTCTCATTTCTGCAGCTGGGAACGTTTATTTCTTAACAAATGGAACAGATCAAGCAGAAGAATCTATCAAAGTTGTTGCGACAAAATCACTGGCATCTGCCGAATCAGCAAAAACAACGGGTGCTTTTTCAGTGATTGAGCATCACGGCAAAAAAGAGCTTGTCGTGAGTGCCGACGGATTAAAAGATCAGCTTGATTCATCAGCTGTTTATCAAGTATGGCTCATTAAAGGAGATCAGCCTGTTCCGGCCGGTGCCTTTAAAACAGATAGCAAAGGGGAGGGCACCGTCACCTATGCGTTATCTGAAAAAGAAGCAAACGAATCATGGGATACTGTGGCTGTCACCCTTGAACCAAAAAAGGATAACAAGCTTCCGCAAGGCCCTGTCGTACTGAGTGCTGCATTTTAAGCTTGATTCATGAAGGATGCCTTTTTCAGGGCATCCTTTTTTGATAGGCAGAAGGAACCTTATGACAAATGAGACGTACTACATATAGAGGTGAGACACATGCAGCGATACATAGAAAAACAACTATTTCTCTTATCAGCTAGACACGCATTTACCGCATTTTATTTTTTGGTGATCCCATTCATTATAAAAGACCTTTTTGAATCAACTCCTTTATTTATGGTCATGATCGCTCTTTTTATCATTCATCATCTAGTGACAAGTATCGTATGGTTTTATAAATCGAGAAACATTCGAAAGCGCCAATCAGGTGACCTAACCAAACGGGGACATCTCGTTGTCCAGATCGTGCAGAGGCTCGAACAGCTCATGATGCTCGGTTTTGTGATGTTATTGATCAGTGGATGGATGCAGGGAGACATTGTAACGCTATCATTCACAATTTTTCTGTTCATCGTCGTTTTCTTTCAGCACATTCAGTTTTATTATGTTCAGTACTTCTTTAAATCGAGCGGCTGGTTCACCTATGTCCTCTCTTTACAAAAGGCTCGACCTTCTTACATCGTGAGGGAACGAAGGGCTTTGAAGAACTCCTAAATGTGCAATCGCTTGCTGACTGATCCATCAGCATCAGAAATGTATGATAAAATGTGGAAAAGAAGCATGGAGAAAGGGAGTGCGAGCGAGTGAAAGCAGTTGGACTATTTGAGTATTTGCCAATTGAGCATGAACAAAGCTTGATCGATCAGGAGGTGGCAAAGCCCAAAGCAGCTGGCAGGGATATTTTGGTGAAAGTAGAGGCTGTGTCGGTGAATCCAGTGGATACAAAGGTGAGGTCACCGAAGAATCAGAAAGAAGAAGAACTGAAAATTCTTGGCTACGATGCAAGCGGTACGGTGGTGGAAGTGGGCGAAGCGTGTACGTTGTTTCAGCCGGGTGACCACGTCTATTACGCAGGAGATATCACGCGACAAGGCTCAAATAGTGAATACCAGCTTGTGGATGAGAGAATTGTGGCGAAAAAGCCTGCAAATCTCTCTTTTGCCGAAGCAGCTGCCATGCCTCTTACAACAATTACGGCATATGAAGCGCTATTCGACCGAATGCATATGAAGCGGAATGCAGAAGGCTCGACCTTGCTGATCATCGGTGGAGCAGGCGGAGTGGGCTCTATCGCCATTCAACTCGCCAAATTAGCGAAAGCGACTGTGATCGCCACTGCTTCAAGACCTGAAACAAATGAATGGTGTCTCTCATTAGGGGCTGATCATATCATTGACCATCACCAGCCGCTCTTAGCGCAGCTTCAGGAAAAAGGGATTGGCGAAGTGGATTACATTTTATGCTTAAATGATACAGATGGCCATTTCAAAGGGATGGCAGAAGCGATTAAACCTCAAGGGACGATCTGTACCATTGTTGAAAATCAGCAGCATTTAGACATTCAATTACTCAAAAATAAAAGTGCTGCATTTGTATGGGAATTCATGTTCACACGGCCGATGTACAAAACATCGGATATGATGAAGCAGCACGAGCTTTTAAAAGAAGCGAGTACATTATTTGAAGAGAAGAAGTTAAAACATACATTAACAAAGGTGCTTAGCCCCATCAATGCCGCCAATTTGAAGCAGGCACATCAAACACTTGAGCAAGGGAAGATGATAGGTAAATTTGTTCTAGAAGGATTTTAAGGAGGGGCAGCAAATGACGACGTCATTACAATATCCGATTGGCTTATATGAACGGGTGGACCAACAAACGAAAAAGCAGCTGGAGGCATGGATTGATGAGCTGGCACTCATTCCTCAAAAGTATGAAGAGGCAGTTGTTCCATTGACAGATGATCAGCTGGATACCCCATACCGGCCAGGTGGATGGACCGTTCGTCAGCTCATTCACCACGTAGCCGACAGCCATCTGAACGCCTACTTGCGATTTAAACTTGCGCTGACAGAAGAAACACCGCACATACGTCCATATGATCAGGAAGCATTTGCTTCACTTCCTGACAGTAAGGCGTCTATCAGTCTATCGCTGCCGTTAATCAGCAGTCTGCATCGCCGATGGGTCACATTACTTCGCGAGATGACAGAGGAAGATTTCAACGCTGCATATTACCATCCAGCCGATCAACAAACGGTGTCCTTATATGATGCAACAGGAATGTACGTCTGGCATTCACAGCATCATCTTGCCCATATCACGGAATTAATCAAAAGAAATCAGTGGAAGTAAAGGAGTTAACACATGTCTAGTAGAAGAATTGTCGGCGCTATGTTTATCTGCACGGCGGCATTGTTTTATATAGCAAAATTCGTTTTGTTTGAGATTCGTTATGGTGGAAATGTAGGCGCAGAAAGAACGATCGAGGAACTGAAAGATATACTCCCAGGCGGTACGTGGATCAGCATCATTTTTCTCATTATCGGTTTAGGTTATCTCCTGTGGGATGACCGGGAAGTCATTCGTCAATATCTTTTCACCCCAGATAAACAAGAAAAAGAAGAAATAAAAAAGACGGACCTCAAGTGACCGTCTTTTTTCCTTTTTTAGCCACGTTCGGGACGAAGTGCTTTTTCTAAAATCGCTAGACCTTCATTGACTTTTTCTTTTTCCTCGTCATTGAGCCGTTGCAGGGAATTTTTAATTTTTTCATGCCCTTTTTGATAAATACTTCTGAAAATATTTTTCGCTTCCTCTGTCAATTCTACGACAATGATTCGACGATCACGCTCAGAATGCTTTCGTTCCACAAAGTTCGATTGTTCTAACCGATCAAGCAGCCCTGTCATATTGGACAAAGAAGCCCCCATTTTTTCAGCAATTTCGGACACTTTAAGAGAGCCATGGTTATTGAGCAGCATGAGCACCTTCATTTGAGGCATACTCATATCCAGCTTCATCCATTCAGAAACATCTCCAAGTCCTGCAGCAGTGAGCACTTTCATATACAGCACCCATGTCTTTTTTTCCTCAGGAGATAGGATTTCCTCTTTTAGTACGGTGGTGTCATGAATATTATATTCCACGCTTGTTCACTTCCTTTAAGCGGCTCTTTTCTTTATATTACTGATTTTTACTTCTAATTGAAAGTATCATGAAGCTTTTGAATGTTAAACTGCATGAATTAAGTGGTATTTGTTGTATAATAATGGTCAGTTGAAATTAATGAAGCAACTTAGAAAGTTGGGAAAAACATGTGGAACAAAAAAACGGGTATGACGATCTTAAAAATGCTTTTTCCGATCGTGATCATCCTTGTCTTAATTTTTGTCGCCAAGCAGGAGCTGAGCGGCCTTTCCATTAAAAAGACGTTTTATATTATTGACAGCTTGAATCGAATGGACTTGTTTATTCTTGTCTTTCTTGGACTTGTCGCTGTTTTGTCCATGTCCTTATATGATTTTATTTTAAGAAAAAGCCTTGATATGCCCATCAGCGGCTGGAAAACGATCCGAATTTCTTGGATCGCCAACTCCTTTAACAGTGTACTTGGATTCGGTGGTTTATCAGGAGCAGGGCTTAGAACGCTTCTATACAAGGAATACATAACAGATACGAAAAAACTGCTGAAAGGCATTGCGCTTTTAACATCCTCTGTTCTGCTAGGCTTATCTATTTTCAGTGATTTGATTTTAGTTAGGGTCCTGCCTGTTGAAAGTATTATTAGTCAGGAGCCGTGGTTATGGGCATTTGTCATTATTTTTGCTTGTATTGTGCCCATTTACATCATCATGGCGTCCATTCGAAAAAGCTCGATTGAGAGCGGTGAAAACGGACTGAAGCACCCGATCTATGCTTATATTGGTGCATCGTTTTTAGAGTGGCTGGCAGCTGGTCTTGTCATGTACATGGCTGTTGTCTCTATGGGGATGAACGTTGATGTCCGTATTGTATTAGGCGTCTTTGCGATTGCGTCAATCGGCGGTTTAATCAGTATGGTTCCGGGCGGATTCGGTTCGTTTGATCTGATCTTTTTACTCAGTATGCAATACATTGGGTTTGATAAAGAGATGGTACTGACAGCGCTTGTCTTGTACCGCTTCGTTTACTCCATTTTCCCGTTTATTCTTGGACTTTGTCTAGCGGCATACGATTTAACTGGAACAACACTCAGGCGTCTTGAAGGCAATCCGAGAATGGCGCCTGCTATTGAAACAACAAACGTCTTAATTGTGTTGCACCGTGCTCTGCTTATCCGTTTATTGTACGGATCTTTGTCCATTTTAACGTTTGGAAGCGGTTTGCTCATTATGGCTTCCGTTGTGCTTCCTGTTGATCGTTTAGGTGTGATTACAACCATTCCACGCTTTTTGTTATCAGGATTTAATGGTCTTTCTTTAATGTTCGGGATCATTTTAATGATTTTGTCCATTGAAGTGTATAAAAGAACAAAACGGTCTTATCTATTGACAATGATTGCCCTAGCAGGCGGCTTTGTGTTTACTTTACTAAAAGGGTTTAACCTGAGTTTGATCTTTATATTGCCGGTCATCATGGTGGTATTTTTCTCGCTTCGAAATCAATTTGTGAAGCAGCAGGCGCCTTATTCTTTGAATCAGTTTGTGGCCGCCGCCGCCGGATATTTACTCGTGTTGTTTAACTATAATGTCATTGGGAACTTCATTTGGATGAAAATTGGTCATTTCTTAAGCAAGGACTATTTGGTTCATAATGAACGGCATATCACGATGACCAGTATGATTGCTTTAATTGGCGTCCCTCTTTTCTTTTTCATTAGCAAATTGATTTTTAATAAAAAAGCAGTTCCAATCGGCGAAGAAGCAGATGAAGAAAAATTAAAAACTTTTCTCGAAGAAAAGGGAGGAAATGCTCTTAGTCATCTAGGTTTTTTGGGAGACAAAAAACTGTTTTTCTCAAGTGATGGAGAGGCGATGCTTCAGTTTGGCCGGATTGGCCGCTGCGTTATTGTGCTTGGAGATCCTTCTGGGCGTAGAGCCTCTTATCCGCTTGTACTGGAAGAATTTTTGGAGCAGACAGAAAAAGCAGGCTATCGTGTCGCTTTTTATCAAGTAGAACGTGAAGGAATGGCGCTTTATCATGACCTAGGTTTTCACTTCTTTAAGCTTGGGGAAGAAGCCATGGTCGATTTAGAAACGTTCTCTTTGTCAGGAAAGAAAAAATCAAACTTACGGGCTGTCGCAAATAAATTTGAACGAGAAGGCTATACGTTTGAAATGCTGGAGCCGCCCTTTTCAGAGGAATTGATCTCAACCTTAAAACAAATCTCTGACAGCTGGCTGGGCAAGAAAAAAGAAAAAGGATTTTCATTAGGCTATTTCCATGAAGACTACATTCAAAAAGCACCGATTGCGATTTTAAAGGATGAACAAGGACAGATCATATCTTTTGTGTCCTTAATGCCGATGTATCAAAAAGGAGAGATATCCATCGACCTCATGCGTCATATGCATGATGCACCGAACGGGATGATGGATGCACTCTTTATCCACCTTTTTCAATGGGCGAAAGAAAAAGGCTACACATCCTTTAACATGGGAATGGCGCCATTATCGAATGTAGGCACGTTCCACCAGTCCTTTCTGACAGAACGTTTGGCGAGTGTCATCTTCAATAACGTCAGATATATGTATAGTTTCAGCGGCTTACGGTCGTTTAAACAGAAATATAAACCAGAATGGCGCGGAAAATATTTAGCGTATAAAAAGAATACATCACTGCCTGTCACAATGGTGCTCGTCACTAAGCTGATAGGAATGGACCCAAATCGAAAACGGCGTCCATAAGTCCAAAGAACCTTTACCTTTCACTAGGTGAAGGTTTTTTTAGACAAAAGAATAGCAAAAGTGGTAAAGTTGAAGGGTAAGGGGGATGTTCACATGACACTAAATGAATGGTTTACAAAGGGATTAGCTGAACGTACATATGTACACAACATGGAGAAAAACCGTGAAAACTTACTCACGGTGTACAACCAGTACGCAATTCATCAAAAGGAAAAAGAGCTGCTTCAAAAACTTCAAAAGAAAAAGCTCAGAGCGCTTGTGATCACGGCAGATTGGTGCGGTGATGCGATGGTCAATGTACCTATTTTCATGCGTATTGCAAATGAAGCACTGATTGATGCGCGCTATTTCATTCGGGACGAGCACCTAGACCTGATGGATCAGTATTTAACGAACGGGACCGCAAGATCGATTCCGATTATCGTCATTATTGATCAGGACGGGAAAGAAGTGGGGAAATGGGGACCTCGCTCAGCAGAAGCTCAGTGCTTTGTCGACGAGAAAAAGCCGGATAAAGATGCACCTGATTTTGAGGAGGCATTTAAAGTGTTTGCGAAAGAAGCCGCACATCACTATACGACAGATCGTTACTTATGGAAAGATATTGAGAAAGAAATAGTAGAAGTTTTGGCAAAAATATAAACCAAAAGACTACTTCGCCGCAATGGGAAGTAGTCTTTTTTTATCTTGTTTTTGCGTTTCACCTACAAAACACCGCATAAAGATGTAGAAAAACCGCAGAATTCTATCAAATACCGCAGAAAACCGCAAAGCATCACGATTTTCCCAACCACTTTTAGTTGAAAAACCTCATATATGCCATGAAATCAGCTATTTTGCCCTTATCTAAAGGCTCATATAACGCACGTCGGATGGCTTTTTCCCAATACAAGAGGCCCAGCAACTATAGTAATCTAGTTGTAATCTCCTTTGAACGAACTAAAAAAAATAAATGAAGGAAAAGGGCTGGCGATCAATTTATGAAAAAAATCATCTATCTCGATCAAGAAAAAAAGAAGCTCGCTGAATCAAAGAAAAGAGAACAGCGTTCCATCAAATCACTCAGACTGCTTGTGTTTTATGACGGACAAAGTCCTTCATGTGCAAAAGCAATTGACCTGTTGAAATCACTCGATTGGAAAAACCGAATTCACTTTGAATCATTTAGAAACTCACAGCTGCTGAGACTGAATAAAATTAGTGAAGAGAAGGCAGAGAAACGAATCGTGTCTATTTACTTAGCGAAAAATCAAAAAAACTCAGGGATTTATACGTGGCTGAGAATGGCTTGTCATATCCCTGCATTATGGGGAACGGTCCCATTCATTGTACTCAGCATTTGGCTTGGCTTTGGGCAGCATGCTTACGATTATTTTGCGAGAAAACGGTACATTCATTCTGTCGAACAAGTCACCCGTCCCGATACAGATCAACAAAAGACCATCTAATCATAGAAAAAGCATGACCTTCGATCGGCAGAAGGTCATGCTTTTTTATAATACGGGATATATGATGCTAAGTGATCAAGCAGCTTCGTTGTGTAAGACATATATGCACGCTTATCAAGCTCAGAAGCCGCATAGGAAAGCAAGGTTCTAAGAGCAAACAAGTACTCATTGTGGAGCTGATTGTGTTCAAAGTAAGGAATCGCTGCTTCTACTAAATAAGTTTTCAAATCATGAGGATTCTCTTCAATCATCAATTTATAGATTTTAATCATATATAAACAGTTTGGTTGAATACGAGGCTGTTTGAGCAGCTCGTGTATGTATGGAAGCGCCTTTTTGCGATCATATTCCGCATACAATGTCGCGATTTCATAAAGCGTTTCACAGTAACGATCTTCTATCTGTTCTTGATTAAAATAATTGAGTGAATCTAGTAAATAAGGCACAGCGGATGAGAAATCGCCTTGGCGTTTTAAGAGAACCCCGTAATAAAAATAAGCTGTCATCTTAATATAAGCATCAGGGTGAAGCGATGTGTGTAAAATCACTTCTTTTAAATATCTTTTAGCTGTTTGAAAGGCCTTTAATTCCAGTGAGATGACCCCATGAATGAGTGTACAATGAATGACCCGCTTGAAATTATTTTTTTGTCTATACAAATCCATTGCTTGATGTGTGGCCTCAAGCGCATCACCGAGATGCCCCATGGCTCCAAGTGCTTTTGCATAGTGATAATACAGGTCGCTCTGTTCAACAGAAGCGTAAGAAAAGCAGCTTTCAAGTCTTTTCAATCCTTCTTCGAGCTGACCGATTTTAATCTGGTGGATGCCATCTAGATATTCAAACGTTTCTTTTTCTGTGTCAATAAAGGTTTTTTCAAACTTCTTAAGCACGCGGTGCGTTTTTAAGGCAAGCTGCTGTTTTTCTGTTAATAAATAAAATTGAAATAAGGACAAATGATACTGAATCCCTAAATCTAGCGAAAAGAACTGTTCCTCGTGATGAATGATCATTTCTGCATTTTGCTCTGCTTGATCGAGCGCATAGAAATACATGTTCATCTGAAACTCATCGAGTAATGACAACAGATGACGCGCCTTTTGCGACAGCGTTTCTTGACTAATTCCAAGCCGTTCAAGCAAAAGATTGATCGTATCTTGATTGGCCTCTTTTGAGCCATTTTCAATTTTACTTAAATGAGAGACAGAACAAATTCCTTCTGCCAACTCCGATTGGGTCATATTTTGTTTATAACGATAGAGTTTGATGATTTGCCCAATATTGATTTTCATTCCATCCAGAAGCCTCCCTTCCAATCATGGGTTGAAAGCTTTTTGAAAAAATAGCCGCATGAGACAAAGTGGAAATACCTGAAATCATTTCATCATCTTGGCTTTTTTCTCAAAATTTGTTTAAAACGTAATATGATTGTAACATTACTTGAAAAAGGCAAACAACTTTTTAGCAGAGAGGTGAGGTCTTATTTGCAAACAGCACATGATCATGTTTATAATGTGAATGAGAATCAATTTCAATTAAGGTTGATTGAAAGGATGACATATATGCCAGAAACAAAACAACAAACAGAAGCGTTAACGGTTCGAGACGCTGTCAGATATAGACGATCGATTCGAAAATTCAAAGAAACGCCGGTGAGCATTGAACAGCTTCAGCCATTATTAGAGGACGCAGTCTATGCACCCAATCATAAAATCACGGAACCTTGGCGTTTTTTATATGCAGTGACGGATGAAGCGAAAGAGGTATTTGTTGAGCGGTTTATTGCTTTCTTTAAACGCAACAATCCAGACGCAAAAGAAGAAAAGATTAATCAGTACAGAGATTATTTTTCTAAAGTACCAGCACTTTTACTTGTTGTTCTAAAAGAAGACGAAAATCCAGTTGTGAGAAATGATGATTTTGCCGCTGTGAGTGCGCTCATTCAAAACTTCCAGCTGCTGGCTTGGGATCAAGGAATCGGTATGGTATGGAAGAGCGGCCGTATCTTATACGACAAAGGGTTTCAACAGGATATGGGATTAAAGGAAAACGAACGCTTTGCCGCGATTCTTCACATCGGTTATCCAGAAGAGGTGCCTGAGGAAAAGTCACGTCAGAAGGCATCAAGCCTGCTAACTGAAATCAAATAAAAACAGACCTTTTGATAAGGTCTGTTTTTTTTACTTATTGTTTTTTGGCACGCTGATCGGCTGCTTTCATACGTGCCATCGCTTTTACGTCATTCGGATCTGCAAGTTCTTTGGAAAATTCAACATATTCGCCATCCGTCTCTTGTGCCGCAAGCTGCTGGTTGGATTTTTTGAGTTGGTCTTTTTTCAAAGCTTTTCCCTCCTTTACAAGATCACTTTAGTTATGTGCTTGTAAAAGAGGAATATCCGCTTTATTTGTTTCTTTTTTCTGCTGCTCTTTCCGCTTTTTTGAATTCCTGCTGATACAGAACTTCCTGGGTTTTCTTCAGTTTTGAAGTCGGCTGGTGTTCTTTTTTCTTCATCAAAATCGCCCCCTCATCTCATTTTTAATAGGATGGGTGTTTTTGACAACATTTATTCCTCTGAATGCAAAATCGCTTCTTTTAGCTCAGGGTGTAAAAATTCATAAGAAGACAGCAGTGCCTTTTTCGGCAGGGCGCGCTGGCCTTCTAATACAAGCAATGACATGTCGCCAAGTGCGGTTTTGATGACAAAGGACGGCACCTTCAGCCAGTGAGGGCGATGAAGGACAGATGCAATGGTTTGCCCCAGCTGCTTCATCTGAGCAGGATTTGGAGACGTGACATTGAGTGGACCTGATATGTGATCATGTAGAATGGCATACGCAATGAGATGTGCTACATCCTCCACGTGAACCCAAGATACCCATTGCGAGCCAGAGCCAATTGTTCCACCGGCAAACAGCTTGTATGGCAAGGTCATAAGAGGAAGTGTGCCTTTTTCTCCTAATACCACCCCAAAGCGTGTATAAACCGTGCGAATACCAAGCGCCTCAATTTTTTGCCCTTCAGCTTCCCAAAGCTTTGACGTATGACTTAAAAAGTCTGTATCGGCTGGTGGGGCCTCCTCCGTAAAATCCTCTGTCTTGGAAGTGCCATAGATACCGACAGCACTTGCTTGAATGAGCACAGATGGTTTCGATTCCTGCGCTTCTATGATGCGTCTTACTTCTTGCGTTGATTGAAGACGACTGGAGAGAATGCCTTTTTTTGCTTTGTCCGTCCAGCGTGTGAAAATGGATTTTCCAGCAAGGTTAATCCATACATCAATCGCAGGCAATTCATGTTCAGGCTTAGCACCTTCTGTCAGCCACTGCACATAGTGTAAATGATTTTGTTCGGATTCCTTTGGATTTCTTGTTAAAATATATAGATGATGTCCTTCAGCTGCGAGCACCTTTGTGACATGCTGGCCGATAAACCCGGTTCCTCCGGTAATGGCGATATTCAATTGACATCTTCTCCTCTCATATACATACCTATATCTTTCACGATTTTGAATCAGAAGAAACATCCTGACTGTTTGAAAAAAGGAGTGATCACAGGATGCCCTATATTACGAAAATCTCTGCTCAGAAAAACAATACAGAACGCGTGAACATCTTTCTTGATGAAAAGTACGCTTTTAGCGTTGATCTAGATGTGCTCGTCCAGCATGATTTGAAAAAGGGAAAAGAGCTGGACGAAGCCGATATCATAGAGATTCAATTCGGTGATGCAGTAAAAAAAGGATTTCAGCAGGCCGTCGATTATTTATCGTATCGGATGAGATCAGTGAAAGAAGTCACCGATTATTTGACGAAAAAAGACATACCAGCACCTGCTATTAGTGAAATTATACACAAATTAAAACATTATAAGTATGTAAATGATCTTGAATTTGCAGAAGCGTATGTAAGCACCCACCGAAAAACGAATAGCAAAGGCCCGTCAGTGCTAAAAAAAGAATTAAAGCTGAAAGGCATAGACGATGACACCATCGAACAAGCACTATCGCAATATCCGAATGATTTGCAGCTAGAGGAAGCAGTGAAACAAGTGCTAAAGCTGGTTAAGAAAGAGAAAAACCGGTCCGCAAAAGAAATTGAACAGCGTATCAAATTGCAGCTTCAGCGAAAAGGATTTTCATTTGATATCATTGATAAAGCCCTTCAAGAAGCCTATGATGGACAAGAAGAGGAAAAGGAAGAAGAAGCCCTTCACTATATGCTTGAGAAGGCAAAACGCAAGGTAGGTTATGACGGATCATTTGAGAAAAAAATGAAAGTGAAGCAATTCCTTTACCGAAAAGGATTTGATCTTGATACAATTGATCACGTTTTAGACAAAGGGGAATGACAGATGGAAAAACGCTATAGTGAAATGACAGAATACGAATTAAAGCAGGAGATTGCCGCTCTTTCTGAAAAAGCAAGAAAAGCTGAGCAGCTAGGCATTGTGAATGAATATGCCGTGTTGGAGCGGAAAATTGACATGGCGAAAGCCTATTTATTAGATCCAGCTGCTATTCAGACCAAAACGACTTATCACATCAAAGATACAGACGAGCTGTTTTATGTGGAGTATTTAAATGGTGTTTTTGCTTGGGGCTACAGAGTATCAGCGCCAAATAAAGAAGATGCCCTGCCGATTTCAATGCTTACGCAAAAGGACTGATCCCTAGAGATCAGTCCTTCAGCGTGTAGACAAACCCTCGCATTCTTTGTCAGTCCTGCGTGCTGGTGCTCACGAATGTGAAATTCGCTCCGCGCCAGTACTCGTCCTTCCTAGGGCTGCAAAGGTTTTCTATCACGCTGAAAAGAAGACAAAGGGCTAAAATCGAGTTCATTTTAGCCCTTTGTCAACAATCTGAAGGACTGATCGTTAGAGATCAGTCCTTTTCTTTACTTCGAACGTTGTTTACGGACGTTGTTCTGAAGTACGATGTCGTGCTGCGTTTGCTGCGTTTCTCCGTTGACCTGAGAGGCAGAATGTTTAGCATTCGCCCATGGTTGAGGGTAAGCGGTTGTTCTTAATTGAACAAAGTCTTCCATATACGATTTCCCATTTGAACTCATATCTCAAGCACTCCCTTTGGAAAAATTAGCGTTTCCCTGATGCCCTCATACGTTCCTGTGGACGTGTATTCGTCTCACCGTTCGGCCTTTTAGACGCATAAGCATCTGTGGCCCCTGGTTCGCCTTCAAACTTGTGATTCACTTGATTTGGAAAGCCCTTTGCTTTATTACGCATACTGATTCCCTCCAAACAATACAAATCATTTGCGTCTTTTGAAGACGTAAGGGTAGTATATGAAAAAAGAGATTTTTTTAAAAAGGCACTTTCTGCTAGATGAAGGAGGAACCAGTATGGAACAATATTTTGAGCGATTAACCGAACAACTAATGGAAAAAAACAATATGCTCACATATGAAGAAGCACGTACATGGGTAGAGCTCCTTTGGAGTGATTTTGAAACAACCTATGCAAAGGCTGGCCGCAAATATAAAGGACAGGAAACGACTGAACGGATTGTCCAAGAATGGATCGAAAGCTATGGTGCTCAGCTGCATTTATTTCAAAATAAACAATCGAAGGCAAATGAGCATTTGCAACAAAACAACAAAGGGCTACTGCATTAAAAGGGTTGCCCTTTTCACTTCTACTCATCTTTTTCAATAAACAGGAAAATATATAAATAACTAAACAATTTTATGAAACAATACCCAGTCTGTGATCAAAATTACAGGCTTTTTACAATGGATAAACTTAAAATTACATTAAATTCATGTTGGTGAAAATCACTGGAAATAAAACTCTGATATAATGTAACGATTAAGGATACATGAAATTTATGGATAATAAAAAAGGGTTTCGTTTTCTGACAAAAAAGGAATAATGAACATAACAGACTATGTGAAAAAAGTGAAGAGAAGGTGCGATATGGAACGGGAACTGCTCTCTGTTATAATTCCTTCTTACAATGAAGGTGAAAACATCAGACGAATCTTTGAGGCACTCGAGGAAGAGTTTCGCGATTTTCATTATGACTTTGAAATCATCTTTGTGAATGATGGAAGCAAAGACAATACGCTTCAATACATGAGAGAGCTCTCTCACAAAAGTGCAAAAGTCAAATACATTTCCTTTTCTCGTAACTTTGGGAAAGAAGCTGCAATTTTAGCAGGTCTTGAGCATGCAAAAGGGGAAGCTGCGATCATTATGGACGCCGACTTACAGCACCCAACGTATTTGATTCAGGATTTTGTTAGAGGCTACGAAGAAGGTTATCATCAAGTCATTGCCAAACGAAACCGTAAAGGGGACAGCAAGCTTCGTTCTTACCTATCATCGATGTATTATAAAGTGATGAACAAGGTGGTCGAAGTGGACTTGCGTGATGGGGTAGGAGATTTCCGCTTAATTTCCCGTCAAGCGATCGACGCATTGCTTCAGCTAAAAGAGGGAAATCGTTTTTCAAAAGGCCTTTTTTGCTGGATTGGCTTTGAAGAAAAGGTCATCTATTATGAAAATGTGGAAAGACAGCACGGTGATACAAAATGGTCACTGAAGAAATTATTTAACTACGGGATTGATGGTGTCATTTCCTTTAACAACCGCCCGCTGCGTATTTGTTTTTATACGGGTATTTTGATCTTATTTCTCTCTTTGATTTACATCGTGGCGACCTTTATTCAAATCGTCAGAACGGGCATCATGGTACCGGGTTATTTCACTTTAATCTCAGCTGTGCTTTTCCTCGGTGGTGTCCAGCTCTTGAGTCTAGGTGTGATCGGAGAATACATTGGCCGGATTTACTATGAAACGAAAAAGAGGCCGCATTACTTAATTCAAGAATCAAATGTCATGGAACAAGAGACAAGCTCAAAAGAACAAGACCGAGTGTTAACGCAGTTATTTAAATAACGTGGAGTCAAATAACCGGCAAGCACGAATCGCTTGCTGGGTTGTTTTGTTTCAATGAACAGTGGATCTTTTGGAGAAAGGATTTAGATGATGAAACGTAGATGGATACTCATTGGAATGTGCCTCATTCTTGCTTTATTAGGCCACTCCTTTTTCTTATATGAATATACGCAAGGCCGATATATGACGGGAGATGGGGATGGCATTTCGCAAATGCTCCCGTTTAAAAAGCTGCTGTATGACGAATACATCAAAGGAAACTTCTTTTATTCCTATCAATTTGGCCTAGGCGGCGGTACATATACGCAATTAGGTTATTATTTTACAACGTCGATGGTCTTTATGGTCACAGTCGCTGTTGTCTGGCTATTAAATGCGCTTCACCTTATACAGTCAACAGACATTCACTTTTGGGCAAATGCAGTTATCTGGCTGAGTGTGATCAAGCTGACAGTCATTCTGTTCATCGCATATCGTGTGCTCCTTTCGATTGTGCAGCATAGGCTGGGGGCGCTGACAGGTGCCGGTATTTACGGACTGTCTATTGTGTACTTTCGGCATCAAACGTTTTGGGAGTTTTTCACCGACAGCATGATGTGGCTTCCGCTGCTTGTGCTTGGGGTTGAACGTATTTTCAAAACAGGCAAGCCAGCATGGTTTATTGCGGCTTGCAGTCTCATGCTGATCAATAACTTTTACTTTGCTTACATTCACTTTATCTTTTTAGCCATTTATCTCGTCTTCAGATATATGATTAAGCTTCAAAGCGAGGAGCGAGGCTGGAAGGTGTTCTGGACCCTTGCGATCTCTACGTTGTTATCGTTTGGGATCAGTGCTGCCTTTTTTATCCCGTCTGTTTACGGCTTTCTCAATAATGTAAGACCGCCGTATGAACAGGCAATTCCTTGGTTCGAGCTGCATGATCATCTGCTGTTTACAAGCAGGGTGTATTTATTGCCGGTCATCTTTCTGATTTGTCTGTTTCTCGTTCCGCTATACCGGAACAGATGGTTTTTCATGTTCACATCGATCAGTGTTCTGCTGATCATTTTTCACTACAGTCCAAAGATGGCGAGCGTGTTTAATGGTTTTTCTGCACCGCAGTACAGATTTGAATACATTCTTGCTTTTACAGTCGGAGCAGTCGTAGCCATCACCATCAAGCATTTCTCGCAAATGGAGTGGAAGTGGAAAAAACGTGCGGTTTTAGGCGCTTGGATTGTATTCCTTCTCGCAGTCGCCCTTTCAGAACGAGCAAAGGGAAATATGGATGTTGTTGTATTTACCGGAATAGGACTACTTGTGATCAGCTTGTTCTTCCTCTCGATACATGCGGGGAAACGTCTGCACCTTCGTCTCTTTTCAGCTGTGCTCATCGTTGTGAGCTTACTGACAGCAGGCGTGTATCAGCAGGGCTACTTATTTGAAAGAAGCAATATTAAGAGCGTATCAGATACGTATCTGAATAGTGAGGCGTATGCTGGACATGAGCAAATGAAGCTCATTCAGCAGATTCAAAGCCGCTCAAAAGAAGATCCGCTTGCCCGGATTGATTGGATGAACGGCGTGCGCAACAACACCCCGTTATTTGAAGGCTTTCAAGGCATGAGTGCGTATTCAAGTATATTGAATCAGCATCTGCTCCATTTCTACTGGAATGACCTGCAAATTGATATGGGACGGGAAAGTGTCAGCCGGTATGCAACAATGGGGGACAGGGCGAATTTATACAGTCTGACCTACGGGAAGTATTATATGAGAGACAAATCGATGTCTTTCTCACCGCCGGTTTATTTTAAGCCAATATTGGAAAGCGAACATTATGAAGTGTATGAAAATACACGTCCGCTCCCATTTGCAAGAACAACGAGTACCGTCTATTCAGAAAAGTCACTAGAGCATGCGTCAGCACTTGATAAAGAACATGCGATGTTGCAAGGTGTGATCTTAAACAAAAAAGGAAATGCTGAAATCGACCAATCGGCTGATCGAATAAAGGATACAAACATTCATACTGAACAAGCGGTATACGAAAATGGCGTGCTTGATGTATACGGAAAAACGGGCGGGCTGAATATCACCCTTCCAGATGATATCGCTCGCGTGGGGGATGTGTATGTGAGCTTTTATGTGAAGCGGACCGACCGTAACGAAGGGTTTCAGTTATCTGTGGATGACTACGTCACATCACGCAAAAGCAATACGTCTATCTACAAAACAGGCGTTAATGACGTGACGATCCGAGTCCCTGCGGAAAAAATCCTTTCCATACGAGTGCCAAAAGGGACGTATGAGCTGAGTCAATTAAAGCTGTATCATGAGCCTTACCGCACCCTTGCGCGGGCATATGAAAAAGAAAAACAGGATGATGGCAGCCAGCAGGTGAAACTTAAAAATAACCGCTTTACGATTTCTTATGAGAACAAGCGCGGCGATGATTATATGATTCTGCCTGTTCCATATGAAAAAGGCTGGGAGCTCACGGTGAACGGCCATCAAACCGATATTGAACAAGCCAATTATGCGTTTATCGGTTTTCCAATAGAAAAAGGCAAAAACGAGATCGTGCTAACCTACTATCCGCCTTATATCAGAATTCTCGCATTGATTTCACTCGTCAGTTTGATCGTTGCGATTTTATATGCACGGAGAAAAAACAAGAAACACCACTTTTCATCATAAGTGGTGTTTTTTTATCTTTCATCTCATACGTAAGTTTCTTCATCCCATTCAATCGTGTATTCGTTCATTTTTTTATCAATATCGTTTTGAATACTCATGTGCTGAAATAGCGCATTCAATTCTTCTGTCCTCTTTCTTCGATCCTTTTCATAATAATAGAACGCATCTCGATAATCATGATCCCTTAGCATCTTTGCTATGAGCATGGCATCTTCTAGACTATACGATGCTCCTTGACCAACAAAAGGGTTCGCCGTATGTACCGCATCACCTACAAGAACAACACGTCCTTTTGACCACACAGGAAAATCCTTTATTTCATAGATACTTCTTGGAAAGAACATGTTTGTATGATCGATGATGTCAGAAAGGTGTTTAGGAATGTTCCAATGTTCCATTTGTTTATATAATAACTGTCGGATGGTTTCTTGATTGGCTTTCTCAAAATGTTTTGTAGGTAACTTCTCAGGACACTGAGAGAAAGCTTGCCATAAAATATTCATTTTATTTGTTGGATGCGCTTTCCCAAAAATGAATTGAAAGTTTCCGTCATTGTAAAAATAACTTGTTGCCTCATCCAATACAAAATCCTTCACAAACGATACTCCTTGTAGTCCCCAAAAACCGCTATAGTCTAATTTAGCATTAAACGCAATAGCCTCTCTTGTTTTAGAAAAAGTTCCATCTGCTCCTATTACGATATCACCTGTTATCACAGTTTCATCTTCAAAAAGAGCCTGAACGGAATGAGGCTGCTGTTTGATCGAGGTTAACTTTTTGTTGTATTTCACTTCTATTCCTTGGCGGTGAACTTCTTTTAAAAGTGATTTGATGATTTGGTCTCTCATGACGTTCAGTAAAGGGGCATCATAATATTTTTCACTATAATTGTGAAAGATCGCTTCTATTTCATTTTCACTGTTTATTTGCTGGATCTTCTTTATCACTGTTGCATTTGCTATCACTTCATTTTTACACCCGATTCCATCCAAAATCTTTACCCCATTCGGAGATAGTAAAAAACCTGCTCCTGTTTCTAATTCTTCATCTGACCTGCTTTCATAAATCGTACTTTCCATTCCAGCCTTTTTTAAAAATAAAGCAGTAGCCAATCCTGCTACACCACTGCCGATAATGATCACATTTTGAGATTTCATCATTTTTCCTCCCTTTTTATAAACAGACCGGTCGGTTTATTTTGGCGCAAAAAAATAAGCTTTTTCATATAGGACAGCGTATCACAATTCCCCCTTTTCATTTGGTAATTAAAGTATATGATAATATGTTATAAATGATTTAGCAAGAATGAAACTAACCAATTTCTGATCAACTTCTTTTAAAAACATGAAGGGGATAACAAAACATGAACAAAGACACCGTGATAAAACACTATGAACACACCCTTGAATGGGTACAGTCACTAACGGAAGTAACAGAAGAAGAATGGCGTAGCGCCATCGCTGATGGAAAGTGGAGCATTGCTGAGATCATCGCACATTTCGTTCCATGGGATGAATTTATTTTACACGATCGCCTAAAGGAATTTTGGAACAATAAAGCGTTACCTCAGGCACCTGATGTGCATGAAATGAATCAGCAGTCAGCCGAAAGAGCAAGAAAGGAAGAGAGAAGCGAGACGATCGGGCGATTTATTGCTGTTAGAACAAAATTGCTTCAAGAAATGAAGAAAATCGAAGCATCTCGCTGGGCTACACCCTTTCTGATCGGTCAAACCGAGCTGACGTTATCAAGTTATTTTCAAGGTTTGATTAAACATGATCTCCATCATATGGAGCAGGTCAAACAAGCGCTCTCTACAGAAAGACGATAGCGCCTCACGAAGCTTCCTTATCAAACGAAAACGACGCATAATCAAACAAAAAATGAAATAGCCAAAGACTTAGCGCAAAGAGAATTTCTTCAGAAGTAGTCAGCAAAATGCCGTCAACCAATTCATCTGATAAGTAGACAGCACCCCAAATAAACAAAAGGTGAAATAAAACGGTATAGAAAACGATGGATCGTTTTTTGGACCGACACTTACGAAGAAACCGCATGAGCACGTGTTCCAGATGTTCAAAAGAGATCCCGAGTACGACGTAGATGCCCATAAACAGTAGCAGCGATAAAACCGATTGGTAAAAAGCACCGGTCAAATGAAAGAACAGCACACAAAACAACAAAAATATGTAACAGATAACTGATATCGCCATCAGCCATTTCAGCCCTTGCCATAAAGCGTGAACAGATTGCTGCATGGGTAAACAACACTCCTTTACATGAAGATACCTGCAAAAAGGACAGCCTTTTTGCAGGAAGGTAGAATTAATCCTCTTTTTTAGGTGCAGCGATGACAGGATGTTTTTCAGTATCAAGCAATTTCAAGAATTCTTCACCTTGATCTAAATGATCCAAAACAAGCTGTTTCGGTGTGACCGCAAGCCACTGATTGAGTGAGATATCTGCATAATGATCACTCTTGAAGATTTCTAAGAAATAAAGCGGTTCGTCACCTGTATTTTCTACATAATGCCCCATCGCAAATGGCACATAGCCAACGTCTCCCGCCTGATAGTTGAAGGTTCTCGCATGTCCATCAGAAGCAAAGACCGTCATTCGTGCCTTTCCAGAAATGAAATATTGCCATTCATCCGTATTTGGATGCCAGTGCAGCTCACGAATGGCACCTGGATCAACTTTCACAAGAGCGGATGCAATCGTTTTAGACGCTTTGAAATTGGTAGAGTCCGCAATCCACACTTGTCCACCGCTTGACGTTATCGGCTCTTGCTTTAACAATTCATATTTAAAAGAATTTGGGACTTCCCCTTGCTCTGTTTGCACCTTGTCACATTCAAGGGAACCAGGAATTCCTTTTTGGAAAATATACTTCTCTTTCTCTGGTAGCTTCTTAAATTGCTCCTTTGTCATTCCAAAGTTTTGGAGAACGACTTCCTCTGGGGTATGGGCAAGCCAATCAGTCACTTGGAACGTACTATTTTCAGAGAAAGATCCATCATCAAACACAAGCAAGAATTCAGCTCCCGGTTCAAGTGCTTGGATAGAGTGCGGCAAGCCAGAAGGGAAGTACCACAAATCACCCTCTGTCACATCCTCTGTAAAATTGCGCCCCTCTGCATCAACCGATGTAATTCGTGCTTCCCCATAAATCATGTACGCCCATTCCGCTTCCTTATGCCAGTGCAGCTCGCGAATCGCACCAGGCTTTAGCCGCATGTTCACAGAGGCAAGACTTTTAGAAATTGGCAGTTCACGCACCGTGACTTCTCTTGCATAACCACCTTTTTCTAAACGGTTGTGCGTATCAGAAAAAGAATATTTCATGTTGGGAACCGTTCCATGATCGGTTTCTGGTGGCGTGAGCATATCTGGGTTTTGTCTGTCTCGCTCGAGATTACGTGGAATTTTGACCGTTGCTCCTTTTTCTCCTCGAATCGGCTGTGGTACCCCATTTTGCTTTTCACTCATGTTAAAATCCCCTTTCAACATCGTATTGTGTGAGGTGACAAAAGGCCTTTCATTTCGCCCTCGCTTTCATAAGGTGAAACGAATCAAGAAGATGTCAATCTGATTCATCATTTTTTTGAACAGCGACCAATCGTTGGATGAGTTTACTTAATTCATCAAACTTTCGTTCAAAACGTGTCAGCAAATAAACCGTCAAAATGGCAGGAAAGCCAGCCTGACCGAGCTGCTTCAACCATTCCTCCGAAAAAAAGGTCTCCATTTGTCTCACCTCCCAGCGGATGCTCGTCTTCTCTATAAGTGGTATGAAAGAAGAAATAGGAAATTAAAGGGGGAGAAAATGAACCATTAGACCCGTTTCACAAAGTTTACTTTTTTTAACTTTTGTCCACTTAATGCAAGTAGAGAGAACAAAGGGGAGGATGCACATGGATTATCGGCTGTTATTGAAAGCAAAATGGAAAGAAATCATTGATCACCC
This sequence comes from Bacillus sp. GbtcB10, assembly GCF_019091365.1. Taxonomy (NCBI): domain Bacteria; kingdom Bacillati; phylum Bacillota; class Bacilli; order Caryophanales; family Bacillaceae; genus Bacillus; species Bacillus sp. GbtcB10. The sequence continues at coordinate 294,742 of NZ_JAGXJP010000004.1, forward strand.
GCTCATTCAGCAGTTTTTAAGCAATCCTAAAAACCAGCAGCTGCTCCGGCAAGTCATGGAAGAGCCAAACGAAGAAAATGCGAAAAAACTAGATTCCGAGTTCAAGCAGTTTTATCAAAAAATCCGCATCATCAAGTATATTTCCACAATGATCCGCATCTTTTCAGTCGACTTTGACAAACGAGTGAAAAAAAAGCAGCAGCGTTTTCCGCTCATACTTGATCATCCTGATACGCAAGAAGTGAAAGACCCTGTTCAAACCGATACGTATGAAGCCGTGCTCTTCAACCAGCAAGACTTAGGAGAGCACCTGCAAGATCAAAGATTGTACAAGGCCTACCAGCAGCTCACAGACAAACAAAAAATGGTCTTAACCCATATTTATGTTGAAGGTCAAACAATGAAAGAAATAGCCGACCGGCTAGGCGAAACGAGACAAAACATCTCAAACATCCACAAAAAAGCGCTCAACAAACTAAAAGAAGAAACAGGGGGAGATGTCCGTGAACGAAGAAAAAATGACCAATGGAGAAATGGAAGAACTCATTGAAACCTTCACACCCATGATCAAAAAGAAACTACAAAACACGGCATATCAAGAAAGAGAAGACCTCGAACAAGAACTCTACATCAAACTCATCGAAAAAGTAGACTGGCTGATTTACCAAGAGGGACCTGGCTTTTGGGAGTTTATTGTGGAATATATGACGAAGTTGTAAGCACAAAAAAAGACTCGCTCACACAGAGCCGAGTCTTAATTTTTTTTGCAGTTTTTCTTCACTGAAAATCCAGCCGGTATAGGAGTTTTTGATTTGGTGGTCCATGTCGATATGGCAGATCGCGACAAAAGGATAATGACCTTTGCTGCGGTAGCGCAAATCAATGAACCGTACCTCATAATGATCCTTGTATTTATCCACTTCCCACCGGTAGACAGGGGAGAAGGAGAGAAAGGCTGAAATGTTTTCGTCTTGCTTGGCAATTTTCATAATCTCTGTATCAGGGACCGGCACACGGTTAAAGGTGTCTAAAATGATGATCTCACCATTCATACTGCGTCCAACATGGAAAGAGGATTTACATTTCACGGCAATGCGCCATTGTCTGAACTTCATTGTAGGCGAAATAATAATGTCTTCAATTTCATCGAATCGTGCACGCAGCTGACGTTTAATCTGAAGCTGCATGATGACCCTGACGATATAATAACAGAAAATCACGGCATACAGCGTAATAAACGTATAGCCGGGATGCCCGCCAATCGCCCAAACGACAATGGCGACAAGATGGGTAAAAAAGATAAACGGATCAAACGTGTTAATGATCCCAAGCGCTACCCATTTCTTTGAAAATGGACGAATGGCCTGTGTGCCGTATGCATTGAATATATCGACAAACACATGAAGCACGACGGCTAATAGTGTCCATAACCAAAGGTGAAGTAAATTCGCCCCCGGCACAAATGGGAAAATCACAGCAGGAATTAGCAATGACCAAAACAGTACAGCCGGAATGGAATGAGTAAATCCCCGGTGATTTCTTATATAAACTGCATTATTTTTTAGTTTTAGCACAGTATCAATGTCTGGTGCTTGGGAGCCGGCGATGGTCGCGATCATCACGGCGTGTGCCATGTGTGGATCTGCGCTGACGGCTGGATCTAAAAGCGCAAGTCCCCCAAGAGAAATGCCCATTACTACATGAGTACCAGTGTCCAATTGATTACCTCCTAGTTGTCATGCTTAGGAACAATCATACAAAGTATACGTTTCTCATCAAGACTATGTGCAAAATCACTTTTGCTTTATCCCGATTTAATGTAACATGTTAACGTATCTACAAACAGTATACAACAAATAAGGTTCTTTTCAGAACGTTAGCTCTCGGTTCGATAAGAAGGAGTATAGAGATGAAAGACATTCAAGAAAAGCTGGACCGCAAAGATATTGCGGGTTTTCAGCATGATTTAATCGATTGGTATGAAAAAGAACAACGAACACTTCCATGGCGTGAAAATCAAGATCCATACCGCGTCTGGGTATCAGAAGTGATGCTCCAGCAAACGAGAGTGGATACGGTCATTCCGTACTTCAACCGGTTTATGGAGCAATTCCCGACGGTGAAAGATCTTGCTTTAGCTGATGAAGAAAAGGTCATGAAAGCATGGGAAGGTCTGGGCTACTACTCAAGAGTGCGTAATTTACAGGCTGCTGTGAAAGAAGTATATGAATCCTACGAGGGCGTTGTCCCTGATACGAAAGAACAATTTTCAAAGCTGAAAGGTGTAGGTCCGTATACGAGCGGCGCAGTGCTGAGTATCGCTTATAACAAGCCATACCCTGCGGTAGACGGCAACGTGATGAGGGTCATTTCCCGTATCTTGTCCATATGGGATGATATTGCAAAACCAAAAACGAGAAACATTTTCGAATTTGCGGTTGATCAGCTCATTTCCCGGGAAAAGCCGTCAGAATTCAATCAAGGGCTAATGGAGCTAGGTGCGCTTATTTGTACCCCAACCTCTCCTGCATGCCTCATTTGTCCTGTAAACATGCATTGCTCAGCACTTGAGGAAGGCGTTCAGCATGAGCTGCCGGTGAAAAGTAAAAAGAAAAAGCCGACTGCGAAATCAATGGCAGCGGTGGTGTTATTTGATGATGCAGGCCACCTCTATATTCATAAGCGTCCAAGTACAGGTCTGCTTGCGAATTTATGGGAGTTCCCAAACATGGAAACAATGAAGGGAAGAAAAACGGAAAAAGAGCAGCTGATTGATTTCTTAAAAGAGGAAGCGGGTGTACAAGCAGAACTTGGTGATTTAGAAGGCACCATTCAACATGTATTTACCCACCTCATCTGGAATATTTCTGTTTTCTTTGGACGTGTGACCTCTGTATCTGATGACACGATGCTGAAAAAAGTCACAACAGAAGAATTTGAGGCATATGCTTTGCCAGTCTCACATCAAAAAATATGGAAGATGGCTCTTGAACAACCTAGTCATATTTAACCGTTGTACCATGGGTATAATCGGCTTCATTTCGGTGCAGACCCCCGCGGTTTTCAATTTCAGAAATGATTTCTCGATACTTAGATTGCCCTTCTTCGTTTAAATAAGGTAAAATTTGTTGGAAAGCATGATGAAAAAAAGCAAGCTCAGTATCTTTCCATTGATCCTTTGACATCATGCCAAGCTGGCTTAAATCGCGTCCGACATACATGAATGTAACCTCCTAATAGGAACTTTCCTATTAGTGTGAAGCGAATGGACGAAAACTATTCAAATCAGGAGATGAACCATAATGAACAAGCGTAAATGTGCACTAATTACAGGCAGCAGTAGAGGTGTCGGGAAAGAAGTAGCCCTTCGCCTGGCTGAAAAAGGATATGACATTGTCATTAACTATGCAAGAAGCAAAAAAGCAGCACTTGAAACAGCTGAAGAAATTGAAGCGATGGGTGTTAAAACATTAGTTGTCAAAGCCAACGTTGGTCAGCCAGAGAAAATCAAAGACATGTTCCAGCAAATTGACGAAACGTTTGGCCGTTTAGACGTATTTGTGAACAATGCGGCATCTGGCGTTCAGCGCCCAATCATGGATCTTGAAGAAAATCATTGGGACTGGACCATGAATATCAATGCGAAAGCCTTGTTATTCTGCGGACAAGAAGCAGCCAAATTAATGGAGAAAAACGGCGGCGGACATATCGTCAGCATTAGCTCACTAGGCTCTATCCGCTACCTTGAAAACTACACGGTGGTCGGTGTATCTAAAGCAGCACTAGAAGCTTTGACACGCTACCTTTCCGTTGAGCTGTCACAAAAAAATATCGTTGTGAATGCCGTATCAGGCGGCGCCATTGATACAGATGCACTCAAGCACTTCCCAAATCGTGAAGAGCTATTAGAAGACGCTAAGAAAAATACACCAGCAGGCCGTATGGTGGAAATTAAAGACATGGTCGACAGTGTAGAATTCCTTGTATCAGGCAAAGCAGATATGATTAGAGGACAGACGATTATCGTCGATGGCGGACGTTCTTTGCTTGTTTAAAAAAAACATGAATAAGATATACACCTTCTGCACAAATTAATGTGCGTGGAGGTGATAATGATGGATAAACAACAAAACAAAACAAACGCACAACAAGTGAAAAAACAAAACCAAGCTGCTGCACAAGGCGGTCAATATGGCACTGAATTTGCTAGCGAGACTGACGCACAGCACGTAAAAAAATACAACCAAAAAGCTGAGCAAAACAAACAACAAAACAGCTAATCACTGAAACAAAGGGAAGCACTTCATCTACGAATGAAGTGCTTTTCTTTTTGCCTCTCCCCACCATCCGACAAAACCTGTAAAACCTCTACATAAACAGTCAAAGGACTTCTTCCTTCTTTCAAGAAATGGTATAGATACAAAAAGTCGATACGAATGAAAGGGAGGAGTTAGATGTCTGATTTCGATCAGCTTGTCAGAGAACAAATGCAGCTTATGGATCAGCTGCTCGATGTACAAGGGGAACTTGATCTGTACTTAGAGACAGAAAAACGATTGCTGCAAGGTGAAAAAAAGGAAGAGCGGCATAAGCTTCATGATCAAATCAAACAAAAACGAGAGGAACTGCAAAAAGTCCAAACACTATTTACAAAACAGACTGAACAAGTCATCAATTCGTATAAACAAATGGAGAAGAGCTCAACCGTCATGTAAAAGAGTGTGCCGTTCAATTGGGTTGAATGGCTTTTTCATTTCATTTTTTAATGATGTAACGGTATAATATAATAGAGACATGTTTAGTTGGAAAATTAGGTCTTTGGACTGTTAGGTTTGTTTGTTATAGAAAGTAGGGGAGAAAATATGGGCTATCCCAAGGAAGGAGAAACCATCCAAATTCAAAGCTATAAACATAATGGCTTGATCCACAGGATTTGGAATGAAACCACGATTCTGAAAGCAACGGAATTGTGTATCATTGGTGCAAACGATCGAACAATGGTGACTGAATCCGATGGCCGAACATGGATGACAAGAGAACCGGCTATTTGCTATTTTCATGCAAAACAATGGTTTAATGTCATTGGGATGCTTCGAGATGATGGGGTGTATTATTACTGCAACATCAGCTCTCCTTTTGCGACAGATGAAGAGGCGATTAAGTATATTGATTACGACTTAGATGTCAAAGTCTTTCCGGACATGACGTATAATATTTTGGATGAGGATGAATATGCAGATCATAAGAGGCAGATGAATTATCCAAAAGAAATCGATAGTATCTTACGAGAGCATCTAAATACATTACTGCATTGGATTCACCAGCGGAAGGGACCGTTTGCTCCAGAATTTGTGGATATGTGGTATGAACGTTTTTTGCGTTATACAAAATAAGTAACAGCAGCTAAAACCTGTTTGGCTTTTCAAAGCCAACAGGTTTTTGACTGCGTACGGATAAGAGGCACTGATAGATTGGGAAGGAGATTTACATGGGGGTCATAAAACGTTACATGGCTTTTGTAACACCGTATAAAAAACAGATTGCATTGACAATGGTGATCGGAATGATTAAGTTCTCGATTCCCTTAACATTGCCTCTGCTTTTAAAGTATGTCATTGATGATGTCATTCAAGGCTCTGGATCGGCTGAAGAAAAAACATCCACTCTCTTTATTATTATGGGAATCATGCTTGTATTATTTTTAGTGATGAGACCGCCTGTTGAGTACTACAGACAATACTATGCACAGTGGACAGGCAGTAAAGTATTATTTGATATTCGGGAAAAACTGTTCTCGCACATTCAAAAGTTAAGCCTTCGTTATTACGCCAACACGAGAACAGGGGAAATTATTTCAAGGGTCATCAACGATGTGGAGCAAACAAAGGAATTTGTCATCACAGGGCTTATGAACATTTGGCTTGATTTGATGACCGTCCTGATTGTGATAGCCATTATGTGTACACTGGATCTTAAACTCACCATTGTGTCTGTCATTATTTTTCCGCTGTATGCGTTAGCAGTGAAGTATTTTTACGGACGGCTTCGCAAGCTGACAAAAGAGCGGTCGCAGGCACTGGCTGAGGTACAAGGGCACCTGCATGAGCGAGTACAAGGAATGCCTGTCATTCGCAGCTTTGCGATTGAAGAATACGAACAAGAGAATTTTCACGATGAAAATAAAAATTTCTTAAACAAAGCGATCAATCATACGAATTGGAATGCCAAAACATTCGCCGTCGTCAATACGATCACAGACATTGCGCCGCTGCTCATCATTGCTTTTGCTGGCTATACCGTCATTAACGGGTCGCTTTCAATTGGGACAATGATTGCCTTTGTCGGCTACATTGACCGGATGTACAACCCGATTCGTCGTCTCATTAACTCATCGACGACTTTAACTCAGTCAGTAGCATCAATGGATCGTATTTTTGAGTTTATTGATGAACCGTATGAAGTAACAGACAAGCCCAATGCAAAAGAAGCCAATCACTTAAAAGGAGAGGTAGAGTTTAAAGATGTGTCGTTCCGTTATGAACATACACAGGAAGAGATTTTACACAATATCTCCTTGAAAGTAGAAAAAGGTCAAACCGTTGCGCTTGTAGGAATGAGTGGCGGAGGGAAGTCGACACTCGTCAGCTTAATTCCAAGATTTTATGATGTCACAAGCGGATCACTCGAAATTGACGGCATTGATATTAAAGAGTACAAGGCAAGAAGCCTCCGGAATCAAGTCGGAATGGTGCTCCAAGATACATTCTTATTCAGTGACACCATTAAAGAAAATATCGCTGTGGGAGACCCGGAAGCATCCTTTGAGAAAATTGTGTCGGCTGCAAAAGCGGCAAATGCGCATGATTTTATCATGTCTCTTCCTGAAGGATATGACACGAAAGTAGGAGAACGTGGCGTAAAGCTATCAGGCGGTCAAAAACAACGAATTTCAATTGCGAGGGTATTTCTTAAAAATCCACCGCTGCTTATTTTAGACGAAGCGACGTCTGCACTTGATTTAGAAAGTGAACATTACATTCAAGAGGCGATGCAAAAGCTGGCAAAAGATCGCACAACTTTTATAGTTGCGCACCGTTTATCAACGATTACACATGCGGACCTCATTGTGGTCATGGAACAAGGCGAGATTGTGGAAAAAGGAACACATGAGGAATTAATGAACCGAGACAGCCACTATCGCCATCTATTTACCATTCAAACATTAAATTAGTAGAAGCCTATCCGATTCTAGCGGATAGGCTTTTTTATGCTTGTCAAAAACATGACATATTTCCCAGCTTGTCTCAATACAATTTTAAAAAGTATGACGGGGTGGTGAAGATGTGAAAGAACAAGAAGTATTGCTAGATGTTAAACAGCTGTCCATTGCCTTTCAGCAAAAAAAACAGAGAGTGCCGATCGTCCATGACATCTCATTCTCTATTCAAAAAGGAGAAACCTTAGGTATTGTGGGCGAATCTGGCTGCGGGAAAAGCATCACATCGATGTCTTTAATGGGGCTGAATCACCAAACAGAAACAACAGGTCACATACAATTTGAAGGTCAAAACCTGCTGTCACTGTCGGAGAAACAATGGCGAGAGGTCAGAGGGAATGACATCTCAATGATTTTCCAGGAACCCATGACTTCTCTCAATCCACTCATGACCATCGGCAAGCAAATGACAGAAGCCCTTTTCACACATCAGACTATCAACCAAAAAGAAGCAAAAGTGAAGGCGGTAGATTTGCTTCAAACGGTTGGCCTGAAACAAGCAGCGTCATTACTCAAAAAATATCCACATGAACTATCGGGCGGCATGCGTCAGCGTGTGATGATTGCGATGGCGATGCTGTGTCACCCAAAGCTCATGATTGCAGATGAACCAACGACTGCACTTGATGTCACCATCCAAGCACAAATTCTTCGTTTGCTCAAAAAGTTAAATGAAGAGATGGACACCGCTATTTTATTTATTACTCATGATTTAGGCGTCGTGCGGCAAATATGCCAGCGTGTCATGATTATGTATGCCGGTCGAATCGTAGAAGAAGGAACCGTTGACCGTATTTTCCAAAAACCTCTCCATCCCTACACGAAAGGTCTTTTCGCCTCTGTTCCATCATTTAAAGAGAAAAAAGAAAAACTCATGTCTATTGCGGGTCATGTACCTAAGCCAGGAGCTATTCGGTCCGGCTGTCAATTTGCACCACGCTGTCCATATCAAATGACGCAATGTCTTGAAAAAGACCCATCTTTACAATCCATTTCACACAATCACCGCGTCGCATGTTTTCTAATGGAAGGAGGAGAAGACACTGAATCACCCACTGTTGCAAGTGAATCAACTGACGAAGCGTTATGACACATCGGCATTTTTTTCTAAACACAAACAGACGACTTTGGCTTTAAATCAAGTGTCCTTTCACGTGAAAGAAGGAGAGACGCTCGGCATTGTGGGCGAATCTGGCTGCGGGAAATCAACCCTTGGCAAAAGCTTAATGAGATTAATCGAACCGACTTCTGGCTCAATTCAAATGAAAGGAAAAGAAGTGACGCTTCTGAAAGAACGAGACATGCGTTCCTTCAGAAAAGACATTCAAATGATTTTCCAAGATCCATACGCTTCCTTAAATCCACGAATGAAAATCAAAGACATTTTAGAAGAACCGCTCATTGTTCATAAACATGGAACAAAAGCAGAAAGACAAAAGCGTGTAAAAGAGATGCTGCACATTGTTGGGTTTGACCCATCCTATGGAGACCGTTATGCGCACCAATTTAGCGGCGGTCAGAGGCAGCGTATTGGAATTGCTAGGGCGCTGATTACTCATCCAAGTCTTGTGATTGCCGATGAGCCAGTTTCCGCTTTAGATGTATCGGTTCAAGCGCAAATATTGAATTTAATGCTCGAATTGCAAAAGACGCTTTCTCTGACGTACTTGTTTATTTCTCACGATCTAGGCGTTGTCAAGTATATGAGCGACCGAATTGCAGTGATGTACGCTGGCCGTATTGTAGAAATGGGTCCTGCGGAGGACGTATTTCACAAGCCGCTTCATCCTTATACATCGCTTCTTCTGACATCCATTCCACATATGGATCACGTGCTGGAAACGCAGGATGTGTCAGCGGAAGAATCCACCCTGGTGTCAGAAGATGGCTGTCCTTTCTATAAAAGATGTCCAAAAAGGTGGGCGCAATGCTTGCAAGCTGTTCCGCCTTTGTATGAGAAGGAAACAGGTCATGCAGCTGCGTGCTATTTATATCAAAAGGAGGAACACAATGAAGAAGACATGGTTATTCAGTAGTTTCATTTTTGTGCTGGCACTTGCGTTATTTTTAGGGGGCTGTTCATCTTCATCAACATCAGAAGAAAAAGCCACAAAAGACACTCTCGTATTCGGCAGAGGAGGGGACTCTACGTCACTTGATCCGATTACAACAACAGAAGGCGAAACCTTCAAGGTCACAGAGAATATGTTTGAAAAACTTTTGAATTACGGTGAAAAAGACACGACCATCCATCCGGGCCTCGCAACAGAATGGGATGTTGCAAAGGACGGAAAATCTTACACGTTCTACTTAAGAGAAGGTGTGAAATTTCACGATGGCACAGATTTTAATGCAGAAGCAGTGAAATTCAACTTTGACCGCTGGATGAATGGAGATGCCGAAAAATTTCCTTACTACGGCATGTTTGGCGGCTATAAAAAAGATAAAGGGCATGTCATTAAAGACATCATCGTCAAAGGAGAGCATGAAATTGAATTTCAACTCAAACGCCCGCAAGCAACATTTCTGAAAAACATCGCCATGTCACCATTTGGTATCGCTAGTCCTGCAGCAGTTGAAAAAAGCGGTGATTCATTTAGAGAAAACCCAGTTGGCACAGGACCATTTAAGTTTAAAGAATGGAAGCAGAACGACCGTATTGTCTTAGAAAAGAACGAAGATTACTGGCAAAAAGATAAACCAAAACTGAAACAAATCATTTTCCGCTCTATTCCTGAAAACTCTGCTCGTTTAAATGCGCTTAAAACAGGCGAAATTGACTTAATGGACGGCGTCAATCCGTCCGATTTAGATGGCATTAAAACAGACAAAGCGCTCCAGCTGATTGAAAGACCATCCATGAACGTAGGTTATATCGGGCTGACAGTGACTAGAAAGCCGCTTGATAACAAGTTGGTTCGTCAGGCGCTCAATTATGCAGTTGATAAAGAATCAATCATCGAGTCGTTTTATGGAGGGCTTGCTGAACCAGCAAAAAATCCACTTCCTCCGTCATTAGAAGGCTACAATGACGAGATTGAGCCATATCCATATGATCCGGAAAAAGCAAAAGAACTATTGAAAGAGGCAGGCTTCCCTGACGGTTTTCGCATCAAGCTTTGGGCAATGCCTGTGCCGCGTCCATATATGCCAGACGGGATGAAGGTAGCTGAAGTCATTCAGTCAAACTTTGAAAAAGTTGGTGTCAAAGCCGAAATCGTCACATATGATTGGGCGACTTATTTAGATAAAGCAAGTAAAGGCGAAGCAGATGTGTTCTTATTAGGATGGACAGGGGACAATGGCGATCCTGATAATTTCATCTACACACTATTGGATAAAGACAGTATTGGCGGTAACAACTATACATTCTTCCAAAACGATAAAATGCATGACATCCTCATTGAAGCGCAGACCGATACGGATCAAAAGAAGCGAAATGAATTATATCAAGAAGCTCAAGAAATCATTCATGATGAAGCGCCTTGGATTCCATTAGTCCATTCAATTCCAATGCTTGCCGCATCTAAAGATTTAAAAGGCTACCAGCCGCATCCGACTGGTTCCGAAGCATTGACTGACGTATATTTCGAATAAGCAAATAAGGGAGATCGTTCGATCTCCCTTATCCAAACAATGAAAAGGCGGTGAAAGCTGTTTGTTTGCTTATTGTATGAAGCGAGCAGGAATGCTCATTCCAGTACTGATCGGAATGACCTTAGTTGTATTTTCTATTATTCGGTTTATCCCTGGAAATCCGGCGCAGGTCATCTTAGGACAGCGGGCAACGAAAGAAGCAGTAGAGCAATTGACGATTCAGCTTGGTTTAGATCAGCCGTGGTACGTACAATATGGTCACTACATGTTGGGGCTTTTAAAAGGTGATCTAGGGACTTCCATACGAACAGGAGCGGCTATTGCCCAGGAAATGAAGCCTTACTTATTCGCTACATTAGAATTGACTTTCTTCGCTATGTTGCTAGCGATTATTGTCGGTGTGAATGCCGGAATCATTAGTGCGTGGTTTAAACATTCATTCTTTGATTATGTGGCCATGTTTATTGCGCTCATTGGGGTGTCCATGCCGATTTTCTGGTTAGGCTTAATGGGACAGTGGCTATTCTCGATTGAATTAGGTATTTTGCCGACTACAGGACGAGAAAACGTCAGAAATCCGGTAGAGTCGATCACTTATATCCATACGCTGGACACGCTTTTGCAAGGACGATTTGATCAATTCTTTGACAGCATCAAGCATTTAATTTTACCAAGTACCGCTCTCGCAACGATTCCTGCTGCGATTATTGCAAGGATTACGAGGGCAAGTATGCTGGAAGTTCTTCATTCAGATTTTATTCGAACAGCAAAAGCAAAAGGGGTACGTTCATTTTTCATCATTTATCAGCATGGGCTGAAAAATGCGCTCATTCCGATTTTAACGATTATTGGTCTTCAAACAGGTCTCTTGCTAGGCGGAGCCATTTTAACAGAAACGATCTTTGCTTGGCCGGGAATTGGGCGGTATATTTACGATGCAATTAGCTATCGTGATTATCCTGTTATTCAAACTGGCATTCTTGTTGTTGCGCTCATATTTGTGCTGATCAATTTCATTGTGGATATCTTGTATGCAGTCATTGATCCGAGGATTAAATACTAGAGAAGGGAGAGTGACGACATGGAAGCGCAAAAAGAGCTTCAAGCACCTAAACAAAAGGAAGAACGCTCTCAATCACTGATTCTTGAATCGATGAAACTGTTCTTTCAGCACAAGCTGGCGGTCATTGGCACTGTGATTGTCTTTTTATTTCTGATCCTAGCAATCTTTGCACCGCTCATTGCTCCTTATGGAATCAACGAGCAGTCACTAGGCGAACGATTTAGTGCCCCTTCGGCTGCACATTGGTTTGGTACGGATGATTTCGGGAGAGACATATTTTCTAGAGTCGTGCATGGAGCTCGGATTTCATTATGGGTGGGTTTCTTCTCCGTTCTCGGGTCGGTTATTTTAGGGACATTGCTTGGATTGGTGGCAGGTTACGGCGGCAGATTGCTGGATGCTGTCATCTCAAGACTATTTGATATTTTACTCGCTTTTCCTAGCATTCTATTAGCGATTGCGATCGTTTCCATCTTAGGCCCTTCCTTACAAAATGCCCTTATTGCCATAGCGATTATTAACGTCCCGACTTTTGGGCGGCTGGTTCGTTCAAAGGTGCTGAGCATTAAGCAAGAAGAATATGTTTTAGCAGCAAAAGCAGTTGGGATGTCACACCGCCGCATTGTTCTTCGTCACATTCTGCCAAATAGTATGGTGCCGGTCATCGTTCAAGCGACGCTTGCGATTGGTACTGCCATTATTGAAGCGGCGGCTTTAGGATTTTTAGGATTAGGTGCACAAGCGCCAAGTCCAGAGTGGGGGAAAATGCTTGCAGATGCGAGACCTTATCTCGTACAAGCGCCATGGACTTTATTTTTCCCGGGGATTGCGATTATGCTGACGGTTCTTGGCTTTAACTTGATGGGAGATGGATTAAGAGACACCCTTGATCCTAAAATGAAGAAAATAAAATAAGACCGATTCTAAGAATCGGTCTTTTCTATTTAAGCTTCTTTTTCTTCTGTCTCAATCTCACTATCTTTTGGGTGATACGTTTGGAAGCTTGTAATCAAAGTATCTAGATGCTCCAATTCATCACGGTATTCAATAATACTCGACATCACATTCAGCATATTGTAATCCAGCAAGTTGTTTTCTTGATTTTGCTGGTGCTGAATAAATGATTTCGTTAATGCTTCAAGACGAAGAGAGCATTCATTCTGAAAATCATCGTCCTGCGGTTTCATTTTTCCAACAAACTTCATCAAGGTACGTTCATGCCAATAAAGCAAATAATCAATCTCATCTGTTAAGCTCTCTCTGAAATGCTCTGGCATCAAATGAATTTCATTTTCTAACTTATGAAGCTTTTTCAGCAAGTACAGCGCTCGATTAGACGTCATGATTGCCTGTCTGAATAAAACAAGCTTTCTAGATTTGACATAAGTTGTTTTCTTTAAATAGCTTCGTTCTTCTTTGTATAACAAGTAAATGTGATCTAATTTGATCATGCGTTCTTTTATTTGATCGATGTCATCCTTTAAAGTGGAATGATCAGTTGACTGTCTGGAGCTCAGACGGATCCATTTTAAAATCTCCTCCGTATTTTCCATAATGTGATGAACAAGCTTTGTTTCATACTTTGGCGGCAGGAAAATCAAATTCACTAAAAATGAAGAAAGTACGCCTAACACCACAGTTGCTGTTCGAATTAAGGCAAAGGAAAGGAAATGATCCCCTGCACTTTCTAAAATCGCGATGACGGTTACGAGTGCAATCGGAATCGTGTGTTCAATCTTCAGCTTTAAATTAATCGCAATGACCATGACGGCAGTTAAGCCGATGATGACGGGTCCTGTGCCAAAAAGCAGACCGAACGTAATGGCAAGTGCTGCTCCAATAATATTGGCTTGCACTTGATCAACAATCGTTAAAAATGATCGATAAATAGATGGCTGGATAGCAAATACAGCTGCAATTCCCGCGAAGACGGGTGTCGGCAACCCAAGCCATGTTGCCAGGTAAAGCGCGAGTACAATGGCAATACCAGTTTTTAAAATACGGGCTCCAAGTTTCATTGGTTTTGTCCCTGCATTCCTTTCTTTTCGATAATAGATGACCACTTGTCATATATCATAAATATTTTGATGAAACAACTAAGTAATATACAGCGGTCTTCCGAAATATTCAAGTGATTTTTGAAAGTTCATGAAAACATCAAAAGAAGGTATTGAGAAAAAATGTAACAGATTCACTCGCTTTTGACAATCAAGAGCTGGTAAATAAAAAAACAGACGCATGAATTTACGTCTGTTTTTCTCTTCATTATGATTGTTTCAGTTGTTCAAACGCATGATCTACTGCTTTGAGCGTTTCAGAAATATCATTTTCAGTATGCGCAATGGTTAAGAACCACGCTTCATATTTAGAAGGAGCGAGGTTAATACCTTGTGCGAGCATGAATTTAAAGAAACGGGCGAACATTTCACCATCCGTATTTTCAGCCTGCTCGTAGTTCACAATCGTTTCCTTTGTAAAATAAATGGTGAGAGCACCTTTTAAGCGATTCACTGTAATATCTACTTGATGTTTTTTTGCGTGGGCTAAAATTCCCTCTTCTAACATGGCCCCGAGCTGATCCAGACGTTCGTAGACTCCGTCTTCTTTTAACACTTCCAAGCATGCAATACCAGAAAGGATGGAGGCGGGATTTCCTGCCATCGTACCAGCTTGATAGGCTGGTCCAAGCGGGGCGACTTGCTCCATAATTTCTTTTTTGCCGCCGTAAGCGCCGATTGGAAGACCGCCGCCGATAATTTTACCTAATGCAGTGAGGTCAGGTTTTATTTGAAGCAAGTCCTGTGCACCACCATACATAAAGCGGAAAGCTGTAATGACTTCATCATAGATGACTAGAGCCCCTTTTTCATGAGTCAGGTCATTCACCTGCTGCAGGAAACCGTCTTTAGGCTCTACGATGCCAAAGTTCCCGACAATTGGCTCAACAAGAACAGCTGCTACTTCATCACCCCAGCGGTCTAATGCTTCTTTGTAGCTGTCTATATCGTTGAATGGAACGGTAATGACTTCATTGGCAATACTTTTAGGCACGCCCGCTGAATCTGGTGTTCCTAAAGTGGAAGGTCCAGAGCCGGCCGCAACTAGCACAAGATCAGAATGACCGTGGTAACATCCGGCAAACTTAATGATCTTTGTTCTGCCTGTATAAGCGCGAGCGACACGGATTGTCGTCATCACAGCTTCTGTACCTGAATTGACAAAACGAACTTTGTCCAAAGCAGGCATCGCTTCCTTCAGCATCTTAGCAAAAGTGACTTCATGCTTCGTTGGTGTTCCGTAAAGGACACCCGTCTCGGCTGCTTTCGTGATGGCTTTTGTAATATGAGGATGAGCATGTCCCGTAATAATTGGACCGTATGCTGCCAAATAGTCGATATAACGGTTTCCGTCAACATCCCAAAAATAAGCGCCTTCGCCTTTTTCCATTGCAACAGGTGACCCGCCGCCCACTGCTTTATATGAACGAGATGGGCTGTTAACCCCTCCAACAATATGCTCCAGCGCCTCTTGATGTAATTTTTCTGATTCGGTGAATTTCATAAATAGCCTCCTATCTCAACGTATCACGTCGTCTATCATTATTTTAACATGCCGATGCAAGCGTCCTTAGTTGAATATCTTCTCGAAATTGGATAGGCTAATGAAAAAATAGGTTGGAGGGATTGTATCATGACAATCGAAGTGGGGCAGCAAGTACCTGATATTGAATTACTTGGTGATAATGGAGAGAAAGTAAAGCTCTCTGATTTTAAAGGGAAACACATTGTCCTTTATTTTTATCCAAAAGATATGACGCCGGGGTGCACAACGGAAGCTTGTGATTTCCGTGACCGCCATCAAAGCTTTGCGGAATTAGATGCTGTGATCATCGGCGTAAGCCCAGACGGTCAAGACAAGCACCAAAAGTTTAAAGAAAAACATGACTTACCTTTCCTGCTTCTTGTAGATGACGAACAAAAATTGTCTGAAGCTTTCGGTGTATGGAAGCTGAAAAAGAACTTTGGTAAGGAATACATGGGAATTGAACGCTCAACGTTTCTTATTAATAAAGAAGGAAAGCTTGTGAAAGAGTGGCGTAAAGTAAAGGTGAAAGATCATGTGGAAGAAGCGCTTGAGGAACTGAAAGCTCACGCTTAATATGTTGACGTGATGAGATCGGCAGTCGTGCCGGTCTTTTTTGTATAGAAGAATAGGTAAAAAAGAGGATTGTAATTGACAAAGTTTCGGCTCTGGGGGTACACTATTTATAAAGATTATAATATAAGAATATTTTTGAAAAGAGAGGTGCATGATGAAATGGCTGCTCACGAACTAAAAGATGCTTTAGACGCTCTAAAAGAAACCGGTGTTCGAATTACTCCGCAGCGCCATGCCATCTTGGAGTTTCTCGTAAATTCTATGACACACCCAACCGCGGACGATATATATAAGGCACTTGAAGGAAAATTTCCTAATATGAGTGTAGCAACGGTTTACAACAATTTACGAGTCTTCCGGGAATCTGGATTAGTAAAAGAATTAACGTATGGGGATTCCTCAAGCCGATTTGATTTTGCGACATCTGACCATTACCATGCGATTTGTGAAAACTGCGGAAAGATCGTTGACTTTCACTATCCTGGCCTTGATGAAGTAGAACAGCTTGCATCCCATGTGACAGGCTTTACAGTAAGTCATCATCGCTTGGAGATCTATGGCACTTGTCAAGAATGTGCAAAAAAAGAAAATCATTAATGAAAAAGCTGACCAGTTGAATGGTCAGCTTATTTTTATGACTTTTTTCGATTGTAGGATTCATTAAACTCTTTGCCTTCTAATGCTGGATCGAGTGTAAGTGGCTCTCTGCAATGCATGCACATGTCCACTCGCCCAAGCACTTTTGTTTCCTTCTCACAGCCTGGACATACGACACGGACTGCCTTCGTAGAAAGCATACCGATCCAAAAGTAAACGGCTGTACTCAATCCAATCGATAACACGCCGAGTAGCATAAAGAAGGTCGACAGCCAGACCGATTCCTTGAAGAACACACCGATATACATGATCAAAAAACCAACAAAAACCAAACTAAGTGCAAATGTTCTGATTTTATTAATCTTACTGGAGTATTTCGCCATCCCTAGTCCCCCTTATCTCCAATATAGCACATTTTACCTTTCTGTTTGAATTAGTTATAGAGTTTTGTGAATAAATTGCTTATAATGATTCAACGATCTTTTTTCATGTATTGAAGGAATTTTGATTCTATGAGGAGAAATACATAGCATTAGAGAAGAACCTTACACCCGAGTATTGGAGGAATCACTATGGAAAATCTTCTCCGTCCTATTTATCAAGAGAGAGCAAGTCATCCAGATACATTAGCTGTGATTATAGTAGAAAGAAGACATAAAGTATCTTCTGAGACGGATAACTTTGATGCAGCGCTTCTAGTCATCGTAAAGGATGCGGAAGAACCGTTATTTATTAAGCACTATGAATCCGGTCACCAAACAGCTTCTTTAAATGTTGTCACAGATGATCAGTTGAAGGAATGGATTACCTTAGGTACCAACAGACGGATTATTGATTGGATTTTAAACGGAAAAGTCCTGTTCGATCGAAATGAATATATTTTCAACTTGATTGATGAACTGAGTACATTCCCGTTTTCTAACCGCAAGCTCAAAATTGGTTTAGAATATGGCAAGCTCATTCGCAGATATATAGAAGGAAAAGCATTTTTTGAATCAAATCAATTCCTCGATGCATATAATTCCATTGTGCATGCCCTGCATCACCTGGCGCGTATTGAAGTGATTGATAAAGGCTTCCACCCAGAAGTGACCGTTTGGAACCAAGTACGTCATATGGAGCCGGAAGTATATAAACTTTATTCAGAGTTGATTGAAAGCCACGAAAGTCTTCATAAACGGTTAGAACTTTTATTCCTAGCGAATGATTTCTTGATTCATTCAAAAGCAGAAATTGGTGCGGCTCATTTGCGTCATGTCATGGAACAGCAGGATATTTGGCTGTTTGGCGAGCTTCTTGCACATCCTGATCTCAAACATTTCACGCCTGATCTTAGTGTGATGATTGATTTCTTTGTGGAAAAAGGAATTGTGCTAGTAGAGCCAATTGAGACGAAGGGACAAAAAATCTATCACCGAGGATATTTTGTTAAAAAAGATATTGACGCATGAATATTATGATGGTATATTATTAAACGTCGCTAATGAGCAACCGAGTTGCTTTGAAAGAAAAGCGGACAAAAAGAAATTCGAAAAAACACTTGACGCACACGGCGCTCAAATGTTATATTAAGAAAGTCGCTTCTGAGCGATAACGAAGATGATCTTTGAAAACTAAACAAGACAAAACGTACCTGTTAATTCGAGTTTTTATAAAAAA
>NZ_JAGXJP010000040.1:0-353 GCF_019091365.1 Bacillus sp. GbtcB10
TGGTAAAATAAATTTATTAATCTCAATAGGATAGAAAATTCATTTCCATTTCATACAATTGATTTCATGAGAGGGTATTCAAGTCTTTTTGTCAAAACATGTATCATCATTTAAAATCGAAACATTAGATTTGTCATGAAACCGTCAAGACCAAACACAACATGATATCTCACCTATCATCAAAAGACTATCAAGAAATTCATACATAGATGTACATACACTTTGTCATCTTAATATGTCATGAGAATGTCATCTTAATTCATCATAAAAATGATTAAACCAAAAACATGTTAATCCAAAATGAGAGTATCAAATCAATATTCACTTCAAAAACTCATGCATGACATAAAATC
>NZ_JAGXJP010000364.1:0-239 GCF_019091365.1 Bacillus sp. GbtcB10
AGCAAGCACGAACGGAAATGCTTCATCTTTTTTATAATCACCCGGGTCAAGAGAAACGCCGTGAAGATCGCTGTATAGCTCGACAATCCCTTTAATGACCGTCGTTTTCCCTGTACCCGGTCCGCCTGTTAAAAGCAGCATTGGTGACATGAGTGCCTTTTGAATGGCTCCTTTTTGGGTTGGTGCATACTGGACACCAAGCCGTTCCTCCAGTTCACCGAGTGCAAGCAGAAATTCTG
>NZ_JAGXJP010000365.1:0-239 GCF_019091365.1 Bacillus sp. GbtcB10
ACGGGTTATAAAGCATGGTGGATTGCAGTTCTGATCGGCGGAAACAAGTTCATTTATAAAAAAGTCGGTCGTGACGAGGAATTGATAGGTTATTTGATTCAGATTGAAAAAGATTTGTGGGAGAATCACGTTCAAAAGCAAGAGCCGCCAATGTTTGACGGTCCAGAGTCATCAACAGAATTGCTTAATCACATGTACCCCATTGGAATTGACGAGGAAACAAGCCTGCCTTTAAAAGC
>NZ_JAGXJP010000366.1:0-239 GCF_019091365.1 Bacillus sp. GbtcB10
GGTGATGCTATACTGTCTTTCCAAAAAACCTCTGATGGAACAATAGTAGCAAACATATTTTCAAATAAAAAAGCAAAAAGGAGCAAAAGAGGAAGAGCTGCTCTTTTTAAAATCTTCATCATCTCTTCTCCCCCTCCTATTCTAATGGCGCTGAAGGCGTTTCACGTTTCGCAACTACAACATGCTCTACGTCATTTAAATCAGCGGCTGGCTTTACATAAGCTGTTTTTGTTAAACCG
>NZ_JAGXJP010000367.1:0-239 GCF_019091365.1 Bacillus sp. GbtcB10
TATCATTTGATGAAGAAACCAAGGTAGTGTTAAAACATATGAATTTAAAAAAATGAGCGGGACATCTTAAGGACAAATAAAATTATTGAAATTTTTGTATGAATTCATTAATATGGAATTATATTTATTGTTTAATTGATTCCGTTTATTCCCACACCTTATTGTGTTGTGGTTGAGTTGTAGAAGCAAGTTGCGTCTTGTTTCATTTATGAAAGGGCTTCTTTGAGCCGATTAGTGTA
>NZ_JAGXJP010000368.1:0-239 GCF_019091365.1 Bacillus sp. GbtcB10
ATCATTCAAAAGTTCTCAACATTAAGGAGATAGCATTCATTATTTCTTCCCTTTTATTTATCATCAAAGCTTTGCATGAAGGAGAAAGGTAAGGAGGAAAAACCATTGAGAACCAACTTTGAATGCAGTTAAAAATGATAAGAGAGTTTAATTAAATCATGCTTCATTTTTCACGAGTATCAAGATATTCAAGTGAAATTAAATCCTTGCAAGTATTCATCTTAATAAAAAAAATTCTT
>NZ_JAGXJP010000369.1:0-239 GCF_019091365.1 Bacillus sp. GbtcB10
TTGTTCGTACGGCAGGAGAAATTTCTTCCAATCTCGTCCATCCATCGATTTATCCTCCATTCTGAATGAAGTCAGTTGTGATCTGCACCGATTGCTTGGGAAATATGAGTAAATCCATCTATTTGGAGTAAATCCTGGAGGCCCTTATTAATCGAAGTGAGAATGCCGGGTCCTTCATAGATCAGTCCTGTATATACTTCAACTAAGCTGGCGCCAGCCCTAATCTTGTCATAGGCGTC
>NZ_JAGXJP010000370.1:0-239 GCF_019091365.1 Bacillus sp. GbtcB10
AGCCAAATGAGGGCTGCATTCAATGCCACTGGCGCCAAAGCGGTGAAAACTCAGCCTGTCATGACCTTATCTGATTTCCAAAAAGCCATTGAGACTACCGGAACACCGCTCATTTTAAAGCCTACATATTTAGCCAGTTCTATTGGCGTGACCTTGTTTCATGACAAAGCCGGAAGTGATGACGTGTTTTTACAAGTACAATCGTATTTGTAAACCATACCAGTCCCAGACGCTGTCAC
>NZ_JAGXJP010000371.1:0-239 GCF_019091365.1 Bacillus sp. GbtcB10
TTCTTCTTTCTAGTCGAATAAGGCATATGGTGCATCAAAGAAATGAAATAAATTCATGTAGGGGAGGTAAAGGAATGAGAATGAATCTCTTGCCCGTAAAGGAATGAGAATGAATCTCTTGCCCGTTAGGTAAAGGAATGAGATGCAAATCCATAAGGTATATGAAGCTGGCCTGGCCCTTGGTCTTTCTTTTTTGGAAGGTAAGCGTTGAGCGAGAAGACACTTAAACAAACAGGCTA
>NZ_JAGXJP010000372.1:0-239 GCF_019091365.1 Bacillus sp. GbtcB10
GTTAAAAAAGCAATATTTTGACCAGTTATCTAAATTGGAAACATTAGCTCAGAGCAAAGCTTGGTTTATTGGAGCTTTTGACGAGCTGCTTCAGCATATGATTCAGATTTATAACAGCGTCCGAAACAATATCATTAAAGCAACGCAGTATATCCAGCAGTATTATAAGCAGGAGCTCTCCCTTCAATCGATTTCGAGCCATGTCCATTTGAGCAAAAATTACTTTGCTAACTTATTCA
>NZ_JAGXJP010000373.1:0-238 GCF_019091365.1 Bacillus sp. GbtcB10
CAGAAAGCATTCGAAAAACGATTAGAAGAAATTGAAAAGCTTATGAATCAAATACGAGAGAAGCTTGATCGTGACCATGTCGCATACACATTATTAATGGATGAAAACAATCAGCTTGAGACCTTTATTGAGGATGCCAAAACACTTCATGAAGCGATTAAAGATCACCTTCAATCGTTACGAAAAGAAGATTTACAGGCAAGAGAAACATTGGCTGAACTTAAAACCATGTTGACAG
>NZ_JAGXJP010000041.1:0-351 GCF_019091365.1 Bacillus sp. GbtcB10
TCGCTTTGCAGGGTAAATAAGTTCCATCAGAAACCAATCATTATTGGATGCCTTGGGATTTCAATTGAAATTGTTGCAAGTATGTCAGAACTTGCGTTTTATCACATGTTAGTACTAGGTACAACAATAACAATTTCTGAAGTAAATAAACTCATCATTATTGCTATTTTCCGTAGCTTCTTTGCACTTGGCTTTTTAAATATGATGAATTTATATGAAACGAAATTAAAAGAAACGCAAGTTCGAAAAGAAAATGAAAATATGTTAATGCATCTTTCTAATTTATATGTGGAATCTGTTCATTTGAAAAAGACGTTACAAAATGCGGAGTTAATTACACAAGAAGCATAT
>NZ_JAGXJP010000374.1:0-238 GCF_019091365.1 Bacillus sp. GbtcB10
TACCACCTGCACTAAGAGATCATGTCGGGAAAAAAATTGGAAAGTTGGAGCGTTATTTTGAGACAGATGATAATGCTTCAGTCAACGTGAACTTGAAATTTTACAACGAACAAGAATCTAAAGTTGAGGTTACCATTCCAATGACTGATCTAGCACTTCGAGCAGAGGTGCATAATGAGGATATGTTCAATGCAGTAGACCTAGCAACCAGTAAATTAGAACGTCAAATTAGAAAACA
>NZ_JAGXJP010000375.1:0-238 GCF_019091365.1 Bacillus sp. GbtcB10
CTCTTTTTCATGAGAGACACTCCCTGCTTTGGCAAGTGCGGAGATCATCAGCGCATCCCACGATGAGAGTACCTTGTCATCGTTCAGCGGTGCAGGTCGCTGCTGTCTTACAGTGAGTAAGATGTTTCGGGCGAATTGCAGTTTAGAATAAAGGGTTTGGTCGTCGATTGAATATGCTGCCTTTATGTCATCAAATGAGGTGGAAATGGTATGAGGGATGGTCTGTCCTTCAAAATTT
>NZ_JAGXJP010000376.1:0-238 GCF_019091365.1 Bacillus sp. GbtcB10
CGATAAGTCTCCCTATTATGAGGGATTTAGACACATACAGCAAACCGCAATAGTCAAAACTAGCATTTTATAAGTAAAATATGGTAATTTGAATAGGTTCATATATTTGAAAAGGGAGTGAAGAAACGTCATGATGCCTATCAAACGTAAAACGCTAATCTCCATGCTCGGATTAACTCTTGCCCTTCCAGCGCTATCCGTCTCTGCCGCAACGGCAGGGGATAGCGATCTTGTGACT
>NZ_JAGXJP010000377.1:0-238 GCF_019091365.1 Bacillus sp. GbtcB10
GACCATTACGAAACACACGAATCACCATATACAATGCCGCCAGCTCCACTTCCTCCGTTACAGGACGAGTAATCAGAACGTGTTTGTTAACTTCAAAAGGACGCCCATAAAAAAATTCAACACCCGTAAAATGCTGCACAGGCACTCCACGCTTGTGCTGTACTACGAACTCGCTGATTTGTGAATCTTGCGCCTCTGGCAGTGGATCATGAAAACGGGCAAGAAGTTCGCTTCTGCT
>NZ_JAGXJP010000378.1:0-238 GCF_019091365.1 Bacillus sp. GbtcB10
ACATTATGTCAAAATGGTTCATAATGGTCTCGAGTACGGAGTCATGGAAATGATCTCTGAATCATACTTCATCTAGAATCCTGTGGCTTGATTGTCATCAGAGGAGCTTCATGATGTATTCTCAGTGTGGAATAATGGCGAGGTTGTCTGATACTCAATCGGATTTACAGCTGTCAGTTTCACAAAAGGGGATGAAGGATCAAATCAGCCGCTTGAGGATGTGATCTTACATAAAGAT
>NZ_JAGXJP010000379.1:0-238 GCF_019091365.1 Bacillus sp. GbtcB10
GTAGCTTCAAACCTAAGAAACAAATAAGCACCTCTAGACCTTTGCAATTAATCCATATGTACTTGTTCAGACCAATTTCTACATCAAGCCTAGGAGATAGCAAATATGCATTTGTCATCATGGATGATTATAGTAGATACACATAGACTTATTTCTTGAAACACAAAAGTGAATACTTTAGATATTTCACCAAGTTTTGTAAACTTATTCAGAATGAAAAGGGTTCTATGATTTCACA
>NZ_JAGXJP010000380.1:0-237 GCF_019091365.1 Bacillus sp. GbtcB10
ATGGCGGTGTAGCTCAGCTGGCTAGAGCGTACGGTTCATACCCGTGAGGTCGGGGGTTCGATCCCCTCCGCCGCTATAAAGGACCTTTAGCTCAGTTGGTTAGAGCAGACGGCTCATAACCGTCCGGTCGTAGGTTCGAGTCCTACAAGGTCCACCATCTATACGGAGGAATACCCAAGTCCGGCTGAAGGGATCGGTCTTGAAAACCGACAGGGGTGTCAAAGCCCGCGGGGGTTC
>NZ_JAGXJP010000381.1:0-237 GCF_019091365.1 Bacillus sp. GbtcB10
CAATACACATCACAACAAACATATATAATATGCACAATATAAGTAAAACAACAGTATTAACAACATTAATCACATAGTACCAAATATAATATTCCATTGTCAATAAAATGTTTAAACACATTCCAAATAAAATAAACATCATAGTCAAGTCTCTCCTTGAATTGCCACACAATAACAATAAGTCAATATAGCATTTGCAATTTCCATCCAAAACAGCAACATGTTCCTTTGTGTGAT
>NZ_JAGXJP010000382.1:0-237 GCF_019091365.1 Bacillus sp. GbtcB10
TTCCTACCCTACCTAGGCTTATATGCGATGTACTACTAATTCCGTATTTTTGTTTCAAGTGTTGTGTCAGCTGTTCGCCCAGTTCGACTTTTCTCATTGTTTATAGAAAGAAGCCCAGAAGAAGCAGATGCTGGAAAGTCCACTAATCTGACTCCTTCGCCAGGAAAGTCAACCTCATACTGCTTGCGCACAAGGATGAACTCATCAGGTGTTAAAGCCTTATTTGCCCTACCATAA
>NZ_JAGXJP010000383.1:0-237 GCF_019091365.1 Bacillus sp. GbtcB10
TGGCTACTTAAAAAAGGTGAAAATACAAAAAGCGGTATGCCGGAATTAAAGGATTACGCATTACTAGATAACCATCTTCTAAAGTTAGTAGAAACATTTAATTCATTAGATGCAAATGTTATTTTCACAGCTTGGGAGACAACAAGAAATATCACACATGATGATGGGCAGCAATATACACAATTCATTCCGGATATTCGGGATAAGATTGTTAATCACATTATGGGAATCGTTCAT
>NZ_JAGXJP010000042.1:0-344 GCF_019091365.1 Bacillus sp. GbtcB10
GTACAGCACAAGAAATACGAAAGTTACCAGATGAACTTGCAAGTTTCATAACAAATGTACCTGTTGATACATTTGAACTCATTAAGAATACCTCTCATATGGTGTTAGATTGTATATACTTTGTATTAAACTGGATACCCAATTTGTTAACGATATTCTTTTTTTAGGAGGGAAAACATGCTGAATCGAAAAGAAATTATTTCTTTTCAAGCCTTTATGGACCAATCGTATAAGAAGAAAAAGAAAACAAAAATATATAGTATTGGCCCTATTAGTCCGTTCACATTTTTTCATATGTCATCACCGCTCGTTCATACGTATGTAGCCCTGGGAATAGTTGGCAG
>NZ_JAGXJP010000384.1:0-237 GCF_019091365.1 Bacillus sp. GbtcB10
GAAAGTTTCAAGGGTCTTAAAGAATCTAACGAGACCATTTTCTCCGAATTAAAATGGTATTCTCCAAGTAAATTAATATGTTCCCAACCTAGAGGTGACATATGGTGCAATAATTCTTCATTAAAACTACCTGACCGTTTTTGATATTCAACTGCCTTTGTTAGATGTAAAGTATTCCAGATACTGATGGCATTGATAATGATGTTTAAAGCACTGGCTCTTTGCAATTGATGTTGT
>NZ_JAGXJP010000385.1:0-237 GCF_019091365.1 Bacillus sp. GbtcB10
TATGATTGGTTATGATGAAGTGTAGAGGAAAGTGATGGGGGAAATTAACAGTATAAAAAAATGAAAAATGAGCGTAGCATATCGAACATAGAGAGATAAAGGGGAAAGTGTCGCATTTTGAAAAGAGGAGATCATACCATGTTCGGGAGAAAAAAAAGAAAACCATTACGACAATTAATTACACATAAAGAGCCTAAGTCACGTATTGCGGAACAGTACCGTAACATCCGTACAAAC
>NZ_JAGXJP010000386.1:0-237 GCF_019091365.1 Bacillus sp. GbtcB10
GCTTACGTTTACTTCGCTGTGGTCATGCGAGGCAGATGCTGTGGGGAGAGATTACAAAAAGATTATTAAGACAAAAAAAAACCCTTTAAAATATTAGTTTCTTCTGTCCTTATGGCTTGATGTCGAGTGTAACATAGTGTGCTAAAGACTATAATGCATTCTAAAATCAGAAGTGTTAGGGAACATTCTGCCGATGGCTTGGTCCAATCCCAATTGTATAGAGTTACCCACGTGGAT
>NZ_JAGXJP010000387.1:0-237 GCF_019091365.1 Bacillus sp. GbtcB10
ATAACCTGTAATATGGTCAAGCATGACGTGAGAAAGGGGCAGCTATTTGTATGCCATCCAGTGCTATGTTTTCAATGGCATATTTTCTTCTGCTCGTCCCGATCTATCTAAATATGAGATATAGACTGGCAAAAAAACAGCAACGTTGTATCTATTTACGAACAGAAATGGGCCTTGCTTTTCTATGTGTATATACGAATGTTCTCTGTTATTTAACGGTCTTTCCGTATCGCCTTT
>NZ_JAGXJP010000388.1:0-237 GCF_019091365.1 Bacillus sp. GbtcB10
GTTATTTTCTGAATAATAAAATAGCCAGACATCACTCTGGCTATTCTTTCGTATCTTTTTCTTCTATAAACCATTGGTCTAATTTTCTCATGCCGCCAACCATTGCTTCCTTCTGTGAGAAAGATGGCAGGTTGGCAAATAGCATACGTTGCGGTGCTTCGAGCTCCTCTTGTTTCTTTTGCATCTCAAATAAGCTTTCGGCATGCTTTTTGTCTTTGAACATAGAGACTGGCAGCT
>NZ_JAGXJP010000389.1:0-237 GCF_019091365.1 Bacillus sp. GbtcB10
TTTTGTGTTTTGTGTGTCCCAAAGTTATGGTCTTGGGAGTAACCATTATTATAGCTTGTCGCGGGAGAGAAGGTCGTTCGTGCTCGTACTTGAATCATTATC
This sequence comes from Bacillus sp. GbtcB10, assembly GCF_019091365.1. NCBI lineage: Bacteria > Bacillati > Bacillota > Bacilli > Caryophanales > Bacillaceae > Bacillus > Bacillus sp. GbtcB10. Next base: position 103 of record NZ_JAGXJP010000389.1, read on the forward strand.
CTTCTTTCTGTTTACATGTGTTCATGTCATTGATTGTGTTATCACATTTCTCCATATCATCATCTCCTTCCTTTAATGTAAATTAGAATTGAGTGTTTTAATCTATCAAATTAATAAATTAATTAGAATCGAGTG
>NZ_JAGXJP010000390.1:0-237 GCF_019091365.1 Bacillus sp. GbtcB10
AAGAATTCATGGCTTCTTGCCACTTCCCAGAGTATATACTTATAATAGCCTCCTCATAGATCTGAGGATCAATATCCTCAACATCCTCTCCTCTAATATGTCCCACATATCTCTCAGTAGGATGGGGTACTCTATCGGACCTGTGTAAATTTGGAACTTGTGTCCTAGGAACCTAAATAGACTTAAGCTATGCAATGATACTTGAGCTAGGTTCTCTAACCTTGCTCAACTCTATCA
>NZ_JAGXJP010000391.1:0-236 GCF_019091365.1 Bacillus sp. GbtcB10
GGAGCACCTGAACAAAGTCTCGAGTCACCAGACGATGACTTGATGAATGACCTATTTGGCAATGTAAACTTGGTCTCCTGCTGTGCCAATCAAATTTACTTTCAGCACTGTTCTACTGGAATTGGTGTTTTTGTGATACTATTATTATCATTTGTGAGTGATGTTATTATTATTTTCGGTAATCGATTAATGAGGATTTGACATATGAAATCTGATCAGTGGCTGCTAGACATGCT
>NZ_JAGXJP010000392.1:0-236 GCF_019091365.1 Bacillus sp. GbtcB10
TTTGAGATCGACTTTGCCATTTACAGTCATCGGCACTTGGTCTAGCTTGATGTTCCATGATGGCACCATATTGTCAGGCACGATGCGCTTTAAGCTTTCTTTCAGAGCAGCCGTTTCTGCATCTGTAATGACGTAAGCGACAAGAGCGTCTTGAACACTTGCGTCTTTGACCGTTGTCACGTCGGCTTTTATCACTTCATTTAGCGCAAGGGGCTGTGCTTCAATTTCTGTCAGCT
>NZ_JAGXJP010000393.1:0-236 GCF_019091365.1 Bacillus sp. GbtcB10
TCCGTATTTAGTTCATTCAGGCTCAGATACCAGGAAGTTGAAGCGCCTGGTACTGATTAACGTACTGATTAACTTCAAACATATTTCATCTTTGTTCACCATGGATATAATGAAATGATGACGAAGTTCAATGTGCTTTGACCTTAACCCTTCCTCATATAAAGTTCAATCAATACAACAAACAATGGATAAATTGATAGAGATATCTTAATCCATCTATTTTTTGATCTCTTGAT
>NZ_JAGXJP010000043.1:0-341 GCF_019091365.1 Bacillus sp. GbtcB10
GACACTGTAACATATTGTCTATCCAAAACATCCAAGATGAAACCAATGTATATCGTAAGATACGCAGATGATTTTAAAATCTTTACAAATACACGTAGGTATGCGGAGAAAATTTTCGAAGCAACTCAAATGTGGTTAGAAGAACGTCTAAAACTGCCTATCTCAACCGAAAAGTCTAAAGTAACCAATCTGAAAAAGCAACAGAGTGAATTCTTAGGTTTCACTCTTAAGGCTGTAAAGAAAGGTAAGAAGAACGGTAACACACGATACATTGCAGTAACACACATCTCTCCAAAAGCACTGGAAAAAACAAAACAAGATTTAGCAAAACAAGTGAAAAG
>NZ_JAGXJP010000394.1:0-236 GCF_019091365.1 Bacillus sp. GbtcB10
GCCTTTATCAACTAATTTCCCCAATACTTCATAGATCATTGAGCGGGGGACGCCTGACCTTTTGCTGATTTCATATCCGGTAACAGGCGAGTGTTTCAACAAGCCGATATATGCTTTACATTCATATTGAGAAAATCCAAATTTCTGTAATTCTTTCAGAACATCCTCCATAAACATCCTCCGTAGTGGTTATTCATGAAACTACTATAATGTAAGCGGTTATATCTTGTCAATGG
>NZ_JAGXJP010000395.1:0-236 GCF_019091365.1 Bacillus sp. GbtcB10
CTTCAGCATCACGATGTTCATTCAAATAAACAGTCGCTACATTGGCTCCTTCTTTCGCAAATATGACAGATACTGCTCGTCCAATCCCGCTGTCTCCACCTGTGACAATCGCCGTATTCCCTGTCAGCTTTTTGCCTTGCACCTCTCGATCAAAGGTAGCACTAGGGTTCATTTTATATTCAAGTACTGGACGCTCGTACTGGTGCTGAGGCGGGACCGTAATCTTTGTATGCTTT
>NZ_JAGXJP010000396.1:0-236 GCF_019091365.1 Bacillus sp. GbtcB10
TCAGCTACTCCAGTGAATGTCCCTGCTTTTCGGTCAATCAGTAAAGCTTGCACATTCCCTATATCAATAGGGGAACTGCCAATCTGGTGACCCATATCATTTAACTTTGTTCTTACATCTAGAGGGTCACCTACTTCATAACGATACGAAGTTAAGCTGTTTGTGTAGCTTCTTGGCTCTTCTACCGCATCCTGTAGCTCCATGTCATATTCAAGTACATTGAGAATCGTCTGTGT
>NZ_JAGXJP010000397.1:0-236 GCF_019091365.1 Bacillus sp. GbtcB10
ATTTAAGAAAATCTTTTCTGACACTCGTATCAAATTCCTTCCGAAGTTGTTCAGCTTCTTCTCGAGTTCTCTTAGAGTAAGTAATTTCATCAACTTTAACATCTTTAAGAATCACATCTTCTCCATTAACACTCATACTAATGGTGCCTTACATTTCACATAGTACATATTAATTACTATAAAAACTTCTTCTTAACTTTGGTTTAATATTAAAAAGACTTATGCGTAATTCACAT
>NZ_JAGXJP010000398.1:0-236 GCF_019091365.1 Bacillus sp. GbtcB10
TGTACAAGGAAATTAGATCAGATTGGATCAGACAAAGCGATGAGCACACTAGGGGGCTTTATTCAAGAAAGATTGACGCATTATCATGACAAACGAGATATTCCGTCTGTTTTTGGTACGAGCAAGCTGTCTCGGTTTTTAAAAACTGGGGCCATTTCTAATCGCACGATCTTTCATGCGGTCAATGGGGAAGAACTTTTTGAAGATGAGGGCAAGGAAACATTTATGAAAGAGCT
>NZ_JAGXJP010000399.1:0-236 GCF_019091365.1 Bacillus sp. GbtcB10
TGGATGGCGCAAGGCGGGTGATGGAAATGGTCTGGCATTGCGACAATACCAGGCACCAACTTTGCGATCCGTCGTCACATTTTAGAAGAGCTTGGCGGTTGGGATGTCCATGCACTAGCTGAAGACACTGAATTAACGATTCGTGGGTATAACCTGGGCTATGTGATTCGGTTCTTTCCTGCTGCTATTACATGGGAACAAGGGCCTGAAACATGGAAAGGCTGGTGGCGGCAGAG
>NZ_JAGXJP010000400.1:0-236 GCF_019091365.1 Bacillus sp. GbtcB10
AAAAATCGGGTCTTCTTCCTTTATTACTTGATCAACAACTGATGTGAAACGAATTCAAGATGTGCCGATCATGTTATTACATATGATGTCACGGGCGCCTCATATGCTCGTTGGTGGAATTATTTTGGCTGTATCTAGAGATGCAGTGTTAACTCTCATCTTTTTAGCAGCTCCTCCCCTTCTTGGCGGGTTCATTTATTTGGTGACAAGAAATGCGATCCCCCTCTTTGGCCAGC
>NZ_JAGXJP010000401.1:0-236 GCF_019091365.1 Bacillus sp. GbtcB10
TAAAACTCACTCGCATTTTTCGTTTTTTTCGATGCAAAATAGGTTATGACGAGCGTACCAAGGACAATAATTAAAAATAGTGCAAAAGCGGTTGTATTCAAAGTCAGCCCCTCCCTTTTTGCATATTTTGTAGAATTTTTTGCGAGATTTCATCAAAGGATTCCGCCTTTTTGCTATAAATCATACATAAAGCCCAAGTCATAATAAATTGTGCAAAAGCAAATACCCACGCCCAC
>NZ_JAGXJP010000402.1:0-236 GCF_019091365.1 Bacillus sp. GbtcB10
GTGCTTGTGATCCTTCGTTGCAACGATGACATGCATCGTACACCGTATCAGTCGGTCGTCGACAGGAGGGAACCTAGGGCGAGTCGGCGTACCAACGCCGACAATGCATCCTTGTCCCCCCTCTCCAGGAGTACGATCATTCCGAAATGCTCACGTGCGGAACGCTGCAGCATTAAGGCATTGTGCTTTTCCCGCTGTACACTAACAGGGACCCTGTCACGAAGATCGAAGATAAG
>NZ_JAGXJP010000403.1:0-236 GCF_019091365.1 Bacillus sp. GbtcB10
TCTTTCTGAGAGCACGGATGTCTTCTTCCGTTTTTCCCGTGAGAGATGCGATCATGACATCCGTGAAGCCCTTTACCTTCGCCTGCTTTAAAAGCGGGACAGACAGATGATCCCCTTCTTCCATCAGCTTGTCGTACAATGTGATGATATCACGGAGCACATGGAGAAAAAACGGGTCAATTTTCGTTTTGGCATGGATGACTGCTATCGTTTCACCGCGGCTTAACAGTTCCATG
>NZ_JAGXJP010000404.1:0-236 GCF_019091365.1 Bacillus sp. GbtcB10
CTTGAAAGAAAATGGATTGGCAATGCGGCATTTAATCACATTCCTCCCTCTAAAGTCACTTGGCTAGCTCCCCCAAGCTGATCAACTCATCTCCCTTTGACCGTCTCAGCCATCACATCTGCCGCAAACTCTTCTTTTGTGAAGCTTGTGACAGTTAGACAAACTCTATTGATGACGATACTATCGCCTAGGTGAACATCATCTAGTACACTAGTGCACCTGATGATGAGTTCTAT
>NZ_JAGXJP010000405.1:0-235 GCF_019091365.1 Bacillus sp. GbtcB10
TTCAATATCTATGTCATTCTTCCAGTATGGATCAGGTGTATTAATATGGAGTAATCCTTGCTGTAAAATTTTATACTGTTCATCTTCCACACGATACTTTGGTAATGATTCTATAACAATCTCATTTTGAAAAGTTCCGTGCGGTAAAGTGATGGTTAAAATAAATGGACCTAGTTTTGGATTTAATATCCTATTTAAATGTCTGCGATATCCATAAACATCTGCAAGACTTTCT
>NZ_JAGXJP010000406.1:0-235 GCF_019091365.1 Bacillus sp. GbtcB10
TAGTCTTATTTTGTGGCTTGTCCAGTGAGTATATGGCTTCAATATAAATGAAAAAGATACTGATAGCACCATTCATCCATCGGATTGCTACCCAACCTTTTCCGGGCCTTTGATAAAGTGAAGAAGTTTTGTTTTCTCTCACACTCTATATCGTTCTGCAAGTTCTCCTTTATCATTTATGGCAACACATTTCTGATGGATATCATATATGCCAGTTTTCACATCTATAGAACAG
>NZ_JAGXJP010000407.1:0-235 GCF_019091365.1 Bacillus sp. GbtcB10
GGCCTAAACCGCCGGCTCTGATCGCCCGGTACCAGTTCAGCATCGCCGTGAGCGCTCCTTTTCTGCCCCATGCCTGTTTGTAGCTGTCGACATCTTCCCGTGAAAAAAGCGCCGGGCGTTCGGATAAGCCGATCGCGTGATCCAATACGCGGTAATTGTCTTCAGACAATCTCCGTTCCGGCTTTTCCGGAAGCTGAAAGAAAGCGATATAAGAGCTTTTCTTCCACTGCGGCGG
>NZ_JAGXJP010000408.1:0-235 GCF_019091365.1 Bacillus sp. GbtcB10
CTTTGTTCGTGCAACGTTAGAATCACTTGCTTATCAAACGAAAGATGTCTTAGATGCGATGGAAAAAGATACAAACATCTCACTTAAAACATTGCGCGGCGATGGCGGGGCTGTAAAGAATGATTTCTTAATGGGCTTCCAAAGGGATTTGCTCGATGTACCAGTAGAACGTCCAGAAATCAATGTAACGCCGGCACTCGGTGCGGCCTATCTTGCGGGAATAGCAGTTGGCTTC
>NZ_JAGXJP010000409.1:0-235 GCF_019091365.1 Bacillus sp. GbtcB10
TGCGAAAAAGGAATTAACTTATCAAGTCGCACAAGTGAATCATCATCTAGCTCTGTATAAAAGCATTTCCAAAGAATTAAATGCCGCATTGGCACAAGTCGATACGTCATACTCTGCCGCAGCGGATGTCATAGCTTTGATCAGTCAAGCGAATGAACAGTTCAGTACACTAGTGCAGCAAAGTCCTCAGGTGAATGAATACCAATCATATCTAGGCAGCAAAGCTTCATATAAC
>NZ_JAGXJP010000410.1:0-234 GCF_019091365.1 Bacillus sp. GbtcB10
TAAGAAACTTGACTTTTTGTGCTATGGAAATTGAATGATTATTTTGTGGTAGGTTATTTAAAAATAGCACAAATGATCAAAAAGTAAGAGGAGGGAAGTAATAAAATAAAAGTAGAGGAGGGTGAAACAATGGATTACTATGAGAGAATACAGCATTCGATTGAGTTTATTGAGGAGAATCTTCAAAACATGACATCTTCAGCAGGGCGGTCTGCCCCCAAAAATGCGAGCACT
>NZ_JAGXJP010000411.1:0-234 GCF_019091365.1 Bacillus sp. GbtcB10
TTCATTTCATCATGCAATGTTCTGCCCTGCTTTAGTCGTTGCTCTATCCTCTCTGTTGCTGAAAAGCCATCAGTTTGGCTACTACTCTCATGCATGACTTCTTCCTGCTCCTGTTAGATCTACTCTGCAAGAAAACTTCGCCCCTCCCACATTTTACATGCTTAATGGTTTCAAGTACAAAGGTTTGTCTTTTGGCCAAAATTTGAGTGCAGAGTGCATGTAGTGTCGGTTCTA
>NZ_JAGXJP010000412.1:0-234 GCF_019091365.1 Bacillus sp. GbtcB10
ATATCATTCAAGCTTTTCTGCACGAAATAGTTTGTTAAGATTGGCACAGCCATTAAGCTATCGATTGGAATATCAAAGACACCTTGGATTTGCGGCGCATGAAGATCATGTGCAATGACACGTGTAGCACCTGCTGTTTCAAGTAAGGTCGCAAACAGCTTCGCTGTGATTGGCTCACGAGGGTTCGCCTTACGATCTTGGCGTGCATATCCGCAATAAGGGATGACAATATTG
>NZ_JAGXJP010000044.1:0-335 GCF_019091365.1 Bacillus sp. GbtcB10
GGAGCTTGCCAAAGAAGCTTGCCGGAACCCGCCAAGTGGATCGTCGCAAGTCTAGGTGTTTGCCGGCAGTCCGCAAGAGCATCACCGAGGGTTCATCGGATGATCGACGGAAGTTCGCCGGAAGAAGCGGTTGACGCAACGGAGCAAGCTGCAGAAATTGTCTTAGGATTTATCGTAGTTAGCACAACGATTAAGTTGGAAATGGGAGGTGATCCCATGAACTGAATCTTGGGGCAAGTGGGCCCCTGAAAAGCCCAAATTGGGCCCAATGGTTCATGCCCTTCGGCCCCTGATTTGTGACAGGCGGTTGATCCTCCCCTGCCTGGCGCGGCCAC
>NZ_JAGXJP010000413.1:0-234 GCF_019091365.1 Bacillus sp. GbtcB10
TCCTATTTCCAAACGAGGGAGATCACTTACGCATGGATGAATCTGAAAAAATCCAAAGAAAACTGTATGACATCCATCAAGAGAAGTTAGTGAGAAGAAGTGAACACACGAAAGAAGTCGAAGCAAAACCTTATTATGTCCATGAAGAAGATGTACAAAACATTGGTGAACATTCGTGCCAAAAACCTTTCCGCGGCAAAGGATTGATCGGACAATCAGCCATGAGCTACGGCT
>NZ_JAGXJP010000414.1:0-234 GCF_019091365.1 Bacillus sp. GbtcB10
AGTATTTCTTTACTGACATTTGAAAGACAGAAATACTTTTTACACAAATAATACGCATGATTTGAGGGGTGTATCAGGTGACAGGTCAACTAGTTCAGTATGGTCGACACCGCCAGCGCAGAAGCTACGCACGCATAAGCGATGTGTTTGAATTACCAAATCTCATTGAAATTCTAACCTCTTCTTATCTGTGGTTTCTTGTTGTGGGTCTTAGAGAGATGTTTCAAGATATAT
>NZ_JAGXJP010000415.1:0-234 GCF_019091365.1 Bacillus sp. GbtcB10
AGGAAATTCGTCAGCTTGGCGGGCGCGTTTTTTATGTCCCAAGTATTGAGGCCTCCTCTCCATGGACGTTTGTCAAAACGGTGAGGAAGACGATTAAGCAAACGGGACCTTATCAGGCGGGGCATGCACATACAGATTTTCAAACGGGCTTGTCTGCCCTTGCTGCGAAACTGGCAGGTGTGAAGATACGCATTTGCCACTCACATAAGACGGCCTGGAAACAGTCTCCTAGCC
>NZ_JAGXJP010000416.1:0-234 GCF_019091365.1 Bacillus sp. GbtcB10
CCTTTTTGTTAATGACAAAGGGTGAGAAGGTATGATGATAATCATGCATGGGATGATGTACTTGGATATTTTGATTATGCATGATTTTATGTTGCACGTAACAATCTAATTAGTTGGTTCTTCCAATATTCATGATGCATGCAATGGTAAAATTCTTATAATACTATAAATATAAAAGTTCAATCAATATGGCATACTCATAGGGGGAGCTTAGTCACACTCCATCATTAATTA
>NZ_JAGXJP010000417.1:0-233 GCF_019091365.1 Bacillus sp. GbtcB10
AATTAGTCAATCTGAATTTAGAGTAAGAAATGGTAAAGCATTTAAGAAGGATGAGCTTTATTATCGATTAAATGTAAGACCAAATAAGAATATGACCGCAAGTACCTTTTGGGAAAGGTTTGTTCGCAAACTTATTTATGATAATGAATGTTTAGTCATACAAGCAGATGATGGTGATTTACTTATTGCAGATGGATTTCAACATAATGAGTATGCTGTGTTTGAAGATACTT
>NZ_JAGXJP010000418.1:0-233 GCF_019091365.1 Bacillus sp. GbtcB10
GGAATTGCCATAAACCTACGTCCCTTCTCCATGGATGAGGGGTCATTTTGCGTGCCGGAGCACACGCATCTTTTATTTGATGCGCTCTACAGAAGATAAATAAGGCCTCCTTACCATGTTCGGGTAAGGGGGCTATCATTTATTCAGCTGCTCGGTTAATTGAATCGTTTGCCGCAGCATATGTATCTGATTTTTGGTACACCACATTTAAAATAATCGTTTGAATGATGAGT
>NZ_JAGXJP010000419.1:0-233 GCF_019091365.1 Bacillus sp. GbtcB10
CATTGATAGCCTCAGTTGTGTCTGAGGATCAATTTGCTGTTCGAGGACCTGTTGACTTGTGTTTGGTCCTCCGAATATCATTTGTCCATCCGAATATCATTTGTCCAACCCGTCTTGCCGCTTGGCGGGTGTTGAACATCCGTCTCTAGCTCCTCCAATAGTTTCTGATTTGGTCTTCAACTAGGGGAGCGGATGTCGACACCTCACTTGTCTGCGTTCTCGTTGTCATTATT
>NZ_JAGXJP010000420.1:0-233 GCF_019091365.1 Bacillus sp. GbtcB10
TTTATTTGCACCAAAATAATTCAATAAACTATAGTTATTAGATTGAGATGGGACATCCATTGGATATGTCCATGGTCATTGGTTTACAAGTTGAACAAGTGGGTTAGAAGATCATATCACATGTTTGACATAAAAAGTATTTAAAAATAAAGTATATCTTCATATAAAAAATTAAACTTATTCTTGTAGTATAAATATATTAAAAAGAATGTAAGAACCAAAATTTGTGAAGT
>NZ_JAGXJP010000421.1:0-233 GCF_019091365.1 Bacillus sp. GbtcB10
GAAATTATATTGCTTTCTTTAAAACGTAATAACTTTTTCTATCCATTTAAATATGCATCCCAATCGTAGTCTTCAATTTTATAGAATCTACCTTCATCATTTCTTTCATATGCACATAAAGGTGGTTCCTCAAGAAATTTTAAAATAGAATCATCTATATTCAAAATGACTCCAATTAAAATAATTTGAAAGTTTTTAGGATTATTGACATAGTCATCACTTTCATAACCACT
>NZ_JAGXJP010000045.1:0-334 GCF_019091365.1 Bacillus sp. GbtcB10
ACGTTTGTTTTGGGGCTGGAAATTTGCTGTGACCGCAACGCAGTCAGTATCGAGGGGCTCGGAGAGTCCTTTCCGGATTGGGGTCGCAATAGCGATTCCGAGATCGTTCTAGAAAGTGCCGATGGTTTCGGCATGGGTTTGCCGTGACCGATACGCAGTCGTCGGGCTAGGGCTTGGAGAGAGCTTGCAATAGGGATTTCGTGAACGTTCGAGAAAGCGCCAACGGTTTCGTGTGGGGCAAGAGGCTCCGGACGTTGATGCGCCGGCCGCGACGTGCACATAGGCGAGGGACGACGCACGCGAAACGTGTGCGATAATGCCAGCACTAAAGCAC
>NZ_JAGXJP010000422.1:0-233 GCF_019091365.1 Bacillus sp. GbtcB10
TACGTCCGTAAGTAATGCTTGCATAATGCCTGTTTTTTGTTTCATACCTTTTGAAAAGTTTCGTACAACGGAATGCCTTGCATGAAGTAAATGAAACCTTTCAAGAAGCAGCGGAATTTTATCTTTTACATATTTTGTTGATAAACCGTGAATGCGACCGAGATGATATAGATAATCTTCTAATGTAAAACGAATCCCTTCAGGAAAATGTTCAGGTACATAACCGATTTGTA
>NZ_JAGXJP010000423.1:0-233 GCF_019091365.1 Bacillus sp. GbtcB10
CTGATAACTTTGTACAAAGTATGTAAAGCCTAAAATATTTATCTCTAAACAAAACCTGATCGTTGCAAATATTTTTGTTAATGTGCGATCGTTGTGTACATGTAGTGTAATTATGGTCTTCTATGAGGTTATTCAATCCGAACAATACTAGTTGTCAAATTGAGAAATTTGATGGTGCTAAATAAAATGTACTCGTTGTCAATTCATTTTGTCTATTAAATAAAATCTACGAT
>NZ_JAGXJP010000424.1:0-233 GCF_019091365.1 Bacillus sp. GbtcB10
TTTTTTTTCATCCTGCGTATAAAATAGAAGATAACATTCTCCTAATTTCAAAGACATTGGGTAAATATTTCCTGCCGATTCCAGTAATAAATCTGGAATATCAATCTCTTCAAAATCCGTCCCTTGGTAAATATTACTATGATTATCATATAACTCGAAATAATTTCCTTGGTCTGAAAACATAAGCGCCATATTTGCTTTACTTGATTTCATTAAAGCTTTCACATGATCCT
>NZ_JAGXJP010000425.1:0-233 GCF_019091365.1 Bacillus sp. GbtcB10
TTTGTTTAAGAGGACTTTTACATCAATCATGAAATTAGGACTCCATTTTACTGTACTTTGCAATTAGTAATTGAGCTCAGAGTTATTAGCATTGTTGAGACTGACAATAGACCTTTTTAGCTTTCAAATTTATCTTATGAAAGGCTTGTAACAATAAATATGGATATATATATATATATATATATATATGTAAAAAGCATGTGAATATTATCTTTTTTGATTGGATAAAGAAC
>NZ_JAGXJP010000426.1:0-233 GCF_019091365.1 Bacillus sp. GbtcB10
AGTTTAATGCCATTGCAGCTTTCATTGCAAAGTTAACTGCTTCTTTATTTAAAGTAGGAAGTACTCCTGGGTATCCTAAGTCAATTACACTTGTTTGTGTATTTGGTTCCGCTCCGAATTCTGTTGGACTCGCAGAGAAAATTTTCGAATTTGTTTTTAACTCAACGTGAACCTCTAAACCAATAATTGTTTCTAAATTCATCTATGCTCGCCTCCTTACAGACTTGCTTTTT
>NZ_JAGXJP010000427.1:0-233 GCF_019091365.1 Bacillus sp. GbtcB10
CCGCCGTCCAGCGTGTCATCGCCCGCACCGGCAACCAGCGTGTCGTTGCCACCGAGGCCGGACAGAGCATTGGCGCCGGCATTGCCGGTAATGACGTTGGCCAGCGAATTGCCCGTCCCGACGAGATCGCCCTCACCCGACAGCGTCAGGTTCTCGATATGCTGCACGCCGATATTGTAGGACACCGACGAACTGACCGTGTCCACGCCCTCGCCGAACCGCTCGACAGCAAC
>NZ_JAGXJP010000428.1:0-233 GCF_019091365.1 Bacillus sp. GbtcB10
TCGGATGGTGAGGTTTTTGTTGGATCATGCTAATTTTTGGTCGGGGTATCCTAGGCTCAGTGGTCTTCATTCTGAACAGTAGAGATCTGACTTATAGATCTTCTTTATTAGGTTTTGGTTACTTGAATAGTAGTTGTTCATTGATTGTTTTATTACCAATCAGTTTACTACGACTCTTTGTTGGGCAGTATTCAACCGTTGGATTTGACTAAACTTTTATCAGAATGTATAAG
>NZ_JAGXJP010000429.1:0-232 GCF_019091365.1 Bacillus sp. GbtcB10
CTTGCTGAAAGAGAGTGATTCGTTCAAATTGTGCTGTCGTTCTTGTCGTCACTGGGATAAGCCAGCCTGCTTGATGAATTGCCTGTAAGGATGCTTTCGTTTCAATCGACACATAGGAAGGCGGCCGGTCGTCCAGCACCTCAATTAATTCGTATGCTCCCTTGTATGCATACTGCTCCAGCATGCGATGTGAGTATATCAGTGTCGGGTCTAAGTCAGTGGCAAATGCCAT
>NZ_JAGXJP010000430.1:0-232 GCF_019091365.1 Bacillus sp. GbtcB10
GATATGTACATGGATAAGATCGCAGTAGGTCCAGAAGCGGTAGGCTGCATCGACATTGAAGCGCCTGTCATTGTCAATCTTCGTGCTGTTGCAAAAGCGAAAAACAAAGATATTGAAGATGTTGTTGCGACAATTTTAAACAGAGAGCGTCATGAAAAGATCATTGCTGAGCTGAGAGAAGCTGGAGCAAGAATCAAGCTGATCGATGATGGTGACGTTGCTGGAGCCATTA
>NZ_JAGXJP010000046.1:0-333 GCF_019091365.1 Bacillus sp. GbtcB10
TTCACCTCTCCAAGAATTCAATATTCCATTCTAGGACCAAGCATATTGATGTGAGATATTACTAGATTCGTGATATGCTTGAGTTGAAAGAATTACAGCTGGAAAAAGTGCATACTAATAAGAATGGATCAGATATGTTGACGAAGTTTTTGTCTAAGGAGAAGCTTGAAGTATGTAGACGAAGAGCGAGCTTAGTATAGACCATCATATGAGCTAGAGTATGAGAATTGTTGGGTCCAGTCCATATATGGGCTTGGACTAGATGATTTGACCGTAAACCCATATTTGATTTATTAAAAAAAGAAATAAAAAGAAAAAGAAAGAGACGTGTAT
>NZ_JAGXJP010000431.1:0-232 GCF_019091365.1 Bacillus sp. GbtcB10
CTAGGGCAAGTAAGTTGATACAGCGGGCCATCGTACTTGAGCCTGAAAATGTAGAAATGCTGTCGCTGCTTGCCATTATTTATACTGAAATGGGTCATTACCAACAATCTAATGAACTGCTTGATTTTATCCTTGTACACTTGGATGAGAACATGTCAGTGTGTCACTACTTTAAAGCCAATAATTATGCGAATCTCGGTTTGTTTCAAGAGGCATATAGATGCGCCACTGC
>NZ_JAGXJP010000432.1:0-232 GCF_019091365.1 Bacillus sp. GbtcB10
TCCCAAATCCATTATTTAAAGTCCCATCTTATTGTGATGCCCCTCCCGCCTTCTCTCCAAAAAGGTAATACTCTCAATCACAACTTCAGTTCTATATATTCTCTTGCCTTGTTCATCATCGTAATTACTCGTCTGAATACGCCCTGTAATCCCAACGAGTGATCCCTTCTTACAATATTCAGTTACATTCTCAGCCGATTTTCTCCAAACGACACAATTAATAAAATCTACT
>NZ_JAGXJP010000433.1:0-232 GCF_019091365.1 Bacillus sp. GbtcB10
ATTAATAACCTTGGGGTTAGATATGACACAGTACATATAGTCAAGAATGACTCAGCCCATGTGATTAAACAACCTTGTGGTTAGATACGACACAGTACATATAGTCAAGAATGACTCAGCCCATGTGATTAACAACCTTTGTGGTCAAGCATGACCTGACCTATTTCATATAGTTAAACACGGTATAACTCATGTGGTTAGGTATGATTCAATTTATGTGATTAAGTATAAC
>NZ_JAGXJP010000434.1:0-232 GCF_019091365.1 Bacillus sp. GbtcB10
ATCCCAAACACTGTAAATTTTACTGCCACAAAAATGTTGTTTCATTTTTTATGCACCTCATGAATTATCATCACAATTAGAAGCTTGATCTATTGTTTTCTTTCTTTCACGGAATTAGCTTCTCCATTTCTCCAAAAGTTTAAAAACTTGATGCATATATACTGTCTCAGGTAACTCTCGATTTTGCTACATTATGACACGTTTATGCACCTCATGACTTACCATCACAATT
>NZ_JAGXJP010000435.1:0-232 GCF_019091365.1 Bacillus sp. GbtcB10
GTGGGTCTCGTCCGTACTCGTCGCCCACACATATAGCCATTTGCACTGGTCAATCGGTGAAATGGATTAGCTAAAAAAGGACGTCTGGCTTCTCCAAGATGAAGTCACATTTGATACGGAAGAATTTCCAACGCTTGAATTAGCAGACAGTTGGGTAATAGAGAATATGGAACACGTAACAGATGTGTTATAAGCCCTTGGATGAAGAGGGCTTGTTTTGTGCCATCATCAT
>NZ_JAGXJP010000436.1:0-232 GCF_019091365.1 Bacillus sp. GbtcB10
CATTTTTTTCCGCCGTCCATTGCATAGGTGTCCTTGCGTTATCTCTTGGTTTGCCCTGTAAAATCGCCAAAGCTTCTTCCTTTGTTTTCCCCTTTTCAAGCATGACTTCGTACATATTCTGTGATTCGATATCGCGGTATGTCGTAATGTCCTCAAAACGAGGATTCTTCATCCCAATTTCTTCACCTTGGTAAATATAAGGAGGGCCTTGCATCAAATGAATGGTGGTCGC
>NZ_JAGXJP010000437.1:0-232 GCF_019091365.1 Bacillus sp. GbtcB10
GCTTTCGATGATTTTACATAATAAACTGCATGATCCACATTAATAATATGATCTGGTTTTGGTTTACCACGGCTCGCTCTATGTCCAGCTAAATGTTCTTCACTTGTTTCCCAGTTTTTCCATGCTTCTTCAGATTCCCTGCGAATCATTACGACTACTTCTTCGTCGCCGCGTCTTACTTTTTTCACAAGAACACTTAAATCAATAAAACCTTCAAACTTTTCAATAATAC
>NZ_JAGXJP010000438.1:0-232 GCF_019091365.1 Bacillus sp. GbtcB10
ATCCTGCATTACTTCACCTCTGACCTGAACCAATTCGCTGGTAGACGTGTTACTGTTCTTGGCGGCGGAGACTCTGCGGTCTACTGGGCACTGATGCTTGAGCCAATCGCTAAAGAAGTATCGGTTGTACACCGTTGTGATAAATTCCGTGTACATGAGCTCTGTGTAGTTAACTTGCATAACTCGAAAGTCAATGTGCTGACACCAGTTGTGCCTACTGAGCTCTTTGTTG
>NZ_JAGXJP010000439.1:0-232 GCF_019091365.1 Bacillus sp. GbtcB10
GATTTCATTGATAAAACATAAACATGTCAAGATTGTTAGCAGTCCTTAACAAGTTCTAGTGTACTGCAGCCTAAAATTGGAATCCAAAATCAGATTAAAGCTTTCTAAAAGTAATACCTCTTAAGTGAAGTAAAGCAGCATGCAAGCTTAGATATATCAGTGTTGCCAAGCATTGAAATAAAGTGAAATAGAAACAGAAAATATCGAAGTCAAGTTCATCTTCCTAAGCGAG
>NZ_JAGXJP010000047.1:0-332 GCF_019091365.1 Bacillus sp. GbtcB10
GTTTTAGTCCATTCCAACGCTTTTCTTACAGTAAATGCATTGGAGATTTAGAAGGTATTAAACAAGTCTTACTAGAATTTGAATTATCAGGATTAAGTTTCTATGGCCAGTTATGTAAAAACATACTAATGAGTAAAGGGGAAGTACTACAATGAAAAAGAAACTAATTGCACTAGTAATGTGTGTAGGAGCATTAGGGTTCGGATTATTCGGAAACGTTGATAAAACGGATCAGACAAGCCCAGTTACATATATGATGACGGATCCGGGTGGCAGCTAATAAAATAATTTAATACAAATATCAACAAAGGAAAGTCGTTACTTCGGTAGCG
>NZ_JAGXJP010000440.1:0-232 GCF_019091365.1 Bacillus sp. GbtcB10
CTTTTTTGGGCATATATTCACCACCTATCTTGTTTATCCCACTTTAATGGGCAGTAAGACCCCCACCTCAAAATTCAGCGAAAGCAAAGAATTTAGGTGGGGTCGGGCTGCCCATTAAAGGCCGATTGGTGAGGGCTGATAATCAGTGGGGGATAAAGAACCCCCCACTGATTAAAGTTTCACTTTATATATATGTAAGCTTAAAGGTAAAAAGATTATTTTATTGAAATAA
>NZ_JAGXJP010000441.1:0-231 GCF_019091365.1 Bacillus sp. GbtcB10
TGATGCGGGAAAACAACCTGCATACCGTTTGTGAGGAAGCGAAATGTCCGAATATTCACGAATGCTGGGCAGTGTGAAGAACTGCTACATTTATGATCCTCGGATCTGTTTGTACGCGCGCATGCCGTTTCTGTGCGGTGAAAACCGGTCTTCCTACTGGATTAGACTTGCAAGAGCCAGAACGCGTGGCAGATTCAGTGGCTTTAATGAATTTAAAGCACGCTGTTATAA
>NZ_JAGXJP010000442.1:0-231 GCF_019091365.1 Bacillus sp. GbtcB10
AAGTGCAAGAACGTTTGCAGCTTGAAGGACTGCGTGTAGAACTAGACAGTCGTGATGATAAAATAGGATACAAAATTAGAGAAGCGCAAATGCAAAAGATTCCGTACATGCTAGTTGACGGTGATCAAGAAGCAGAAAATGGCGCGGTCAATGTAAGAAAATATGGGGAACAAGATTCAGAAACAATGGACCCCGAAGCTTTTGTGAAACATGGAGTCGCAGAAGCAAAAA
>NZ_JAGXJP010000443.1:0-231 GCF_019091365.1 Bacillus sp. GbtcB10
TCTCCGCTCTTTTTCCCTCGCTATATTTAGGCTGATACGTTCTCCCGCCATCTAATAAGAGTATATGTCCGTGCAAATTGCTTCCCTCGTCACTTGCGAGAAATAAAGTGACTCCAGCAATATCTTCTGGTTTTCCTAATCTCCCGATAGGTATAAGGGATCGAAGCTGGCTTTTCTCAAGCTCAGTCGGATAGAGCGTATCAAGCATCTGAGATTCAATGACGCGCGGTG
>NZ_JAGXJP010000444.1:0-231 GCF_019091365.1 Bacillus sp. GbtcB10
TAAAGGAAGACAGGCTGTTTCTTGCCTGTTCACTAAGCTGTTCAAATCGTTTCACCCATTCGTTTGCCTCGTATTCTCTTCCTAAAAGGCGTCCTATAGACAGTACTTCTTGTACAGCATGATGACGGGCGTATGGCAGAACAAGAACAGGTGCGGTTTGCTGCAATTGCTTGATCAATGCAGGTTTTGAATAATAATAGTTAGGGACCATGATGACATCTAATTGAAGTG
>NZ_JAGXJP010000445.1:0-231 GCF_019091365.1 Bacillus sp. GbtcB10
CCGCCAGAAACAACACGAACTGAACGAGTGAACCAATCATAGAGGACCTCCTTTGCCTGAAAAGATAGCGCTTACACATACACATCGCGAAGATCTTAAACCTCACCTTCCTATAGGGACAAGCGCATTCGTCAAGGTGGTGCAGTGGCATCTCCGCCATAGCCCTTCTAATTCGGCTTAATCGAACTTTAGCGCTTTTTCAACTCACTTTCCCTCTCTGCAAGTCGGCAT
>NZ_JAGXJP010000446.1:0-231 GCF_019091365.1 Bacillus sp. GbtcB10
TACTGTTTGTGCCTTTTCACTTGGCCCAACAGAGCCCAAACAAGGCCCAATTGTCCCCTAATTGAGTTGGTCGAATCCCAACCCAATTATATGTTAACTATGAATTTTAAGACATTTACCAAGCTAAATAAGTCTGTAAGTCTAGGTTTCTTTCCAATGAGCTTCTAGCGATCTTCCAACAAACTTCCAAGGATCTCTCGGTAATATTCCAGTGGACTCCCAGTAAGCTCC
>NZ_JAGXJP010000447.1:0-231 GCF_019091365.1 Bacillus sp. GbtcB10
GTATTTAGTGACGGCCTGTGATATGCCATTCATACGAAAAGAGACAGCCGTCACTTTATCTTCATATTGCCATAAGCATGTAGATGCTGTGGTTCCGATGGTGCAGGGAAGATTTCAGCCGTTATTTGCGCTTTATCACCGCCGCAGGCAACCGTTTATTTCTGCGTGTTTAAGAGAGAATCAATTAGCTAGCAAAGACTTATTGCAAAAGCTTCACGTCCAGGTTGTTCC
>NZ_JAGXJP010000448.1:0-231 GCF_019091365.1 Bacillus sp. GbtcB10
GATAGAAATATTTCCTGGTAAACTAATTATATGCTTACAATTCTTCATTTACATAATGTCTCATCTCTTGATTTTCTAAAATTATTGGAAAGTATGAATAGTTGTGATGGTCATTATCATCAATTGCTACAACATTAATTCCTGGGATCTCAGATAATTTTTCTTCATATTGATGATAAATTTTTTCTCTTGGTATTATATCTTGGTCAATTTCTTCCAAATTCACTAATC
>NZ_JAGXJP010000048.1:0-332 GCF_019091365.1 Bacillus sp. GbtcB10
AAGCAATAAGCTTACTCTATATTCAGTTACGTTAAGTTCTTAGGGGCTAGCCCCTCGCTTCGCTTCACCCCAGCCTTCACCACTCCACCCAAAAACAAGACGATCGTTTAAAATAAAAAATAAAATAAGCTGTCCATATGGACAGCTTATTTACATAAAATTCGAAAGCGGAAGTCAATAAATCTATCATATATCTTCAGCGATTTATTGCTGAAGATACAACTGTTTTGATAATGGAATACCCTTATTGAAAAATTCTGAGTAATCGTTTAAATAATAATCTGCTACATCACTTTGACCTTGAAACATGCATGTTATGATTCCTAATTCTT
>NZ_JAGXJP010000449.1:0-231 GCF_019091365.1 Bacillus sp. GbtcB10
GGCAAGTGTGCCTCTTGCACTCTTTGTTTCTTCATCTTTGATTTGGCGGGCAGCACCGGGATGATATTTTACATCCCCTGTCCATCCGTAGCTGATGCCAATAGTGCCTTCTGATGGTACAAGCTCTTTATTAGGCGCATGCTGTCATTCTGTGCAAATGATCTCATATGGCCTTCCTAACACATGGGCTAATACATTTAAACGGCCTCTATGTGCCATTCCAACGTTAAT
>NZ_JAGXJP010000450.1:0-231 GCF_019091365.1 Bacillus sp. GbtcB10
CGGCATCGACGTAGAATTTAACCGCGAACTCGCCGATCATGATGATCTCGAGGCAATGGCACGTTCCAAGGCTGCCGATCAGCGGGCAAAAAGCCGAAAGAAGCGCTAGCTCAAAGAAAAGCGGAAGGCGCCCGCCTATCGGCGACAAGCATAAGACGAGCCGGCTGAAAGGTTGTTCTTTAACCTTTTGGCCGGATTGGCTTATGACCTCGAGCCGATGGCGCCTGGAGC
>NZ_JAGXJP010000451.1:0-231 GCF_019091365.1 Bacillus sp. GbtcB10
GAACGTTATTTGGAGCACCAAATCCTGTACCTGGTACAAGAGCTACTTTTTCCTCTTCTAATAGAGCTTTTGCCCAATCATCAACGTTTTCATACCCTGATAAAGCTACAGCTTCTTTTACATTAGGGAATAAGTAAAATGCACCTTGTGGTTTAATGCAAGTAAAGCCAGGGATTTGAATTAATTTATCATAAATAATGTTTAATCTCTCTTCAAATGCTTGACGCATTG
>NZ_JAGXJP010000452.1:0-231 GCF_019091365.1 Bacillus sp. GbtcB10
CCCACCCTACTTGATCGGTCGATGATTTCAAATTAAAACTGACCATAAAAGCCTTAAGTACTTTTTGGAGTAAAAGATATCATCCCCTGAGCAGTAACATTGGGTAACAAAACTTCTTAGATTTGATTATGAAATAACTTACAAAAAGGGGAAAGAGAATGTTGTTGCAAATGTGCTTTCACGGCTACCCAAGCAAGTTGAATTTTAGGTCATTTCACTTTCGACCTGTGA
>NZ_JAGXJP010000453.1:0-230 GCF_019091365.1 Bacillus sp. GbtcB10
TGGTTCGCGCCAGCATTCTCCGTTAAGTTTTTCAGTTTTTCACTTGTATAGAGTCCTTTCACATCATCTCTTTGCTCAACGGGAATATCCCCTAGATCCTCGTCATCAAATGAAAGCGATTCCAATTTTTCTTTTACACCAGCACAGCGAATGGCACTCGGCCCCATATCGTCGCCCCTTCTCATTTGTCCGAGATCCATCGGCACCCCAACAATCGTGACCTTCTTTTG
>NZ_JAGXJP010000454.1:0-230 GCF_019091365.1 Bacillus sp. GbtcB10
ACCAAAGGTGCCTCTGCAATACAAGCCAGGCACTCAGCATATTTATAGTGTTATTGATTACATGCTGTTAGGCATGATCATTGAGAAAAAAACCGGTATGCCACTTGATCAATATGTAGTGTCGACGATTTATCGACCGCTTGGTCTAAAACATACCATGTTCAATCCGCTGGAAAAGGGATTCAAGCCAAAGCATTTTGCAGCAACCGAGCGTCTAGGCAATACACGCG
>NZ_JAGXJP010000455.1:0-230 GCF_019091365.1 Bacillus sp. GbtcB10
TTTTTCGGCATGTTGAAACACCGCTGTATGCTGATCGAACAAGCTTGCATCGCCTACCAAAATGGTAACTCCCGCTGTCTTTAACAAAAATTGGACACCTCCAGCTTGTTTTTCCACAACAGCTTTTTTGAACGCTTGAGCTTCATTGAAAGGGCCGCCATCTTGAAAACCACCCCATTGTGTGCGGAGTTTGAATCGCTCTGCTTCTGCTATTAGCGCTTTAGAAGGGA
>NZ_JAGXJP010000456.1:0-230 GCF_019091365.1 Bacillus sp. GbtcB10
GGTATTGCATGCTTGGAAGTGTTAAAAGAAGACGGAGTCTACGAACGTCGGGAGCAGCACGGGGCCATGTTAGAAGAGGGAATTTTAGCCCACGCAAAAAAACATCAAGTAGATATTACAGTGAATCGCATAAAAGGTGCTCTCACCATTTATTTTACAATGGAAACGATTGTGAACTACGAGCAGGCTGAAAATACGGATGGTGAAATGTTCGCCCGTTTCTTTAAATT
>NZ_JAGXJP010000457.1:0-230 GCF_019091365.1 Bacillus sp. GbtcB10
TGCTCTATTTCTACACCAAAATCACGAAACGCTTGTAGAATCTGTTCTTCCTGTACTTGATGATTTTCTCGTTCTCTTTGTATCTCCTTAGCGAAATCTTCCATAACCTTTGATACACCTAATAGTTGCTCCGCTACTATTCTACGATTTTCTTTCATTTGTTTTCGTAATTTTTGTCCCTCATAGAAGTGATCTAATTCGCCTGCTACTAAATCCGTCACTTTTTTCCC
>NZ_JAGXJP010000005.1:0-206370 GCF_019091365.1 Bacillus sp. GbtcB10
TCCCCGCCTGTCAGTAAGTAACGGAGAGAATGATTGTCCATCGACATAAACTGCTCACATAGCTGTGTTGGCAGGAACGCAATGGTGATGCCTTCGTGATTAAAATACGAATTGAGCTTGATCATATCGAGGCGAATCGCTTCGTCGATGATATGGAGCTCTGCGCCGGCCATCCACGTCGGGAACATCTCCCAAATGGAGGCATCAAAGCCAAAGCCGGCATATTTGGCGGTTCGGTCTTGTTTCGTCACCTGGAAGGCATCATTGTGCCAGTAGGCGAGATTGACAAGGGACTGGTGCTCGACCATGACACCCTTCGGCTGTCCAGTCGTTCCAGATGTGTAAATCATATAGGCGAGATCCGTTGGTTTGATAGGAACCTGAATCTCGTGCGCTTCTCCTTCTACCGCCTCTTCTATTGAGAGGGTATGACCTGTGAAAGAAGGTGGTGCAGTGAGCCCTTTCTGAATCAGAAGGACCTCTGCCCTGCCATCTTCCAACATGTAGGCAATGCGCTGCGCTGGATAATCGGCATCAATTGGCACGAATGCCGCACCTGCCTTGAGCACACCGAGAACAGCGGCTGTCATCTCGAGCGATGGACGCGTGAGAATGCCGATGCGGTCTCCCGGTTTTGTGCCGCTGGAAATGAGTCTTGCGGCGACTGTATTCGCCCGGTTGTTCAGTTCTTCATACGTCCAGCTTGTGCCGCAGAAGGATGCGGCTTTTTGATGAGGTACTTCCTGTGACTTCGCCTCAATCAATGCATGAACCGTTTGATCTGTCGGGACATTTAGGATAGGGCCTGACCATTCATCAAGCAGTTTTTGCTGCTGCGCTGGTGATAATAATTGCATCTGATCTAATAATTGATCTGGTGCTGACACCATTTGTTCGATCAAGTAAAGGAAATACTCCTTCCACTTCTCAATCGACGACCGTTCAAAGATAGAAGAATTATAATCAAACACAAGCTCGATTTGATCGTCAGATTCGTTTCCAGTTAAGGTTAAGTCAAATTTCGCTATGTTCTCATTGAACGGCTGGGGAATGATATCAAGTCCATCCATCGACAGGTCACGAATATCTGCATTTTCCATCGAGAACACCACATCAAAGATTGGATGGCGGCTTGTGTCGCGAACCGTTTGCACTTGGTCCACCAATTCTTCAAATGGGTAAAGTTGATGTTCATTTGCCGCTAACACAAGCTCATGAACTGTTGACGCAAATTGAGAAAATGTCTGGTGTCCTTCTGGTTTTGTTCTGAGTGCCAGCGTATTCACAAACATGCCGATGACTGATTGAATATCAGGATGGGTTCTGCCCACCACTGGAGAACCGATCATGATGTCTTCTTGTCTCGAAAGTTTGCTTAAAAGCGTACTGTAGCAAGCAAGCAGTACTGTATACGTTGTACTGTTGAGTGATCTAACCAGCTCATCCAATTGCGATTTAAGCGCACCGTCTATAGCGAATTCGACGCGGCCCCCTTCAAACGTCTGAACCTTTGGTCTCGGAAGATCCTCAGGCAGTGCCAAAACAGGCAGTTCTCCTTGTAATTGTTCCAACCAAAACGCCGCTTCAGCCTCTTTTTTCACAAGAGATTCTTCACTGTTTGACCAAACCGCATAGTCCTTATATTGAATAGGCAATTCATCAAGTTGGTCTCCTCGATACAAGATCGATAGCTCATCAATTAAAATACCGACAGACGCACCATCTGAAATGATGTGGTGCATATCAATCAACAGATAATGAACACTCTCCGATTCAGACACAAGTCCCACTCTAAGCAGCGGCGCTTTTTCTACATCAAATGGACGGATAAAATCATTCATTAATTGATGAATGTCTCGGCCTTCCCCTTCGATGTTTTCAATGTTCACAGAAACATTCGTTTCAATTCGCTGAACAGGTTCACCCTGAACGAAGTCAAAGCTCGTACGGAATGCTTCATGACGATGAACAAGCTGGTCAATGGCTTTTTTAAATCGTTTTTCATCAAATACACCTTCAAGCTTTAAAGCAGCTGGCATATGATAGCTCTGCTCGGCATCTGTCATTTTTTGCAGAACAAACAATCTTTTCTGAGCAGATGTCACAGGATAAACAGCTGCTTCTTCCGCTTTCTCCACTCGCCTGATTTCAGTTCGATCTGTTTGATCCACCGCAAGGGCAAACGCCTCTAAAGTGGGTGATTCAAATAATGTTTTCAACGTACATTCCACATGCATCTCTTCATAGAGCCTGTTCAGCATTTTCATGCCGCGCAGTGAATGACCACCGCATTCAAAGAAATGATCACGTCTGCCGATTTTCGGAACTTCAAGAACTTCCTCCCAAATGTGTGCCAATATACGCTCTGTATCTGATTGAGGAGGGACGTATTCATTTGCCGCCTGCTCACTTACATCAGGTACCGGTAATGCCCGTCTGTCTACCTTGCCATTCCCCGTTAGTGGCAATTCGTCTAATTGCATGAAGAAAGCTGGCATCATATAAACAGGGAGTTCTCGTCCTGCTTGCTCACGTAAATCCGACAGTGGAACAGCACCTTCTGCTGTGAAATATGCACACAATGTATCATTTGATATCGCAATGACAACGGCTTCCTTCACTTGCGGATGCTGCAATAGCTGGTGTTCAATTTCGCCAAGCTCTATACGCTGACCTCGAATCTTGACTTGATGATCTATTCGCCCAATAAATTCAATATCTCCATTTGACAGCCATCGTGCGAGATCGCCCGTTTTGTACATGACTTCACCAGATCGGAAAGGATTTTCAACAAACTTTTCGCTCGTTAATTCTGGCTGGCGATAATACCCCTTGACCAGTCCGTCACCTGCGACACAAAGCTCTCCAGCTACTCCCGGCGGCTGCACATGTCCAAACTCATCGACAATATAAACAGCCGTTTGACTCACCGGCTTTCCGATCGGAATTGACAGTGCTTGTTCTTCAATGTGATTCACCGGATAATACGTTGTGAAAATCGTGCTTTCAGAAGGTCCATACATATGAATGAGTTTGTCTTCTCCAACCGTTTCAAGCGCTGCCACAACATGCGGCACAGAAGCACGTTCCCCGCCAAACAGCACTTTTCTGACGTTTTTCAGGCTGCCTTTTTTCATATCAATCAGCAAGTGAAATAGAGCGGTCGTGATCATTAAAATACTGACTTTTTCCTTCTCAATCGCGCCAGAAAGCTCATTCATATTTAAAATGTGATCCTTTGGCAAAACAATGAGTTTCGCTCCGTTCAATAAAGCGCCAAACACATCAAACATAAATGCATCAAATACATAGTTTGAAAGGCTCATCACCGTGTCTTCATGATGAATGGTAAGATAATTCGACTGCTTCACTGTTCTCAAAATGTTCCGATGCGTCACCATGTTCCCTTTAGGTTTGCCTGTCGTACCAGATGTATAGGTTAAATTCGCCAAGTCCAAAGGCGAAACACATACAACTGGATTGCTCTCTGACTGCTGATCAACGGCTTGATCTTCTGTTTCTATGATTTTCCCTTCAAACGCAGTAAGCACAGAACGATGACGCAGCACCTGATGGGTCAGGACAAACTGTGCACCACTATCTGTCAAAAAGTGCTTGATGCGCTCATCAGGGAAGTCAGGATCGATTGGCACATAGACACCGCCAGCCTTTAGCACAGCTAAAACCGACAACACCATCTCATTGGAACGTTCAAAGAATAAAGCCGCTGTCATCCCTTTTTCAAAACCATGTTCACGTAAATAATGAGCCAGCTGGTTCGCTCTGTGATTCAGCTCTTGATAAGAAAGAACCACGTCTTTATATTGCAAAGCAGGCTGATGACCGTGCTGCTCTACTTGCGATTCAAATTGCGTCACAATGGTTTCTTCCACAGGATAAGGCGTAGGTAACGGGTTCCACATCTTCAATTGAGCCTCTGCCTCTTGTTCAGACAGTAAGCGGTATGATTGAATCGCTTGCTCCGGCACTTCGACCATCTGCTCCAGAAGATAAACATAATGCTTGAGCAGCTGCTCGGCTGTACTTCGTTTAAATAACGCCGTACTATAATCGAGGACGAAGGAAAGACCATGACTTGACTCCATCGCTTGAAGTGTGAGATCAAACTTTGCAATATGGAAATTGGTTTCCTCAACTTCGACTTTCATCTCTCCAATATGCTGGGCTGTTGAATGATCTGGCGTTAGAGTAAAGACCGTATCAAATAATGGATGGCGGCTAAAATCTCTTTGCACATTTAGCTTTTCAAGCAGCCGCTCGAATGGATATTGCTGATGCTCAAACGCCCTCATCGTCTTTTCCTTTACTTGCTCAATCAACTGCGTCATTGAACCGTTCGGATCTACCTCTGAACGTAAAGCAAGTGTTTGGACAAACATGCCGATCATGTCATTCAAATCTGCATGCACCCGTCCTGCTGTCGGTGTCCCCACAACAAACTCCTTTTGACCTGTGTATTTCGCAAGCAATGTATAGTAAGCAGAAAGCAACACGGTATACAGCGTCGTATGATGATTCGCTGCAAGCTCCTGCAAACGGCCTGTTAACGTCTCATCTATGTTTCTGAGAACGCGGTCCCCAGTGAAAGACTGGACAGCCGGACGCTGATAATCAGTTAGAAGCTGCAAAGCAGGGATATCTCCTGAAAATTCTTTCAGCCAGAATGCTTCATCTATTTGATCGCCTTGCTCTGCCTGTTGTTCTTGCCAAACAGCATAATCTTGATATTGAAGCTTCAATGGCGCTTTCACTAATCCCTCATATGCGTCAGACAGCTCACGCAGCATCAAATCAATTGAAAGACCATCTGAAATCAGATGATGCATATCGAAATAGAGAAGATGCTCCTGATCATGTAAAGACTGTAGCCCAACACGCAAAAGCGGAGCCTGCTCAAGATGAAAAGGTCTGACAAATTGACGCATGTTCTCTTCCATCGTGCTGCCTGTCAGCTGTTCTATTTGAAATGGGACGGATGAAGCTACCCGCTGACGAGGGACTCCTTTGACTGTATGAAAAGAAGTTCGCAGCATATCATGACGTGCGATCAGTTTTTCAAAAGCTCCCTCCAACTTCTCTCGTTGCAGCGTTCCTCTTAATTTCACAACGGCAGGCATATGATAGGCGATGCTCTGCTCCAGCTGAGTCACCATATAAACACGCTGCTGCGCTGGTGACAGTGGATAATCGGCGGCAGTCGGTGCTTTCGGTATGACCACTTGTGAAGACTTTTCCGCTTGTTCAATATAAACAGCAAGTGCTGAAATCGTTTGCTGTTCAAATAAAACAGATAAAGGGACCTCCACTTGAAAAGCCCGCTGAACGAGTGTAAGAACTTTCATCGCTTTGAGTGAATGCCCGCCTAGGTCAAAGAATGAGTCGTACACACCTATGTTCTCTTGATGAAGAACGTCTTCCCACAAACGAACAAGCTTCGTTTCTACATCGTTTCTAGGCGCTACATAAACAGCACTGACAGCCTTGTCTCCTTTTAATACAGCAAGCGCACGCCGGTCGACTTTCCCACTCACTGTCAGTGGAAATGCCTCAAGCTGCTTGAAATAAAGCGGCATCATATAAGCTGGCAACTGATGTTTGATAGCGGCTTGCAGGGTGTCCACGGAAAGAAATTCTTGTCGTGCTTGATAGTAAGCACTTAAAGCCTTTCCACCGTCCGGTTCATCCACGACAAGGACAACAGCCTGATCGACTCCGTCTACCTGCTCCATGACCGCCTCAATTTCACCTGTTTCGATGCGGTAACCTCTTATTTTTACTTGGTCATCTATTCTTCCAAGGTAATCAATTGTGCCGTCTGGAAGCCATCTCACTACATCACCTGTGCGATACATCCGGTCTTCAGGAAAAAATGGATCTGGTCTGAATGCCTTCTCCGTCAATTCAGGCTGATTCACATAGCCCCGTCCAACTCCTATTCCCGCAATGCATAGTTCTCCCACAGCTCCCTGCACCTGTAGTTGTTCATGTTCATTTAAAATATAAATCCGGTGATGGCCCAGTGGCTTTCCAATTGACACATAGCGCTGTTCTGGTGACTTCTGCAGCTCACTGAGATCTAGACGGTGAACCGCCGCATCCACACACGTTTCTGTCGGACCATACACATTCCACAAGGCAAAATCCGGCTGGCTGACACGCACAGCTTCAATCAGCGCCTGCGCTGCTTTCGCAGGGAGTGCTTCTCCCCCAATCAGCATATGAGTCAGTGCAAGCCCATCCAAATCAGCTGCAAGTAAAAGCTGCACATGTGCTGGCGTTCCATCTGTTGCCTTAATTTGATGTTCTTTGTAATAAGCCGCTAGCTGTACACCGTTTCGTGTCGTTTCTCTTGGCACAATATGAAGCGTATGTCCAAATAAAAGAGCAGCAAAGATTTGTTTAACAGATGCATCGAAATGGAACGGTGCAAGAAGCGCCACTTGAAGCTGATTTGCCCCCTCATACACTTCGTGATGCAGGGCATGAACCAAATGATGCAGCTGAAGATGCTCGATCATCACTCCCTTCGGCTTTCCAGTTGTACCCGATGTATAAATAAGATAAGCCAAATCCTGTGATGTCGTCTGATCGATCAGCTCAGGCAGCGGACGATCTTCTAATTCCATATGCTGCTGGACAATCATTTTTTCCGCAATGGATGAATATTGCTGAACAAACGATTCTTCTGTTAAAACGATAGAAGCACCAGAATCTTCTACAATAAATTGAATGCGTTCCTCAGGTAATGCCGGATCGATCGGTACATATGCACCGCCAGCTTTTAATATCCCAAAAATGGCAACCATCGCATCTGCCGTCCGTTCCATTAAAACGGCAACTGGTACATCACGCGAGACACCTTTCATCTGTAAAAACCGTGCCAGTTTGTCCGCTTTTTGATACAGCTCTCCATAAGTGAACGTTCCATTTTCCGCTACCACAGCTGCCCGTTCTGAATACGTTTTAGCTACCTCATCAAATAAGTGGTGAACTGGTTTCGCTCCTGGTAAATCAAATGCTTCTCCCTTAGATAATTGAAGCAGTTGCTTTTGTTCATCTGCTGGCAGTAAAGAGAGAGCCCCAATCAGCTGATCTGGCTGAGAGACCGCCGCCTCCAGCAAAATGATCAATCGATCAAACAGCTTACTCATATCGTCTTCACTAAATAGGTCTGTACGGTAATCCAAATCAATGGTCAATGTATCTGTATCCCAGCGGTCCTTCACATGAATCGATATATCATTCATCCCGCTTCCACTAAAAATCGGCTCCGTAATGAACGAAAGATTCTCTTTTTTCTGCCACTGCATGACCTGATACTCTAAAGAAATATCAAACAGGCGCCCTGTAAATCCATCTCTTTCCCTTAAATCATTCATGAGCACATTGTAAGGATATTTTTGATGACGCAAGATCTTCATCTGATCCGCCATGACCTGCTTCACGAAATCAAGAAACGTGAGGGATCCTTGCACAGATGCGCGCATCGGAATGGTCGACACAAACATCCCAATCATCTTTTTTTCCTTTGCATTTGTCCGATTGCCCATAAAAGTGCCAAGGACCACATCCTCCATGCCGCTAAATCGGTGCAAGTAAATATAGACAGCGGACATAAACATAGAAAGCATACTGACTTTCTCTTCTTCACAAAAGACTCGAAGCTTCTCCTTTAAAGAATCAGGAATATCCCCTGAAAATCTCTCCGCATGTAAGCTCATCTCGTAACCTTTATGCGGTGTTAAAGAAGCGAAATCTGGAATATTGGAAAATTGCTCGTTCCAAAAAGCTTGGTCTTTCTGAAAACGTTTAGAAGATTCATACGTTTGCTCACTCATGATGTGATCAACGAAGGAAATGTCTTCAATTGGGGAGATGTCTGTCCCCTGCAGCATGTCATGGTATAGATCAATGATTCGATTTCCCATCAAGATAATTGAAATACCATCAGCCACAATATGATGTGCTTTACAGAACAGCCAGCACTCTTGATCACTGATTTGAAAGACCGTAAATTCAATTAAGGAACGATCAATCAGTTCCATCGGCTCACGAATCTCCTCGTTCGCCCACGCTCTGACTTCCTTTTCACTCCAGCCTTTCACCAAACGAATCGGCTGTTTTTCATATGGCTTGATATATTGAACGGGCTCCTCCTGCTCATGTCGATACACCAGCCTTAAACGAAGAGAATCAGTTTCACGAATGTACGCTTGAAGCACATCCACGATCAAAGAAGGATTTAGACCTGATACCGATCTTAACTTGGCAAACCCACCCAAATTAGAAATACTTGTGCCTGGATAAAATCTTTCCGTGTAGAATACTCGCTTTTGCGCATGTGTTAAGGGGTAATAAACTGTACTCATTCTCATCCTCCGCTCTTCTATGTTTTCTCCACCAACTGTGATACCCTGCACCCTCTATATCAAAAGAACCAAGTCTATTTCATTAAAATAGACGGAATAACAAAAAAGGAGCCCACCCCGAATAAAACGGAGGGACTCCCATTTTGATTCGGTAACCTGCCGACCATAGTAAAAAAGCAACTTTTACCTTAGGACATGGCTTTGCGTCTCTATGTTTCCATAGATTTGCCTTTTTCTTCTTTTCTTTTAGATATTTTCTATTTACGTCCACTTTATATGAAATTATTGTTTTTTTCACCGAAAAATGGGTGTAAAGATTCATGCGTTATGCCGAAGGGATCACATCATAATTTACGATATTTACCGAAAATAACTAATAATAGTTGCGTTCCACCGAAAATAAATGACCAATTACCGCAAAAATTTCATGTTTTTCCTTAAATTTTTCAAATATGACCGAAAATGTAGGAGAGAGGTCTCCTATCACGCCTCGCATTTTCTTAAACCTTAAGAACTATATTCCATAAAACTTTGAATATTTTTACCATAAAAAACAATACAAAAAGAGCTGTCATTTCAAATGACAGCTCCTTGTTTCTTCATTATATTTACATCACCTTAGACAGACCAATCGTTTTCTCAATAATGAGCAACGCAATGATAGAAATGATAATAAATATGACAGATATCGCATTGACACTCGGATCAAAAGTTTGCTCAATGTAATTAAACGTCCTCACGGGAATCGTAATGGTTTGAGGTGAAGAAACGAACAAACTAATCGAGATTTCACCAAATGATGTCACAGCAGAAAACACCCCACCTGCGATAATACCAGGCTTGATCAAGGGCAGTGTCACACGAAAGAAAGTACGTATGGGCCCTGCACCAAGATTCATGGAAGCTAGCTCAAGACGTGGATCAAGATTTGAAACACTGACACCCACGGTTCGTACCACATAAGGAAAACCAATGATGACATGCCCAATGACTAATGCCCACAAAGACCCTGTAAAGCCCATAGCTGTAAACAAATACAGCATCGCAATCCCTAATACCACTTGAGGAATCATAAGAGGTGACAAAATAAAGGCTTGAACAGCTTCCTTTCCCTTAAAGGAAAGCCTTGCTAAAGCATAAGAAGCCATCGTTCCTAAAAGAACAGTAAGCGGCGTCACAATCAATAACAGAATCACGCTGATACGCAAAGATTCCATCCATTCTGGATTCGACACGACCTCATGAAACCAGCGAACGGAAAACGAAGTCGGCGGGAATTCAGGAAAAGCATTCGGACTAAAAGCAGAAAGAACAATGACAAGAACAGGTACGGTTAAAAAGAGATAAACGAGTGAGCCTGCGGTCCATATCAGAACCGAAAGCAAACGGTCACCTATTGATTTTTTACGCATGCATCCTCGCCTCCCAACGCTTCAATAAATAGCTTAATAGACTGACGACCGCTAGCACACAAATCAATAAAGTAAAGGACATCGCAGCGGCAAGAGGCAAGTTATACACCTGCATGACCTGCTGATAAATGGACAGTGGCAAGAGCGGTTGCATCCGTCCGCCGACTAGCAAAGGAGTAATATAGCTTCCTGCTGCAAGTGAGAAGACAATAATTGCTCCGGTGATCATGCCTGGAATCGTAAGCGGCAAGGTCACATGAAAAAATGTCCGAATACGACCAGCACCAAGACTCATAGAAGCCGGTCTTAAGTGACGGTCCATATCAGTTAAGCTAGTTGCAATAGGCAGCACTGCAAAAGGCAGCATCACTTGAACATAAGCAATAATGACCGCATTCATATTCCACAGCATCGATAGCGGTTTCTCAATCAGATGTAAATCGATCAGCATGCCATTGATCAAGCCATTTTGCGAAAGAAGCACGATCCATGCAAATGTCCGAATGACGACACTCGTCAAAAGCGGCGATACAAGTAAGATATAGAAAAAAGCCCGCAATCTTGGGTGAGGTGCTTTCACTAGCACATAAGCTGCTGGATATGCCATCAATAAACAAATCACCGTTGTCTGTAAGGCCACCCACACAGTACTTCCAATTGCTTTCACATATGCATCTGTCGTAAATACATGTAAATATTGAGACAAACTATAGGATTGTAACGTATTCATCATCGAATCCACATCACGAAAACTGAGGACAAACATCATCACAAGCGGAGCAAGAAGGAATACAACTAGAAACAAACAAGCTGGCAGCAGCATAAACCAATGAAATCGCTGATTCTTTTTTTTGATTCGCATCACACATGCACCTTCGAATCTAAGAACACAATATCTTCAGGCTGCCAATGAATATGCACAGTTTCTCCAACTTGAGGCAGCTCGGGAAACGCTGCGTCTGATGCATGGACAATGATTTCACCTTGATTAAGCCCAACGACCAAACGTAAAGAGTGCCCAATATAACTGACATCTGCCAACACGCCTGTGACATGATTTGGCTGAACTTCCTCCCCGACAGAAGATAACTTGATTCTCTCAGGACGCAGCATGAGTAAATGCTTCTCGCTCTTCTCTTTAAATGCGGCAACTTTTAGCTGAACTTGCTTCCCGTTTGATTGAATGAAATGTGGAACAGTGTATGTGGAAGTAACTTCATCATATTCCGCTTCAAATAGATTGACCTGTCCGATAAATTCAGCAACAAAACGATTATTTGGCTGACGATATACTTCTAAAGGTGTCCCAATCTGCTGAATTTTCCCCTCACCTAATATCCCAATTCGGTCGGAAAGACTTAAGGCTTCCTCCTGATCATGCGTCACAAGAATAGTCGTAATCCCGACATTCCGTTGAATATTTCGCAGCTCCGTCTGCATATTTTTTCTTAGCTTTGCATCTAGGTTACTGAGTGGTTCATCCAGAAGAAGAACGGCAGGCTGGATGGCAAGTGCCCGTGCAATGGCGACCCGTTGCTGCTGACCTCCACTTAATTGGTGCGGCATACGTTTGGCAAATGACTCTAATTGAACAAGAGACAAACTCTCCATCACCTTTTGCTTGATTTCCGCCTTCTTTTTCTTTTGAACCTTCAACCCATATGCAACATTATCAAATACGGTGAGATGTGGGAAAAGTGCATAGCTTTGAAAGACCATCCCCGTTTTTCTTTGATAAGGAGGTAAAGTCGTCACATCCTGATCACCAATATAGACGACTCCTTTTGTCGGTTCTAAAAAACCACCAATGATATTGAGTAAAGTTGATTTTCCGCAGCCACTAGGGCCAAGAAGGGAGAAAAACTCTCCCTCTTTTACCGTAAGACTGACATCATCAAGAGCAATCTGCTCGCCAAAATGCTGGCTGATATGTTCTAAATTGATTCCACTCATGCGATCACCTATTTTCCTCCGCCTAATACTTCATTCCATCGATTTGTCCATTGACCGAGCTCTGAAGTCGCTGTTTCGTAATCTACCCAAGTCAGCTTGCTATAATAATTTTCGCCAACCTTCACTTTTCCCTTAATTTTGTCTCCGTATTTCACATCAGAATTCGACATGCCATAGTAAGATTTTTCTGAGAAGGCTTCTTGAGCTTCTTTCCCGCTAAGGTAGTTTAATAGCTTATAAGCCGCTTCCTCATGCTGACTTCCCTTTGTTAGCGCCCAGCTAGCAACCGCTGCCACAGCGCCTTCTTTCGGATATGAGAATCCAATATCCATCCCTTCTTCTTCAAGTGCAAATGCTCGGCCATCCCAATATGGAACTGCCGTCACGTCACCACGTTCTAACAGCGTTTGAATAGACCCTGGGTTATCAGGAAAAGCAGCTACACGCCCTTTTAATTGTGCGAGGCTTTTAAATGCTTTATCAATATCCTTAGGATTTGATTCTGTCCCTCCTTGAGCATGGACAAGTGCAGAGAAAAATTGTAAACCCGCTGAATAAGTTGGGGAAGAAATCGCCACTTTCCCTTTCAGCTGATCGCTCCATAAATCTGTCCAGCTGTTTGGCTCCTGTTTGACAAGATCTTTTCTATAAGCAATTCCAAGCTGTCCCATACTAAAGCCTGCTGCATATTGTTTTCCATCAACAGTGAGTTTCTTTTGAACAGAACGATAAAGCTTTTTCACATTTGGTGCTTGATCTTCATCAATAGGCGCAAGAACGTTTGCCGCAATACCTCTTTGAATCGTATCAGGCTGTAAAATAAGCAAATCATACGGTGGATTTTTACCATTAGATGCTTTTAATTTTGTAAACCATTCAGAATCTGCCCCAGAGACCGTTTGTACTTTAATGCCTGTATCCTTTTCAAACTTTTCGAGGATTGGCTTAATATTCTTTTCCCAATCCCCTCCGTAGACACCAACGATCACAGTCTGCTGCTTTTTACTTTGGTCCTGCCCATTTCCACCGCATGCAGACAGCAGTAACATGACGGATAGGACACCTGCAAATATGGCGATTACTCTTCTTTTCATGATTCATTTCCCCCTTTTTGTTGATTCAACTGACGAAGTGCTTGAATAATATCCATCTTTGTTAATGGTTCCTGTCTATGACTAAAATGAGAATGAACCGCATGTTTATAGTGCGTACGCTCATTTGCTGGGTACGAACGAAGCTGCACAGCAAGCTCACTGCTGGCTTCGTCCGTCCACACTTTCTCATAAGCTGCTCTTTGTTTTCCAAAATCCCAAGCGACAGCATCAGCATCATTCATCTTTTCACGAAGCCTGCTCGTCTGTTCGTCATCAATTTTCCATTCATTATGATCTCGATAGACTTTGACGCCATATTGCTGAAGTGCTCTTTCTTCACTTAATAGCCCTGCTTCCACTTCATGAAGGACTTTTTCTTTCGTTCTAGAAAATGGATTCCCCCATCCTCCTCCACTTGGTGAAACCAATTGAACAATATCGCCTTTTTCAAGACGCATGACATCAATTTTCGGCTGGTTTTGTGTCTCCCCATTTGGTTTGGTCAATTTCACCTCACCAATTGCTCCTGCACGTCCGCCCATTAACCCCCAAGGTTGAAACTTCATTCGTTCCATTCCTCGTGCCGTCACCATCGATTCTGGCTTGATCATTTCAAATTCTAAACCAATTGCATGTCCCCCTCTATGTTCCCCTGCTCCACCTGTGTTTGGCAGCAGTTCATATCGGTGTACATGAATATCAATATGCTGTTCCAAGCTCTCAATGGGTGTATTTTTTAAAAATCCTGACGAATGATCAATTCCATCTACTCCATCAGTCCCTTTTTGAGCACCGCCGCCTCCGCCTAACGGTTCGACCACAGACATTTTTCTGCCTCCTGTTTGATCATCAGGAACAGAGAGAACGACGATAGCGGATTGCCCTGCACCTGCCGCCGGCACTGCTTCAGGCAACAGCTTACCAATAGCACCTAGCACGACATTATACAATCTCATTGTAATGGAATGCCGAATACCGACAGAAGCCGGATATTCTGGATGGACAAGCGTTCCTTTAGGTGAAATCACGTCTATCGGATACGTAATCCCACCATTAATCGGAATAAAAGGATCTTTACTAATAATGTAATTGATCAATCCTTGATATAAGAAGGAGTGCTTTTGACCATTGGTGACAAGATTAAAAGCTGTCTTAACTTGCGGGTCACACTCAGAGAAGTCCAGTGTCAGCTGTTTCCCTTTGACCGTCAGCTTGATCTTTAATCGGATCGGCACGTCCGAAATCATATCATCATCCAAGTAATCAGCGAATTCACTCGTTCCATCAGGGATGGCTTCAATGACTTTTCCTGCGCGATCCTCTGCTTGCTTCAGCAGATCAATCATTCCTTGCTTCACTTCGTTTTTTCCAAATTTCTCGATCATTTCTTTTAATCTGATTTCTGCTGTATTAACAGCGGCAATCATCGCATTAATATCGCCATCATTTAAATGACTCGCCCGGCTATTAGCTCTTAAAAAGGTACGAACAACCTGATTCTCTTTTCCACCTTCATAGATTTTCACTGGTGGAATTCTTAATCCTTCCTGATGAACATCTGTTGCAGTTGGAGAAATGCTTGAAGGGACAAGACCTCCCACATCACTTACATGAACAAAAGACCAGGCATAACTGACAATTTCATCTTCTATAAAAATAGGTTTGATGATATGAACATCTGGCAAATGAGTCGCTAAACCGTCTGTCGTATAAGGATCATTTGTGATGATAATGTCACCCGGCTGCATCGGTCCGCTTTCTTCAATCGCTTTTTTGAGACTCAGCCCTAAAAAGATCGTGACACCGACTGTTTTTGGGTAAACAAAGAAATCTCCAGAAGGCGTGGCTAATGCTGTGGCAAAATCCGCCGATTCTTTTACGAATGTTGTAAAGGATGTCCGCTCAATGACATGTCCCATGCCTGATGCAATCGCATTAAAATAACTCCTCATCATCTCAAGCTTTGCTGGATCAGTTCCCATGTAAAGCCGCCTCCCTTGAAATCACCAAGTTTCCTGAATGGTCTATGCTGCCTGCCCAGTTTGGCAAAATCAATGTTGTCGTATCATCTTGCTCAATGATGGCAGGTCCTTTCACAACAGCACCTAATGACAAAGTACTCCGATTGTAAACAGATGCTTCGTACTCTTTTTCTTCTATAAAGATTCGTCTGTATGATTGTGGTATTAAAGGCTGTCCGCTGCTTTCATCACCAAGAGAGAAAGGCAGTGGAGGCGTTTCACCTATAACCCGAACTCGCAAATGAGTAAATTCAATGTTCGCCTGATCATCTCTATGGCCATATTGACGCTCATGCAGGTTGTGGAAAGCTTCAATCAGGTGATAGACGTCTTGTTCCTGCTTTAGCCAATCCACCGATAATGGCAATTCAATCTCAAATGCCTGTCCTTGATAGCGGGCATCTGCTAATAACAAAATGGACGTTTGTTTGATATGTTGAATGTTTTGCTGGCTGAACCAATCCGTTGCTTTGCGAGAAAGCATTTCATAATCTTGTTTTAATTCGTCCATCGTATAGTCTTGTAAACAGATTTTCTTAGACAACACAGCATCATGGATAAAATCGGCTGTAAGTGCACCTAGCGCACATAATGTTCCTGGACTTGGAGGGACGACCACATTTTTTGCATGAATTTCTCTCGCAAGGAAATTCGCAACAACAGGCCCTGCCCCGCCAAATGCCAACAAACTAAAATCTCTAGGATCAAACCCTTGCTGCTCCATGACATTGCTTAGTTCTGTGTACATATTGGCAACAGCCACTTGAATCAACTGGTCAGCCGCCTGTTCGACCGTTCTATGAAGCTGATCAGCAATTGGCTGAAAGGCTATTCCCGCTGCAGACCGCTGCAATTGTAAATGTCCTCCGGCAAACCGTTCTTGATTGAGGTAACCGCATATGAGAAATGCATCGGTTAAAGCAGCTTTTTTTCCCTTTCCATACGAAGCAGGACCAGGCTGCGAGCCAACTGATTCCGGTCCTGCTTTAAGAAGCCCGCCTTGATCAAGCCATGCGACAGAACCTCCGCCAGCCCCTATCGAATACATTGCAACAGATGGAAGAATGATCGGAAATCCTGAAAGCTGATTCGATTGAGCCATTGTAGGCTGCCCATTTTGAATGATCGAGATATCTGCACTTGTGCCACCAACATCAAACGTAATTAAATTGGGTTCATTTGCAGATATTGCAATTCTTGCTGCACCAATTACACCAGCTGCCGGGCCAGAAAAAAGAGTTTTAACGGGTGAAGTAGCTGCACTTTCTGCATCCATTAAACCACCATTTGATTGGGTAATGTATGGAGAAATTGGTACACCTTCTTCTTTCAAGCGGTTTTTCAACGTTTGTAAATATTGTTTCACCTTTGGTTGAATGTACAAATTGACAACAGACATCACTGTCCGCTCATATTCTCTCATTTGTGGCCATAATTCTGATGATGTCAGGACTTCTAACTGTGGGTAATGATGATGAATATAGGCTTTTGCCTGTAATTCATGAACTGGATTTTGATAGCTATGTAAAAAAGAAATGACAATGCCTGCTAGTTTTTTAGAGATGACCTGCTGGACAGCATCATCTAATTGCTGCAGTTGGAGAGGTTTTTTGATCGAACCATCGTGTATGAGCCTTTCAGAGATTGGATATACATGTTTTCGTGGTATCAATGGTTCTGGCAATTGAGAATTGAAGTCATAAGGAATGGGTAGACGTAAACGCTGTAATGACAAAATGTCTTGAAAACCTTCCGTTACAAAAAGGGCTAAATCTGCTCCCTTTCTCTGCAATAATGTATTAAGACCGATTGTCATGCCGTGTACGAGATATTGGATTTTGGATAAATCGACACCTCTTTCTTTTAGAAGTTTCAGCCCATTGATTATTCCTTGAGCTGGGTCATCTGTCACTGTAGGTGTCTTGAGTTCAGTTAGCTCCCCTGTTGCTTCATTCATCAGCGATAAATCAGTAAATGTTCCACCTATGTCTATTCCGAGCCGATAAGAGACATCCGCCATTTGTACTTCCCTCCTGCAATGTAAATGGAATCATATTTTGATAAATTACGACATTTTTTGATATTTGACTCCATATTATTAAAGCATATCGGTCTAGTCAATTTTATTTTTTTGAAATTTCTGTGTGTTAAAATCTTGAAATTAGCCTAAAAACCTGTGATAAAGCCATTTTACATAAGCAGAATTGTAATATGAGCAGCAAAATTAAAATTTTTGTGATTTTTGTTCAAATAGGAAAAGAGCATAAACAGGTAAAAAACGTTTTTCGAACTTTAAAAGACGTTTTTTCAAAACGAGGAGAAATTGGTAAGTAATTCTGCTATACTTCTGTTTACAAAATACGCTAAAGAGAAAGAGAGCTAGCATCTATGAAACTTCTTAAAACCATTCTCTTGCTTTTATTGATTGTCATTGGTATAGCGACAGGCTATGTCCAACTAGGGCAACATAAACAAGAGACGACAAACTCTTCTTATGACAAAACCATTCACTTTCCATCAGATCGATATCCAGAAACCGCGAAGCACATAGAAGAAGCTATTGACGAAGGTCATTCTTCCATTTGCACCATTGATCGAAAAAATAGTGATGAGCAAAGAGACAAATCACTTCATGGCATTCCAACAAAGCGTGGTTATGATCGTGATGAATGGCCAATGGCGATGTGTAAAGAAGGTGGAGCAGGGGCTTCTGTCAAATATGTACGTCCTTCGGATAATAGGGGGGCAGGCTCTTGGGTAAGTCATCAATTATCAGATGATCCTGATGGCACAAGAATCCAATTTATTATCGAGTAGCACGATCTTTCCTTTTTTCATAACAAAAATTTCTGTGTAAGTGCATTCACGTATATCAAACATTTTTTTCATGCCGATAATCTTTAAGGAGGGATACCCTACCTTATACCTAAAGGAGTAAAAAGCATGAAGAAAAAAGGAAAACTGAGGCTTGGCGCCAAAATAATGCTGATCTTTTTAAGTGTCCTCATCGTATTTTCAGCAGTGGTTGGTTATGTAGTGAACCGCGAAATGACAGAGAACATTAAGCAAATGGCCACCGAAAAAGCAAAAGGCGATCTAAAGCTAGGATACGCTTATCTAACTGAAAAGGTTGCTGGCTCGTGGCAGATAAAAGATGGCAAGCTTTACAAAGGAAATACTCAAATCAATAACCATGACACATTGGTTGATCAATTAGCCGAATATACTGGTGATACAATCACGATCTTCCAAGGAAATACCCGTGTTGCCACAAATGTCATGTTAAACGGGAAACGAGCTGTAGGAACCGAAGTCTCACCTGAAGTAAAGGCCGCTGTTTTGGATAAAGGCGAGAATTATTACGGAACAGCCAATGTTGCCGGGAAAGACTACCAAACGGCTTATATGCCCATCAAAAATGATACAGGGGAAACGATTGGTATTTTCTATACCGGTGCAAATCAAAGCATGATTTCACAAATGCTTCAGTCTTTCTTTATTCAATTTGTCACGGTCCTACTGTTAAGTTTAATTGTTTCTGTTATCATTATTTCTATTTTCACAAAGCGGATTCAGACACGTCTCAAACATATGGCATCTGCTATTAAGAGTGCGGGCGAAGGAAATTTAACCATCAACGTGACAGATCACACAGGCGATGAACTTTCTGAGCTGGCAGGTCACTTTAATAAGATGCGTGAGAAATTAAATCAAACCATCTTAAATGTGATCAAAACATCTGAATTAGTAGCCACCTCTTCTGAGGAGCTGTCAGCTAGCGCAGAAGAAACGAGTGCAGCATCAGAAAAAATTACCCATACCATTCAAGAAGTCGCTCAATCGTCTGAACAGCAATCAGCCCAAATGACAGCTAGTGAGCACACGATGAGACAAGTATCTAACGAGCTGGTAAACATCACTGAAAATGCAGGACAAATGGCAACAAGAAGTCAGTCCGCACAAGAAATGGCCCAAAAAGGTGTACAAAATATCGGTGAAGTTAATTCACAAATGACATCTATTGCAAAATCAATTGAAGAGAATGGTACAGCAATTCAAGCGCTAGAAACACGTTCAGCCGAGATTGATCAGATTTCCAAAGTGATTACAGATATCGCTAACCAAACAAATCTACTTGCTCTTAATGCGGCCATTGAGGCAGCACGCGCAGGTGAACACGGAAAAGGTTTTGCCGTTGTGGCAGACGAAGTGAGGAAGCTCGCAGAAGAATCGCAAACATCATCCAACATGATTTCACATCTCATTTCCGAAATACAAAAAGAGATGAATCATTCGACGAGTGCCATTAAACGAGTACGAGAGGAAGCGACTCAAGGGGCTGTTCTTATTTCTCATACAGAGGAATCATTTATTGACATTCAGCAGTCAATGAAGGAAATGGCAGATGGCATTCAACATTTATCAGATGCATCCCAAAAAATCGCAGCTTATACAAATGATGCGAAGCAAACCTTTGCCTCTATCACAGAAGGCGTTAAACTGACGAGTGAACATTCACAACAAGTAGCAGGTTTAACAGAAGAACAATTCGCAGCAATGGAAGAAGTAACAGCTTCATCAGAGGCTCTCGCCCATTTAGCAGGAGACCTAAAAGAAATGGTTTCGCAATTTCACATCTAGATCCCTCATACAGTAGCGCAAGACGGCGACAATCGTCTTGCTGCCTAACATTCTCTTCAATTATCTTACTTTCAAACATTCACTTTTCAACATGATTCCAAGCTGGACAAATTTTATGAATAAAGGAGTTATCTATTATGAATGATTTAAATCAAACGTATCCCCTATCTATCTCCTATCACCAAATCACCGTATACACTGGAAGCACGACGCCACCTGTGATTGATTGGACAGATGACGATATTCTTCAAGGATTCGCAACTGGGGATCGAGGTATTTCTTTTGAAGGCATCAATAACGGAAAAGCTTCTATTATCGTGACATTAAACAGCCATGAGCCTCCATCATCCGTTAATAGAGTCATCACAGTGCCATTTACTCATTCAAGTGATCATGTTTATCTGACAAGCGTCATGGCACAGGTACTGTCTTTCTCCATTCCAAAAGGAGACTATCAGCTCACCTGCTATATATCTGAGCACCCTGATCAAGATCTCTATTATTTTGATTTTCAGACTGCTTAGATCACGCCTGGTCGTACTGCTCAAGCCATTTTTCTGCAAAATCGACTGATTCTCTCATCGGCAATAAATACGAATTGGCTAGCCCGATTTGACTGTGGTTATAACGACATTCTGATTGTAAAAAATCACGACCAATCTGTTCAAATAGTTCTTCTCTTGTGATGATATCTTGATACTCTTTCCACACCCTCCAACCATTCTCTAAAATGGGGGCCCCTCGTGTCATGAGGTCTTGCTGTGAGATTCGATATTCAGCTAAGTGAAAAGCTGTAACACTCTCGAATGATGTGCCAATTAGCAGCACTTTTGCATCAAGATCGTACATACGTCCAAGAGGTGAATTTTCTCCTAAACCATAAGGAAGCGCATGGTGGTTCAACACTTCATGTTTCCTTTTCCCCCAGGCGGTGAATGAGAAATGAGGATGATTGCTTCTTTCTACGCCTGGGTATTTCCAAAAGGTCTCCGCTACCTTTCCCATTGCTGTTGGAGCTGTGTAAGCCGGATCAAATGCAGGCATCGTGTCTTTGATCGGTTTCCACCAAGAATAAGGAACAGGCGGATTGATCCAATCAGCAGGATCAGACAGCTCTAATGTTTGTGCCGGCATAATCAGTGTTCCTTCATCTGTTAAAATATCCATCATAGCTTGGATAACTGCTATGGCCCCTCCATTCACCCAGCCAATAGATGACAAGGATGAGTGGACACATAAGGTCATGCCCTGCCTCACACCGAGTTGAACCAAATCCGCTTTGATTCTTTCCTTTGTGATCGGCTCAACCTGATGTTCGATTAATTTTTTCATCGTTTATTTCCTCCTGCGCCTCATCTATTCTTGATGAGTGAGACGTTTCACAGCGATAGACAATTTATAATTTGCATGCTTTGTTAGCTCCGTTAAAAATTGATCAAGCTCATCATGACTGGAGAAATGTCCTTCAGCCATATAACAGCCATCTCCACTAATTTTAAACAGGTTTTTGATTTCTTCCTTTTGATGGAGAAACGATAAAAGCGGTTCATGATCATGACTTCGGGTAAAGAGCTGCAAAAATGTTTGGATGTTCTGCTGTGTCCGCCAGTTAATTGAAATGGTATAGGCTTCAATAATCCCCTCTTCTTCAAGCTTTAAAACTCTATTTTTAGCAGCTTGACCGGTTAAATGGACTTTTTCACCAAGTGCTTTCATCGTCAATCGGCTATTCTTTGAGAGTTCTTTTAATATATCCATATCTGTTTTGTCTAGCATTGGCTCACCTCTTTCAAAAATCAAGTCGTTCCGCTGAAAGACTTTCATGATCCTCTGTCACATGAGGCTCTTTTAATATACTGTAAACTTAATGAGAAAAAAAGGAGGCCTTTCTAATGAAAATAACACTCATTCGTAATGCTACTTTATACCTTCAATATGGTCCGTCAACATTTTTAATCGATCCCTTTTTAGCAGCAAAAGGAACCTATCCACCGTTCCCGCATACTGCCAATCAACATGCAAACAATCCAATTGTTGAGCTGCCTGCAAACATTGATTTGGACAAGATATTACAGCCGGATGCTGTCCTGCTCACTCATTTACATGTAGATCACTTTGACGACGAGGCAAAAAAGAGATTAGCTCAAACTTTGCCGATCTATACTCAATCAGAGAAAGATCGCACGGAAGTAAAAGAAGCTGGATTTCAGCATGTTACATGCATTGAAGATGAAATGGATGTTTGCGGTGTTCATATCAAACGAACTGGCGGGCAGCACGGGACAGGAGAAACCGCTAAACGGATGGGACAAGTGAGCGGTTTTGTTTTCTCTCATCCTGATGAGCCTACTCTTTATATTGCAGGAGATACCATTTGGTGTGATGAGCCGAAAGAGGTTGTGAATACATGTCAGCCAGATATTATTGTGGTCAATAGTGGGGCTGCCCAATTTTTAGAGGGAGATCCAATTACGATGACAAAGGAAGAGATTGTAGACATTCACCATACTCAACCACAAGCTCAAATCATCGCCTGTCACCTTGAAGCCGTGAATCATTGTTTATTAACAAGAGCCGCATTAAAATCTTACATTCAAGAGAATCATGCAGATCAGGCCATTTTTGTCCCTCAAGATGGTGAGACGCTGACCTTTTAACACATAAACAATAAAAACCGGCACCTTGCTGCCGGTTTTCTTAAACTTATGGTCGATGGTGCTGTGGTTTTTTTAGTAATGGAACAAACCCGTTATTTTTTAAGTGATTGTAATGTTCATCCATTCGTTTTGTGATGTGCGTGCCTTGTTCCTTCGTTAACACACCATACTGAACGTATTTTTCGATCACTTCTTTTCGTTTAGACAAAATTTGCTGTTCAAGTACTTCAATTTGTTTTTGTTGCTCTGTCGTTAATTTTACTTGATGCGTGACGGGGCGCTTTTCCATTTGGGGTGTTTCTCCATGAGCCGTATTCACTTGAAAACCAAATAATATCACCATCGTTAGTATGATCAAACCACTTGTTTTTTTCATCTCTGTCGTTCCCTCCTTTATTCGATTTTAATTTGCGCATCCTTTCCTTTTTTATACATTATTCACACCGTCAAATTGCACATAATATTCTTACTTTTTCGCTTTTCATCTGAAAACGTTGTCCTAACTGAAAAAGCGTGCTATGTTTTGTTTTGTATAAAAAATAGAGGAGGATTCTTAAATGAGTCGTTTTTATCATAGAAAACCTATATGGATGTTGCTTGTTGTGTCTGCTCTCATGCTTGTCATGTCTGCTTGCAATCAATCAGGCTCATCTCAGTCTGGAGAATCAAAGTGGGATCAGATTCAAAAGAAAGGGAAAATCGTGGTCGCTACTTCAGGCACCTTGTATCCTACGTCTTACCATGATACATCGAACGGCAAGGATCAATTGACTGGCTATGAAGTGGAAGTCGTCAAAGAAGCATTTAAGCGCCTTGACGTAAAAGTAGAATTTAAAGAAATGGGTTATGATGGTATGCTCAGTGCCATTAATTCAGGTCAGGTGGATGCCGCTGCAAACGATATCGACATCACAGATGACAGGAAAGATAAGTTCGCCTTTTCAACACCTTATAAATACTCATATGGAACCGCTATCGTCAGAAAAGATGATCTGTCAGGTATTAAAACGCTAAAGGATTTAAAAGGAAAGAAAGCAGCAGGTGCTGCAACGACCATTTATATGGATGTTGCCCGTAAGTATGGTGCAAAAGAAGTCATTTATGATAATGCTACAAACGAGCAATATTTAAAGGATGTCGCAAACGGCCGTACAGATGTCATTTTAAATGACTACTACTTGCAAACACTGGCGCTTGCTGCATTCCCTAAGCTAAATATTACGATCCATCCAGACTTAAAATACATGCCGAATGAACAAGGGTTTGTGATGAAAAAAGACAATACAGAGCTTCAAAAAGAATTAAATCGTGTATTAAAAGAGATGAAAAAAGACGGAACCATGAAAAAGATTTCGGAGAAATTCTTTAATCATGCTGACGTCTCAAAGAAAATTGATGTTGATGTCGAAGATGTCGACATTTCTAAATAAGGAGCCGCAGCCGTGGGAGATATTCATTTAGAATATATCTTTAATCCTGCACTGGCAAAAGCGTCATTTCCGTTTGTGATGAAAGGCATCTGGCTGACGCTGCTCATTTCTTTTGTGAGCATGTTTTTTGGTACGATTCTTGGCTTTTTTATTGCCCTTGCTAGAATGGCAAATACATGGTTCCTTCGGCTGCCTGCACGGCTGTATATTTCATTCATGCGAGGGGTTCCCATTCTGGTCATTTTGTTTATCCTTTATTTCGGATTCCCTTACATCGGCATTGAATTTACAGCTGTCACTGCTGCTATTATTGGATTCAGCTTCAATAGTGCTGCATACATTGCCGAAATTAACCGGGCGGCCCTCTCCTCTGTTCCAAGTGGTCAAGTGGAAGCCGCCAAATCACTTGGTCTCAGCTATTGGCAAACGATGCGCGGAGTCATTTTGCCTCAATCCGTGCGCATTGCACTACCGCCCCTGACCAACGTCATGCTTGATTTAATCAAAGCTTCCTCACTAGCGGCAATGATTACTGTGCCCGAACTCTTCCAGCAAGCAAAAATTGTGGGCGGAAGAGAATTCGATTATATGACCATGTATATATTGGTTGCCTTGATTTACTGGGGCATATGCAGTGTGGTCTCATTGCTCCAAGACTTTTTGGAAAAACGCTATGCAAAATATCTATAACAACAAAAAACAGATCCATGGGATCTGCTCAGATTGTTAACAAAGGGCTAAAATGAACTTGATTTTAGCCCTTTGTTTTCTTTTCAGCGTGATAGAAAACCTTTGCAGTCTAGGAAGGACGAGTACTGGCACGGAGCGAATTTGACATTCGTGAGCACCAGCACGCAGGACTGACAAAGAATGCGAGGGTTTGTCTATGCGCTGAGATCCATGGGATCTGCTTTTTAATGTATCAGCCATAACCACACATACAACCCCAATAACGTGATGATCAGAGTCGGTATGGTTAGAATGATTCCAGCTTTCATGTATGCCCCCCAAGAAATATGCACACCTTTTTTCTTCAAGACATGAAGCCACAGCAATGTCGCCAATGAACCGATTGGGGTCATTTTCGGGCCAAGGTTTGAGCCGATGACGTTGGCATAAATCAGTGCATCTCTCATCACACCTGCTGTATCTGTGTGACCGATGGCAATCGCATCAATTAAAACGGTTGGGAGATTGTTCATGACAGAAGATAGCACTGCTGCCAGGACCCCCATAAACATCGTTCCCGCAAGTAAACCGTGTGACGCCCCCTGTTCAATCCACGCCGCTAAAATTTCTGTCAGGCCGACATTTTTCAGCCCATACACCACGACATACATGCCGATAGAGAAAAACACAATCGACCAAGGTGCTTCTTTGACGACTCGTTTTGTCGCCACTTGTGGACTCCGTTTCGCCAGCCATAAGAAAGCAATGGCAATGCCGCCTACAATGATTGACACCGGAATGCCTGCCAATTCCCCAGCAAAATATCCAACAAGCAAGCATCCTAACACATACCAAGATAACCGGAACATGCGCAGATCACGAATGGCCGAAGCTGGTTCCTTCGCCTGCGAAACATCGTACGTTTTCGGGATGAGTTTCCGATAAAACACATACAGCACAAGCATACTAGCGCCAAGCGATACAAGGTTTGGGACGAACATGTTTGCTGTATATTCAAGAAAGCCAATATGAAAATAATCGGCTGATACGATATTGACCAAGTTACTAATGACAAATGGCAGAGACGTCGTATCTGCAATAAAGCCGCTTGCCATGACAAATGGCAGGATCATACGCTCATCCAGCTTCAGCGCTCTGACCACAGATAAAACGATCGGGGTTAAGATAAGTGCCGCTCCATCATTGGCAAAAAAAGCTGCTACCACAGCGCCGAGCAATGTTAAATAAATAAACATGCGGACCCCGTTCCCTCTTGCGGCTTTTGCCATATGAAGTGCCGCCCATTCAAAAAAACCAATTTCATCTAAAATCAATGAAATGATGATAATTCCAATAAATGCAAAGGTGGCGTTCCAGACAATTTGGGTAACTTCCCATACATCGCCCAAATGAACGACCCCAAAAGCAAGAGCAAGAATCGCTCCCCCGCACGCTGACCATCCAATGGTTAAACGTCCTGGCTGCCAAATGACAAGGACGAGGGTCATGATGAAAATCAAAATGGCCAAGGTGACTGATCCCAAAGGTGGCCCTCCTTTCACTTTCCTCATAAAATCTTTATCTATCATACAACGAAATAAGGCAATTGTATGCCATTTTATGATCTCGCATAAAAATCCGCAGGTCATCCTTTGCACCTGCGGAGTCCACGCCTATTGATCTTTTTTCATCAGCATCAATTCAATAAATAACTCACATCGCTGGCTAAAATGACTTAAATCAATAGACGTCATTTCAAAAATTTGTTTCATTCGATAGTTTAGTGTATTTTGATGAATAAACAACTGCTCTGCAGCTGGTTTTAGCTTGCAATTATTCAATAAGTAGACCTCTAAGGTTTTTAAAAATGATGTTTGGCTGTCACGGTCTTTTTCCTTTAGGCGCAACAAATCTGGATTAAAGTCGTTTTTCTTTTTTTGGTGACTGTAAATCGAGTCTAAGAACCGGAAGACCCCCAAATGCTCGTAATCGTATGGAATCAATTCCTGTCCGCCGACAATCTTCACTGCTTTCACGACTTCTATCGCTTCAAATCGACTTGTGCTCATTTTCATGACATCTCGATATTCTCTTCCCATCCCAATATATAAAGGAGATGGGTGTGTATGCGTTTTCGATTGAAGATGGGCGACGACATCCGCAGCGGTCGCTTTTGGTGAGTGGC
Source organism: Bacillus sp. GbtcB10 (assembly GCF_019091365.1). Lineage (NCBI taxonomy): Bacteria > Bacillati > Bacillota > Bacilli > Caryophanales > Bacillaceae > Bacillus > Bacillus sp. GbtcB10. Next base: position 26,453 of record NZ_JAGXJP010000005.1, read on the forward strand.
GATCTGACAAACTGCCTAATATCACGACGATGTCTGCTTGCACAGAGTAGACATGATTGACCTTGTCTTCTAGCTGTAAATAGGTTCTAATCACATCCTTCACATCTTCTGCCGTCTCACTTTTGTTATCGGCGGCATGAACAACCATCACAGTAAAGACAGCTGGCAGTGGAATGCTTAAATTCTCAGCTTCCCATTTTAGCTCTTCTTCTGTATAAAAATGATCATCCATGACCTTTTTGAAGAACTCTTCAATCTTGCCTTCCTTTTTCTCCAACTGTTTCTTATTTTTATAAATAACTTTTCCAACCTGAAACGATGCCTCATGTAAGAATTGCAGCTCCTCTTGAGAGAGAGAATCTTCAATGTCCTGCACCCAAATAAAGCCGACAACCTCTTGCTTGTGCTTGGCGCTCACAGCTACTCGTCGATTAAACCCGAGCTCCTCATGACCATTCACATAAAAAGGATTTGAATCTGTATATAGCTGCTCAATGACCCCTGTTTTGTTTAACCAATCCACCACAGCACCCGGACATTCCTTTGAGAAAATGGTTTGCTGATTGACTGGGTCGAACTGCTGGATGCTGTAAGAATTATAAGCAAGCAGCTGACATTCAGTACTTTCTAAAATGACTGGTTTCTTTAAATAACCACTAATAAATGCAATTAATTTATCGACATCAAAAAATGTATGAAGCTTTTCTAATATCTCTTCCATCCCGATTGCTCCCTGAATAAGTGATACATTTATCATACTTCTTTCCAGTCATATTTGTATAGAAACAAGTCGTAGACAGGTAAAAAAAGCATGAACTCGCCTGCACGAGTTCATGCTTTTCCATATTAAAACATTTCGCTGATCGTTTTGGCCTGCATGTGCAGAGCAAGATAATCTGGTCCGCCTGCTTTTGAATCAGTTCCTGACATTTTAAAGCCGCCAAATGGGTGGTATCCCACAATCGCTCCCGTACAGTTACGGTTAAAGTAAAGGTTCCCGACATGGAACTCCTGCTTCGCACGGTTGATGTGATCACGATTATTTGTAATGACCGCACCGGTTAGCCCATATTCTGTGTTGTTGGCTACTTCAAGCGCCTCATCAAAGCTTGAGACTTTTGAGAAAGCTAGGACAGGTCCAAAGATTTCTTCTTGCATTAAACGAGATGTTGGCTCTAGATCTGCAAACACGGTTGGATGAATGAAGTACCCTTCTGAATCATCACTTGTTCCGCCAGTGACTAGACGGCCTTCTTGCTTGCCAATCTCGATATATTCTGTGATCTTGTCAAAGGAAGCTTGATCAATGACAGGTCCCATGTACACATCAGCTGATAACGGATTCGCTGTTGTTTTCGTTTCTGTGATTTCCTTCACTCGCTCAACGACTTGGTCATACAGCTTCTCGTGGACGACAGCACGAGATCCAGCTGAACATTTCTGACCTGAAAAACCGAAGGCTGATGTGAAAATGGCGTTAGCCGCTAATTCAACATCTGCATCCTCATCTACAACGACTGTATCTTTACCGCCCATTTCAGCAATGACACGCTTTAAATGCTGTTGTCCTGGCTGTACTTTTGCCGCACGTTCAAAAATACGTGTGCCCACTTCTCTTGATCCAGTGAATGTAATAAGGCTTGTTTTCGGATGATCTACTAAGTAATCTCCTACTTCTGCTCCGCTACCTGGCACAAAGTTGACAACACCTTTCGGAAGACCTGCTTGCTCCAGTTCTTCTACAAAGCGGGCAGCAATGACAGGCGTCGCACTTGCTGGTTTTAAAACAACTGTATTCCCAGTGACGATTGGCGCTACTGTTGTTCCTGCCATGATCGCAAACAAGAAGTTCCATGGTGGAATGACAAGCGTCACGCCAGTTGGTGTGTACACATATTGATTGCGTTCCCCTTCGCGGCTGTTCACCGGTTTGCCTTTCGCAAGCTCTAGCATTTGACGGGCATAATACTCTAGGAAGTCAATGGCTTCTGCTGTATCTGCATCCGCTTCATTCCAAGGCTTCCCTGCTTCTTTTACGAGAAGGGCTGAATACTCATGCTTTTTACGGCGAATGCTTGCCGCAGCGCGGAATAAGACGCCTGCTCTTTCTTCTGGAGACGTGTAGCGCCATGTTTCAAACGCTTTTGCCGCAGCTTGAATCGCTTGCTCTGCCTCTTCTTTCCCAGCTTTTGATACGGTACCCACGACTTCTTCCTTCTTCGCCGGATTGATCGAGATAATCTTGTCTGTTGTTTCGATTCTTTCTCCATTAATCACAAGCGGATAGGTTTGCCCAAGTGATTCTGTTACTTTGGCTAATGCTTGTTCAAACGCTTGGCGATTTTCTTCCTGGCTAAAATCCGTGAATGGTTCATGCTTGTAAGGTGTTGTCATCTTTGTCACGCTCCCGTTTCAAATTATTTTCTCGTCATCCCTTTTAAAGCAAATGCAATGTTTGCCGGTCGTTCTGCAAGGCGTCTCATGTAGTAGCCATACCACTCTCGTCCATACGGGGTGTAGACCCTCATTTGATAGCCTTCCTTCACGAGTGCTTGCTGCGTTTCTGATCTCATGCCATACAGCATTTGAAATTCGAACTGATCTCTCTGTATATTGTGTTTTTTCACAATATGTTTCGTAAATTCGATCATTTGATCGTCATGTGTCGCAATGGCTGTATAGTTCCCTGAGAGTAATTGCTTTTCGATCAGCTTCTTGTAATTCTGATCGACGTCTTTTTTGTTTGGATACGCCACTTCGGCAGATTCCTTATAGGCACCCTTTACAAGTCTTAAAAATGGCTGCAACTCATTTAGGTCATCAAGATCTTGTTCTGTTCTGTACAAATACGCCTGCAAAACCGTACTGACATACTCATATTGAGATTTCATTTCTTTAAAAATGTCCAGCGTTTTTTGACAGCGCTGTTCATCCTCCATATCAATTGTCACCATAATACGGTGTTTCTCTGCCGTATCTAAAATGCTTTTCATATTGCGATACACAAGGTCATCGTCAATATCTAAGCCAAGCGATGTCATTTTAAGTGACACGTGGGAATTGAGTCCCGCCTCTGCAATTCGCTGAATGGTTTGAATACACTCATTCGTCCGCTCATTTGCAATCTCTGCCTTTGTGACAAACTCACCGAGGTGATCGACCGTTACGGCCATACCTTGATCGTTTAATCGTTTGATGACAGGGATAGCGCTCTCAAAATCCTTCCCACCGATGATTTTCTTTGATGCAACAGCACTTCCCCAATTACGAGCAATATGGTTCAAGAGACTGCTCTTTGACAAAAACAAGAAGAAATTTCTTGTGACCGACTCCATAAAGGGCACCTCCCACTCTTTGTAAGCTATGTCTTTATTGTAAGGCTCATGAGCTGTCCGCTACAATATTTGAAGATGACAAAAATTCTGACTTTTTTTGTGGTTTTATCACAATAAGAGATAAAAAAGAGCCTGCCGCTAACCGGCTGGCTCTTTCATGCTTACGCCCACACCTCATCAAGGGTAGACTGCAACAGCTTATTTAATTCTTGCATCAGATTATCTTTCGGCTGATTGTAGCTTTTCACCAATTCATCAAAACGCGCCAGCTCTTGATCAATAAATGGATGGACATGAGCGAGACGGTTCTCTACATCCATTTCTTCTCCGTCCATTTTACGTTTGAGCAGTTCGTGAATTTCTGTTAACAGCGGGCCTTCCTCCACTAGCTCCTTGAGTAATTCATGAAAGTCCATTGGTGGAACTGTTCGATAACGTTCAATCCACTGACAGGCAAGCAGCGGACGAAGCACATAGAAATACTTCTTGATTCGCACCTGCTCTCCTCGTAAATGCCGGCTCTCATTCCGCTTCGCCATATTGAGGTAATGATACATCAAAGCCGCAGGGTAAAACGCTCGATCCTTTAATTCTCTTAGCTGCTTGGCTAGAGAGAAGGATTCAGCATAAATGATGTCAGAAGACAGCCATTCCATAATGGATGGATTCGATTTATTGAATAAACGCAACGCCTTTCGCAGCTCCCAGCCGCTTATATCAAGCATGTCATCAATTGGCCGTTCAATGACATCACGATGCTCTTCCATCGCCCAATACCATTCTTTCCGGGGAACGTATAAAAAGCGAACATCATAATCACTGTCAGTTGAAGGAAATCCCCATGCCCTGCTGCCCGATTCAACGGCGAGACAAATCTTGATGTCATACGTTTTTTCAATGATTTTCAGCTCTTCCTTAATTCTCTCTCTCAAGTGTCCATCAACTCTTTCTATAGAATTCTGCATGACTTCTTCACCTTTTGGGAAAATACGAATAAGACATATATGAAAAAGGAGTTGGATCTGATGTCTATATCTCGCATTATGAAATGGATCACTGGGATTTTTGAAGCTTGCCTTGCTATCCCTGTGATCGGAGGTCTATTCGTTATCAGCAATGGCTATTCACCGCTCATGGTCATGCTTATTCTGCATATTATCACACTCGTCTTATCGAAGCGAGACCAGGGACCAATGATCGGAAGTATCATTGGAATTGTCACATCCTGCCTTGCATGGATTCCGATTCTCGGATTCATCCTTCACATCATTACAGCCCTTGCCCTGATCGTTACAGCATTAGTACCTGATGAAAAAACAAGACAGAACACCAGTTATTAAGCTGATCGCTCCAATAGCTGAAAAAAGACAAAGAGCTAAAATGAATGTCATTTTAGCTCTTTGTCATGCTCTTATGTTGATAGAAGCAAATGCTTTTGTAAAAAGGACAGCTTCTCTGTTTGAAAAGCAGGAATAAACTCGTGCCCAAAATATCGGTACACTTTCAGCTCTTTATCTGTTTCTAAATGATTGTATGCCGCAAACACGGTGGATGGCGGTGTCACTTGATCAATCAGACCGATCGCCATCAATGTTGGCTGTTTCACCCAGCCGGCTAAATTGATTAAATCAAAGTAACTTAATGTCTCAAATCCCTTTTCTTCAGCTTCAGGATCACTGTTTCTGCGAAAGTATGAATTGATTTCTAAATAAGGCTGCTCCAAGGCAACATCAACCGCACGCTCAAAATTTGATAAGTAAGGATAGTCTGCCACAACGACTTTTGGAATGTCTGAAAGGGCTGCTGCCGCAATCGCTAACGCACCCCCCTGACTTCCACCGATCACGCCGATACGGTGTTCATCTACTTCGGGGAAAGACTGAATGACTTCGAGTGCACGAACAGCATCTAGATAAACGCCTCGATAATAGTACGTATCCTTCGATAAAATGCCTTTTGTCATCCACCCTAATGCATGCCCGCCTGGCGTCACTGATGTGTCTTCACTGCCACCTTGACCACGGACAAGCATTCCAAACGTCGCATAGCCATGCAGCGCCCAGTTGACGATGTCGTGAATGCCGCCGTCATAGCTGGCATTATAGCCATGAAAACGAACGAGCGCTGGATGCGGACCAGTTTGATCAGGCACAGCATAAAAGCCTTCAATTTTAGAATGTCCAAAGCTTTGATACGTCAGGCGGTACACCTTGACGCCTTTCACTGGATACTCATAAGATTCAAGTGTTGGCTCTGCCTCCACTTGGTGCAGTTCTTCGAGCGATTTCTTCCAAAAGTCTGAGAAATCAGGACGTGCTGTTTTCTTTGGTTTATATTTCTTTAGCTCTTCTAGTGATAAATCGAACAATTGCATATCATACTATTCCCCTTTGTTTTATTAGTTATGAGTATCATACCACTCATTTCTTGATTGAGAAAGTCATTTAACAAAACCTTCTGACATTTCTATTGGCAAAGATGGCGGAAAGCTTTATGATAAAGAAACTGGCTTGAAGACTAGATGCTTCAGGCAATATCACCCGAACCATTCATTGCATGAAACGAATAAAGGAGGCAGACCGACATGAACATCGCCCTGATTCAAATGGACGTACAAATAGGAGAACCTGATGTAAACTTTCAGAAAGCAGAAGAATGTTTAGAAGAAGCCATCCGCCAACAGCCTGATTTGATTATTCTACCTGAAATGTGGAATACCGGCTATGCGCTGGAACAAGCGGATGAGCTTGCCGATGCAGATGGCGAGCGAACAAAACAACTCTTCTCTTCCTTTGCCCGCAAGCACCAAGTGTATCTCATCGCAGGCAGTGTTTTAAATAAGAGGACAGAAGATGAAAACATCACCAATACAATGTATGTCTTTAACCGTCAAGGTGAGCTTTTGTTAGATTATGATAAAATTCATTTATTCCGCTTAATGGATGAGCATAACTATTTAACCGCTGGTGATCAGCTTGGTTTATTTGACTATGGTGAAGATGTCAAGATTGGTGCGATGATCTGCTATGATCTCCGCTTCCCTCAGCTTTCTAGGACGCTCGTGAACAAAGGGGCGAAGGTGCTTGTTAATACCGCTCAATGGCCGTCAGCAAGAGTGGACCATTGGCGCAGTCTGCTCATCGCAAGAGCCATTGAGAATCAGTCATTTGTGATTGCGGTGAACCGGACGGGCACAAGCAGAGACACTGAATTCCCTGGTCACTCCATGGTGATTGACCCGCTCGGACGCATTCTGCTTGAGACAAATGATGAAGAAGACATTTATTATGCAAACATTGATCTTCAGCTCGTAGATGAAGTGAGACAACAAATCCCCGTCATGACAGATCAGCGGCTGGATTTATATTAGAAAGCAGGGGGCTCCCCTGCTTTTTGCGTTTAATTAAACGTTTGTTTAAGCTTTTCCTTGATTCTGTTGAAGGTCCATGAAGGCTTGAGCGGCTTTCGTTAAATATCTTTCTTCCACATATGCAAATACAAGTGTGCGGGTTGGGCATGAATCAATGTGTAAATAAGTGACTGCTTTCCTTTCCTCTTGTGCCACCATTTTCGGCACCACCGTCACACCTAGCTCATTTTCAACCAATGCCTGAGCTGTTTGAATATGACTTGTTTCAAATGCAATCCTCGGCCGAAAGCCATGATGACGGCACAGTTCCATGACCACTTGCCGAAAGCCATATCCCTCTTTCAGCATAATAAATGGGGCGTTTTCCAGAAGGTGAAACGGGACAGACCCTTCTTGATCCGCTTGATTGATGATTTCATTGAGTTCATCCGTCAACCACGGTTGAGCCGTTTGCGGAATGGCGAGGAGAAGCGGCTCTGTCAGCATTTGTTTTGTTTTCAATGATTCATGCTCGACAGGCAGAGAAAGAATCGCAAGATCCAGTTTCCCAGCGAGTAAACGTCTTTCTAGCTCACGAGGCGATTCTTCTATCAAATGAACGTGAACGTGCGGATACGTTTGACAATAGGTTTTTAATAAACTTGGCAGGACATATCCCCCTGTGACAGCTGGCGCACCGATCTTCAGTTCTTTCCCTACCTCATAAGCAGCTTCCCCCATCTCACGTAACAAATCATCTCGTTCCTTCAAAATGGTCTCTGCTCTTTTGATCAATCGGTTTCCTTGAGGTGTAGGAGTGACTTGTCCATACTTCCGAATAAACAGAGGAGTATCTAATTCCTCCTCAAGTTTTTTAATTTGCTGACTTAATGAGGGCTGTGCAATGTGAAGTTTTTCCGCTGCTTTTGTAAAGCTTTGCTGCCGGTACACTTCCATGACATATTCCATCATTCGTATATCCACTTCTCTCACCTCATAGGTTTTAACTATTCATATCATATCTTTTATGTCTTAGACAAATCACGGGAAGAACCCTACGATAAAGAAACAACAAAAAGGGGGTAAAGGAATGAATCCATATTCAAAAGCCGAGAAACAATTCTCACAAAATGCAGAGAACTACCGAGATTCACCTATCTTTGCAGCTGGAAAAGAACTTGAATGGATGAAAACGGCGGCGAAGGCAAAGGGCGATGAGCATCTACTTGATATCGGCTGCGCGGCAGGTCATACCGTTTTTTCCTTTTCAGACGTCATCTCTAAAGGAATCGGGATTGATGTCACACACAAAATGATCGAGGTTGCTACAGCACTTGCGGATGAGCGCCAGCTGAACCACATTACGTTTGAGCAGGCATCCGCAGACGCATTGCCCTTTTCTGATGCATCATTTGATCTCGTCACATGCCGATTTGCTGCTCATCACTTCCCACATCTCCCGGCAGCCATGTCTGAAATCAGCCGAGTCTTAAAGAAAGGCGGCAAATTTCTACTTGTCGATCATTATGCACCTGAAAACCAAGCACAGGATGACTTTATTAATCATTTAAATAGACTGAGAGATCCATCCCATGTGCGAGAAAGCTCGTTATCAGAATGGAAAGAGCTTTTCGCTGACAACCATCTGACGAAAGAAGATATCCGTTACTGGGATCTGCATATTGATTATCAGGACTGGATTATACGAGGACGTACACCAGAAAATGTTCAAAAGGAAATCGTTGCCCACCTTCATGCTGCAGACGATGAAACGAAACAGCTGTTTCAACTGCAATTCGACGAACATCGTCAGCCAATATCCTTTTGCCTAAAAGCCGCACTACTTCAAGGGATCAAACATTAAACTGATCGAAAAAGTCTACCCTAGCCGGTAGACTTTTATATTATGAATATACATTTACACTATCTGATAGATATTACTTTTCATGTTTATGACAAGGAGTACTGATAATGTTTCTATTATAAGATAATTGCACTGAGGTAGGTTAGGCTTTTTCAAAAGTGTACGTAAATCCTCTGAATAAAAAAAGAACCTACCCTCTTTAGAATAAGTTCTTCACTGCATGCATCACTTACGGTGCAATATCTTCTAATACTTTCTCTCGCGTTTCGATCATTTTAAAAGCAAGAATTGCTCCCACTACAGTCACACTTGCAAAAAGAATAAAAATAGTTGAAACACCTCTCACCTCTAAAATAAAACCTATCATAATAGGAGCGATCGCTGAGGCCAGCCTAAGCCACGCTGTAGCAAATGCCGTACCAATTACCCTCATACGGGTTGGATAGATTTCAGGTGTATATAAATAGAGAAGAACTGTAATGGTCCCCATCATTCCGTAGGCAGCGGACCCTAAATAAATAACGCTTTCTGGAGAATTTGCTCCGCTGATCCATAAAGCCGTTAATAAAGCACCTGTTACGATAAATGCAATGGTTGCCCAGCGCTTCCGTCCTACTTTATCGATCAAAAATGCACAAGCGAATACCCCTATGGTCTGTAAAATATTTGTGAGAGAGGCTGCCCTTAATGAATCTCCAACTGGCAAATTGTAAACCGTATTATAAAGACTCGGTAACCAGTTATTTAATCCATTCGATACAAAGTAGGCAGAAAACCATAGTCCCCATACGATCAATGTTCTTTTACGATAAAAAGTAGAAAAGAGCTCTTTCCAGTCGCCTTTTTCAGTGCTGCTGGACACTTGCTTTGCAACAGGCATTCGTTTGTCCGTACTAGCTTCAATCTCTTCAATGATTCTTTCGGCTTCATCTAACCTGCCTTTTGAAATAAGCCATCTTGGAGATTCACGCAACATGAAAAAGAAGACAAAGACGATTAAACCGCCAATTCCACCAATCAAGAACATCCATTTCCACCCAAAACTAGGTACAACAAATGCACCAATTTGAGCTGAGATCATTAATCCTAATGGAAAAATCATCTCATAGAGCATAAAAAATCTCCCTCTGCCTTGGGCCCGGGACAACTCATTGATATATGAGGCCGCTACTGGCACTTCTCCTCCTACTCCAATCCCCTGTATAAAACGAAAAATAAAAAGGGCCATAAAGTTACCTGAAAATACACATGCGATACTCATAATAGACATGAGAAATACAGTCCACTTTGCACTAAATACACGGCCACGTCTTTCTGCTAACCATCCAAAGAAAATAGCACCAATCGCTTGTCCGATATAACCAGACCCAATAAGAAGACCAATTTGAGCAGGTGATAAATTCCACATGCCGATGAGAACTGGGAGAACAAACGCTAAAGATAGCGCATCAAAAGCATCAAAAAAGGTAGCAGATCCCATAATGATACGAGGTTTTAAATGCCATCTCGAAAAAGGTACACTTTCCATCCTAGTCAATAGTTGTGAAGCTCTATCAACAACTTGCTCATCATGAGAATTTGAATTTCCGCTGAGTTCTAACGTCATGATATCTCCTCCTTAATAGAGGAAATGATGCAAAAGTACATGCTGATGAGCACAAAAGAAATCGCTTACATTTTAAATGAAGAGACATTCTAAAGCGATCATATGAGTTTTCAGCATCTATCATTTCTTTTTTGGCGTTCCCGTGGTGCCACGATCTACATAGTACATCGGGAAGATATGTTCCATCTTCTCTAACTGTTCTCCTTCTAATAACTGCGTTAGTAAAGAAACCGCTTTTCTTCCCATTCCAACTAAATCAACATGAACAGAAGATAAAGAAGGGGTTAGAAAACTTGCAATGGGCACATCATCAGCACCAACGACAGACAAATCATGAGGTATTGACACATTTGCGATATCTGCCGCTTTCATGACCCCTATCGCCAAAAAATCTGAAGAGCAAACAACTCCAGTCATGTGCTGGTTTCCTTGGAGAAATTGAGAAACCACTTCTACTACTTTTCCCCCATCAAATTCATCTAACTCAAACACAAGCTCTTTGTTCATTGTTAATCCTAAACTTTTCAGTGTACGCTCATACCCCTTGTAATACCTCACACTATGCATCGAACTCATTGGACCATTGACCAGTCCAATGGTTCGATGACCTTTATCAAATAAGGACGTGACAGATTGGCACACACCTTCTTCATCATCAGGCCTGACACATGGAAATGGAGAATCCTCTAAGTAACTTCCGACAACGATAATGGGAATAGCTAAACTTTTTAACCAATCCATGCTCAATTCTTCATTTCTTGGAGAAAATAAAATGGCACCATCTACAGCCTGCGTTTCAAGTAATCGCTGCTGCTGTACAGATGTAAATGACATCAACATATTGAATTCAGTCTCATCTAATTCCTTCGCTATCCCATCTAAAATCGTCGAAAAAAATGGATTATTCAAAATATATGAACCACGCGGAACCACGACAGCAATATTGCCAGTCTTTCTTTTAACGAGCCCTCTAGCTCCTAAATTAGGACGATAGCCTAATTCATCAATCACTTGTTTAATTCTTTCAGCCGTTTGAGCACCTACTCCTGGTTTGCCACTTAATACTCGGGAAACAGAGGCGATAGATACTCCAGCTTTCAATGCGACATCTTTAATACTTACTGACACATTTCATACCTCCGGGAGTCTGTTGTTTTATACTCTATTATAACCTGACTCACCTTCATCATGAAATCAATGGTCTGTTATTTACTAACGTTTTCCTTAAGTAAACCAACACTTTGAAGGCCCTGACGAATCTCTTCTTTTTCCTTTTGAGTTAAAGGTAATACTGGCTTCCTCGCAAGCGAACTGCTGATCAAACCTCGCTGGAACATCGCTTCCTTCATTCGCAGATGAGAGGTAGAGGAAGGTTCATCCATTTTATACACAGCATGCTTTAATTCAAAGATTCTATCGTACACTTTATTAGCCGCTACAAGGTCTTGTTCTTCCACACATTTCACAAGCTCAGCAATCAAATCTGGTACAAAACAGCCGAAACCTACAAGCGCCCCATCAATTCCTTGAACTAATGTTGGCAATAAATATTCATCGTGACATGTGAGCAACGATACATCTGGTGCATGCTTTTTCAGTGCGCGCACATCGACTTCATATTGCGCCATGTCTCTTTGACCGATTTTAAATGAGACAACGTTTGGAATCTCCGACATTTCTAATAATTGACTGGTTGTATAAGAGGTTTTTGTCCATGTTGGATACTGATGGACGATGATTGAAATGTCAATTGCTTCTGCAACATCTTTAAAGAATTGGACAGGTGACTCAGGCTGCATACCGAATCTCAGCCATGAATGTGGCGGCATAAGAAGAATACCTTCTCCACCAGCTTCCTCCACTGCTTTTGCATGCTGGATCGCTTCAATTGTCCCTTCAGCTGAAACCCCAGAAATGACAGGAATTTCTCCCTTTAATTCGTCGGCTGCAATACGCACAGCTTCAGCTCGTTCATGTGGCAGCAAAGTCATAATCTCGCCAGTATGTCCATTGACAACGATCCCATTAATCCCTTCGTGCCCCGCCACCCAGCGAACAAGCTTACGAAAAGCAGGTTCATCAATTGAATAGTCATCTTTAAAAGGAATTAAGACTGCCGGGAATACACCGCTCCATTTTTTTTTATTTTTCATCAACAAATTCCTCCCCATCCGTTATAGTAAACGTTTACGGTAAGCGTTTACGTTAATAATCATAGAATGATATAACCGAAGGTGTCAACCAGATTTTTAAAAATTATAATAATTCAAAAAACTATTATTGGAATTTAGATACTATTTTATTTTTTCAAAAAAAGAAAATGAGAGATATATTTCGTTTCCCACATCAATCAAATAACCTCATCATCTTGACCTAGTTGTAGTCTAATCACCACTTTTTTCAAACGGCTAGACACACCACATAAAGGATGCATACATTTTGATATAGTGACGAAGGAAAAAACATCTTTTCTTCTTTTTTTCATCCATCATCCAACTTAGACTGTGATTTCTTTGACTACTCCTGATCTAATAGAAAAAGTCTACCCCATAGGATAGACTTTTTTATTTCGAATATAGATCCCAGCCAAGCTTGAGTGTGTCGACAATATAATTGGCGACTTCTTCAGCTTCTAGATGATCTGTTTCCACTCTTGAGTTATGAAGGGAATAAATTTCCCGGCGCTCTTCAAACAGCTCTTTCATCTCGTCAAGCGTGCGGTTATGAAGAACAGGACGGTTTTCAATTAAAATATCCAGCCGCTGCTTCCAATTCTCCCAAGATAGGTCAAGGAAAAGAACCGTACAATGCTTTAAGCAAGATCGTTTGATTTCTTCCTGTTTAAACGCACCGCCTCCAAGAGACACGATCTTTAGCTGAGTATGTTCACATAAATCGACGATATAGTCCTTTTCAGCCTGCCTGAAGAACGCTTCTCCTTTTTGCTGAAACATTTCTGGAATCGTCATGTTGTACTTTTTCTCAATCTCCTGATCAACATCAATAAAATCTCTATATAACTTTTTGGCAACCAGCTGCCCAATGGTTGTTTTCCCAACGCCCATAAAGCCAATGAGGACAATATTTCGCTGTCTCACAGGAATCTCTCTATTGTTTTTCATGTTCGTGACACGTCCTCCTTACGACAAGGAATGCTACATAATGTTTCTATTATATGATAAATGGGCTGAGAAAAGATAGGCATTCTTAAAAATTGTGTTTGACGACGTAACCGAGCTGTTCGGAGAGCTTCTCGGCATGCTCTTTCACTTTTTGCTGCAGCTGAGGGATGACATCTTCAGTAAATCGTTGGGTCGGTCCAGATATGGATAAACATGCCTGCACCTCCCCATGAATGTTAAAGATCGGTGCCGCCACTGCCGCCGATCCGACTTCCCGTTCATCAATACTGCAAGCGGTATGCGTTTCAAGAATATGCCGACATTCTTTTTGCCATTCCTCCATCGTCATGTGATCAGCCTCAGACGCGAAAACTTGCTGTTGAAACTCTTCGCTTTGGAAAGCAAGCAGCACCTTTCCACCAGCACCAGCGTATAACGGCAGCTTCTCACCGATTTTCACAAGATGCCGAATCGATTGCAGCCCTTCGGCTTGTTCAATACATACCCTGCTTTTGTGATCGAGCACATACAGGTTGACGGTTTCCTTTGTTTCATCACGAAGTGTGTACATGAGCGGTTTTGCCAGTTCCCTCAATTTGATGGACTTCCCAGCAATATAACCGAGAAGATAAAGTCTTTGACCGAGCCGGTACTTCATTGTCTCTTGGTTCTTTTCCACAAAATGATTCATTTCAAGTGCCTTGAGCAGTCTCGTTGTGGTAGACATTGCTAAGTTCATCTCTTTTGAAATGTCCGTTAGCGTCAACTCTTGACGTTCTTCGCTAAAGCAAGAAAGAATATCCAAAGCGCGCTGAACGGTACGCAATCCTGATTCTTCTTTTGACTTCTTATCAGCCATGTTCACTTTCTCCTTTTCCCCTTTGATTTCTTATCGACATGATTGACCAATTTTGCTATAATCCATTTTAAATGTTCCATTAAAAGAAAACAAATTCCACTGTACGGAATAAAACCAATAGATGTTTTGATGGAGGAGATATCATGATCTACCTGCTACTTTTCACACTTCTTATTAGCTTATACATCGTTCATCAACTATTCCCTGCTCCCATTCTCTCCTATTTGGTTGGTCTGCTGGCGGCTACTTCGCTCACCATTTCCTTTAAGAAGGCCAATGGACTTTATTTGAAAACGGGTGCTATGTTTCTCTTGATTGGATTGGTGTTATTTTTCTGGTCAGAACAGCCTTTGCATACGCTTTTTCTTCATTTTCATTCCATGCTAGGCTTGCTTTCTTTATTTTTCATGTTGCCATTTATTCATTCTCTCATACATGTTGGACATTTCGATACTCAATTAAATAAACTGCTTACCTTACATACAACAAGTACAAATCAGCTTTATCGCAAGAGTTCATTTGTCACTCATGTTCTTGGCATGTTTTTAAATATCGCAACGATTCCCTTATTATATACATCCTTGAAACCGTCGCTGAACGCCCTTCAGGAACAAGTCAAACAGCACCTTTATACGCGCAATCTTTTAAGGTCATATGCGCTATGTCTTAGCTGGAGTCCTGTCGAAGTACTGGTGAGTGTCACCATTGATGCAACCAAATTGAAATATTATCAGATTGCACCCGTTACGTTTTGTTTAATGGTGCTTGTGCTGTTGACGGATTGGTTGCTGTTTTCTCGTCAAAGCAAACGATTGCCGCATATCATCCAGCCGGCGGAAGCTCACTCCAACCCTCATCGCATCAAGAGAAAAACCATTCAGCTTGCTTTCATGCTGCTCAGTTTTATGACAGTCGTTTCGCTTGTTGACGCCTGGATTGGGAAAGGTTATCTGTTCGCTGTTGTGCTGACGATTATTCCTTTCGCTCTATTATTCTCGTCTATCATCAAAAAACGAAAACAATATGTAGCTGTCTCTATTCCCCATTGGAAAGAACGAACCCGCCAGCTCTCCAATTATATGTGTCTATTTTTAAGCGCGGGCTTCTTTGTCGATATGCTACTTGTCACAAACAGCCTGCAGCCGATTCAAGCATTTATCGTCAGTATATCAGATCATGCCATTTGGGTTTATGGGGTCATCGGGCTGTATTTTCTCATCACCGCTCTTTGCGGTTTTCACCCGCTCGTTTCGCTTGCTCTCTTAGTGAGCTTGATGGCACCTGTCATTCATGAACTGCCTGCCCTTCCCATCGCAATCATGCTCATTATCGCTGGAACCTCAACGGTCATGTTTAGCCCATATAATGTATCTGTCTCCCTATTAGCCGATTTGATGAAGGTCAACCCTTACCGAATCACTCGATGGAATATCTGGTTTGCTGGTTTTTATATCAGCATGGGTATCGCATGTGCAACGATCATCACCGTCATCTTTTATTCATAGAAAAAGAGAACCCAATGAGTTCTCTTTTAAGATTGTTGACAAAGGGCTAAAATGAACTTGATTTTAGCCCTTTGTCTTCTTTTCAGCGTGATAGAAAACCTTTGCAGCCTAGGAAGGACGAGCATCGGCGCGGAGCGAATTTGACATTCGTGAGCACCGAAGCGCAGGACTGACACCGAATGCGAGGGTTTGTCTACACGCTGAAAGAGAACCCAATAAGTTCTCTTTTTCTTACTCTCTATTATTTTAATTGAATCCGTTCAATCTTACCTACAATAAAGATATACGACAACGCTCCGCCTAATGCCACTAGGCTGACGAATAAAATACCGCCGTTGTAAGAGCCTGTCGCCGATACAATGAATCCGATGATCAGCGGGGTGATGATGCCGGATAAGTTAGCAAAAAAGTTGAATACGCCGCCAGCCAGCCCGACCATTTCTCTTGGTGCCACCTCAGACAGCATGGTCCAGGAGATATTAGACAGTCCTTGCGCAAAGGACGCGATGGATAAAATAGTCAGCACAAGCGGGATATTCGTTGTAAAATTCGCTAAAACAATGGTACTTGTCAGAAGCAGACCGACCACAACCGGCAGCTTTCTTGCTACATTGACCGATACACCCTTTTTAAGCAGCCAGTCAGACACATAGCCTCCAAACAGCACCCCAAAGAATGCAGCAATGTATGGCAGGGATGCCGCAAAACCCACTTTGAGAAAGGCCATATTTTTCGCCTCTGCTAAATAGGTCGGAAACCATGTTAAAAAGAAAAAGAGGGTAGACGCAACAGAAAATTGACCAATATAGAGTCCAATCAATTTACGATATTTTAAAAGTGCGGCAAAGTCTGCCCATTTCAATTTCTCCTGTGATGCCACAGTCAGTCCTTCGCCTTGACGGATCAATTCTAACTCATCTTCATTGATCTTCGGATGCTCTTTCGGTTCGTGATAAAACTTGTACCAAAAGAAAGCAAATATAATACCGAGCGCACCAGCAGTGATAAAGACGGTTCTCCAATCGAAAGTTGTCATGATCCAAAAAAGAAGAGGTGTCGCAAATGCAAGCCCCACATACTCTCCAGCGGTATAAACCCCTGTTGCAAATGCGCGTTCCCGCCTTGGAAACCATGTGGTCACAATGCGGTTATTCGCAGGAAATGCGGGAGATTCTGTAATTCCGATAAACAAACGGCAGCCAAATAAGAAGGCAAAGCTGTTCGCAAACGCCTGTAAACCGGTGAAAATAGACCAAGTCACAAGTGATATTCCATACGTTACCTTTGATCCAAACTTATCAAGAATAAAGCCGCCAGGGATCTGCATGGCTGTATAGGTCCAGCTAAATGCTGAAAAGATGAGGCCTAATAAGGCAGGGTTTAATTGCAATGAAGACTGAATCGCAGGTGCAACAATGGATACACTGGCTCGATCAATATAGTTAATAGCGGTAATAAAAAACAACAGAATCAAGATGCCGAAACGAGCTTTTGTTGGTTTCACATAAGCAGGCCGCAAGTCGTTCCCCTTCAGTTCTGAATGCACTTTCATAACCATCCTCCTTTGTTTCCGCAGCGTGCGGATCGGTTGAGTGTCTTAAATGACCCCTTTTTCTTCTAACTGTTTACACTCTTCTTCTGTGAAGCCAAGCATTTTCGTTAAAATGTCATAATTATGTTCACCTAAATCAGGCGCAATATGGCGAATACGGCCGGGGGTTTTTTCAAACTTCGGAATGATCCCAGGCACCTTCACTTTTCCAAGACGCGGATGATGCACCTCGACAATATTTTCTCGTGCTTTAAATTGCGGATGCTCAAAGATATCCCGAATGCTTAGAATCGGACTCACAGGCACACCATGTGTATCTAGAATGTCTAGGACGTCATCTCTTGTTCTGGACGCAATCCACTGCGAGACGATCGCATCCATTTCATCGTTATGCTTCAGCCTAGCTGCATTCACAGAGAATTTCTCGTTCTCTAGTAAATCTAAGCGATTCATCGCCTCTGCCAATCGATTAAAGGTCGAATCTGTACTCGTCACAAGAACCAAATAATGCCCATCCTTTGTCTCATAGGTGCCGGCAGGGCTTGAATGACCGCTTAACCCTGGTGAACGCTCACGCACCTTCCCTAGCTTGTCATATTCAGCAACCAAAAACTCTAACATGCGGAACACAGATTCATAGAGAGCCAAATCCACCATTTGCCCAGTTCCTTCTGAATGAGTGTCACGGTAATACATCGCTGTCACAGTGGCAAACGCCACATAGATTCCTGCGATATAATCCGTAAGGGAAAAGGACGGGCTGACTGGATGCCGATCTGGAAACCCTTGAATATATGTAAAGCCGCTAAACGCCGTCGCAGGTGTACCAAACCCCGCCTTGTCCTTAAATGGACCGGTTTGCCCATAACCCGAAACACGAATCATAATTAAACGAGGGTTGATTTCTTTTAATACATCGTACCCAACGTCCCATTTTTCAAGTGTTCCTGGACGAAAATTTTCAATGATCACATCAACCTGCGCTGCCAGCTTTTTAAAAATGTCTTTTGCTTCTTCTTTGTGCAAATCGAGTGTAAGAGATTTCTTATTCCTTGAAAGCCCTGACCACCTCAAAGGTTCACCATCTGCAAAAGGACCAACATGCCGCAGTGTATCCCCTTTTCCAGGAATCTCGACTTTAATGACCTCTGCACCGAAATCCCCTAGAAGCACCGCGCCGTATGGTGCAGCAATCATCGTAGAAACATCTAATATTTTGATTCCTTCAAGCGGTGTATTCTTATTCATTGCTTGACTCCCTTTCGTTCAATTGATAAAGGGCTAAAATGCTTTCTATTTTAGCCCCTTTTCTTCTTTCTCTCGTGCAAGGTTTTTTAGTCCTTCGGAAGCTGCCCTTGCGGTGTATAGAGCCAAATCAGCCATAAAGGTTCGTCCCCTGTGTTTACATGCTGATGCGGGACACCATCAGGAATAAACATAAAGTCATTTTGCTTAAATGATTGTCTTTCTCCATCGCAAATGACTTCGCCAGACCCTTTAATCACATAATCAAATTCCTCTGAACCCGGGTGATTGTGTACCGAGCTTGCTTCGCCCGGCTCAAAAATAGTGAGACCTGCCATCATATGCTCTGACCCTACGGTATCTGGTGTGATCGTTTGAAACACTTTCCGAATCATTTTCTCTTCTGGATGATCTAAACCTAACCATAATGGATGACCGTCTTGAAATGGATTTAATACTTTAATTTTCATTGTTGATTCCTCCCTAGTCATGTTTAGTTCACACTGACATGTGAACGTTTTGTATTTGGTGAATAAATATCATTAATGTTCCAATGTCCATCAGTAGGCACTGGATCATTTTTCATCGCTACATCAATGACACATGGCTCCTGAGAAGCGATTGCTTCAGCCAAAGCTTCTTTGAATTCAGAAGCCGCCGTAATTTTGATCCCCTTCATCCCATAACCTCTTGCAATGGCTGCAAAATCAGGCGAATAGCTTTCTCCATCTTTTCTAAAAACAGTGCCGTAAGTCGTTTCATAGTGTGCCATTTGCAAGCCGGCGATCGTCCCAAACGCACTGTTGTTCATCACAATCCACACGACAGGAATGTTTTCTTCCATGGCTGTTGCGAGAACAGATGGATTTTGACCGAAACCGCCGTCCCCAACAAGTGATACAACGACACGGTCAGGCTGGGCAACCTTTGCTCCAAGTGCAGCAGGAGCGCCAAATCCCATCGTCGCAAAACCACCTGGGGTTAAAATAGTGCCTGGCGTGTATACAGGAAATTGCTGTCCGACCCCATTTTTATTCCAGCCAACATCGGTTGTAATGAAGGCATCAGGTGGCAATACTTCCCGCACTTCCTGCAAAATACGCTGTGGTTTCATTGGGAAAGACTCGTCTTGAATATTCGTCAAATTGCTCTTCTGAAATTCCTCACGATATGCCGCAATGTCCTTTTTCAATTGAGGGCGATCCAGACCTTCTGGCAGCCTTTCTTTCGCCACACGATTAAGTACAGTCAGCGCCTGCTTGAGATCTGCTACTGCTCCAATTTCCACAGGATAATTTCGGCCAATTTCATTCGGATCAATGTCAATATGGATGAGCTTGGTTGATTGGAAATTGAACGTATACTCCGATTCCCACGAACTCGCATCTGCTTCAGCAAAACGGGTGCCTAATGCCAATATATAATCCGCTGCTTTACACTGATCATTGATAAATTTCGTCCCCCAAAACCCTGTCATGCCAAGGGTCATTGGATGATCATCTGGCATCGCCCCTTTCCCCATCAAAGAATGGGCAACAGGGATACTCAAATGATCAGAAAATGCCTTTAACTCTTCTGCTGCATCGGCTAGTAAAATGCCTCCCCCTACATATAAGAGCGGTTTGTCTGCCTGCAGCAATCGATCTATTATCCGATTCGCTGTTTGATCATCAATAGATGGTTTTTCAACGGTGTGTGTATGATGAGCGATTTGTTCAAATAACGACACATCTAAGTCTTTTGAGAACACATCCATCGGAACTGAAATCAGGACTGGCCCAGGGCGGCCGCTTTCAGCTAACTGAAACGCTTTTGATAAAATTTCAGGAAATAATTCTGGAATGTCGACTCGCCATGCTCTTTTCACAAATGGGCGATAAATTTCGTATTGAGAAGCATCGGAATGAAGATTGATTTCTTGGTGTGGGTGCTTTCCGTAGTAATGACTTGGAACATCTCCTGCAATGACAACCATTGGAATGGAATCGAGTGCGGCATTCGCTACACCTGTTGCCGCATTGGTGAGTCCAGGACCTAAGTGACTGAGCACAACAGCCGTCTGTTTCTTCGCTCGTGCATAACCATCTGCTGCATGCGCCGCTATCTGTTCATGTCTGACATTCACAAATTGAATACGGCTTTTTTCTAGCGCTGATAAAAAAGCAATATTCGTATGACCGCACAGACCGAAGATATGCTCAACTCCTCGATTTTCTAAATACTGAATGACCTGTGTAGATATATTCTTCTTCATGTTTCTCTCCTCTCACGGTGCAGCTATGAATCTGCTACTCACTGATTCTTTGAAAACACAATCGATAGAACGGCATTCAAATCCTGTATCGCAACTTGTCCAGGTGCGGAGCTTTCTTTCCCTACAGCAAAGGTCATGACAGACCCAAAGAGTCCACCTACCATTCTTGTGAAGGCACCATATTCTCCCATCGCCATCGAAATAACGGGGATGGACAGATGCTTGTTCGCCTTGCCTGTCGCAGAAAGTAGTGTCAGTGCATCCTCATAGGAATGCGGCATGACGGCGATCTTTGCGATATCGGCGCCAACCGATTCTGCATTGGTGAATAGCTCCACAAGCCGATCTGCCTCCGGGGTACGATGGAAATCGTGGTACGACACAATCAAGATGACCCCGTTTCTCTTAGCCGCCTGACTGACTTGCTGGATATGCGAGACATCATGCATTAATTCAAAATCAACGGCAGCCACAAGCTGAGTGGCACAAAGCTCGACAAGCAGGGAAACCTTTTCATCCTCTGAGAGTGAGATGCGTTCGCCGCCCTCTTTTTCAGAACGAATGGTGAATAAAAATGGGATGCTACCTGCCTTTTCGATCATCCCTTTCAGGGTGTCGATGACTTGTTCCTTGTCATTGAGGTGATTGAAAAAATCCGCTCGCCACTCTATCACATCAGGCTTCTTCTCAGCTAACACCTCAACTTCAAGAAACAATTCTTCCTTTGTTTGTCCAATGAGCGGCGTACAAATCATCGGCTGACCGCCTGTCTGCGCACTCTTTACCTTTTGCTGAAAGACATTCACATCCATCTGCCCCCTTTATAGCCCATTTGGCAGCACAACCATTTTGGTTTCGGTCATCTCCTCGATGGCGAAACGCGGGCCTTCCCTTCCAATACCGCTTCGTTTAATCCCGCCATATGGCCAGTGATCTAGTCTGAAATTCGATGTCCCATTGATGACTACGCCGCCAGTTTCAAGCTCTTTTGCTGCGTGTAACGCAACATCTAGCTGATTCGTAAAGACACCTGCCTGCAGACCGTATCGACTATCGTTTGCTTCTTTGATTGCCTCATCCAGCTCCTCATATGGAAGGACACTGACAACTGGACCGAACACTTCTTCACAGACAACCTTGGCTTGTTTTGGAGGGTTTAGCAAAATAGCCGGTGTGATGCTTGAGCCATTTCGTTGTCCTCCAGATAGAAGCTCGGCACCCATTTTCTCTGCCTCTTGTATCCATGCCTCCACACGTTTTGCTGCTTGTACATCAACCATACAGCCGATATCACTTTCACTAGACAGCGGATCTCCAACGACGAGCTGTTCTACTTTTTGTTTAAGTGTCTCAGTAAATGTCGACAAAATTTGCTTGTGAACATAAATTCTTTGAACAGAAATACAGCTTTGACCAGAGTTGCTAAAGCCCGTTTTAGCGCAAAGAGATGCGGCTTGCTCGATATCTGCATCATGATGAACAATCGTCGCTCCATTTCCTCCGAGTTCTAGCAGTACCTTTTTTAATCCAGCAGAGTTTGAAATATGTTCTCCGCCCACCGCACCGCCAGTAAAAGAAACAAGATTGGTTCTTTCATCAGTGACTAACTGTCTGCCGGCGTCTACTCCTCCAATCACAAGCTGCACGCTCTTTTCAGGAAACCCTGCTTCAAGCAGGAGCTTAACAAACGCTGTGGCAACAGCTGATGTTTGCGGTGCTGGTTTTAAAATAATGGCATTCCCTGCCGCAAAAGCTGGACCGATTTTGTGACAAATTAAGTTGAGAGGCGCATTAAAAGGCGTAATCGCCAGCACAACCCCAACCGGCACTTTAAATGTCATCGCCATTGCTCTCTGTCCACGGGAAGATACATTGCCAGGAATGGTCTCACCGATTAGTCGATTGGCTTCTTCGGCTGACTGCGCCAGCGTTTCAATTGATCGTGAGACTTCATCTCTTGTATTTTTAAGCGGTTTGCCTAATTCTAAAGAAATGAGTTTTGCAAAATGCTCTTTTTGTTCTTCCAATAAGGCGGCTACCTTTGTTAGAAGCGTTGAGCGTTCTAATGCTGATATTGCCGCTATTTGTTTTTTAGCTTGCTGCGCAATAGAAAGCGCCTGTTCTATATCTTCTGAGGATGCAAGATAGGATGTACCGATCATTTCCCCAGAGTATGGATTGATAATGTCTTCTTTGACATGGTTTGCATCCAGCCATTCGCCGTTTATATATGACAACGCTTTCAATTCACTCAAATTCTCTCACCCTCCTTCAAGTGACGCGTCCCGACCCCCGCATAACGAACAAGTCTTTCTTCATTCGGACAAGGACCTTTCACTAGGGCACCTTTTGTCAGCTCTTCATATGCATGCGCCACGATGCCCATTCCTCTGGATAAGGAAAAGATGCCTTTTGCCGCTTCAGCTGGAATGTTTAATTCACATTGGATCGCAGCAGATACACCATCTATGTTCATCGTGATTTTTTTCCCTTTTAATTGTTCTAGTTCATGTCTAATCGCCTCAGCTAACCGTAAGTACGTTCCGCTGATATCACCTTGCTGCACATATGTTTGACTCAGCTCATACAGCCGTCTCACTCTAGGATCATCATCATGCAGCTGATGACCGATTCCCGGAATTTTTTCCTTGCGAGCTAACCATGTCTGACATACTTGCTTTGCAGCAGACTTGATATCCTTGTGTTCATCGTAGGCTGCTTTGGCTTCGTATAACATACGCATCGCCTTTTCTCCGGCTCCGCCATGAATATCACCTAATAGATTCACCCCTGTTGCAACAGAAGAATTAAACGAAATGCCGCACGTAACCGCCATTCTTGCCGCTGCAATAGACGGTGCCCTTGGCCCATGATCCGCACCTGCGACAAGAACACTTTCAAAAAGAGCTGCCTTCGAATCATCTAGTAATTCACCAACAAGCAGTAAATAAAGCATTTGTGGATACGATAATTGACCAATAAGCTCTTCAATTGGATAGCCCCGAAGTTCAATTGAATTTTTTTGAATATGACTAATCTCAGTCTCCCACCAAGCGCCTCCTTCTTTGTATATTTCCAGTGCACTTCGATTTTTCATTGTGTGAATCATTCCTTTAGCCACTTATTTGGAGATGAACGACTCCTTTTATTCCGTCTAGTGGAATTCAATTTCACTTTTTGGAATGTGTTTTCATTGTAAGCGCATTCTTTTTTATCGTCAATCATTTTTTCTGAAAATACTGTCTTTTGATGAGAAATTAAGTGAATCGAACTAATTATTTCACCACTTATTCTTCAATTCATCCTTTATTTAGTCAAACAGACTTATGTATATCGTTCTACTAATTAATGAACCATTTTCGATTCATTCTGTCAAATTCAGCTGAAATTTGACATAAAAAGACCCCTCCATCTTCTGGAGAGGTCACTTATTTTATTTCCACCAGTCATCAAACATAGAAGCTGGTACTTGACGTTTATGTTCTGATTGAACATAGCGTTTTTCAATCGCTTCTGCTGCTTGATCTGAAACTGGTTTTCCTTCTAAGTAATCATCAATTTCATTGTACGTAATACCAAGTTCTGTTTCATCCGTTTGCTGAGGCTTGTCATCCAGCAGATCGGCTGTCGGTTTCTTTAAGTATAATCGCTCCGGCGCCTGAAGGGTCTCAAGCAGCAACCGTCCTTGGCGTTTCGTTAAACCTGTGAGCGGAAGGACATCAGCACCGCCATCACCATACTTCGTGAAGAACCCAGTCACAGCTTCAGCTGCATGATCCGTTCCAATGACAAGTAATCCTTCCTGTCCACCGACGGCATACTGTGCGATCATTCTCATGCGTGCTTTGACGTTCCCTTTATTAAAATCAGACAGCGCACCGCCTGTTTCCTTTTGATATTGTTCACTGAATGCCGTCACGGCAGGCGCGATATCATATTTCCAAGACTTATCCGGCTGAATAAATGATAGAGCCAGCTGCGCATCGTCTTCATCTTGCTGCGTGCCATGCGGAAGACGGACTGCAATAAAGACAGCATCCTCTTTTCCTTCTTGACGAAGCTCACTTACAGCGAGCTGAGCGAGACGGCCGGCAAGCGTTGAATCCTGTCCGCCGCTAATACCGAGAACGAATCCTTTTGCACCGGTCTTTTTCAAGTAAGCCTTTAGAAATCCAACCCGTTTTTCGATCTCCTGCTTTGGGTCAATTGAGGGCTGCACATGCAACTCTTGGCTGATTTTTTTCTGCAAACTCATACACTTTTCCTCCTAAGCATCCTCTACATGAAGAGAACAGGTTTTACTTCCAATTCAATTGGTTTACCAACGATTTTAGCCACTTTATTATATCATGTTTTGATAAAGGATATTTTTTAGACGTTCCCCTTTTTCATAAATGATCAAACATTCACAAACGAAATAGACCAAGCCGCTTTGACTGGTCTTTCCTTTTCAATCGATCTCCACTCGGATGGATGTACAGCTTGAGCCATTGCATTTTCCAATGTCGGCAGGACATGCAGACACCGCGACAATGAGGTCCATTTCTGCACGCAGGCGGATGTAATCACCGGAGAGCGATTTTGGCAGCTCGACAGACAACTTTCCTTTGTCATCAATGACTGTATTCATAAAGACATTAAAAGGATAATACATATCCTCTTTTGGAATCCCGAATGGCTCAAAGGCCGTCCTGAGATTATCGTAGCATGTATGCATGACCTCTAGGTGCGTACGCCCATATAAGAGCTGATACATTTCTTGCCGGCACGCAGGCATATATAAATCATGACATTCAACTGTATCTTCAATGACCGTAAACATTGGTTTATATAAATTAGAATAAAGCTGATCTCCCTTTTTCACCTTGGAAGAGAACAGGCTATCCATTGTAGCGCCTTGATCAAATTTTTCATAAAAATCCTTTTCATGATAGGCCATCACATCTGCTACTTGCTGCCCTTCGACATCAACCACTCGCATACATTGTCCTTTTCCTAACCGAAAACCAAGCCCATCCTTTGGTAAAATCACGTATTCTCCGTTCATCACATGCACTCCTTTCCATGTTGACAGTATGCCCAAAACGTCCTCTTGATCATGTATAAAAAAAAGAGGCGGTCACAAGCTAATGCTATTGAATCAGAAAGGTGTTGCACATGCATTGAAAGAAGAACAATCTTTATCTTGGTGGCAGCTTTCTCTTATCGGAGTCGGCTGTACAATCGGCACTGGTTTCTTCCTTGGTTCCAGCATCGCCATTACAAAGTCCGGTTACTCCGTCTGCATTTCATTTTTGCTTGCGGCAGTCGGCACATATCTCGTCTTTAAACACCTGGCTGCGATGACAGCCGAAAACCCAGATAAGGGATCATTTTGTTCCTATGCCCGAAAAGCCTATGGGCGCTGGGCGGGTTTTAGTAATGGCTGGGTGTATTGGTTTTCAGAAATGCTCATCACAGGGAGTCAGCTGACGGCGATTTCTCTTTTTACTCGTCACTGGTTTCCATCCATTCCACTATGGGTGTTTTCAGCGATTTATTCCGCTCTTGCCCTGCTTGTGATTATCATTGGGCTTTCTTCTTTTCAAAAGACGGAAAATGTCCTTGCCGTGCTGAAGACCGGGGCGATCCTATTGTTTGTCGTCCTTGCGGTTCTTGTTTTATGTGGCATTCTCACAGAGCATAGGCCCACCCTCCACCTGCCAAATAAAGACCACGAATGGATGCCGCTCGGTCCTCTCGGTCTATGGAATGGGCTAATTTATGCGTTTTATGCTTTCGGGGGGATTGAAGTCATGGGGCTGATGGCGGTTCATTTAAAAGACCCGAAAGACGCCGCAAAATCTGGACGTGTGATGCTGATCATTCTTGCTGTCATTTATATCGTCTCCATCGGACTTGCGCTTTTGCTTGTTCCAGTGACAGCCTTTAACGAGAATAGCAGTCCTTTTATTACATCACTGGAGCCATTTCATTTATCCATTTTTCTTCATATCTTTAATGGCATTTTCATTATTGCCGGGTTTTCCACATTGGTTGCCTCCCTCTATGCGGTCACGACGCTGCTTGGCACGATGTCGGAGCATCAGGATGCACCTGCTTGTTTTAAACAAAAAGAACCATCTCATGTCAGATGGTCTTCAATTCTTTTAACTGCTGCAGGGTTGATTGTCTCGATTTTGCTGGCACTCTTTTTGTCCAAACACATTTACGAGCATCTCACAACAGCAGCCGGTTTAACTCTTTTGTACACATGGGTGTTTATTCTGCTTTCGAGCAAAAAGCTGTCAAAGCCATCCACTCGCCAAACGTGCGAAATGGTTCTTGCCCTGATCTTAATTGGTGCAGCTGTTTCAGGTACTCTGACAGAGGCAAGCGGACGACCTGGCTTTTTTATTAGCCTTGGAATCATTGCTGTCATTGGCATCATGGTACTCTTTATGAGAAAAAAGTGGAAACAGGATCAGGCCACATCATAATTTCATCATGTTTTTTAAAGCAGTAAATGGACATTTGGCGGAGGCTGGTTTCTCCGCCTCATCATCTGAGAGAAAGTATTGTTTCCATTCTAAATTTTTCTGATCCCCATACCATTTTAATGCTGGGTGTACATCTACTTGATCATACGCCTTCAGCCTCTTCCGAACGAGTTTACTCATTTTTTGACCAAATGTGGTGGAACCGTTCATCTTTTCAAACACCCACCTTGGTTGAAAGGCCCACATCACATAAGGAAAGTGACGACTTTTTCTTAGCTTATGCGCTGGTGTCGCACATAAAATAAAATAAGGCTCCCCATGAAAACAAAATTCCCATTCATGATTTTCAGGATCTGATGGAATTTCCTCTGGCCATTTCATTTCATCTTTTTGATGTAATTGCTGAACCATCGACCAAAACTGCTCCTCATACTCTTCGAGCGAATACTCCTTCATATCCTGCGGTGTTTCAAAAAAGCAAATGAAAGAAGCATATTGACCGGTTTCCCTAGAGCAGCTTTGGTATTCCCTTAAAAGCTCTGCTAATTCATTCACGGCCTCTTCTCCCCGCGGATCACCGACAAATCCATAACGCAAATGATCGAGAAAAAATCCTTGTCTGCCTGGTACACACGGAAATGTATCTGCCTCATCCCCGACCATTTTTCCAAACTGTGTGAAAGCATCCTGCTTCCATTCATCTAGTGATCGTAGATTTTGATCAAGGCAACTTTTTGCATACAGCTGGGCCATTTTTTTCCACCTCGTTTTAGCGTCTTCTCCATAGCCTATGAGGAGGAAAAAGCTGTGGTGACTGTCCTTCAACGACTTTCACTGGACATTCACAGGGTGGTTGATTTGCCGGATGAAGCAGGAATTCACTTCCATTTATCTAATCATGTATGAGTATGCTTCTGCATATCATCATTTAGCCGCCTCTATCTAATAGAGTCGGTCATCATAAAAGAAATGGGTGAATGACATGCGTCTTCTTTTTCTCCATCCGATGTATCTGATCTTATTTACACTACCAGTGATGGCTTTCCTTTGGGGATTTGTTGGCTATCTGCTATTCAAGCGGATATGGCCTGTCCTCATATTAACGTCCGTGATCTCGATGATTTTCATCTTCGCTTATACTGGATTTGACCTTAGCAATCTATATTGGGTCCTTCTGATGACGGCTCTTGCTTTTGTATCAAGCGGACTCTCGAAGGTCATACACGTTCATGTTCAAGAGAAAAAACGGGAAAAGCCTTTATGATTGTTTCTTCTTTAAAAAGACGGAATCAAGCAGCCAATAAATAAAGGCCGCGCAAAAGCTAAATAGATAAACTTTGTAGCTAATAAAGACGACAACACCATAATCAATCCATAAAGCAAGCGCCGAACAAACCACCCACGCCCCGATAAAATAAACCAATAAATCACGGCGCCGAAACTTCTCAGGATGACGGTGTAAAACCATTTGGATAGGTGCAGCAAATAGGACATAAGCGATCAAAATGAAAAGACTGGTGACCTCCACATAACTGAATCTGGATTCAGGTGGGGCAAACAACATGGTATAAACGAATGTCGCTGTGATCACAGACAACATCATCATACACACATAGTTGAATGCTGGCAGGAACATACGCATGGCAAAAACTCCTTCAATTTTATGTATCTTCCATCATGATTGAAGAGTGTCCTATTATTGTCAAATATGAAAAAGGGCTAAAATGATTTAGATTTTAGCCCTTTTTCTTATCAACCATTCTATCCAATGAGCGCCATGATCCCTTGATATCCAAAGTAAGCACCGAAGCCGAGTAAAGAGAGACCTGCCAGAACGGATAAGCCGTGCAAAATCCGTTCATTTAAATACCGTCTAAACGTACTGGCGAGCAGCGCCATACAGAAATCCCATAAGAGCATGCCGATGAAAATAGCAATGCTGTACATCAGCATTTGAGATGCCCCGTACTTTTCAATCGTATTGGCTAAAATACTGCCATAGATCCCAAGCCAAAATAATATACTAAGCGGATTGGAAAGGGAAATGAAAAATCCCGTCATGAACGAATGCCCGATCGACGTGTTTCCTCCGTCCTTCTTTGGGCTTTCATGCAAATTGATTTTACGAAGGCTTTCAATACCGGTATAGGTCAGAACGAAAAAGCCGAACAGCCACAAAAAGGTTTTCACAAGAGGTGCAGTCAAAAGCTGGGCGACACCAAAATAGATGAGGATCATATAGACAATATCCGCAGCCATAGCCCCCACACCAAAAATCCAAGCGTGCCAAAATCCACTTTTAATCCCTCTGTCGATTTGGGCTGCATTGACTGGCCCAACAGGCGCTGAAAGTGACAACCCTAAAAAGATATAACCAAAAAACACCGCCACATAGACGTCCTCCTTTTGATGCTGACTTGTACATGTTATTCACGCTTTCGTTGTTTTAGTACAAGTCCTTCGTCACCTTTTCTGAAGATAAGCTATACAAAAGGAGGAGCCACCAGATCAGCTGCTTATCGATCTGCTTTCATCGCCGGCGGCTGTGTGGGTATGGTTTCTTTTTTCCGAGATCGATTCATTTGAATGGCAGCCGCAAAAAGGAGAACAGCTAAAAAGGCGAAAACAAAGACGGCGCTTGCCGCACCTGCCCACTCAAGGCTAAACCCAATCAAAAAGGACAAACAAGCTCCACCTAAACTAGCGGCGGCAATAAAATAACTCGTGGCCTCGTCGATGGCATTTTCAATCATTAATGCAGATGCCGTTAGGGCAATAGGGAACATGCCAGCTGCGCACAGACCGATGAAAAAGATAAGAATTAGCTGCGCGGCGATGTGGGTGGCTAGAGCAAATATGGCGAGCAGCACAATCATCAGCGCTGCGCTTAACTTTAAAAAACGCAGCGGATGCAGCTGATCGGCTTTTCTCGCAATGACAGTTCTGCCAATGACGATCGCTGTCCAAAAAGTAGAGACCGCAAAAAGACCCCAGTTGTCTCCCCCTTTTTCTAGCATGATCGACGGTAAAAAGTTCGCAAAGTTCGTTTCAATTCCTGCGTAGAAAAACGCAAAACAGATCATCAACACCACAATCATTCGATTCCCTCGATCAAACAGCAAGGACGGTTTCTTCATGTCTTGAATTGGAGCCGCCATCTGCCCACGAGGGAGTTTATTCATAAAGGTAAGCCAGAGCATGAGAAAAAAAGTCAGTGCACCGACTTGAAATAAAAACACATAATGCCACGTTTCCTCTGTCACAGTCAACAGAATCAATAGAGGAAATAATAATGCACCTAATCCAAAAAAGACCTCCATGATGCTGATTCGCTTTGCACTGTTTGCCATTGAAATGACATACGCCCCGGCCGTCGTCTCAAGACTGCCTGCACCGCTCCCAAGGAAAAAACC
Source organism: Bacillus sp. GbtcB10 (assembly GCF_019091365.1). Taxonomy (NCBI): domain Bacteria; kingdom Bacillati; phylum Bacillota; class Bacilli; order Caryophanales; family Bacillaceae; genus Bacillus; species Bacillus sp. GbtcB10. The sequence goes on from NZ_JAGXJP010000005.1 coordinate 57,036, forward strand.
TGCCACCACAAGAATCGTCCAGCCCGGCACTAAAAGGCCAAGAAGAAGCGCTCCGATCATCAGCAGCAATCCCATCGTCAGAACAGTGCCGTAGCCTTTTTTCCTCACAAGAATGGGCGACAAAAGAACGCCTGTCAAAAAGCCAATAAACTGAAAGAAGATTAAAGAAGATAATTCCCCAGGACCCTTATCATAACTAGACAGCAAATAAGGCGTTAAACTGCCAAAAAACACATGAATGGTCCCAATAAAAAAATAAAAGATACAGCCAAAATAAAACACCTTTTTCATCTTTTCACTTCCTCTAAAAAGGAGCGGAGTTATGATATCCTCCGCTCCACCTCTTCATTAATATGCACGGGCAGAGACGACAGCCTCTTCCCTCTCGAAGCATGTATTCAGCGCAGCCTGCGCGCGATAACCATCTTCAAAATCAGCTACCTTCATATGAGATGGATATGAGTTTGTATTTACCCAATGCATCAGCTGATCACGGAATGTATCAGACCATCCATAAAATTCATTCGGCGGATCTGTCAGCAATGTTTGCGGCATTTGATGACGCTCTACACACAAACCATCACTGATCTCATATTCGTTTTTCATGTTTGTATGGTATTTAAAAACCTTGTCATGCCCCACCACTTCTACACTAAATCCACATTCCTCGGGCTGCGTACTTTTGGACGTCACCAAATGAAAGAACACTTGATTCTCCATTTGTCCAAAAATTTCGGTATGGTCATCAACCTGTACCTTTTTCTCTTCTTTTTCCTTTACATGTGTCAGCATCTTCGTATTAAGGGATTCTTTTTTCATTTCACTGCCAAATAAGTACCACAGCATATCAATCAAATGAATCCCTAAATCTCCTAATGCACCACTTGTACGCAGACTTTCGCCGCTGTCTCTCCACGAAAATGTCTTTCTTCTAAGGGCACTATTTTTCTTAAAATGTGTCCGTACTGTCAAAACGCGTCCTAATTCACCATTGGCAATCAAGTTCTTCAAAATATTCACAAAAGATAAATAGCGATAGTTAAAGCCCATACTGGCTTGAACCTGGAACTGTTTGGCTGTCTCCACCATTTCCTTCGCTTCTTTTAACGATACAGCCATCGGTTTTTCACATAAAATCGGCTGTCCTGCTCTAAGCGCCTGAAGGGCATGGTCCTTGTGACAGAAGTTAGGGGAAGCAATGATCAATCCATCTGATGCATCCGCTAGTGTTTCGATACTGGCATACACCCGTCCGCCGTACTGTTTAATAAATCCTTGTGCGACGGATTCGTGCAAGTCATAGACCCCAGATAATTCTGCACCTTTGATCGTTGATAATGCTCTAGCATGTGCTTTTGCAATATTCCCTGCTCCAACAATTCCAATTTTCTTCATGAATGTGCCTCCTCATGTTTATACATCACTGTTTTCAATGTTTCATAGATTCCTTTTGCATACCCATGATGACAAATTTGATGATGGTGCCGTTTGGCTTCGGCTGTTGCATTTTGGACAAGAAAGCCGTGCGTGACGGATTGAAGCATCCGCAGGTCATTCCCACTATCACCAAAAGCAAAGCCCTTATCTTTTGACAGGTTATATTGATTCAGCATAAACCGAACGATTTCATCCTTTCCTGTTCCAACTGGTAAAAAATCAACGTCATAGCAATCCGCAGGGTCACCCGCAAGTGGGTTGCATTTATTGATGTTCACCGCCACACCCCGCTCCTTCGCAAGTGTTTGGATGAACGATAGATGATGGAGATCTGTTCGTTCATCCTGCTCCTGATAATAGAAATTCTTTTTATACCCAGAGCTGCCTAGCTGCGTTTGCGGCCTAAGGGTGATCCCCTTTTCACGTACGGCTTGCAGAATATCTTCAATTTTTTCGTCTGAAAAGCCCTGTGCATCAAGCCGTTTCATCCATTCTGCATCCGGCTGTCCAAATTTCCCATCTGATGTATACACGATTTCAGTTCCTAAATTCGACGCAATAAAATGCGGGAATTGATAGAAACCACCTTTCTCCATTTTGCTCGTAACAGAATCGAGGCTGCTTCCCGTCACCCAGCCCAGCATGAGCTGTCCGGCTTCGCTCTTTTCTGCCACAAAAGCTTCCAGCCGTTTTACATCCTCTCTCTGCTCCTCGGTCATTCCGTGAGAATAATAGGTCTCATCGAAATCACAGAAGACGATCCACTGCGGATGTTGCGGTTGATGCACAAGCTTTTTATTGAATGGAAGATTTGATAACATGATGGACCCCCTCGATGACTTTCTCCTGATCTTGCAGCGGCATTCCTGGGTAAAGCGGCAAGTGGAGTAATTGCTGTACGGCTTTTTCCGTATGTGGTAGTTCCGTTTGTCTATACTTTTGAGAAACAAGATTCGTTTGATGCTGATGCGATAAGATTGGGTAATAGACGTCTGTTTCTATGCCCATTTCCAGTAATTTCTCTGCCAGCTCATCTCGGCTTCCCTTCACCACTCTGATCGGGAATAGATGCCATACATGATCGTCTGTCAGCTTCGGAAGCTTTATATAGCCTTCATCTTCCAGCGTTTGCAGCTGATCTATGTATCTCTTTGCCAAGTAAAAACGTTTAAAGTTTTGTAAACCTAAATATTTCATTCGTTCTAGCCCGATTGCGGCCTGTAAGTTATCAATCTTAGAATTAAAGCCATAGTCACTGCGCTTCACGTTTTTCTTTCCTGGTTCAAAACCGTGATAGCTGATTTCCATGCATTTTTCTGCTAGGGCTTCATCATTTGTTGCGATGGCTCCTGCCTTCCCGCAAACTCCAAGGTTTTTGTACGGGTTAAAGCTGAGAACAAGTCCATCCCCAAATGCCCCAAGCCCGCTGCTGCCAATCGCCTGACAGCCATCCTCAATGATCGATAGACCATGCCGTTTCGCAATCGTCGAAATGGCCTTCATATCCGCTTGCTTTCCATACAAATGAACCGGGAGAATACATACTGTCTTATCTGTGATATGCTTTTCTATTTCATTCGCCGCTAGGCAGTAGGTGTCTGGATCAATATCGGCATAGACTGGAACCGCACCAATCGCAAGCACTGCATTTTCTGTTGCAGCAAAGCTGTTAGCAGGTAGGATGACCTCATCTCCAGGATGGACGCCTGCTGATATTAAACTGATCATCAAGGCATCTGTTCCACTTGATGTGGCAATGACATATTTTTTCCCTAAGTACGCTGCGAGCGTCTTTTCAAACTTTGGAATATAAGGGCCTGATGTAAAACGGCCTGAACTTAATACTTCTTTCAGCACCTGCATAATATCATCGATCTCATCCTCCGAAATCAGTTTATCGACCGGCAGGAACGGTATCTTTTTTTCCTTATTTTGTTTATAATGGAAGAGAATTTTTTCCAAACCCGTACGCGCAATATCTTGCTCAAGGAACGCAGCAAGCTTATCATTCGCTAGATTCTTTTCAACTGAATCAGCCTTTACTTGAACACCTTGATTGATCATATCCAGCAACGGTAGATAATCCTTGCTTTTACCTGATATCTTCGTCAATATTTGCATTCCATTCCCTCCAATTAATCAATTCCATTTGTTAATATTTAACTTGTTTCACATTGTAAATGATGTTATCGATTTCAGAACAATAACTTTGTGTAAAGGATTTGTTAATATGTGTACAATTTATGAAATTGCCAAACGCTGCGGGGTTTCAACGACCACTGTTTCTCGGGTGCTGAACAACCATCCATATGTATCAGAAGAAAAGCGCCAGCACATTTTACAGGTGATGAAGGAAATGGAGTATACACCAAGCTCAGCAGCCCGCACCCTTCGGTCACATCAGACAAAAACCATTGCTGTGTCTGTTCCAGCTGTGGACCATCCTTTTTTTGCACAATTGATTAAAGGCATTTCAAAGGAAGCACTGGATCAAGGGTATAAAGCCATCGTGCTCCAAACGTTTTATCAAGAATCAGTAGAACTTGAAGGGCTTCAATTATTAAAAAGAAAAGAAGTAGATGGTGTCATATTGGGGGCGTTAGAAAATAAGTGGGAAACAATCGAGCCATTTTTATCAAACGGCCCGATCGTCATGGCAAATGAGTATCATCAAACAGCAGACATTCCGATTATCGGATATGATGAGCGGGAAGCTGCTTATAAAGCGGTTGACTACTTGATTCAATCAGGGCGTACATCCATTGGATTTTGCTTTGATACAGAAAGCAGTGAAGCGCAAAAACAAAGAAAACAAGGCTATCTTGATGCGCTTTCTGATCACGGTTTGCCGCTTAAAGAAGATTGGCTGTTCGGCGAGGCTTTTACCATTGAGGACGGCTTTCGTTTAATGGACTTAATCCACAGGATGCCGGATGCGCCGGATGCGATTTTCACCGGCAATGATCAAGTGGCAGCAGGCCTCATTAAACAAGCCATTTCATATGGATATGACATTCCTAAAGATTTAGCGGTGATCGGTTATGACAATCAAGACATTTGCGAGGTGACAGCTCCAACGATCACGACCATCGACATCCCTATCGTCGAGCTTGGCCAGCAGTCTGTCAAACAAATGATTCAGCTGTTGCAAGATCAAAAACCATTACAACGTGAACATATTCAGCTACCTACTCGGCTTGTCACACGAGAATCTACATAAAAAAAAGACTGAGAAATCTCTCAATCTCAGCGTGTAGACAAACCCTCGCATTCTTTGTCAGTCCTGCGCTCTGGTGCTCACGAATGCCGAATTCGCTCCGCTCCAGTGCTCGTCCTTCCTAGACTGAAAAGGTTTTCTTTCACGCTGAAAAGAAGACAAAGGGCTAAAAAAAGTACATTTTAGCCCTTTGTTAACAATCTGAAGACTGAGAAATCTCTCAGTCTTTCATTTTTCAATCAATCGATCAACCTATATAAATTGAGCAAGAATGAATGTCCATATACATACGATGCCGAGCAAAATGAAGCTGTACTTCACTGTTTTTTGGAAGAGCTCAGATTCTTTACCTGTTTCTCCAACAGCTGCTGTTGCAATAGCGATAGATTGTGGAGAAATTAATTTCGCCATTACACCACCGGTCGTATTTGCCCCGATTAACAAACCTGCCTGAGAGCCGATTTGAGAAGCGGTGACTGCTTGAAGGTTACCAAATAAGGCATTGTTACTCACAACAGATCCCGTAATAAACACGCCGATCCAGCCAAGCACTGGGCTGACAAGCGGGAATAAATCGCCTGTTTTAGCAAGTGCTAGTCCGATAGCAGAACTTAGGCCTGCAAAGTTCGCCAAGTTGGCAAAGCCCATGACAAAACAAATCGTAAGAACAGGGACCCAAAGCTCTTTGACCGCTGCATTTAAGCAGGCAGCCCCTTCTTTTAATGTAATATGTCTGCTGAACAACCCTGTCAGCATCACCGCAATTAGAATGGCGGTACCTGTTGCACTAATAACATCAATTTTAAAGATCGCATCAATCGGTGTTTCTGTTTGGGCAATTGGTGGTAATTTCACAATTTGCTGATGCAGAAACGGCATTTTCACTAAAATGGTTGTCCAATTAAGCGGGCCTCCCTCAGCAAACAATGCTTTAAATGCAGGCAGACTCCATACTGTAATGACAGCCGTTAAGATATAAAACGGAGACCAAGCCTTCAGCACCTCAACTCCGCTAAACGTTTGTTTTTGTTCAATGGCCGGCGCGCCTTCTTCACGGTAAATGTGTTTTGGCTGCCATTTTCGAAGAAATAGTGCCAGAATTCCCATACTCGCTAAAGCTGAAATAATATTGGCAAGCTCAGGACCCATGGTGACCATTGTAACAGCCTGCAGAATCGCGTAGCTTCCACTCACAACAAGCAAGGCTGGAAGCGTTTCTTTGATCCCTTTAAAGCCGTCTACAATGAGAATCAGCAGAAACGGGATACAGAAAGAAATAAACGGAATGGTGTACACAAGGGTTTGAGACAGCTCAAGCGGCGTCATATTTCCCATTTGCGCCCCTGTAATAACCGGGATACCTACTGCACCAAAAGCGCCAGACGCAGCATTTGCAATCAAGCAGAGCATGGCGGCTTTTAGTGGTTTAAACCCAAGCTCTGTTAAAAGAGCGGCACTAATCGCAATCGGTACACCGAATCCAGCGGCTCCCTCTAAAAATGCGTTAAAACTAAAACCAATTAATAAGAGCTGTAACCGTTGATCTTGAGAAATTCCTGCAATACTAGAACGAATGACATCAAACTTTCCAGACTTCACAGCAATTTTATAGAGCCATACGGCCATGATGACGATATATCCAATCGGCCACAGCCCATTAGATACACCGAGCACCACAGCAGATAATGCTTTTTCAATTGGCATATGAAAGAAGAAAACAGCTGTTACAAAACTGACGATCAAGGTAAAACAAGCGGCTAATACCCCTTTTAACTTAAATACAGTTAATGCTAGTAGGAAAAACAAGATTGGAAGCATGGCCACCAATGCACTGACGAACTCATTACCAAACGGATCATATATTTGCTGCCACATAGTGATTCATCCTTTTCTGCTCAGATAGGTTGCCTTTGATTGATTAAAAATGAGGAGCTAAAATCTCTTTTAACACATTCACACTATGTGCGAATTTTTCTTTTTCTGTGTCGTTCAGTGCGAGCTCCATCACTTCTGTTGCACCATTTCGGTTCACGAGGGCAGGTACACCAATGTAGACATCTTCTGCTCCGTATTCTCCATCTAAATAAGTGCTGACAGTCAAAATGCTGTTTTCATTGTGCAAAATGGCTCTAGTAATACGAGCTAAACTCATCGCTACGCCGTAATAAGTGGCGCCTTTTTTCTCAATGATTTGGTAAGCGGCATGACGGACATTCTCCATGATGTCGTCTAAATCTTCTTGTTTGTATTGGTCATTTCTCTTCATTAGTTCTGTGATCGGTACACTTCCGATATTCGCATGGCTCCAAACAGCAAGCTCTGTATCCCCATGCTCTCCAATGATGTACGCATGCACATTGTGCGCCGCTGCTTCAAAGTACTCACTAAGCATGTATCTGAATCTTGCCGTATCAAGCGTTGTTCCACTGCCAATCACTCGTTCTTTTGGTAGTCCGCTGAATTTCCAAGTCGCATATGTCAAAATATCAACTGGGTTCGTAGCAACTAAGAAAATACCATCGAATCCGCTTTTCATCACATTGTCTACAATGCCTTTAAATATATTTAAATTTTTCTCAACAAGATCAAGTCTCGTTTCACCTGGCTTTTGGTTTGCACCAGCGCAGATACATACAATGTCAGCATCCTGACAATCCTCATAATCTCCATACCAAGTATTCACAGGATGCGGGGCGAATGCTTTCCCGTGGTTTAAATCCATGACGTCACCCATTGCTTTATCTTGATTCAAATCGATGACTACCAATTCATCTGTGATTGCTTGATTTATTAATGTAAAGGCATAACTGCTGCCGACAAAACCTGCTCCAATAAGTGCTACTTTGTTTACTTTTTCGTTTGTCATTTATCTCATCCTCCTGAGTAAAACTAGGTTGTTTTTCTTATGTGAAGTATTTCACATTCTTATTGTGCAACACTTCACAAACTTTTGCAAGGGGATTGCTCAAAAAAATAATGTAGCCATTTTGTGAACACTCATATTGTGGTTTTAAACCGCTGTCCCCATACATGTTCTCATAAGAAAAAAGCCACCAAACACTCTTTGGTGGCTTCTCTCTTATTTAATAAGGTCCCCAATTAATCATGACACCGATACAAATAAAGACAAGGCCGATGACGAACCAAATGAGCGCAAGCGGCACCATAAAACGCAGCCATTTCACGTAAGGAATCCCACTTGCAGCCAAGACAGCCATCAACACACCTGAAGTCGGATTCACGCAGTTGACCACCCCTTCACCGAGCATCACTGCTTCTACCGCTACTTGTCTCGTGATACCCATTAAATCAGCAAGCGGCGCAAGAATCGGTATAAAGACAACCGCTTCCCCTGATCCTGATGAAATCAAAAAGTGAAGGAGCGCACTGGCGATATACATGCCGATCGCACCAGCGATTGGACTAAACCCTGTCAGCATACTCGCAAGCCCATTCACCACAGTATCAAGCAGCTTGCCGTTTTCCAAAATGACTGAAATGCAGCGTGCCATGCCGACAATGAGTGCGCCGTATACAAGGCTTTGACAGCCGACAATAAACGTTTTTGCAATATCATTGGCAGCTAATCCGCCAAGCAGGCCAGCAGCAATTGCCATGAAAATAAACACACCAGCCATTTCCTTATCAGTCCAGCCAAGCTGAAGCGCACCATACAAAAAACCCCCAAGCGACAAACCACACACCGCTAAAATCAGCTTATGTCTGCCGGTGAATTCAGGCTTGTCCACAGATTCCGCATCAGCTCCTCCAAGCCCTTTAGCAGGAAACCACTCGTCACCAAGCAGGCTTCCCTTTTCTTTATTTTTCAAGCGTTTTGTATATAAATAGATGTACACAATACTAGATAGGAGAAAACAAAGATAAATGATGACACGCAGCCCAATACCAGAAAAAATCGGCAGTTCTGCAATCGTTTGTGATAAACCTAATGGAGATGGAGACAAAATGGTTGCGTTAAAACCTGCATAACAGCCGATGTAAATAACCGCCGCTCCCGCCACTGCATCCCACTTTAAAGAACGTGCCACAATGATTCCAATAGGAATAAAGCCAATGACCGAATTCACCACAATTCCGGTCGTCCCAAGTACAGAAAACAATCCACCAACAATACAAATAAACAATAGCTGTTTCGTTTGGAACCGGCTGATGACATTGTGAATCATCCCGTTAATGGCACCTGTCTTTTCCAAAATCGCAATGGTTCCTCCAGTAAAAAGAATCAGAAAAATAATAGAGGATGAACCAACCATCCCTTCTTGAATCGCTGTAAAAAAACCAACCGGACTAACTGGTGATTGATCAATACGGTGATAACTGCCAGGAACAGCTGTTGTGATTTCTCCTGACGTTTTCCGATCAAATTCACCGGCTGGTACAAAATACGTTGCGATCGTACAAATTAAAGCAATCATAAATAAGAGTACATACGCATCCGGCATCTGAAGTTTTCTTTTTTGTTTCTCAGGTGCTGATACTGTCGCTGTTTTCATCTGTCAAAACCCCTTTGTCCCGATCGGAATTTCACTTAATTTTCAGAATAATCAAATGATGTGTTATATTATAAACACTGATGATATTTAAGATCAATATTATTTCACTAAAAGAATGTTTTGGCAGATTATCTGTCAGCAAGGAGGCTTCTCATGACAACTTTGACAAACGAGATGAAACAAACCGTGACAGACATCTTTGAACATCTGCACGCCCATCCAGAAATCAGCTGGGAAGAGACAAATACGACAGCTTATATTGAAGCTCTATTAAAGAAATTAGGCTGTAAAACGAGAACATTTGAAGACTGTACAGGGGTAATCGGTGAAATTGGGGAAGGCGCACCAGTGGTTGCTGTGAGAGCCGATATTGACGCATTGTGGCAGGAAGTAGATGGCGTATTTCAAGCCAACCATTCATGCGGACACGATGCTCATATGACGATGGCACTTGGGACATTCATGGCATTGAAAGAAAAAGAACTTCCAAGTGGCACGATCCGATTCATTTTTCAGCCTGCCGAAGAAAGAGGAGGCGGCGCTTTAAAGATGATCGAAAAAGGTGTGTTAGCTGACGTCGATTATTTATACGGGGTGCATGTGCGCCCAATTCAAGAAACCTTAAACGGACGCTGCGCTCCTGCCATTTTGCACGGATCAAGTAATCATTACGTCGGGACCATTCTAGGGGAGGAAGCACACGGTGCACGCCCGCACCTTGGGGTCAACGTCATCGAAGTTGCATCTACGCTTGTGCAGAGACTAGCACATATCCATGTCGATCCACGAGTCGCCCATTCTGTGAAAATGACCAATTTAAATGCAGGCGGCGGCAGCTCCAACATCATACCTGGCAAGGCCTCTTTTACACTCGACGTTCGGGCACAGACAAACGAAGTGATGGATGAATTAGAAAAGGAAATTGAAAGAGCATGCCATTCTGTAGCGGATGCTTTTGGCGCCTCTATCACACTTTCAACGGATCATCGTCTTCCAGCTGCGACATTAAATGAAGAAGCTGTGGAGATCATGTCACATGCCATAGAGCAAGTGCTAGGCAAAGAACAGCTCGATCCACCGATCGTGACGACAGGCGGAGAGGACTTTCATTTTTATGCAGCAAAGCTTCCTCATATTAAATCGACGATGCTCGGTTTAGGCTGTGATTTAAAACCTGGGCTTCATCACCCTTATATGACATTCGATCGCTCCGCCATTTTTACAGGTATTGAGATTTTGACGGAAGCTGTATACGAAACACTTCAGCAGCATTCATCGTAAAATAAAAAAACCACCCGTCTTTCCTGAAGCGGGTGGTCTCCTTTATTTTACGCATTCACATCTGTCATTGCTGGTACATTGATTTCTTTCACACAGGACACCCTGGATAGATGAATAACACATCTCGCCAGCTCGACAATATCTTGTACAGGTATTCTCGTTTCATCATACATAGCAATGGCTTTTTCAGCGCCATCTTCGTACGGAACTTCTGCCGCCAGCTCCCCTGGATTGATACAGGTAACGGATATTTTATCTTTCCTCACGTGCTCTCTTAGTGCGTTCACAATACCACGAAGCCCAAATTTAGAAGCAACAAAAGAAACCTGAGACAAATTCGTATGGTCAAGTCCCGCAGTAGAACCAATGACGATGATCTTTCCATTCTCAGATGTCCTTACGTGCGGAAGCAGAGCTTGGATGTAGGTAATCGTTGAGGTAACGTTCACATTGATTAAATGAGCGATATCCTCCGGTTGATCATGATCGAAAGAATAATCATCTTCAAAGCCGCGTTTCTCCCATAAACCTACGTTATAAATGAGTACATCAATTGTTTGATTCTTCAATGCTTCGAGCATAAAAGGGATATGGGTTTGGCTTGATAAATCGATCTTCAGCCAAATTCTACGCACCCCATCGTCTATGTTCAAACTGCTTGGTTCACTTCGTGACACAATCCATACTGTATCTCCACTTGAAGGAAGACCTTTTACAAAGGCATCCCCTAATCCTTGACTCGCACCAAATATGATATAGTTTTTACTCATGCTTCCTCCTTCATGGCTCACTTACGAGCTTCCATCCATACACCCATTCATCTGTAAGCGTTTTATACCTATATCATACAATGTCTTATACATGCCTGCCCCTTTTATGCTCATCTTCACTTTCTAAATGGCCTAGCTTCCTTATTTCCTTTAATTCCGCTGGTAACGCACGCGCTTCTATAAAGCTTTTGATCATGTCGACAAAAAGTTCTTTCTTTTCAAAAGTAAACGTATGTCCAATGTCAGGAACGATGAACCCGGCTGCATTCGGGTGTGCATTCGTGATCTTTTCTGCTGACCTAGTCATAATGCCCTTTTCCTTTTCTCCCACTGTCACAAGAATCCGTGCCTTCGCTTGTTGAAACGTGTCAGGGAGCTTGTAATGAAGGTTTTCTTGAAACATCGTAAGCAGCGTCTTCTTCTGCAATTGTTTGGAATCCGCTGCATAATGATCCAGTACTTCGTTTGGAAGTCCCATCTTTTCTGCTTGCAGCTGGATGAACCAATCTTTCTTTAATAACGGATATGTAAGAGGTAAAATGGGCCTTACCATCAAATAGAGCCATGGTAATGGCAACACAAGGGCGCTATTGATGATGGCGATGTCTGCGATGTCTGGCTCTCTCGATAACACATCAACGACTACCTGTGCACCTAGAGAGAAGCCAATTAGAATGACTGTACGACCATGTGCATGCTCCTTTATCCATGAAATGATTTCAAGAGCACTTCCTCGCATGGAAAACGACGTTTCATTTGCTCTTGTCCCGTGTCCGATAAAATCAGGGGTATAGCATTCATACGTTTCCTTGAATATTTCCATATGCTCCTGCCACATCCAGCTGCTTACGCCTCCACCGTGCAGGAAAATCATCATTGGTTTTTCCACCATCGACAACTCATCCACCATCCTTATATATAAGAAAAAGCAGTCGCTTTTTGAGCAGACTGCTTTTTCCATATGCTCCCTTCTATTATAAGGGAACTGTTATACAATTGGCTATTTTTTCAAATCTTCGATCGAGTTGACGTTTTTCATATAAGTCGGAACAACGAGACCCATGCGAAGACCCTTCATACTTGTACCGAGATCATCATATTTTCCTTTAAACTTCGCTGCATACGTTTTATGCGTATTTGGAAGCCATGCAGATAATGATGCATCAGCACTTCCGGTTGCAATTGCTGTCCACATTGGGCCCGCTTCAACCTGAGTCAAGGTCACTTTAAAGCCAAGTTCACGCAATACCTCTGCGGCCACATTGGTACTTGCAATCTCACTATCCCACGCAACGTAGGCAAGATTGATTTTGTCACCGTTTGACTTTTTCACGCCTTTTGTCCATTTCGCTACTTGATCTTTATGCTTTTTCACATATTTAACAGCAGCATCCTTTGGTTTGACGCCATCCTGAATATCAAGCATCACTTCACCCATGTCATCTTGAGACCATTTAAACTGACTGAGCATTTTGGCTGCTTCCGGCTGATCCTTCGCAAATCCTTTACGAGAAATGGTGTGAATTTCTTCTTCGTCACCATATGATTTTTTCGGATCATCTAAATATTTCAAATCGTAGCGGGAAAACATCCAGTGAGGATTCCAGCCAGTGATGATAATCGGTTTTTTACGGTCATACGATTTCTTCAATGTCGCTGTCATCGCTGCACTTGAGGCAGATACAACCGTCCAATCCTCTAAACCGTAATCCTTTTTCGCTTGATCGGTTAAGGCCATAATACCTGAACCCGGATCAATCCCGATAATCGTTTTATTGACCTGCTGTGCTGCACTTGCATTTGAATCTGATTGTGCACCACAAGCCGCTAGTAAAAAGACAAGCAGGGCGGTCATCCCAATGTAGAGAGACTTTTTCCACATTAAGCATTCCCCCTGGTTTTTTTCGTTTTAATGTTCTGTGTAATACGATCCAGTGTGATCGCTACAATAACAATGGCAATACCAGCTTCAAAACCAATCCCTGTTTTCAGCTGCGTTACTGCACTATATACTTCCGAACCAAGTCCTGGTGCACCAACCATTGCCGCAATGACGACCATGGATAGAGCAAGCATGATACTTTGGTTAATCCCAGCTAAGATGGTTTTTGTAGCAAGTGGAAGCTGAACTTTGAACAAACGCTGGAATGTCGTTGAACCAAAAGCTTCTGTTGCTTCAATTAAATCAGATGGTACTTGTTTAATCCCGAGAATGGTCATACGAATCGTTGGCGGCATAGAGAAAATAACCGATGCCACAACGCCAGGTACTACTCCGATGTTAAAGAAGAAGATTGCTGGTAAAAGATAAACGAATGCAGGCATTGTCTGCATTAAGTCTAAAATAGGTGTGACAATTTTACGCACTGTTTCCTTCTGTGATGCCCAAATACCGATCGGAACCCCGATCACGATAGAAATGACCACAGCTGTCAGAACGAGCGCAAGTGTTTGCAGCATTGGCTGCCAGTAGCCTAAATAGTCGATCAGTAAGAATCCAATAAGTGTGAAAAGAGCAACTCCTCTTGTACTGATCCACCAAGCAATGCCGGCAAAGATAAGCGTTAAAATAATGGATGGAATGACGCCAAGTGCAGCTACAATACCATTTACTGTTCCAGCTAATCCATTTGTGATGCCATCAAAGAAACCACCAAAGGTTAATGTTAACCAGTCAACAAATTGATCGATATAATCCGCGAACGGAATTCTAGGTAAATCACTCATACTAAACATCTTATTCTACCTCCTGTGCAGAAGGCTCTTGTGCTTTAATTTCCTCTAGCTTGTTAGAAGACATGTTGATATATTCATCATTACCTGATAATGCACCAATCAATGCACCTCTGACCACAATACCCTTCATTCTGTTTTTCTCATCTACAACGGCAATTGGAATGTTCGCATCAGACACCGCGTCAAAGATCTCTGTTAAATACGTTGATTCCAATACTGTCGTAAATTCTTTATCAAGAACAGTTTCTAGCGACGCACCCGTTTCTGCCGCTTTTTTCGCTGCTTGTGCAGAAATAACACCTAATAAATGCTTTTTCTTATCTACTGCATAGATAGACGAAATACCAAGGTTCTTCATGAGCGTGAGCGCAACACGTGCCCCTTTATCAATCTGAACTGTTTCTGCACGTTTCATAATATGACCAGCGGTTAATACTTTAGAAAGGTCTACATCTTCAACGAAACGTTCAACATACTCGTTCGATGGGTTCATCAGAATTTCTTCTGGTGTTCCGATTTGAACGATATTCCCGTCTTTCATGAGGACAATGCGGTCGCCAATACGAAGCGCTTCATCTAAATCATGCGTGATGAAAATAATTGTTTTTCCTACAGACGTATGAAGCTCAAGCAATTCATCCTGCATGTCTTTACGAATTAATGGATCTAGTGCGCTGAATGCTTCATCCATTAACAAAATATCAGGGTCATTAGCTAGTGCACGTGCCAATCCAACACGCTGCTGCATACCGCCACTTAATTGATTTGGGTACTGCTCTTCAAAACCTTCAAGTCCAACAAGCTTTAAAGATTCAAGCGCTTTAGAGCGGCGCTGTTCTTTCTCTACACCTTGCAATTCAAGCCCGTATTCTGTATTCTCCAGAATGGTACGATGCGGGAACAATGCGAAGTTTTGGAAGACCATGCTGATCTTTTTCCGTCTGACTTCACGCAATTGATCCTTTGACATATTTGTTATCATATCCCCATCAATATAAATTTCTCCGGAGGTTGGTTCGATTAACCTATTTAGCAGCCGCACAAGTGTGGACTTTCCGCTCCCTGATAGCCCCATGATGACAAATATCTCGCCGTCATACACATCAAAATTTGCTCGATTGACACCAACTGTTGCGCCGGTCTCTTTTAGGATTTCTCTTTTTGTCTTCCCTTTTTCAAGCATTTGAGATGCTTTTTTAGCATTTTTACCGAAAATTTTAGATACATTATTTATCTTGATTTTGATCTTTCTCTCTTCAGAATTCATTTTTTCCCTCCAAATTAGCATCTTTATAACCGTAACATAAGCGTTATGATGCGAACAATCTTTAGAATTCGCTTATTTCCGTACAATATGTATGAATTCCATATAGAGGTCTGGTGATTACAGTTTATACGCCGTATTACTCGTAAATCCTATAGAATGCTTCATAAACTACATATTTTACGGGGTATTTTCTCTCACCAGACAATATTTTACTGGAAATTCCTTATTGTGCTAAAAAATAAGTCGAATCCTTGTGATAGCGGACTTTTTCTTTCATGGGTGAACCGTGCCCCTGAACAGGATTTACCCGAAAAAGGTCACATAAAAACCTTTTTCCTCAAATTTTAATCAAATTCATGAAAAAACTGCCTGCAACTTTCGTTACAGACAGCCTGTTTTTTTAGGACTCTAGGGCAGCTTTCTTAATATTATCTTGAAGCTCAAGCATACGTTTTGTTCCGTCCTCACGTAATCGTTTGTTTTCTTCTTCAATCTGCTTCGTCTCTTTCATCCCTTGTACAATCGTATTGAAGGATGATTCGATCGTTTCAATGTCGATGCTTGGACGACCTGATAATTTAGCAATCTCAACACTTTGACTTGAGATATTTTCAGCATTTCGTTTCAGCATTTCATTCGTTCTTCTGTCCAGTTCACTCATGGAATCAGCCACAAGCTTTTGTCTCTTCGCTGTTACCGCTTGAATGATTCCATTTTTGAAAATCGGAATCGTAATGATGAAGGCAGAGTTAATTTTCCCGATTAATTTCGTATTACCACGCTGCAGCAAACGGATTTGCGGTGCCGTTTGAAGTGCCACCATCCGTGCCATATCAAGATCATATACACGCTCTTCAAGCGCTTGAATCCCATTACGAAGCGTATCCAGCTCCATTTGTGCCAGCTGGTTTCCCCCCGCCGCTTTTTCTTCATAAGAAGGAACCAATTGTTTTAATTCTTCGATCTTCATTTGCCCTGCGACGACATACTTTTCAAGCTCCATATAGTATTGAATGTTATGCTCATACATTTCTTCAAGCGTAACCGTCGATTTGGTCATTTCATCTTTGTATTTACTGATTTCCACATTGATTTTTTCAATTTCTGCACCGAGCGTTTGATATTTGCTGAAAATCTTTTCGATCATGCTGCCGCCGCGTTTAAAGATTTTTGATAACAAACCGCCCTTTGGCTCGTCAAAATCATTTTTATCAAAACGATCCATAATTTTTCCAAGCTGTGTAAGCATCGTTCCTGAGTCTGTGACACTTGTTGAACGCATCATAGAGAGAATACGGTCAGAAAACTTAGAGATTTCGACAGCCGGCTGTTTCCCGTATTCAAGCAGTTCAAGCTGATTTTTGGCATCAATCTGTCTCGCAATGTTTTGGACTTCTGGTTCATTGCGCAGCTGAACGCGAATATCGTCTGCCTTTTCAATCGTGATTTCCTCTTTATCAATTGAAATGATGTCATTTCCGTTTGTATTTGTCATAAGCTTTGATCTCCTTATCGGTTTTTAATGGATTGAAATAACTTTCTCACAATGGACGGCTCTTTAAACTCTTGGTTCATGACCATTTCATCAAGCCAATGTGTATCAAATAATTGATCGTCTATATACCGCTCTATACACTGATAGCCGGCGGGATGATAGACGAAGAGATCCACACCCATTTCATTTAGGAAAATCAGGGCAGCCGCATCAGAACGAGTCAGCTCACCATTATATTCCGTATGGTATAAAATCACTTTCGGCACAGTCTGGGCATAATCAAAGGTTTGAATGAGTTCAATTACATCTTGGTTCATATGCAAAAGCTGCTTGAATAAATAAATACGCACATCTAATTCGGTCTCATGGCCTTCTTTTAACAGCTTCGGATGCTGACATATGCGAGAAATGGCCTCTGCGATCGCACGCTGCGTGCCCTCATACAAATGCGAGAACTGCCACACATTGCTTTTCATTAACAAATCAGGGTCAACCTCTCCTGCTTTAGAAAGTGCATGCTGATAATGAAATTGATAATTCGAAGACACTTCTTGTGTGAAAGGGAAATGACGGATCGTTTTCGTTTCTTTCCCCTCCATTAGCGTGTGGATACGGTCCCAATATTCTCGCTTGTCTCTCGTCACCCCCATCATCTTCGCAAAAAGATTCGGAATCTGTATGGTGTCACGGTCTGCTTTGAAATTCGGGCGGATAAACGACCGTTCCTTCGCAATTAAAAACAGCTCATCATACGTTGTCTTTAGCGTAATAGAATGAGGAGTATGATCTCTGAATTGCCATGGCTTATACAGCATGGAATCTTCTGTGTGAAGTACCTCTTCAAGCTCTCTTGTCGAACGGTACGCCACCGTTGATTTCCTCTCAGGCTTTTCAGTAGGGAACGGTTCAAGCTTTGACGTCCCTGGATACTGATCAATAAAAGTCAGCTTTTCTTCTGGATCTAATTCACGAAATTGATCCTTGCCTTCTGGATGAAACAGCACCACATCACAGCCAATCAGCATGACATAGTAAAGAAAATAAAGCTGACTTTTATTCGCCTCTCCATACCAAATGACAGCTGGCATTTTTTCTTCCAAATTTCCTTCCTTCAGCCATGGTCCTAGATGATTATTTGAAAACTTCACTACATCTAGCAGCACACGGCGGAAATCAGGATGCTGGAATCCCCCTTCATGCAGCTGCTTGAAATGTTCAAACACCTGGATTAACGAAAGGCGAATATGCCGGTTCATCACTGGGTTTGGATGACGGACAATGAGCTGTTCACCGTCTAAGAAAGCCACAAATCGATTCACGGACAATCCCTTTTCTTCCTGATTGATCATATGAATCCGCTGGAGCGCTTGAAAGTGCTCCGGCTCAATATGCCGGTTGAGGGTTTCACTTAAAATATGCATGCCGTCAGTTTCGTATAATTCATGTAAATAAATAAAATAATCGGTTGCATCATGCGGAGTTCCAAGGACGCGGGCAGCGAGACGCGGCAAGGATAAGGTGTGCTCGTCCTTGACGTAGCCGTCTCGTTCAGGGAGCGGCTTTTTCAGCAGGTTTTTCCAGGCTTCCTGTTTCGCCCGTGTCTGGGTTACATTGATTTCTTTATAGTTCACGCCGCTCCTTCCTTTCTCCTATATTTTCTCGAAAGCTACTACTATCATATCATTCAGCCTTCTACTTCTGCTATCGAATCGAAGGCTTTTTTGCCGTGTTCATCTTCTTTGCGACAGAAGCGGCGATTTCGTCTGCCGCCGCCATGCCAGAGGCTGTCGTCGGTTCAAACGATAGCTCAGCATCTAAGACTTCCCCATGACTCGGAGCGAAGCCTTTATCTGCTTGACGTATGAGATCAGCATCTAACAAGGAGTCGCCCGCTCCATAAACATATTCAAGGTGTAGCCTTTCTTTTAGAAAAGCAACAGCAGCCCACTTATTGAGCGGCTTTGGAATAAAATATAGCTTCCGGCCCTGAAGGGAAACCTGCCAGCCTCTCTCCTCACCCCACAGCCTTAATTCAGCAAGCGGAATATGAGAAAGAAACTCGTCTTTCATAATTAAATAAAGAAATCTTCCCTCAGCTGTTCGAGTACGTTTCACCCAAGCGGCAACCGGAAGTTCAGAGATCGCCCTCAGCATATCTCTCACCGGCATACACTCTTGCAGTCTCTCATCTACAATCGCCTGCCACTCCTCAAGCGGCTTGCCATGATGAAGGATACAGCCGCCGTTTGTCGTGACGGCATACTCTGGTTTGATCTCTTGCTGAAAGAGAGTGATTCGTTCAAATTGTGCTGTCGTTCTTGTCGTCACTGGGATAAACCAGCCTGCTTGATGAATTGCCTGTAAGGATGCTTTCGTTTCAATCGACACATAGGAAAGCGGCCGGTCGTCCAGCACCTCAATTAATTCGTATGCTCCCTTGTATGCATACTGCTCCAGCATTCGATGTGAGTATATCAGTGTCCGGTCTAAGTCACTGGCAAATGCCATGTTCTTCATGACGATTGCTCCAACGGGCGGATGAGCCCACAGCATGTGTAGGACATGTTGGCATATTCAATCACGGGCACGCCTCTGTCCTCTGCGAGTAGTAAAATGTGCTTGAGCTTTTCCCGAGATCCTGGCTGAATGAGTATTTTCCAAGGAACTCTTCTGAGCAGCACACGGGTCGTCTCACCGACGCCCGGCTTAATCAAATGCGTATTGTCAATTTGGAACTCCTGACCAATTGCTTCAATGGAGGTCATCCCCCGCCAGTCAGGAGGCGTTCCTTGTGCGAGCAGGGTCTCTGCTTTCTCTTGTACATTTGCATTAAGTTCAGAAAATGCTTCTTCAATTGTATTAACGTACAGATTAGAGACATCCTCATCAATGAGCTCTTCATAATACTTGGCCCCATGGAAATCATCGGCATGGATCCAGCGGTTGTTTAGCACCGTTCGACTAACTAGGCCAGATACCGTTGAATTCAAGCAGGCACTTGGAATGAGGAAATCCTCTCTCGTTCCGTAAACACTCGTACAATAACCAGGATCAGCAAGCACAGCTAGCTCACTCGAAAGACGAATTCCATATTTCTGTTCAAAATCAAGCACCGCTTGTTGAAGCTCTTTAGAAATAGCACCCTTTCCGGTCCAGCCGTCAATAAAGGCAATCTCAAAACCGGGATGTTCTTTGAGGATATAATGCAGCGCATTTTCATCTATTCCACGGTCACGAATAATAGAGATGCTATAATGCGGCAAATCGAGACCATACGTCTTTCTGATATACCGTTTAATGAGCACCCCGATTGGTGTCCCGGCCCGTGCCAAGCTGCACAGAACGGTTTGAAATCCTCGCTTTTTCACAATTTGTTCTGCGACAACCGCTACGGCTTCCGCTACCTTTTGCTTACTTTCTTCAAGAGATTGATAGAATAAGTCCATATAAGATGCCGTCGGCTTATATTCAATTGGCAGCATTTCTGAGTAATGGGCACCGCTTTGAATAGAGCGCTCCCGCTCCTCAGTACTTTTCTCCATCTCAATCGACGATAAATCCTTGAGTAAGAAGGTTACGTCCTGCTCTGGATAGCTTCCCATCTTTGTATACACGTTAGCCATTCACCTTCACCTCATCTGATAAAGTCACAATATGCACATGCTTCACATGCCGCTCAGCAAATAAGTGGATCAGCGGCATCAAAGCTTCTTGAGACACCTTTTTCTCAAAAAACAAAAAGACATCATCGTACTGATCTTTAGGGATATTGTACACGTAGTGCTGAATGCGGGCATCCTCTGGACTCAAAAATGCGAATCCGTTTTGAACGGCGTACCCTTCCTTTTCAACCGGATGAATCGGACTTCTTGTCGTCGAATGAAAAAGGACACCTTCGCCCATATGAGCTGCAAGTCTCATCGGCACATACATCAATTCTCCTGTTCCTAAGCAGAGTGTCTGTTTTCCTTTTCGCTCTTGCTGGAGCTTCAGCCCAGCCTCAGCAGCTGCTTGATCAATGGTGTCCGTTTCCGCTGTGCTTAAACCGAAACGACCTGTTTCATGGATATACGGCGAATGCCCCGCCGGATTGACTGCATGGGAAAGTGAATATGGCACTTGCTTAAAGAAGGATTGAAGAGAATGAAAAGAGAGTTCAGGTCTTTTCTCTTGCGCAGCAATTTCATACGAATAAGCAGGTTCATCCAGCGTTGTCCCCCGAAACATCATCTGCCCTTTTAATAAAGATAATGATGTGATATTTACCCCTAGCTCCTCTTGCAGCTGAAGCATCGCTTCCTCGTGCTCCTCTGTTCTCCAATCTAAAATGGATAGAATCGTATAAGAGGATCTAGGGTGCTTTGCGTGCAGATCCCGAATGATATTCATATTTGTCCGGCCTGTCGTGACCTCATCATCTACTAGCACAATCGGGCGATCCGTCCGAAGTAAGGCGTCATCTGCGTAGCAAAGCTGATCTGTCGCATGAGAATGTTCCTCTTCAAATACGAGTGAAGGATCAAGATCCAACAGCTGTTCACGTGTCGTATGAATGTAAGATGCTCCTTCTATGACGTCATACACACCATGACCAAGCGCAGTTGCCGTTTCAGCAAAGCCGATCACAATCGGCTCGTTTACCGCCGAAAGCTTCTCTTTTTTGAGCGCAGCATAGGCTTCAGTTAACTTAACATGATCATCCGTTTTTAGAGCATCTACTACACAGTCTTGGTGCGGGGGCGTCTTGCCTGTTTGTTCTTTTGCATAAGCCATTCCCAAAAGACCTGAGACGAGGAGTGGTTTCAACGGGTGAACAGGCATATGTTTCCCGAGCACCTTACTAACAAATAAAAAGGCTCTCTTTTTGTTCACCCGTGCCGCCATGTCAAAAAGATGTTCTTTTTCAAGCTGAAGCGTACCCTCTTTGAGGTTAAGCTCCACCTCCATATGTTCCAAGATGTTCAGCGTATGCGGCTTCTGCTTCTGTGAGTATGTCGATATAGCTTCTATTTTCATGAAACACCCCGTAAATGTCTGACTTCATTAAAATGTTTTCCGCCCAGCGATAGTGCGGCTTCGTTTCGTTCATTTTATTAGAGAAGGTACTCTTCATCACGCCGACTGTACCATCTGCATGCTCTAAAATACTTAATGCATCCATGTACTCTTCTTTTGTGACAACGTACATGCTTTGAACTGGCTTGAGATGTGTTGGATGGATGACTGTCTTGCCATGAATACCATTTACCACATCCAGCCTTGTCTCTTTGAGCAGACCTTGCATATGATCGAGTTCAGATGAGGAAAACTCACCGCTCTTAGAAATTGCACGGATGAATGGATTTTGTTCTTTTCGTGCCGGTCCAAAATGCTCCCATACAGCACCTGATATCACAAATGAACGACCAAAATAATTGATGATATCTGTGATCAACTCAGCAATGACTCTGATCTCATAAATAGTGGTCTCGCGATCACGGCGAATGCCGTATAATCCACACAGATCCGTTGCCCCAATGCGAATATTCAAAATATATTCCTCATCATTCAGCATGATCTGCTTTAACTCAGACAACACCTGATATCTCGTTTCTTTTTCTAATAAATCTGGTGTTTCTAAAATGGGCATTCCGTATAGTGTTTTCTGAGTTTGTGCTGAAGCTCGTTTCAAACTGTCTACATATTCCTTTGCATTGTGAACGGAGCACTTTGGAAACACAAAACCAGTCAGTAAATGAAGAGAGGAACCGAGCAAATCTGCCATTTTGAGCAGCTGTTTGGGCGAACGAACCCGAATAAATAAAAGCGGCAATTGCTCAGCCATTTCTGGAGAGTGATGAATTGTCTCAGAAAGGCAGGTCAATTGTGCCACTATATTCTGTTCAGCCATGTCCACTTCCTGATCACCAATGGCGTCCTCCAAGCAAAACACAACAGAGCAAAGCGCTTCATATTTCTGCGAAAGCAGCATGTCTGCTACATCCTGTCTTGTCGCAGGCATATACAAAGTAGCACCTAATGCATGCGCAAGTACATGCCTTGGCGTCAATGAATGAACTGCCGCCGGCCGCTTAAAAAAAATATCGTGCTGCCTCGTCTCTGATAAAAAACGAAAATATCGCATGCAGTGCCACCTCCTGTTGTAATGACTTGATGATTCAAAAAAGGATGGAGCCGCTAGTCAACTCCATTCCTTTTTGATCGTCCTATTCTTCTTTTGAAGCCGCAGCTTCGTTTGTTACACCTTGATGCTTCTTCTTATTGATTTTATGAACAATAAACGTTCCGATAAACGCTAGGATAATAATCGCAAAGAATGCAAGATGCGGGATTTCAATATGAGCAGCACTTAAGCCCATTTTGATGGCAATAATTCCAATGAGAATAAATGCCGTATTCTCAAGCTCTGGTATACGGTCGATGAGCACAAGGAATAATTGTGCCACTGTACGCATCATGAGAATTCCAAGCATTCCACCTAAAAGAAGAATCCATACTTCCTCAGATACAGCAAATGCAGCAAGAATACTGTCTACCGAGAAGGCAAGGTCCATAATTTCTACAGAAATAACAGTTGCCCAGAAGACGCCAAATACACGAATCATCCAGCCTTCTTTTTTCAATTCCTTCGCTTCGTCATCTCCGTCACCTAACCAGAAGTGCTTAATGACCAGCCAAGCTAAGTATGCAGCGCCTAGAACCTTAATCCACCAAAACTTAATAAGCAACATCCCTACGCCAATAAATAGAAAACGGAAGAAATAAGCGCCAATTAATCCGTAGGTTAATGCCTTTTTACGCTGCTTTTCAGGTAAATGTTTCACCATAACAGCTAATACAAGTGCGTTATCCGCTGACAACAAACCTTCAAGCACGACAAGGGTCCCAATAAGCCCCCAAGAGACAGGGTCTGTTAATACCTCTGCCCACATATGCCAATCAAAAAACGAGGCATACGTGTCCAACATATGTTTCAAAATGTCCAACTGGTTTTCCTCCTATAAGTGTAGAAGCATCAGCAGGCTTTCGCCTGCTGTTATTCTTGATCGCTGTTTCTTTCTCACTTTGGAAAATACCCTCATATGAGTCATTGGCAGCGCCTCTTGAATGAAGTTGTTTCTTCTATTTACACTTCTAACCCATAATTTTGACAAAGAGCTGCAAGTCCGCCAGAGAATCCGCTTCCGATTGCGTTAAACTTCCAATCGCTGCCGTGTCTATATAGTTCGCATACGACGACAGCTGTTTCAATTGAGAAGTCCTCCCCTAAATCAAAACGAATCAATTCTTCCCCGCCCTCTTCATTTACAACACGAACAAATGCATTAGAGACTTGTCCAAAATTCTGGCTGCGCGCCTCTGCATCATGAATCGTAACTGTAATTCCGATACGATCAATGTTAGCAGGAATTTTCGAGAAATCAACGAGAATTTGCTCGTCATCTCCATCTCCTTCACCCGTACGGTTATCACCGGTGTGAGTGACACTGCCGCTTGGATGCTGCAGATTATTATAGAACACAAAGTCTGTGTCTTGTTGACAACGATTGTTTGCATCTACTAAGAAAGCCGAAGCGTCCAAATCAAATTCGGCTCCGCCTGAATATTTATTCGTATCCCAGCCAAGTCCGATCATCACTTTTGTCAGCCCTGGGTTGGTTTTCGTTAAATCGACACGTTGTCCTTTTGAAAGCTGAATCGCCATATTCGTATCTCTCCTATCTCCTGAAAATATGAAAACGGGCGTTACCCGATATCTAAGCCGAAGTCTGTTGCAATGCGGGCAAGTCCGCCTTGATAGCCTGATCCAACAGCTGAGAATTTCCACTCTCCGCCGTGACGGTATAATTCACCTACAATAATCGCTGTTTCAATTGAAAAGTCTTCTGCCAAATCATAGCGAATGAGCTCTTCATTTGATGCCGCATTTAAAATACGGACGTAAGCGTTAGACACCTGTCCAAAGTTTTGGCTGCGTGCTTCTGCATCATGGATTGTAATGACGAAGGAGATTTTCTCAATACTTGCTGGTACAGTTGAAAGATCAACATTGACCTGCTCGTCATCTCCGTCTCCTTCACCTGTACGGTTATCGCCTGTATGTACGATACTTCCGCCACCGCCAGTTGTTTGATTGTAGAAGACAAAGTCAGATGGAGAGTTTGCTTTCCCTGCTGCATCTAAAAGGAATACGCTTGCGTCTAGATCAAAGTCATGTCCGCCATCATACTTGTTTACATCCCAGCCAAGACCTACGACTACTTTTGTTAAACCTGGATTCGTTTTTGTTAAATCAATTTTTTGACCTTTCGCTAAAGAAATTCCCACTAGGAACCTCTCCCTTCTAATTAAATGTAGTTTCTCGTAATATCGGCAAGCTTCGCATCGTTTGTACCATTTCCTACAGCTACAAACTTCCACTCATTCTCGTGGCGATAAAGCTCTCCAACGATTAATGATGTTTTACCTGCATATTCATCTTTCAAATTATATTTCACTAATTCTTGATTGTTTGAACGGTCAACAATTCGGATGTAAGCATTTTGAATCATACCAAAGTGTTGGTTTCTTCTAAGTGCATCATAAATGTTCACAACGAACACCAATTTATTCACATTGCCTGGCACCTTGCTTAAGTTGACGAGGACTTGTTCATCATCTCCGTCTCCTTCACCTGTCAGGTTGTCACCTGTATGCTCAACACTTCCGCATTTGCTTTTCAAGTTACCAAAGTAAATCAAATCTTTATTTTCAACAAACTTATCATTTTTCAGCATCAGCACTGAAGCGTCACAATCAATATCAGCGCCGCCTCCGCCGCCAAACAGCTTTCCAAAAAAACCGCCGCCTTGTGACACAGGGTCCCAGCCAAGTCCAACTAGAATATTGGTTAGTCCTGCTTTTCCTTTTGTTAAATCAATACGTTGACCTTTTTCTAATGTAATCGCCAAATCAATCACTCCTCCAGCATAATAAAAATCTATTTATTAAGCGATGGACCCTATTAAAATCATCATACATGAAAATTCGACAAAATTCATGAAATGACATTGGAGCCTCTTACTCTTTTTTCTATTTACTAGTATATACGATCTATGTATAAAAGAGGTTTCAATATGATGATATTTTTTTAAAGAAAGATCCATGACAAAAATGATTCATGTCGTAAAAGAAGTGTTTCATGTGAAACATTGTCGAATGTTCCCGTTACACAGCCTCTCGCTTAAAAACAGGGCGCGCATCCACTTCATATGTTGATATAGAAAATTCATTACATAGCTGTGATAAACCCTTTCATTTCCTTCCGTTCATGACTTTCCTTATACTTATGGATAGAATTCAACGTATTGATGAAAGGGTGTTGATGATGCCATCACTTCATATATTAGATCAAGTCGCCATCCCTAAAGGCCAATCCGCACAAGAAACATTGGTTCATACGACAGAGCTGGCCAAGCTTGCGGAAACACTGGGGTATGAGCGGTATTGGTTTGCTGAACACCACAGCACGAGAGGACTCGCGAGTACAGCGCCTGAAATATTAATGGCACATATTGCTTCACACACATCGACTTTGCGCACAGGCTCTGGGGGTATTTTACTCCCGCAGTACAGCCCTTTTAAAGTAGCAGAAGTCACCCGCCAGCTTGAAGCCCTTTACCCTGGGCGGATTGAGATCGGGGTTGGTAAATCCCCAGGCGGAATTGAACGGACGAGACTCGCTTTGACAGACGGCGTGAAGAAAGAACTATCTCAATTTGACCGCCAGCTGGAGGACCTACTTTTTTACTTATCTGACAGCCTGCCTTCTGGTCATCGGCATGCAGGAGTGAAAGCGGCTCCGCTCGTTGATTCTTATCCGCCAGTCTGGTTGCTTGGACTCGGGGAAAACAGTGCCATCCAGGCGGCATCACTTGGAATCAACTATATTTTCGGACATTTTATTCATCCTGCACGAGGCCGGCAAGCTTTTGAAGCGTATCGGTCACACTTTTCTCCATCCGTTTTCTCACGTCAGCCTCAGTCTATGTTTGCTGTCTTTGTGATCTGCGCAGACACAGACGAGGAAGCAAGCCGCATTGCCACCAGTACAGATTTATGGCTACTTCAGGTTGAAAAAGGGCTGGACAGTCGCGTTCCTTCTATAGAAGAAGCAGAGAACTATCATTACACTGAGCAAGAAAAGAAAAAAGTGTTACAAAACCGCCAGCGAATGATTGTTGGCTCAAAGCAAACAGTGAAAGAACAGCTACAAATCTTAATGGACCGCTATCAAACGGACGAGATCATGATATTAAACAATTCATTTGATCCAATGGAAAAACAGCGTTCCTTTGAACGAATCGCAGAACTATTTTGAAGCCAACCTTTCATTGGCTTCTTTTTTTACATTGTCATAAAAAATGGGAAATGTAACATCGAGATGTCAAAAAGCTTCCTTCTGTCATCTGATCGCAAATGTGTCTTCTAATCGTTAGCGAACTGTAAACGCATGGTAGGTGTACCTTTTATATAGTAGAGGTACATATGAAGTAACGGTTTACAATGCTGAGAAGGAAGGAGATGACTGGCCATGAATAAACGACTCGACTGGGTGGATGCGGCTAAAGGAATCGGCATTCTGCTCGTCGTTATGGCACATGTACCCATTCCTGATTCATTCAAGCAATTTATATACTCTTTTCATATGCCACTCTTCTTTTTACTATCAGGTATGATGTTTCGATCATCCTCACAACCTGCTATGTCATTTATACAGAAAAAAGCAAAAAGCTTGCTCTTACCTTATCTCTATTTCTCCATTATTACGTACGTTTTCTGGTTCACGGTGACCCGATTTTTCGCCTTTAAGGGGCAAACAGATATTGATCCCTTCGTTCCTTTTACAGGGATTTTCATTTCAAATGCCGATGAAGCAAGACTGACGCATAACCCAGCCATCTGGTTTTTAACGACGCTCTTTTTAGTGGAAATGTTGTTTTTCTTGATGCATCGTCTGACAAAAGGAAAACCAGCTGTATTGATTTTACTGACCGTCCTTTGCGGTGGAGCCGGATATGCTTCCACGCTATTGTTAAACCAGAGTCTCCCTTGGAATGCCAACGTTGCGTTAACGGCTGTTGTGTTTTATTCAATCGGATTTTTAGCAAAACAATGGTTTGTGGAATTAAAAACAGATCCTACCCTTCTGTTATGTACAGGTCTGCTTGTACTGACTGCATATATGCAAAGCTTTAATTCACGAATTGATATGCGGGTCAATGACTATGGGGATCTATTCATTTTTTATGCTTGTGCACTGCTCGGTTCAGCTGCTGTTATTTATTTAAGCTTCAAATTGAAAACGTCCACGATATTGACGTATCTCGGACGTCATTCCATTGTGATTCTCGTCCTGCAATTTGCCGGTATCGATATCATGAAGGCATTTGTTTATTACGGACTAGGCATCAATATCTCTGATACAGCGCAGCTTTCTTGGACGCTCTTTTATACGATCGGTACATTGCTGCTCATGGTGCCATGTATCTCTTTCTTGAGCAAGTATCCTATGCTGCTCGGCAAACCAGCAAAGTCAGCACACCGCTACAAAGAAAAAACATCCGCCGGCTAATGGGGCGGATGTTTTTCTATTATTCATCATTTAATTGAGATGGATAAAGTGTCATTCCTCCATCAACAAATAATGTAGTACCTGTAATATAGGCAGCTTCTTTCGATACGAGAAATGCAGCGGCAGACCCAATCTCTTTCGGATCGCCAAACGTTCTCATTGGAATTTTCTCAAGCTGCTTTTGTTTTTTCTGTTCGTCTTGAAGGTCGTCATTTGATTCCGTTGCCATTGTACCTGGTGCAATCGCATTGACCCGAATACCCGCTACGGCATAATCAAGAGCCAGCGTCTTCGTCATCATATTCATTCCTCCTTTAGAAGTAGAGTAATGAACATTAAACGGACGCGGGATCTCTTGATGGACACTGGATATATTCAAGATTGACCCTTTCACATCATGTTCCATCATATAGGCGATCGCTGCCTTTGCTCCTAAAAATGAGCCTGTGATATTCACATCAATGACCTTTTGCCATTGTTCCAACGTCATTTCATGCGGCATTGCTTCTTCACCATTAAATCCC
Organism: Bacillus sp. GbtcB10; assembly: GCF_019091365.1. Taxonomy (NCBI): domain Bacteria; kingdom Bacillati; phylum Bacillota; class Bacilli; order Caryophanales; family Bacillaceae; genus Bacillus; species Bacillus sp. GbtcB10. Next base: position 85,891 of record NZ_JAGXJP010000005.1, read on the forward strand.
GAATTATTGACGAACACATCTAGTGCGTTAAAATTCTCCAGCGCTGCATCCATTAACGCCTGAATCCCTTCCTCTTTGGAGACATCTGCGTGTACTTTCACCGCTTGACCTCCATGCTGCTGAATGGCTTGTACTGTTTCTTCAGCACCCTCTTCATCGCCTTTATAATTCACAACCACGTTCATTTGTTCTTGTCCAAACCTCAAGGCGATGGCTTGTCCAATCCCTTTAGAAGAACCTGTCACAATGGCTGTTTTCCCTTTTAAATCTTGATACATCTTCATTTCCTCCAATCACGTGCTTCATCTTGTTGATACACAATGGTTACCCATTTTGAAAAAAAGAAAAACACAATCCTCTTGAATACAAAGGATTGTGCTGTTCATCAAACTAAAAGGTGTTATAAACATTCTCGCAAGTTTCAGCTGTGGGCTGGTAAAAGCAATGTGACTTATACCTTGCCACAAACGGCTGATTGTACCAAGTGGATGGACAATTTCCAGGCGGTTTGAAATACCAAAGACTGAATTTCGCAGGCCAAAATCGTTCACCATTAATGTTCCTCCGTGCAAGTGTCTTTTCACTTTCTCGTGCTCGCTGATAAAAATAGCCATGCGTGACCGCCTCAAACGCATGCTCCTGATAAATCATTTGTGGAATCGTACGCAGCCCTTTAAAGTCAGAACAGTTGGCACGCAAACGATTGATGCCTACATTTCCTACAAGCAGCATCCCTTGTTTCCCTTCACCTTCCGCTTCGGCTCTCAGCAGTCTGGCCATTAAATCAATATCAGAGCTTGTCGCTCTTACCACTGCCATACATCCACCTCCCATTCATTTCTCTTTTATTTTATGTAGGGTTTCTGTGTAGATGACTGCCATTTTGAAGGGAAAAGACACATTCCGTGTCGAGAGCCTGTCTAAATACCTCAACATTTCGCTGGACAAGTGTCTCTATGTCAACAACACACAAACCTAGTGATCATACACATCACAGGAAAAAATATTCATTACTAACGACTCATTTACAAGTCATAAAAATCCTTCTATTTGCTACATCTTCTTCAAAAACAGTCATTTGAACCTATTCAATAATCCGACTCAAAACCTTAAAATATAAAATGTTGAGTTTTTACAGGAGATTTCAAACAATAAAATACACATTTCTCCTCTCAACATAGTGTCATTTTTACTACTTGAAGTGGATGAACCTTTCGAACGCACTGAGGTATTGACAGTACTTTCGCTTCATTCTACAGTAAAAAACATACAGTATTTTTCTTTTTGTGCAAAAAGAATGATATGAACTAAAGCTTTCCAATGAAATTCACCATAAAACCCGAGGAGGAAAACATCTCATGTTTAAAAAGAAATTATCCCTGTTTCTTCTGATTTTGTGTGTAACTGTTGTCGCTGCTGCTTGTAGTGGTGGAAAAGACAAAACTGCTGCGAAAGAAAGCGATACAAAAAAATCCCTTGATGCAGCTGAAGTAAAAGTAGAAAGTGCTGAGTACACTTTACCACCTCAATACGATACATCTGTTCAGGATGATCAATATGTCCTAAAAGTGAATGTATCTGTAAAAAACATCAGCAAAGAACCATTGAATGTGGATAAAAGCAACTTTACGCTTTACCAAGATGACGCTCAGGTGTCTACCATCTCTCCTGATGACTACAACGAAGTATTATCTTCAAGCTCTCTAAATGCAGGTAAAGTATCAAAAGGTGGTCTTTTCTATGTAGTTGATAAAGAAAAAGACTATCAACTTGTCTACACAGAGCCTGGTTCTGGATCGAAAAAAGATGACAAAACACTAGAATTCGATATTAAAGGAAAAGACTTGATGAAAAAGGCAGATACACTTCAAGCGTCTGCAAAAGCCCTTTCTTCTTATATTGATGTCATGATTTTTGGTAAGAAAAATGACGATTTCGAAAAACTAACAGGTGATAACAAATCAACTGTCGTAAACGAATTTGATAAATCATTCAAACAAGGCTACATTTCTTCTTCTGGTATTTCATCTAGCTCAGCAAAAGACGAAAACCTTGATAAGCTTCTAAAAGCTGTGAAAGAAACATTAGCTGAAAAATCAAAAGTATCAACGAAAACAAAATCAATCAGCGGTGATAAAGCTGTCGTGACTGTGACACTTACACCAATTGATGCAAGCCCGCTTGTCGATCGTTTAAAAGAAAAAGCAACTGAATTCTACAGCAAAAACCGTACAGCATCTTATGATGATGCACAGAAATATCTACTTTCTATCTATCCAGATGAATTTAAAAAATTAGGACCATCATCTTCTGAAGAAACAGTAGAAGTGAACATGAAGAAAAACGATATCGACCAATGGAAACTTGATTTGAACGACTACAAAACAAGCTCATTGGTTGAAAAGTTCATCAAGAACTAAAGAAAACCCCCGGTTCCCGGGGGTTTTCTTTAGTCTTTTTTCGATTGATGTCTATATTTGATTCCGACATACAAGCAAGTAAGGAAGAAAATGGTGACCCACACCCACAAGACATTCACCATCAATAATGTGGTGGCTACTACAATCAAAATTGTGAGATCTAATTTTTTTTCTAGTTTTTTATGGGTGAGAACGAAAATGATTAGTAGAAAAGCGATGAAACAGGTGATTCCATAACTGAAAGCTGCGGGCAATTTTCGCACCTCCTTATTGTAAGGCGTATACTGACAAAAGGATACAACATACTATGAAGATAAATTCCCCTTTTCAGCATCATATCCTTTTATGATGTCAATCGGATCAACTGCATCATCTTCTTGTATGTATTCCTCTACATAAGGAGTGATTAATTTCTCGAACCTTTGCTCATCGTCTACTAAAGCAATATAAGTTTCATCGCCTTCATAGTCAGATTGGAATAAATGTGCAACAGAACTACCTGTTTCTAAAGCTCTATCAATTGCATTTCTCAATTCTATCAGTCCTTTTTTATCACTCACTTAAACATACAAAACAAAAAACTTGTAGAAAAAATCTACAAGTTCTTCATTTCTATCAATGAAATGTTCTTTCTATTTCGCAAGCATCCATTTCTCTTTCATAAACAAACTTCTCACGATGACAAACAAAATCATCACTGTCAGCGCCGAGGAGCCGAGCGTCAGGGCAATCGACATTGGGTCAACGATGCCAAACATCAATTGCTTGCATAGTGCGTGAATATTAAGGAATGGGATCGCAAAGTAATACGTATCTAGCTGCGTAGCGCCTGCTCTCATGGTGAAAAACATCGGAATCACACCTAGTGTAATAATCATGGACATGTACGACTGTGCTTCTTTCACTGAGCTTGAAACGACACTGAGCAGCAGTTCAATCATGGATACCATGAATGAGAAAATAATTAATGCCGCAAACATAACACCGATGATGCTCCACACTTGATCTCCGAAGTTCAGCGCTTGTTTCAGTTTTTCTGTAAAGAGCAATGTAGAGAGCAGCAGCATGCCAATCGCCACAATGCCACTTAATATACCAAACATAGAAACAGCTAGCCATTTTCCAATTAATAGCTGAAGTCTGCTGGCCGGTGTCAGGAATAAAGCTTCAATTGACTTTCTATCCTTTTCACCTGCTACGATATCAAGCGCAGCTGGCAAAGCACCTGAGATCACAGAGGTCACTAAAATCATTGGAAGGAGAATCGACAGCAGCATGGTGGTCACACCGTTTTCTCCATCCCCGTCCTCTCCTTCTTGCACATCAACCGATTGCACCTCAAATGGATGAATCACTGACGATTTGATCTGATCCTGTGCCAAACGCTTTTCTACGACTTGGTTTTGATACTGTTCAAGCAATGATTGCAGCATTTGAACCGCAATCACTGAATCATCATCTGTTGGATACCCATGGACTTTAATGGCAAACGATGTTTGATGCTGAAGCATATCGCCTGCATCTTTTGGCATTTCTAGATAAGCATTTGCCTCACCGTCTTTAACGGCTTGCTGCGGGTCATCAAATGTTTCAAGTTTCAGGTTTTTCACTTCTTTGATCATGTCATTCATATCGGACGGAAGCTTTTCATTGATTGCGACTGTATACGTTTTATCGCCTGGATCAGCGATCATGCTTTCGTAGAAAAACACGAGTCCGAGCATTGTCAAAAGAGGGATCAACACTGTTAAGAGCAACGTTTTCCTGTCTCTGAGCGAATCTGTCATTTCTTTTAAAAAGACGGTTTTCCACATTATGCATTCCCCCTTGCGAGCTTCGACATAAAGATGTAATTCAAGTCTTCACTTTGTTCCTGTGCATATAATTCTGGAAGCGTTCCTTTGTACACGAGCTCCCCTTGATGAATCATCATGACACTGTCACAAAGCAGGCTGACTTCTTCCATGATGTGGCTTGAAAATAGAATCGTTTTATTTTGCTGTTTCAACTGATGAATAAACTCTCTGAAAATATTACTCGATGTGATATCTAAACCTGTTGTCGGTTCGTCAAACAAAATAATGTCAGGGTCATGAATCAATGTTCTGGCAATCGCCACCTTTTGTTTCATCCCTCTTGAAAATCCTTTTACCTTGCGATCCATGTACTGCCTCATCCCGAAGCGCTTTGCTAAATCCTCAATTCTTGCTTTGATTTCATGCTGATCTAAGCCATATAATTTCCCAAAGTATTCAAGGTTTTCACGAGCCGTCAAACGGTCATAAAGTCCCGTCTCGCCGCCAAATAAGACCCCAATTCGCTTCTTCACTTCAGTTGCTTCTTTGACTGTATCAAAGCCTGCAACATTGACTGTTCCATGAGTAGGCTCCAATAATGTCGCAACGGCGCGTAATAATGTGGTTTTCCCCGCACCATTTTCTCCTAAGATGCCGACAACTTCTCCTTCCTTCACGGAGAACGTCATATGTTTCATCGCCTTTACGACTTTTTTCTTATCTGTAAACCAGCAACTGCAATCGCTGAGAGTAATCATTTGGTTCGCCCCTTTCGACTATCTACGTCTATGATAGAAAAAATACCGCCTGTCTGACATAAAAATGTCGTGAAACGTCCTTTTTATGTCTTGAAATGATCCATTTTAAAAAACAAATGGTAAAATAGACAAATAATAAGAAGAGTCATAGGTGATTTTTATGATAAAAGTAGGTCTTGTCGATGATTACCGAGTGGATTTAGAAAAGCTGCATGCCATTGTCGGCAGAATGGATACCGTTGACATCGTTTTTGTGACACAGTCAGCGGAGGATGCATATGAGAAGGTCAAACAGGGCGACATTGATCTATTGTTTGCAGACATTGAGATGCCTGGCATGTCAGGCTATGAATTAGCAGACCTTATTCACTCTCATGCACTGAATGTAGATGTTGTATTTGTGACGGGAAACAGTGGGTATGCTGTTCATGCCTTTGATTTGAATGTCCATGATTATATTATGAAGCCCTATCAAGCTGATCGAATTGCCAAATCTTTAGAGCGCTACATGTCCACCAAGCAGGAGAAAAGCATTCACGGACGGCTTCTCATCAAGCAGCAATCAGATATCCATGTACTGCAAAAAAAGGATGTCATCTTTGTTGAACGTACTGGCAGGTCGACGACCATTGTCACAACAACAGGAGATATTCAAACATACCAAACTCTCAACGAGTTAAAAGGTGATTTAGCTGAGAAAGACTTTATCCGCTCCCACCGGTCGTTTATCATCAATATTCATTACATTAAGAACTTTTCGGCGTATGCCAAAAATTCATTTATCGTGTCTTTTGAAGGGACTGATAAAAAAGCCATGATGACGAAGCAGCAATTAGAATACTTTAAGAAATACTACTTTTAAGGAGAACGAACGTGAACGCTTTTTATCTTGGATTTCGCATATATACGCTCATCTGGCTGGGTCTTGCAGTTCATGCTGCTGCTAAAGCTGTTCTGCCTTTGTCATCAAGCATGGTGTGGCTTCTGACCTTTTGCATCATGTGCCTTTACACCTTTTTCATTTACAAAAGGTTTTGGCTAGGTATGAGTGGTTACGTGATATTAGGCGCTTTTGTGCTCATCACCTGTTCAGGAATTTCACTTTTTCTCAATCACGGAAATGGGCTCAGCCATCTTTTAACTGTCATCATCATTTTGACAGCCGATCTCCTTTCCTTCAAGATAATGCAAACGGAGCAACGATTAAATGGACGGCTTCAAGAGCTGATTCATGCTGAGTCGAGAACCAATGACTTGCTGCTTGAGCTGCGAAGTAAACACCATGAAACAGCTAGACATTTAAATGCCTTTTCCGCATCGAATGACGAGCATGAGATCAAAGATTTGATTCAGCAATATGTGAAACATTTCCCTTGGATCAAAGGGGAAAATGCTTATTTGGCCTCAACCCTTCATTCCTTTTTCCAGCGGGCTGAAAAAGAGGACATCGCCCTTTCACTAGATCTTCAAGCACCCTTTTCTTCTCTGCCTTTTTCTAAGGCGGATCAGGTGAGTTTTACTGGCAACCTGCTTGATAACGCATTAGACGCCGCCATTGAAGCGAAGCAAGCTGGGAACGAGGGAAGCATCTCGATCACGACTTCCATACGGAGCGGGCTCTTTTTGATTCATTGTGAAAACAGTACGAAGGGAATGGAAAAACACGTATTAGATCATCTGTTTAAGACGTTTGGCCGCTCGACAAAAGGCGGTGATCATCAAGGTATGGGTACTTATATCATTCATCAGCTTGTTGAAAAGGCAGACGGCACGCTTGATTTTACGTATCGTTCTCCAAACCTGAGGCTCGTGATCAAGATTCCTCTCACAATGGCATAAAAAAATAAGGTGCTGCTTGGCACCTTATTTTTTATATTATGAAAAGATCTGATCGATTTCGTTGATTTCTTCTTTTGTTAACTGAACATCGTTTGTTTTCAAGTTTTGTAAGACTTGCTCGGCTCGTTTTGCACCCGGAATTATGGCATCAATGCCATCCTGCGCCAATAGCCACGCCAGCGCTACATGAGCTGTTTCGGCATGTTTTGATTGCGCAATGGCCTTCAGCTTGTCTACTTTTTCGAGGTTTTGAAGGAAAGCATCACCTTGGAAAAGCGGGTCCTTTGCTCGAATATCATCAAATGTCGCATCCTTTGTAAACTTCCCGGTCAACAGGCCTGACGCCAATGGAAAATAAGGGATAAAGGAAATCCCATGCTCCACGCAGTATGGGAGAAGGTCTTGCTCGGCCTGACGTTTCAGCAGAGAATACTCTGATTGAAGCACGTCTAGGTATCCATCTCGATTAAAGGTTTGAAGCTGTTCAAAATCAAGGTTTGATGCCCCAATTGCCCGGATTTTCCCCTCATCCTTCAATTCCTTTAAAGTACCGGCTACTTCATCCAGCGGCGTGCGACCGTCTGGGAAATGCATATAGTACAAATCAATATAATCGGTTTGCAGCCTCTTCAGGCTGTCTTCGACCTGCTGTCTTAAGAAATCTCGGCTATTATCCAGTTCAATTTGTCCGTTTACTTCTTTATGAGCCCCTTTTGTCGCAAGAACCAGTTCTTTTCTGCCGCCTCTTTTGGCAATGATCTCGCCAATCAATTCTTCTGAACGGCCCAGCCCATAAATAAAAGCAGAATCTAAGAAATTGACACCATGATCAAGAGCTGTTTCTACTAGCTCCCGCCCTGCATCTTCACTCAGATTCGGGAATAAATTATGCCCGCCTACTGCATTTGTTCCAAGCCCTATCGGATTCACCTGTAAATCAGTTCGTCCAAGCGTTACTTTTTTCAAAAGCTCATCTCCCTTATCTGCTTAATCATCCTTATTTTCCCATGAATCATTTTCAACATTCAAGTATTCTGCTCTCTGAAAATCAATCTGGAGGTGGACGCTTTGAAAGAAAAAAGTTTTGCGATGTGAATTCTAACACATCTTTTGAAATGAAAACTACCTCCATTTCAAGAATTTTATACAAAAAACATTTAAAACCCATGATAAATAGATAAATTAATTCTTATTAACTAGTATATTTTACTTATTAAATTCCGTTTTTTATAGGTATTTGTGTAAAAATCTATTAAAGATAGGGACTAAAACCTATTCCTCATCACGAATGAAATTCGATAGAATGAATAGTGCAAATCGTCATTAGGAGATTTTCCCCTTTAACACCCGAATATACCATTCTATCTGTTTCTTTTTTCTTAGTCAGATAGCGGGAAGAAAATGACGAAAGAAAAGCAAAGGAGCATCAACTGTGAATCTTAAAAAAATAAGTGCACTCCTCATGATTTCATTCGTGATGATCATCTCTGCAGCCTGCCAGAGCTCAGCAAAATCAACAAAGGCTGACCAAAAATCAACAAAAACAGCAGAGGTAAAAGTGAATAGCTACGAATATACGTTACCAGAAGACTCAACAACTACCCTGCGGGACAATGAATTGGTGTTAAAAGTCAACCTGACGATCACGAACAAAGGTGACAAAGCCCTTTCATTATATAACTCTGATTTCACCCTTTATCAGGACGATGCCAAAGTCTCTGATTTAAAATTCTACGGCAGTAAAGACCGCCTTGATCTTGGGTCATTGAACAAAGGGAAATCACTATCAGGAGCTCTTTATTTCCTAGTAGATAAAGGCAAAAAATATCAGTTCGTGTACCAAGATAGCATCAAGAAAAACAGCGATTCGATCGAAATTGAACTAGATGGCGAAAAGATACTGGATACAGCGAAAAAGCTAGATAACCCAGCAAAAGCACTATCTGCTTATACAGATATCATTGTTTTTGACAAAAAGAATGATCAATTCTCAGAATTAACAGGTGACAATCAATCAGATGTCGTTAATAAATATCACGAAATGTTTGTGAAAGACTTCAAGAGAAGTGCAGGCATATACGGAAACGAAGTCAGTGACCGCGATATTTTATCCATGTACAAACGCATGCAAAATACAATGAAGGATAAAGCGAAAGTGGAAACAAGTGTGAAAACCATCTCAGATGACGAAGCGAAGGTTGTCGCTCAAGTAACCGGTATTGATGCTTCTAACTTAAAAGACAAACTAGACAAACAAAGAGATGAGTTTTACAACGGCAAAATCCGTTCGAAAGAAGAATTGTATAAGAAAAGCTTGAATATGTACGCATCTGAGTTTGAAAAGCTTCCTCCAGTCTCAAGCCCTGCTGAGTATGAAGTGAAAATGAAACGTAACGGAGATGGTCAGTGGAAAATTGACCTCAATGATTATAATACAGAGCAATACATGAGTGGTTTTATTAAAACAAGATGATGAAAAAAAGACGCTGGCTCCTTGAAAGGTGCCGCGTCTTTTTTCATGCTATGATACAGTCGTCTCTTGCTCTTCTTTGACCGCTTTTTCAATGTCTTTAAATCGGCTCGATACAGTGGACGCACTAATGCCATACTTTTTAGCAACTTGTGCTTGAGAAAGCGGGGCATCGCTTGCAAGTGAATGAATATAATATTCGATTCCCGCAGCAAATGACGCCGCTTTACGGATCACAGGTGCTTTCTGATCACAGTAAGCTTTCCAAACTGTTAAAGCGCCATCTGTCAGGCTTTGGTCACCGTGCTCTTTCATCCCGTCTTCAATCAGCTTGGCTGTTTCCATCTGAACGTCACTAGCCCAGTCCATCCGATCTGCTGATAGTCCTACTGTACTTCCTTCTGTTTGAGCAGGCGCTTCTGTTTCTTCAACTTCTTGCTTCGCAAACATACACTTCAGCACTTCAGGGAAGGCTTCTCTCATAAATGTGCTGCGTGCTCCACCGTTTGCCTCATGTGCTTCAACGAGCTGGCGAACTTGAAGAAGAAGCGTATCAGTAAACTCTTTCGCAAACATCGTATATTGAATGAAAAACTCTGCCTTTTCTTCAAACTGAACAGGGAAACCTAGAACAAGACTACCTTTCTCAGGGAGCACTGTTTGATCCGGCTTCACATCAACTTCAACCTTCTCAGCTGTCACCATATTCTCAAAGTAAAGAGACTCGTCCGTTTTTTCATTTAATAAAAGCAAAGATGGCTCCATGTCTGTCCAAGATTCAACCACTTGTCTTGTTTTAGGACGGGTAATATCTTCTGCTTTTTTTGTCAGGAATTCTTGGAAGATAGTCTCTTTCTTATCTGTTAATGGGCGGAAGAAAATGCCCCATACACTCAAATGAAAGACTGAGATTTGTTGCGTTTCTTTATCCATATCTGCTAGGAAAGAAAACTCATTAATGAATTGATTGATCGCTCTCTGATGCTTAGAGAACGCATAATTCATTAAATCCTTTTGAACTTGTACAGCTTCCTTAAACACAAGCTCAGACGTTTGTTCTCCGCCTGACTTTTGACCACAGCAATGTTTATATTTTTTTCCGCTTCCGCATGGGCAGAGCGCATTTCGTTTAATTTTTCCCAAAATAAAACCTCCGACATTCTAGTCTAACCTCACTATTTTAACAAACGATTGCACAGGAGAGTTTTATTTTCAAGAAAAAAGAAAAATCAGAATGATCAGATAAATAACAAAGACGTCTAAAAGAGCAAGGCGGCTCATAGTCAAAAGCACTCTGTCTCTGTTTATTTTCTCCAATCATTCCAATAGATTTCCCTCAGCTCATCCCTTCGAATAGCTGTTTTGCTTCAAAATAAAAGATTTGCACAAACTTTTTCGTATTGACTCTGCCTGTTGACCCTGCAGATGAAGAAGTCTTCTGCATTTCTTTCATCCTTTGGCTGACATCAGTGAAATCAAAAAACTTCGACGCATAGTGCTCAAATTTAGGATTTGAAAAATCTGTGAGCCCAAGTGATGCGAAATGATTTAAGGAATGATGGATGGCTCGTCTAATTCGCTGCTCTGCTGCTTTCACTTCCCGCATCACTTCCACATCCACCGCACCACGACCAAGCTTTCGTTCCGCCGTTTTGATAAATAGCTGCTTTAATGGTGGAAAATTCACCTCATGAGAATTGGCTGTCTGCGTTTCATGTAAGTAGATCAATATCTCTAGTAAATCCTTAGAGCCACTCTCTCCGACAATTCCTAATTCAGATAGGAGGAATTCCCCTGCCTCTTTCATCGTTCTTCGCTTTGATCCAGTACCTGTCTCATGAGCAATCACTGGCTCTAATGGCAGCACATGCCGAAGAGAAGCTTGAATATCGTAAATTGATTTTTCGAGCTTGATCCGCTCCATGACCTTTCGAATGACACTGACAATCTCAATTCGATTGACGGGTTTATGAATATAATATTCAATTCCAAGTTCATAGGCTTCTGCCATCATCTCTTTTGCTTCTACTTGAGATATCATGATGACCTTTCCTTTGAATTCAGGGTGAATATGACGTATGGTTTGAATGCCGTCTCTAGCTGGCATTAAAAGATCAATCAGAAGGATGTCTACTTTTTTCAGGTTCAATGAATGCGCTTCTAATCCAATGCCGTCATCAGCTTCATCCACGACCTCTCCTAGATCCTCATCCTCAATGATCTGACCTAAAATCGAGCGTATTGCACGATCATCATCTGCAATGAAAAATCGCATACACTCACCCTCTCTGTATTAAATTTTTTATCGGAAGGACAAGCTGAAAAGCTGTTCCCTTCGTTTCTTTCTGCTCAATCTGGATTTGACCGTCCAGCTCTTGAACCAGCTCTCTCACATAGGATAAGCCAATCCCAGTTGACGGTGTTCCATATGCATCAAATTTTGAGGTATATCCAGGATCAAATACAATCTCTCTCAATTTCTCAGGAATACCCGGTCCATCATCCTCAACCCGAATCTCTATTTTATCATGACTCCCTTTTAATACGAGTGAGATGGCTCCATCATCCTTGATTGCTTCAACTGCATTTGCCATTAAATTATTAATCAGCGATAAGAAAATGAACACATGATACTCATGCAAGTGAATGCCTTTTATATCAGATGTAAAGGAAATGTTCTTCCCGAGAGATAGCGCATATTTCTCTTGAATGCGAATCACGATTTGAACAAGATCCTCTGCCCTCATATAATCTTGCATATTCTCCTTGGAAATTAGCTTTGAAAGCCCAGCGTAAATACGCTGATTGTCCTTTTTGACTTCATGTATTTCCCCTGCAAGCTTGAGCAGCTCTTGACTCACTTTCCTTCCTGCCTCATGTTCATTCAGCAGACGATAGAGCCGATAGGATTCTTGCGTTATGTGCTCTGTATGATTTAACGTTTTCTTTAAATGAACTGTTTCCTCATATAGATTTGAAATGACCATCATCATATGCTCATTTTGCTTCATGATTTGTTTCTCTCTTGATTGTGCCTCATACAGCCTCATCATATTAAAAAAGCTGATGACCACGAAGCTGTGAGCAAATGCAATGAGGATCATATCACTCAGCTTTGAGAAAGTCATGGTTGTATCAAACACTAAAAATTGTACAAACAGCTCAACAAAATCAGCAAGCAGTTCAATCATCAGTCCGATCAGCCCAATAAAAATGGAACGCTGCTTGAAACGTCCTGTACGGACAACAAAGAAAAGAAAAGCATAAGTAAAGTAAAAAAAGAAGCTCGGAAACTGCTGATAAAATGACAGAGCCAGATCAGCTTTTTGCTGAATAAGATCTAAACCTACTCGAAATAGGACAATGGCTGCGCCTGTTAAAAACCCTGGCAGCAATGGTCTTGATTTTCTTAAAAGTAATAAGCAAAAGAAAAACGCAGGTGCCCCAAAACTAATACGAAATGTTTCATTCACAGGATAAAACTTCAGCTCTCCCGCAAGCGGCACAATGACGATCATAAAAATCAAAATAAATGCGTCTTTTTTGACAAGCTGGTTTAAACTCAAATGACTGACATCCCTTCCCCTGTTTACATAGCCACAGTATACAAGGAGACTCTTTGCTTCACAATGAGCAAAAAAATTATTTTCACGGCTACTTCTCTCTTCAAAATCATTTTTTATGACTATTCTCCGAGAAGGCATGGTGACCTTTCAGCTATTCTACGATTTGGATATTGTCTACAATAATGGGAATTGTTTAGACAATTACAAGCAGACTGATTTTTATTTGTAAGTTTTTCTGTAGATTTTCGTCAGATTGTGTAGTTTCCAAGATAAATTGAATGAACAATTTTAGTGAAACTATATGTAAGCGTTTTCTGAATTTTCACTAAAAACCCTTTTTGTTGTTTCGCCGCCAAAGCCTTCATTTGAACATATATTTAGGTGTAAAGGAGTGGTACAAGCAGCGCATGACAAGTTCTTTGAAGATGTGTAACATGTTTTCGTGCCTATTTGATCGCATTTTTTGTCATCCGCCAATTCAATAGGGTACTTTTTGATTTTTGATTGGAGGAATCGTATGAAAACAGCAATTTCTAATAATACACAACACGCATGCCAGTCTTCTGTTGATCAATGGGCAGAAGAAATACGTCCGTATTACAAAAACGGGCAGAACGCTGGCTACATTCCAGCACTCGGAAAAGTAAATTCCTCTCAACTTGGTATCAGCGTGATAGGCCCAGATGGATCATCTGTACGTTATGGTGATTGGGACGTTCCCTTTACCCTGCAAAGTATCTCAAAAGTCATCAGCTTTATAGCTGCCTGTTTAGGAAGAGGCGTTCCGTACGTCTTGGATCGGGTAGATGTAGAGCCAACTGGTGATGCATTTAATTCCATCTACCGCCTTGAGATGCATAAACCAGGGAAGCCCTTTAATCCAATGATTAATGCTGGAGCTATTACCGTATCCTCCATCCTTCCTGGAAAGACTTCTACAGAAAAGCTAGCATATATTTTCGATTTAATCGAAAACTTAATAGGGAAGCGTCCTTCTGTTAATGAAGAGGTTTATCAATCAGAATGGGCAACTGCACACCGCAACCGGGCACTTGCTTATTATTTAAAAGAAACCAATTACTTAGAATCAGATGTCGAGGACACGTTAGAAGTGTATTTAAAGCAATGTTCCATTGAGGTCACAACAGAGGACATCGCCTTGATTGGACTGATTATTTCAAGTGATGGCTACCATCCCTTTAAACAAGTCCAAGTCATCCCAAAAGATATCGCAAGACTAACAAAGGCATTGATGCTGACATGCGGCATGTACAATGCGTCTGGTAATTTTGCCGCTTTCGTAGGCGTTCCAGCCAAAAGTGGTGTGTCTGGAGGAATCATGGCTTGCGTTCCGCCAAGCGCAAGAAGAGAATTCCCATTTCAGACAGGCTGCGGTATCGGCATTTATGGTCCTGCCATTGACGATTGTGGAAATAGTATTACCGGTGTCATGATGCTGAAGAAACTCGCCAAAGAGTGGGATCTCAGTATTTTTTAAAAAGAACAGTGATGAATTCGAAGAGGTGATGTTATGAACGAAAAAGCTTTGCTATCTTATTTAACAACTACAAATGATTTTATTTGGACTTATCTTGTCATTGCTCTGTTACTTGGAGTAGGGGTCTACTTCACATATAGATCACGCTTCTTGCAAGTCAGAATGCTGAAAGAAATGCTGCGTGTTCTAAAAGAAGGAAGAAAAGAAAAAGAGGGAATCTCACCGTTCCAAGCATTTGCCATCAGTATGGCAGCACGTGTCGGAACAGGGAATATCACAGGGATTGCTATCGCTATTGCGATCGGTGGACCTGGCGCAATCTTCTGGATGTGGATCGTAGCGATTATCGGTTCTGCTTCGAGCTTTGTTGAAAGTACACTAGCTCAGGTGTATAAAGTAAAAGATAAAACAGGATTCCGCGGTGGACCTGCTTATTATATGGAAAAAGGGTTAAACAAGCGCTGGATGGGAATTTTATTTGCCATCCTGATCACGATCTCTTTTGGGATTGTCTTTAACGCAGTGCAATCAAATACAATCACCGTCGCTTTTCAAAACTCTTTTGGTCTAGATCGCTTAACTGTCGGAATCGTTATGGCTGTTATTTTTGCAGCGATTATTTTCAAAGGGATCAAAGCGATTGCAAAAGCATCTGAATATATTGTCGTGGTTCTTGCCGTTGCTTACATCGGGATTGCTTTCTTTGTGATTGTCACAAATATTACTGAACTGCCAGGTGTCATCAGTACGATTGTGAAGCACGCTTTCGGATTTGAACAGTTTGCCGGCGGTACACTAGGTGGAGCATTGTTACAAGGGATTAAACGCGGTCTCTTCTCAAACGAAGCCGGTATGGGTAGCGCCCCTAACGCAGCAGCAACTGCTGTCACGAGCCACCCCGTCAAACAAGGGTTAATCCAAGCATTTGGTGTGTTAACAGATACGTTAATTATATGTACAAGCACAGCCTTTCTTGTCCTGTTCTCTGATGCGTATAAAACAACCAATCTGCAAGGAATTGAGCTAACTCAGGCTTCATTAAGTCAGCACATTGGGCCTTGGGCTTCTGGATTCCTAGCGATCATGATTTTCTTATTCGCTTTTAGTACGTTAATCGGTAACTATTACTATGGTGAAACGAACATTGAATTCTTGGGAGCGAATAAAATTTGGCTCAACATCTATCGTGTGGCTGTCATTGGCATGGTTCTATTCGGAGCCATTGCCACTGTTCCTCTCGTTTGGGGTCTGGCCGACTTATTCATGGGTCTCATGGTCATCGTCAACCTCATTGCCATTACCATGCTGTCTAAAGTCGCCTTTGCAGCACTGAAGGATTACATGCGACAGAAAAAAGAAGGCAAAGATCCTGTTTTCTATAAAAACGCCGTTCCGAACAATGAACAGATTGAATGCTGGGACGACGAACCTGTTTCCTTGAAAAAGAATCAAATCGGATAAAACAAATAAGCTCTGGTCATATGATCAGAGCTTATTTCTTTATGTCAAAAATTCGAGTATGAGCTTATTCACGACATCTGGTTTCTCATGATTGATCCAATGAGTGGCATCATCGACAAAAATCAGCTGTCCATTTGGGCAAATTTTAATCGTTTCTTTTGCGAGCTTTCTGCTTAAAAACTTGTCCTCCATTCCCCAGATCATGCGGACAGGAACGAGAATTCGTTTGGAAATCGGTTTTTCAAAGCCGCCTTTTTTAATCGCTCGATACCAATTCAACATGGACGTAATGGCTCCAGGTTGCGTCCATGCCAACTTATAGCTTGAGACATCTTCTTTTGTAAACAAATGAGGTCTAGCAGATATTCCAATGGCTTCATCCAGTCTTTGAAAGTGATTTTCTTGAAGGGCTGCCTCCGGTACATTTGGAAGCTGAAAGAATGCGATATAAGAGCTCTTCTTCCACTGCGGCGGATAAAACGGAAGAACCTTCATCATCACACGCGGATGCGGCATGTTGACGATGATTAATTTCTCTACATATTGAGAACGGGTTGAAGCAAGGTGCCAAGCAACCGCTCCGCCCCAATCATGTCCCCCGACAATAGCCTTTTGATTTGGGCTCAGCGCCTTAATTAATCCCACGATATCATCTCTTAATTTGTCTAAGACGTATGATTCGACTCCTTCTGGTTTGTCACTCAGATGGTATCCCCTTTGATCAGGAACAACGACACGATACCCCGCCTCAGCCAGGGGGAGGATTTGATTTTTCCAACCATACCAAAACTCAGGAAATCCATGCAGCAGAACCAGCAGTGGGCCATCTTCAGGACCAGCCATTGCTGTATGGAGCTTTATGCCGTTTGTTTGAATATATTGAAACTCAACTTGATCCATTCCTTTTCCACCCTTTCCCCATGTCTTATCATTCTTCCAACATAGCATATTTTCCATTTTTCAGAAAATAAAAACACTCACAAAAAAACCTTCACAAGGGTGAAGGTCTTTATTTATTTCATATAATTCAGCACCCATATCAGACCATTCTTCCGATCTTGTACTTGTCCATGAAGTGCGCCAAAAAACGTATCCTGTAATTCTACAAGGACATCTCCGTCAGCTTCAAGCGCCTCGTATACAGCCTTTAACTCTTCCTCATTGTCAAACTGCATGATCAATCGAAGATTCTCCGGTTTTGGTGTGCGGCCAAATGTATCTGAAAAGTGGAGCAGTGATTCTCCAAGGTGTAGCTCAGCATGCAATACACGGTCTTGATGTTCATTTAAGATACGAATATCTCCGCCAAAAATTCCTTGATAATATTGAAGAGATTCTTTGACGTCTTCTACGACAATATAAGGACTAACGCTGATCATTTCCCTCATCCTCCTCTTGTTCCGTTCATTATCTCTTATATAGCTTATCCCAAATCGTATGAAAAAAGGCACAAATCGTCAACGGATTTGCACCTTTTTCTCAAGCAGATTTCGCTAATTCACTATGTTTGTTAGAATATGCTGCGTACATGACGACACCGATCATCAGCCAAACCCCGAAGTACAGCCATGTCCGGCCTGGTAAATTGAGCATCAGGAACACACAACAGCCCATCGAGATAATTGGCAAAACCGGTACAAACGGAACCCGGAATCCCCTTTCCAGCTGTTTATGTGTCTTTCTCAAAATGAGTACGGATAAGCTCACCATCGCAAACGTTAATAATGCACCGATATTGGCTAGGTTGGACAGATCCTTCAAATCAATAAACCCTGAAATAACAGCTGTCATCCCGCCAATCACCCATATACTGGCAACAGGTGTATCACTTTTGTTTGTTTTTGAAAACACTTTAGGCAAGAGCCCGTCCCGCCCCATCGCAAAAGCAATTCGAGTTGCCGCATAATTATTGGCGAAAATCACAGCCATCAATCCAATCACAGCACCGACAGAAATAATACCAGCCACGCTATGTTGATGGACACTTTGCAATACATAAGACATTGCCTCTGTCACATTCAACTTCGTATAGTGCACCATGCCTGTCATGACCAAACAAACGACAATATAAATGATCGTACAAATGAGCAATGAACCAATAATGCCAATTGGCAGGTTCCGCTGTGGATTTTTCACCTCTTCTGCAGAAGCCGAAATGGCATCGAATCCTAAAAAGGCAAAAAACACAGCAGCGGCTCCAGCAATAATCCCTTCCGTACCAAACGGCATGAACGGCTGCCAATTGGCTGGCTCTACATAAAAACCACCTACTACAATGAAAAGAACAATAATGCCAAGTTTCACAAACACCATGATATTATTGAATTTTTTACTTTCTTTCGTTCCTCTAGATAGGATCCACGCAATGAGTAAAGCAATGATAATTGCTGGCAAATTCATATATCCGCCTTGTTCTGGACCAGCTAAAAATTGATGTGGAATTGAGATTCCAAACCCCTCCAGCAGACTGTTAAAATAACTCGACCAGCCACTCGCTACAGCTGAAGCAGTCAGCATATAAACAGATAATAACGTCCATCCCATGAGATGACCTACGAGTTCACCCATTGTGGTATATGAATAAATGTACGCACTGCCGAACACAGGCAGCGCGGAAGCCATTTCTGCATAACAAAGTGCTGCTAAACTGCACACAATCGCTGCGATCGCAAAGGAGAAAATAACAGCCGGTCCTGCATCTTTAGCTGCTGTAATTCCGGTTAACACCATGACCCCCGTCCCAATCACAGCCCCTATGCCAAGGAGCGTGAGATCGAGCCCGCCTAGTGTTTTCTTTACCTTTTGCTGTCTGCTCTGTTCTAACAAATCGTGAATGTGTTTCTTACGAAGTATATGTCGCAAACCCTTTCCCTCCAAAACGTTAGAAAAACAAAAAATCATTCAAATTTCATTATAGCAGAATAGGTCCTACGCATTCACAACCAATTCACGTAAATCTTTCTTCATGATTTTACCAAGTTTATTCTTTGGCAGATCCTGCGTGAAATGAATGGATGGCACTTTGTAATCTGCTAAACGTTCCTTGCAGTAATTCACCACATCTTCTTCGCAGAAATCGACAGATTCGTCTTTTACGATATACGCACTTGGTACTTCACCATATAAGTCATCTGGTACCCCAATGACAGCAGATTCAATTACACCTGGAATTTGATCAATGACCTCTTCCACTTGGTCAGGATAAATATTATCCCCACCGTATAGAATCACATCTTTGTATCTCCCTGTGATATAAAGAAAACCGTCTTCATCCAGATAGCCTGCATCCCCCATATGGAACCAGCCATCTTTGAGCACTTTCTCTGTCGCTTCAGGTTGATGATAGTAGCCTAAGAAATAAAATGGGCTTCTCATGACGACCTCACCAATTTCTCCAGCTGGGAGCGCCTCCTCTGTCTCAGGATGCACGATTTTGACTTCTACATCCGGATCCACTTTACCAGCAGAGCCCATCTTATCCTCGCCCATCGCTGGATGCCACGCACTCACAACCCACGCTTCTGTACTTCCATAGCCATGCATCATCTGAATGCCTACTTCTTTGTAATCTTTAATTAAGCGTACCGGTACCTTCGTACCACCAGAAATCGCAATTTCAAAAGATGAGAGATCGTACGAACCGCGCTTCATTTCTTCTAGCATGTACGTATAAGCTGATGGGAAAGCCATCATAAACGTAATTCTTTCTTTCTCAATCGTTTCTAAAATGCGTTTCGGTGTTGCATCATGTAAGAAGACTAACGTATACCCTTCAATTGCAGCTGCAATCAAGTGATTAATAGAACTCATATGATACAGCGGATGACTTGCCAAGTACCGTTTTCCTTTCAGATCAAATCCTCGATTCCCACGTCGTGTTAAAAATTGATAGATTCGTCCATGTCCGACCATACAGCCTTTTGGATTGCCTGTTGTACCTGAGGTGAATAAAATCATGGCCAAATCTTCTTCTGATACCTCTTCAGCAAGATCAATGCCATCATTAGACGCCAATATGTCTTCAAACAGCTGTGTTGTTTTCGCATTGACACCAGATTCCACCATGAGACAATCTTCTAAAGACACATTCACTGCCGCAATGATGTCGCGGAATTCACGGTCAAAAAATAAAGCCTTTGGCTCTGCTTTTTTCAAGATACCTTCTAGCTCAAAAGAGGTAAGTTGCCAGCTAAGCGGTACGGCGACTGCACCTGCTTTAATGGCTGCCAGCATAATCGTAGAAAAGTGATGATGGTTTTGACAAATAAAGCACACCCGGTCACCTTTTCGAATTCCTTTACGATGTAAGTAATGCGCCAGCTGATCAATGCGTTTTGCATATTCTTCAAATGTATAAGACACACCTCCGCCAGTTACCGCTTCAATTTGTGAAGAGCGTTCCATTCTGTCGTTTAGTAATGCCTGTAAAGTATTCAATATCTTCATCTCCAAACGTTTGATGTCCAATAGCCAATTTCCAGTGAATTGGATTGGCAGATTTTATCTCATTCACATTCTAAAATAAAAAGAGGTGAAAGTAAAATCATTTCATTTTGGAATTGTTCCTTTTATTAATTGATAATATAGGTAATTTTATAGCCGTCTTCCATTTTGGTTTAAATGATGATGCTTATTATGATAAGATAGACCTAGTAATTGATCGGAAAATGCGAATGCAATAGGAAAAGAGGTATGGAGAATGCAACATTTCGAGCTAGAGGCAAGTTTGTTAGACCATGCACTGACAAAGTATTTAAAGGCGACGAAACGAATAGATGAAGAGAATATCCCGAAAAACGTCACGAATGTAAAAGGGTTTATTTTACGCATCATCTACCGCCATCAATCATGTACTGTGAAAAATATTCTGCAGGAAGTTTCATTATCTCCCTCCGCAACAACAACCGCTCTCAATCACTTAGAAGATGAAGGGCTGATTATCCGCTCTAGAAATAACAATGACCGCCGTACGGTATGGATTACACTCTCTGAATCAGGTGAACAAATCGCCAGACAAATGATCGACAATCGTCAGCTGCTTGTCAATCAACTGTTCAATCACCTATCAGAAGAAGATAAAAAAACATTTTTTGAATTAATCGAAAAAATGATGGACGAGCGCACATTAAAGGCTTAGGAATTATCCTAAGCCTCAGATTTTTGACAAAGGGCTAAAATGAACTTTATTTTAGCCCTTTGTTTTCTTTTAGCGTGATAGAAAACCTTTGCAGTCTAGGAAGGACACGTACTGGCGCGGAGTGAATGTGACATTAATGAGCACCAGCACGCAGGACTGACACCGAATGCGAGGGTTCATGCATGTAAATAGGGATGCTGTTCCACAAGGGAAAACAAAATAACCCGCCGATTGATTCGACAGGCTGTTTATTCAAAGCTGTGTAACGCGTTACACAGCTATTTATCTTCGACAAACACCAAATCATACTGAGCAGAGGTCTCCCCACCCTCCATCATGTTCCCTTCCTGTATAAAATAAGGGCACATACCTGGACTTTGTGCTTCTTCAAATTGTTCAAACACTTGCTCAATATAGCCAGGCAGCAGCAAAACCAACATTTTATTTGAATGAGACACGAATTCATACAAGTGAACGGTATTCGGAGGAATATAGGCAAAATCCCCTGGCATCAAGCAAATATTTTCTCCGTTTAACTGAAGATTGATTCTGCCTTCAACACAATAAAGTGCTTCTGTATGCATTTCATGATAATGCGAACGTAATCCTTTTCCCTTTGTCCCTTCAATCACAAAATAACTAAATCCGTCTCCTGTTGTTTCCGTTGTCGCAATCAGCTCATGAAGCTGACCTTCGACCATGTATTGCTTTCCTTCACCAGCCTCCAGCACATATGGCTGCACTGCGCGCGGGAGCTGACTATGAAACAAAACAGCTGGCTTGGTTGTATTGGATAGCTCCCTAATGCCGTGCATCAATATGATATCGCTTTCTTTTTCAGCCTGATGAAAGCTGTCTGCATCAAATGGGTGATCAGTCATCGGCCATTCATTCTGCAACAGCCTCTTTCCGATTTGCTGATAGACATCTGTCATTTGTCCGCCCAGTGTATAAGAAATAAACCTTGTTTTGTGACTATGCATTCTATAGCCATGAATTGTTTTGGGCGGAATATGAATATAATCGCAGGCCGTCACCATATACTTTTTACCGTCCAGTATCACTTCCAGCTTCCCTTCCAGCACAAAGATGGTTTCAAATAGCGTCTCATGACAATGCAGCGGAAAGTAAGCACCTTTCCCACCTGTGATTAAGACAAGCTCAAACAGTTGATTTGTTTGATTTGCTTCTGCCAGCACATGTACAAGCTGATTTTCCAAACCATACAGCTCCCCCGAACCGGACACGGTATAAAAAGAGGTATCTTCGGATTGCTTGATCGATTGTGGTTGCTCCGACATCCCATCACTCCTCATGACTAATTGACTATCTTTATTATATAGACCAATTGATATAATAGATAGGCAATATGCGAGAGATTTTACTCTTCTCGCATAAATAAGTGTCTAAGGTAACATTTTACGTGCTCTAAAGGTGTCGTTTGCTTTAATGCAGTAGTCATTGATAATCCGCCGATGACCATTGAATGAAGGAGAGATGCCCGCTCATCCGCTTTTATTTCATCATATCCGCTATTCATCAGCTTTTTTTTGACAAGCTCTTGCCAGCGGATCATTTCTTGTTTGCATGCAGCATGAAGTTTTGTATGTTCAGGTTTTGACTCTGCCGCCAGTAAGACAATCGGTATCCCTCTTTCACTTTCTTGCTCCATAAAACCCCGAATAATATTTGTCATAAAATGATCGACGGCGACATATGGGTCATCAGAATAGGCAAAGCTTGCTTCAATTTGATCGATGACCCTTTGACTAATATATTCAACGGCTGCTATGGCTAGCTCTTCTTTTCCATTTGGAAAGTAATAATAAAGAGATCCTTTCGGCGTGCCGCTCTCTCGAATGATTTGATTCAACCCTGTCGCATGATACCCCTGTTTACGTAAAAGAAGTGCGGCCGTTTGAATGATTTTGTCCTTCGTACTCACGTGTGACACTCCTTTCCTCCATAGACCAACGTCGATGCCATTGTATTATTGATTCAGTAATGGATGCGTTCCTTTCCATAATGAGGATGATTCTATTTCTGACGCCAGTCTGAGCAGCCAGTCCTCTTTTCCTTTCGGTGCTGTCACCTGTACGCCTAAAGGCATGCCTGCTTCTGTGAGATGAACTGGCACACTCATAGATGGCTGGCCGGTTAGGTTAGCCAGCTGTGTAAATGGTGTGTAGATCAAACTCTTGAGGAACATTTCATAAATCAGATCCTGCTGTGCTTGCATTGAAAGGGATGACACACGTAACAATGCAGCAATTTCTTGATCGTTATGCATCAGCTCGCCAACCTTTGGAGCCGAATAGGCAGTAGCTGGGGTCACATATAGATCGTAGGTTTGATGAAATGCGGCCATTTTTGCAGCGGCCATATCCCATGCATCAAGACTTTCTGTATAAGCAGCAGCTGTCACATTTTTTCCTGCTTCCGCCAGTACCCATGCCACAATATCTGTCTCCTCAGGCTTCACCGGACGCCCGAATGAACGAGCCAGAGAGGTAAATAAGGCAGACATTTCACCGCTGTTCATGACATAATATTGCTGCATCAGATGGACACCATCAATGTCCGGCTTCGCTTCCTCTATTTGATGCCCTTGTTCACTCAGCCATTTCACAGTGTTCAAGACTGCCTGCTTTGCTTCCTCACTCACCTTCGTGCCTACTGGAGAGTCTACACTGTAAGCAATTCGCATAGAAGAGGTTCGTTTCACCAAATCCTCCTGATAGCTACCGTCATATAATGGCGTTTGGAACGCAGCCTCTGGCTGAATGACTTGAAGCAAATCAAGCAGGGCTGCACTGTCTCGAACTGTTTTTGTGAGCGTAAAGTCAATGGAAGCTCCTTGCCACTGCCTTCCTGCACCCGGGCCGACCGGTGTTCTCCCCCTTGTTGGCTTGAGTCCAAATAAACCAGTAAAGGATGCCGGAATCCGAATAGACCCTCCGCCATCACTCGCTCCACCCGCCGGTACGATGCCGCTTGCCACAGCTGCTGCCGTCCCGCCGCTTGAACCGCCCGGAGAATAGTCAGCATTCCAAGGGTTTCTCGTCGGACCATATAAAAAGGGTTCTGTCACATTTCTCAATCCGAATTCAGGTGTGTTCGTATGACCGATCATGAGGAGCCCAGCCTGCTTCAATCGACGGACAAAGTGGGAATCTGTTTGCGCCTTTACATCCTTCAACAGCAAAGCACCCGCCGTCAAAGGTTCATGCTCCAGCCCCTGCGATATATTTTTCAACACAAACGGAACACCAGCAAACGGCTGATCCGCATCTAGTGACTTCATGTCTTTGAACACTTGATCTCGCCTTGTCTGAATCACCGCATTTAGTACTGGATTCACTTCTTCCAATCTAGCAAATGCAGCTTGTACAAGCTCTTCGGGCGTGACCTGCTTTTTCTGCACAAGTGACGCCAGTCCCGTCGCATCATACGTCATATACTCTTTTACATTCATCGGCATGTCCTTCTTTCTCATATTATGATCTCTCTATTGTCTACTAGAATTCTATGAAATTCAATTTCGGGATACGTGTGAAAAAAACTTTCTTTCTAGACTATGATTCTTCTAACCATCTATCTTATTTCTCCGATATAATAAAGAAAAAAAGACGGAGGTCACCTCATATGCAAGGAGCCATTGCCTTGAAAAAGAAAATCGTCGTGGTCATCGCGTTTCTTCTTGCTTTGACAACTGCTTTGCCCTTCCATTCGCAGGCAGTTGCACCACCAAAAGAAACAGATGTCATCATCGTCTATAAAAATCAAAAAGGAAAACAGACGGCTATTCAAGAAAGTGAAAAAGTGAACGCTCAATACATACACCTTCCAGCTGTAGCAGTGACAGCAGATGAGCAAGCTGTCACCTCACTTAAAAAAGACCCGAACATCGCTTATGTTTCAAAAAACGTCAGGGTCAAACTCGCTGCTTCTACCGTGAAAAAAACGGCTGCTGCTACTGGTCAGGATGCTTTGGTACAAAAATCTTATAACTTGCAGAAGCTCAATGTAAAGCAAGCAATCAAAGAAGGCGTGACAGGGAAAAATGTGAAAGTAGCCGTTCTCGATACTGGTATTTTCCCACATGAAGATTTAAAGGTAGCCGGCGGTAAATCATTCGTCGATTACACGTCTTCTTACAAAGATGATGAAGGACATGGAACACATGTCGCCGGTACAATTGGGGCGCTCAATAATGATTACGGTACGGTCGGCGTCGCTTCTGGTGTGAAGCTGTATGCTGTAAAAGTATTAGATAAAAAAGGAGAGGGCGACTTATACAGTCTGCTCCGAGGCATTGATTGGGCGATTAGCAATAAGATGGACATCATCAACCTAAGTCTAGCTTTTGAAGATAACATTCCGATTTTACGTTCAGCAGTTGATGAAGCATACAAAAAAGGACTGCTGGTCGTTGCTGCAAGTGGAAATGATGGAAAGAAGAATGGGATTAGTTATCCTGCCGCATACAATAGCGTCATTGCTGTTTCCGCAACGACAGACAAAGACAAACTCGCCTCCATCTCTAATACGGGGAAAGGAATTGAATTTTCCGCTCCCGGCGAGAACGTCATCAGTACCTATTTGAAAAATGAATATTGGTATGCCACGGGTACATCACAAGCGGCACCGCATGTCACAGGGATGCTGGCGCTCTTAAAACAGCTACATCCTAAGAAAACAAATGTTCAGCTCCGCACTTTATTGCGCAGCTATACAGTGGATCTTGGTGCAAAAGGAAAAGATCCACAATTCGGCTATGGCCGCGTGCAATATGTGCCGCAGTCAACCTTTTTAAAGGCTGCGACAAGCGCAGTCAAGACAGCCGAAACATCTAAAAAACAGACAGATGTTGATCAAGCCAAAACGAAAATTGGCAGACTCACTGCCAGCAAGCAAAAAACCGCACTCACTGACCGAGTCAAAAAAGTCCAAACAGCCATTGATATTCGTGACGCACGAGCGAAGGTCAAATCAGCTGAAAAAAGTAAAACCCAAGGCTCGATTAAAAGTGCCCAAACGGCCATTAAAAAGCTATCCAAAGGCAAAGAAAAAACAAGCCTGCAAAACCGGCTCGACAAAGTCAAAAAACAAGTCGCCTATCAAAAGAAAGTGACAGATGCCAAACAAAAAGTCAAAAAAGCCGAAGCCAAACGAACAAAGAAAACAAAAGCAACCGCTCAAAGTGCGGTCAAACAACTAAAAGCATCTAAAACAAAAACTGATTTACAAAAACGAATCAACCGGATCAAGGTTTGATAAAAAAACGATTCCTTTCAGCAAGGAATCGTTTTTTCTATTTCAACATCTTCTGAAACAGGGTGTGATGATATTTCCCTTTCGCATCCAGCCTCACTTGATCGAGGATGTGCGCTAACGAATGGATGACATCACGGAGTGCTCGATGAACCGAGCCGTGTTCAAAGGAAGCTAAACTCTCCGGCAGTTCATCTTCATCCAAAACAAAGAAATCACCATTCGGAAGAACGAGTAGATCAATCAATAAATCTTCAAAAACAACCGTCCGTTCTTCAAACCATGTATGTCTGACGATATTCACATAAGAGCCAAGTTCATTGCCTTGATCATCCCGCCAAAAATAGACATTGTAAGGCCGATCCGTCCAATAATAGGCGGTCGTATAACTCCCTTTTGGAATCGTGACAGTGCCATCACCAGCAACCATTGTAAATGGTTCTTGAATTTTATGAAACAACACGACTTGCTGCTCCTGTGCGTCTAACAGCTGACACGTATGTTCCACAACCTGATCATCGTATTTGATTTTTCTCTCAATGACGTCATCCCAAGAATTTGCATATAGCGGAAACAATCGGTCACAACCCCTTCTGCATCTACTTCTTATTCTAGTATACACTGCTTTCTTTTGAAGAAATAAAGGTTCACTGCTGCTGCCTATGGAAGACATATGGTGAGGTGAAAACAAATGAACGGAATCACAATCATCGAAACCGTAGCAGAACTCGGACAAATCATCTTGGTTTTTTGTGGCTATGCCCTTTACTGGCGGCTGGTGAAAACGAAAAGAGATCGAAAGCTGACCCCTTATGAACATGTGTTGAAATTCTTTGTCATGTTCGGATTAATCTCATGGTGCTTTTCATATATGGCACTGAACGTATGGGTATCATGAGAAAGAGGAAGAGCCCCGTCCATGCAGGACATGCTCTTCCTCTTCTTATGCAGCGTGTTATGAGCCAGCCGGCTGTTCTTTTTTGATCACATACTGATAGCTCTTCACATGCGTCCCATTTTGATTCACAAATTCTTTATCAAGTGCCCGTTCAAAGCCCATTCTTTCATATAAACGAATGGCGGCCTGCATTTTATCCGACGTATGAAGGTACAGGACGTTCTCGCCCCACGATTGCGTCAGTTCTATACTTTTACGCAACAATGACTCTGCAATACCTTTTCCTCTCACATCAGGATCTACCCCTAAAAACCGGACAATCGCTGAAGTAATGCCCATCTCCGGCTTGTCATATGCCTGTTCTGATGATCGGAACATTTGAAGGGTCCCCACGACCTTGCCCTCAAGCTCGGCCACAAGCATCAACTCCATGTTTGGGTTATCTACAGCCGCTCGCAAGGCTGCAGAATAATTTTGCCAGCCTTCCTCTGTAAATTGAGGCTCATACTGTGCGTATGATTTGATCAGCACATGTGTGATCGCCTCATGATCTTCACTCACTGCTTGACGAATGATCAACTCTTGCTGCTCCATGCCAGCACCTCCTGTTTGTCTATGAATGGATATACGTATCATGCAATCACTGCATGCCTATGATCTGATTCTTTTCTCTACTCATTCAATGTAAAGAGTCTTCTTTTAAAGATCAATTATTTTGCACGAAATTTTCTTTGAAAATTTTGATTGAAATGGAAAGCTTGATTCATTATGCTGATTTGAGGACGTATACAAGGAGTGGCATCATATGAATTCTTTATCTTATCCCCAAGAATCGAAAAAAAATCGATTCCTCCTTGCCGCGCTTCTTGGCTCTTTAACAGCCCTTGCACCGCTGGCAATGGATATGTATTTACCTGCTTTACCTAATATCGCCCGTGACTTTGAAGCAAGCACGGCGCTGTCTCAGTTAAGTCTCATGGCTTGTTTGATTGGACTTGCGCTTGGACAGCTGATTGCAGGTCCAATCAGTGATACAGTCGGCAGAAGAAAGCCGCTCATGATTGGATTAATCATTTTTATTGCGGCCTCTCTTTTATGCATAGTGGTCACATCAATTTGGACATTCATTCTTTTAAGGCTGATTCAAGGACTTGCTGGATCAGCAGGCATTGTCATTGCACGAGCCATCGTACGAGATCATTATGAAGGCTCAGAAATGACGAAATTCTTTGCTTTGCTCATGTTAGTCAACGGAGTGGCTCCAGCTGCGGCACCGATCGTGGGCGGACAAATGTTACGGTTCACGACGTGGCAGGGTGTGTTTGTTCTGCTAGGAATCCTCGGGGCACTCATGCTCCTAAGATCGATGTTTTCATTGAAAGAAAGCTTACCTGTGGAACGCAGACAGACTGGAGGCTTCAAACAGATCCTAGGTGCGATGAAAATTCTAGCGAGCGATCGACTCTTTGTCGGATATGCTCTCTCACAAGGGCTTGTCTTCGCCGCCATGTTTGCGTATATCTCTGGATCACCGTTTGTACTGCAGGAGATTTTCAACCTTTCTCCGCAGGGCTTCAGTGCTGCCTTTGCGGTGAATAGTCTTGGCATCATCACAGCCGGACAAGTATTTGCCCGCGTTGCTGCGAAAATTGGTGAGGAGAAAGTCCTTCGCATTGGGCTGCTGACAGCTGCTTTAGGAGGCGTCACCTTGTGTGTGATGATCTCTATTGATGCAGGGCTTTATGGCATCCTCATTCCGCTCTTTTTTGTGGTCTCTAGCGTTGGGATTGTCGGCACGTCTGCTCCTTCTCTTGCGATGCAGCATCACGGTGCGCATGCTGGAAGTGCCGCTGCCCTCATCGGTGTGGCACAAATGCTTCTTGGCGCATGCATGACACCCCTTGTCGGCTTAGCTGGAAGCCAAACAGCCTTTCCAATGGGGCTGATTATTATGCTCTGTGACCTTGGCGCACTCTGCTGTTATTTTTTCTTTGTTGCCAGAGCGAAAAAAAGACCCGCATAAGCGGGTCTTTCATTTATGGCTTGCTCCAATTGATCGTGCGGAACACATTGTACTGGTCATTATTTTGATATGCATCTAGGTCAAAGCCTGAAAGTCCAAAACCAATTGCCATGACAATTCCTCCGGCAACGGTGAAGATGATCCCCCATTTGATGCATTGCTTTTTTAAATCATTCACGTTCATACTCTCACGACCTTCTTTTTAAACATTCCCATGAATGCCTTAGTGGTTTGAACAGTCCCTTGCACAAATAGCTTTGTTAAATACGCCGTGGCTATGCCGCTTAATAATCCGACACCTAATAGAAGAATCCCAACTCCGATCTGCGTCACCACCACATGCAAACCATCCTGAAAAATAAATGGAGAACCAATGATACTCCAAAAACCACCGAGCAAACCAACTAGCGTCATTGTACCTGTCACGAGTGGAACGCACCAAATCACCATATACACAGAAAGAATTAGCAGGAAGACTGCTGCTAGAATACTGCCCCATAAAGGAAAGCCCAAAATGAGGATGGAGAGTCTTGTGGCTTTTTCTCCAAACGTCGGCACCTGAACGGTTTTGATTCCTTGTTCCTTCATAATCCCTTCAGCGATGATGGCAGGCTGACCGACTTGATGAACTGCCTCCTGTTCACTGTAGCCATCTTCCTGATAATCCTCGATCATTTCATCGTAATACTCGATGAACCGATCACTTTCTTTTTCGCCTAGACGATGCAGATGCTTCTCCAAGCTGGCTAAAAATTCTTTTTTATTCATTGCTCTGTCCTCCAGAAATAAAGTCGTAAATCGCCATCACTTGATCCCATTCCGCTAAAAATTGCGCGATATGATCTCGTCCGTTCTTTGTCATCCGGTAGTATTTTCTTAATCGACTGTTATGTTCCTGTGAATAGGTCTCCACATAATTGTTTTGCTCTAACCGCTTTAATATCGGATATAATGTCGATTCTGAAATCTCAATACAATGGGACATATCTTTAATCATTTGATAACCATAGGAATCGCCTTTCTTTAATACCGCCAGTACACAGAATTCCAGTAATCCTTTTTTTAGTTGTGCATTCATGTTTACAACTCCTAACTATTTATACTATACAATACATAGTATGATGTGAAAAGAGGTATTTATTTTGTAAAAGCATAAAAAAAAGACCCCCACAGGGCCTTTCACTTTTATATATTCACAAATCCTTCTCCAAACACATCACGCACGTCATGGACAACAACGAATGCGTCTCGATCAATTTTCTTAATGATTTTCTTTAAACGCATCAGCTCCTGTTTTTGAATGACTGCATAGAGAATTTCCTTCGATTCCTTCGAATAATGACCGCGACCGTTTAAAATGGTCACGCCTCGATCCAAGGTGTGATTGATTTCTTCTGCAATATCATCTTTGCATGAAGAAATAATCGTGACCGCTTTTTTCGTGTTAAGCCCTTCTATGACGAAATCCATCACCTTAGTCGCCACATACAGCATCACAATCGTAAACATTAATTTTTCCGCACCAATAATAAAGTAAGAAGCAAAAACAACGATCAGATCAAAGAACAAGATGGCGTAGCTCACGTTCCAGTCTAAATACTTATTCGCAATTCGCCCGAGGATAGCAGATCCCGCTGTTGTACCGCCCGCTCTTAAAACAAGACCAATGCCAATCCCAATGATGATCCCTGCGAAAATAGAACCAATGATCAATTCATGGACATTCACCACCCATGTAGTGGTCAAATGTAAAAATAGAGAGTTACTTGCGACAGCTACCACTGTGTAGATCGTGGTCTTCTTGTCCAAGTATTTATACCCCACAAGTAATAAAATCGCATTCAACACAAGGTTTGTCAGCCACGGCGCAATCTCAAACATATAGTAGAAAATGATGGACAGCCCCGTTACGCCGCCTTCACCAAACTCAAGTGGAATGACAAACATGTTCACAGCTGCAGCAAATAAAAAAGAACCAACTAGAATCATTGCAATATCTTTTACACATTTTTTCAATTTCTTCTTTCCTCCTTTTTTTAAGCATATAAAAAACCCTCTTTCTGCACGAAAGAAGACAGTCGTTGGACAAAATAAAAATCAAAAGACGGCGCCTTTTGATGAAGCTTTCTGAAATGAACCTTTCCATAATATATATCTCTTTTTAGAGGCTGTCAATGACTTGGTTTTCTATTATTTCAACTGTATGTTTATGCACTCAAACCCGCATGTTTTCAGGGTTTTTCCGTCATATGATGCTTATTCCTCTCCTTGACAAAAACACTTTAGTCATTTAAACTACTGCCTCATATCATATCCATTATTTCCGATCGACAAAGGAGGCTGTTTGATTTATATGAATCCTATTCAAAGCCGATTACAGGCTCACGCACCTTTGATTTTAGATGGTGCACTTGCAACGGAGCTTGAACGAAAGGGCTGTGATTTAAACGACAGTTTATGGTCAGCCAAAATCCTCATTGAACAGCCAGAATTGATTCAGCAAGTACACTTGGACTACTTCCAAGCAGGTGCTGACTGTGCAACAACAGCCAGCTACCAAACGACAATTGATGGCTTTGCTGAAAAAGGCTATACAAAAGAAGAAGCCATCGAATTAATGAAACGATCTGTCACGTTAGCAAAAGAAGCATGCGAGCAGTTTTGGCAGGATGAGACACAACGTAAAGAGCGGGCAAAACCATTTGTCGCTGGATCTGTGGGGCCCTTCGGCGCTTATTTGTCTGATGGTTCAGAATATAAGGGAAATTACGGTCTCACGGAGCAGGAACTCATTGATTTTCACAGACCAAGAATTCAAGCTTTAGTAGAGGCTGGTGCAGATATTCTCGCTTGTGAAACCATCCCTTGTCTCATTGAAGCAATCGCCATCGCTAAACTGCTGCAGGATGAGTTCAGCGGTGTATATGGGTGGATTACATTTAGTGCAAAGGATGGTCAGCACATTAGTGAAGGAGATTTACTTAGAGACTGTGTACAAGCACTCGAGCCATATGAGCAGATCGCTGCTGTTGGCGTAAACTGTACACCGCCGCAATATATGTCTTCTCTCATTCAGGAGATGAAAAAAGGGACGAGCAAACCGATTGTCGTGTATCCGAACTCAGGGGAATTATATGATCCTGAAGAAAAGGTTTGGAGCGGAGATACGTCTCACCATACATTTGGTGAATGTGCACAGCAATGGTATAAAGACGGCGCACAAATCATCGGTGGCTGCTGCCGGACGACACCAGAAGATATTACCGATATCTTAAAACAGGCAACATCGTAGCATCATGACTCAACACACATACTTCTAAGCAAAAGGGCGGGAAGACATGGAACAAGCAAAAGATCAGTCACAACAATATCAACGAAAAATGACAAGCCGTCACCTGTTCATGCTTTCTTTAGGTGGCGTAATTGGCACAGGACTCTTTTTAAGCTCAGGATATACGCTCAATCAGGCCGGTCCTGCGGGAACGATTTTGGCTTATCTGGTTGGGGCATTAATTGTGTACCTCGTGATGCTCTGTTTAGGTGAACTGTCTGTCGCAATGCCGGTTACAGGCGCTTTTCACACATATGCAACAAAATACATTGGGCCCGGCACTGGCTATACAGTGGCTTGGCTTTATTGGCTAACATGGACCGTGGCACTTGGTTCAGAATTTACAGCGGCAGGTCTTTTAATGCAGCGCTGGTTCCCGGACACATCGGTTTGGATGTGGAGCGGTGTTTTTGCGCTTCTCATCTTTTTACTCAATGCTTTTACAGTTAAGTTTTTTGCAGAATCGGAATTTTGGTTTTCTAGCATTAAAGTCATGGCTATTATTCTCTTTATTATCCTTGGCGGAGCTGCAATGTTTGGATTGATTCCACTAAAAGGCGGTGAGGCCGCTCCGTTCTTCTCTAACTTCACTGGAGATGGGGGTCTCTTCCCAAACGGCTTTTTACCGATATTAATGACCATGCTGGCTGTTAATTTTGCTTTTTCGGGTACTGAGCTGATTGGGATTGCTGCGGGCGAAAGCGTCAATCCAGATGAGACCATTCCCCGGGCGATTCGCACGACTGTGCTACGTCTTGTCCTGTTTTTCGTCGGAACGATCGTGGTCTTAGCCGGCTTAATTCCTGTAGAAGAAGCCGGGGTGATCAAAAGTCCTTTCGTTGTGGTATTTGACCGCATCGGGATTCCTTATGCGGCAGATTTCATGAATTTTGTCATTCTGACAGCGATTTTATCTGCTGCAAACTCAGGGCTATACGCCTCATCTCGCATGCTATGGTCTCTTTCTGAAGAACGAACATTACCTAAAAAGCTGGCAAAATTGACGTCAAAGGGAATTCCTTTGAATGCACTCATTTTAAGTATGATTGGGGGCATTCTCTCTTTGCTATCGAGTGTCATCGCACCTGAAACGGTGTATCTGGTTCTTGTTTCAATCTCTGGACTCGCCGTTGTTGTTGTATGGATGGGAATTGCAGCTTCACAGTTCATGTTTCGCAAAAAATTCTTACAGGATGGCGGACAGCTTCATGATTTATCTTTCCGAACCCCGCTCTATCCGGTGGTTCCGATTGCTGCCTTCCTCCTATGCCTTGCATCTGTGATCGGCATTGCTTTTGATCCAAATCAGCGTATTGCTCTTATCTGCGGTATCCCTTTTATCGCACTCTGCTATGCTGCCTATTACGTGACAACATGGATTCAGAAAAAACGAGAAAACCCTGGTGTATAGCACCAGGGTTTTTGTTTGTCCCAAAAAAGGATATCACTAGCAAAACAAAGACATTTTGGTATATGATAGGAATCTATGATTTTCAGGATGAATCAAGGGAGCTGTTTTTAATATGGAAATGACCATTACAAGAGCATTAAGTGAACTGAAAATGTTAGATAAAAGAATCAACCGAACGATTGATGAAGCCGTACTCGGTGGTTTGATCATCGGGAAACATATACAGAACGGATTTCAAAATCAAGAAGAAGTAGAAAAAAAGGCAAAAGCAGATGACCAATCGATTCAAGCATTAATCAAACGCCGAAATGCCATTAAATCAGCCATCGTTGTGTCGAATGCTACGACAACGATTGAGGTGGCGGGTGTTAGCATGACCGTAGCAGAAGCCATTGAACGCAAGACATCCATAGATTACGATATTCGTTATTTACGAAAATTAAAAAAGGTCTACACAGAGCTGGTTGACCGGTCAGAACAAATCAATGAAGATGTGAAAAAGAGACTGGATCAGCATTTAGAAACACTATTTGGGAAAGACGGAAAAACACAAGCCGCTGCCAACCAAGAGATCGTCAAGTCATTCCTAGCTGAAAATGAGGCGGCGATCATTGACCCTCTTCGTCTTCGAGTAAAGATTGAACAGCTTTCGAAAGAGATTGAAGATTTCCAAATGGAAGTGGATTTCTCCTTATCAGAAAGCAATACCTTGACAAAAATACAGATCGACTAGTCGATTTTGTTAGTGAGCCGAAAATCGATAGGACTAAACACCTCCGAGGGAAAGGTCATTCCCTCCTCATCTGATGATCATCTTAGGATGATCCATGATAAAAGCTCAAAGCTGAACGTTCAAAGCTGAAAGCTCAAGTATTCAAAGTTCTTACCCATCAAAGCTCAAGATGTAAAGCTCAACGCTCGATCGAATCTGGGAGAAACGGCTCATGAGTGTTTGTTTATCGACTCTTTCGGTTGCCGCCCAGCAGGTTTGCTAACAAAAAGAAAAGGATGTCACTAGCTGACATCCTTTTTTCTATGAAAATGACAGGCTTGCGCCAAGTCGCCTCTTCTAGCAGATTAGTAACGTGATGTATATGCCAAATGGTACACACTTGTCACATTTGAAGATAGCGTGATGTCGTTTGATGTGAAAGTCACTGGAACGATATCGTAGTAATGTGTAGACCAGCCTGCATTATTGTATGTACGGTAGCCTGCACCTGCAGGAACTTGAATCGTTAGTGAAAATTGTCCATTCTCGTCTGTTGTACCTGTTGCTGTTTGAGCATATGATTTGATTGCTGCTTCAAAATAAAGCTGAATTGGCTGATTCGCCATGAGTTGACCACTTGTGTCCTTTAATGTTCCTTTAAAAGTAGCTGGATAATATGAACCTACACGATATTTACTACCAGAACCGTAATTGACCATACCACCGTCTGCTGCTGTGACGCCTGTTACTTGTACGGATGCTGGTACTGCTCCTGTTTCCTCTGCATGTGCAAAGCTTGGGAAAACGAGAAGCAATGATAGAAAGAAAGCAAACATGATTTTTTTCATCGATAAATCCTCCTTTTTTTTCCTACTATATTACTATCGACAGTTATTGTCATTTTTCCAGTAAAAACAAAAAACTTCCCTTTTTATTCAAAAAAGGGAAGCTGCAAAACTATTTTTTCACAACAACTTTCACTGCTTTACTTTCTCTTTTTCTCACATCTGAAGCTGTCACATATAAGACAGTTTTGGCTTTTTGCGGTTTGATTTTAGCTGTAAATGCGCCTTTGCTATTGGTTTTGACCGTTTGAATGACTTTCTTTGATTTGTTCTTCACCTTGATCGTCAAGCCTGCACCCGCAGTTCCTTTGACCGTTTTACTTTTCACTGTTACTCGATTCACCTTTGGCTTAGCTGGCGCTTTGCCCTTTTTCACGACCGTTTTGAGCGAAGTCGCAGCCTTTCCTTTTGATATCTTGATGTGAAGCACTTTATTTTTGTTTTGATGCTTGATCTTCACACTAAAGGTTCCCTTTTTGCTTGCCGTGCCTTTTCCAAGCAGGGTTTTGCCTCTATACACAGAAATGGCAGCGCCGGCTTTCGCCTTTCCTGTCACCTTTTGATGCTGATCTTCTACTTTGTTAACTGATGCGTTTAATTCAACAGCACTTAACGCGGCAAAAGCATTGAGTCTGCCATGTCCTGTCATCCAATCGATACCCGGAATTTTCGGATCAACAACAGGCTCGTCATTTTCATCATAGAAAACGTCATCTGTTCCATCAACAGCTTTAAATGAAATATCATCCGCTGTATTTTGTAAAATATTTCTCACTTGATTTGGTTTCAGGGTTGGATTTTTAGAAAACAGTAATCCTGCTGCTGCTGCAACATACGGTGTAGCCATTGATGTCCCGCTCAGGTATGAAACATTCCCATCAGGCATTAAGCTTGGAATATCAGACCCTGGTGCAGACACGCTTAATCCTTTACCATAGCTTGAGAATTCAGCGGCAATATCCATGCGATTGCTTGCACCAACTGCCATGGCGTATTTGGACGTCGCCGGATAACCCATTTCTGGAATGCCATCGTTTCCGCTCGCCACTACCACTAATACATTTTTTTGTGCAGCATAGTTCATCGCATATTCAATGACCTTGCTGTAGTAGCCGCCAAGGCTCATGTTGATGACCTTTGCACCTTTGTCCACTGCATGTTTAATGCCAAGAGCAATATGCTCTGTATCTCCATTTCCATACGCATCCAGTACTTTGACCGGGATGATCCCTGTATGTTGATTCAGCCCTGCCATGGAGTAATGATTGTCGGCTTTTGCTGCAATGATACCTGCCACATGGGTACCGTGGCCATTGTCATCAATTGCATCTTTATTTCGGCCGATGAGATTGGCACCTAAGTCTGTGCGAACCGTTCCGCTTAAATCGGACAAACGGCTGTCGACACCTGTATCCACAACAGCGATTAACGTTTGCTTCATTTTGCTTGTACCAATCAATGTATTCATTTGTTCAAACTTCACATCAGCGCCTTTTTTCCCACTGTTCTGCGCACTGTTTTTCAGCGGCCACTGATAACCATACTGCGCGTCATTGCTGAGCGCACGATACGTTTGTACAGGCTCTGCAAATTCAACATTCGGCATACTAGAAAGCTTTCTCGCCGTGCTTTTGATCACAGCTTTGCCTGCTTTAAGCGTTTTGCCAGCTGATTCTTGCCCTGCCGGTACATCATAAACATACATTCCTTTAAATAAAGGATTTACTGATTGAGATGTCACACGGTTTTCTTGAATTCCGTAGCCTTTCATCTTCTTTTTTGCGGATTGAAGCGTTTGTCCATCCTTTAATTTAAAGATGATTTTGTTTGTGTTGACCTTTTCTTCTGGAACAAGCTTTTGTTTCTCTAATACATAACCGATCGATTTTCCTTCAAGCTGATCGATTCCTACTTTTTGTCCCACTGTTTCTAATTCCTTTTTTAGATAGGCTGGACTTGCCTCTTTGAGCATATCAAAAAGGGAACGGATCGCCTGTTGCTCTTTCTCTGTGACGATATGACCGCTGAATGCACCATTTTTCTCTACATCATTCAGCAATGATTTTAATGTAAGCAAATGATTGTACACCGTTTGCTGCTTTTTTTGATTGTTGATGAGTTTAGATTTGAGAAACGGCTTTGTTTTTTGTAGCAGACGTGTAAGCTTCTGACCGTCGGCTGTTTCATTGAATCGTTTGTCTTCGATCGTACGAATGGATTGAAGAATTTGACGTCCATGCTTTTTCTCAATAATGATGATCCCTGGCTCTTCTTCTTCAGGGAAAATCGGTTCAGATGGCGGAAGATTCGCGCCTTTATACCCGATTGTATATGCTGCATCCTCTTCCTCATCACGGCTGTCTTCCTCTGAACCTAAATACAGCACTTTGACATAGTAAGGACCTGACCATGCATGCGGGAAGTTGATTTCTGTCTCTCCACTTGCTGTGTCCACACGATATCTCGAATAAGTGTCATCCTTTATCGCTCTATCCTTACTTGGGTAGACCGATACAGATAACACTTGTTTGCTTTTGACAGCAATTTGCATATGTGTATGTTTTGCCACATCTTGTGCAGATGGCGTGATTTGGTACCATGACTCTTCTTTTTCATTCTGTAATGTACCTGAGATGACTTCACCATTTTTTAACCCAATGGCTTCATTGACACTTGTGCCCTTACTAACTGCTGATGCCTTGTACCCAGGTAATGCAGCCATACATAGAATGATAGCCATGAGTACAACCACACAGGATTTGACCTGCTTTTTAAACATGAAAAGACCCCCTTATCTTTTACAATACCTTGGAAGAATATCACAGAATCCCTTTTAGTAGAATCTGTTTTTGACATAATTAAACTCGTTTTAAGCTAGGATTTGAGATATTCAGATGGCTAGTCTGATCGCTTCATAAACTTTTTGCCATTTTAAACGGAAAATGATGCTATTTAACCATGTCGAAAAGTACATTACAATCAAATTGTAAGCGCTTAACAAACAAGAGAGAAGGGATCAGCTTGTTCCAAAAAGATCATGTTTTTACACAAGTAAACGGTCGATCAAAGAATGAGATTTTACAATACATTTCCGAGAAAGCTGAAGACCTTCACATTACAAACGATCAGTCAGGGTTATTAACAGATTTGTTGAAACGCGAAGACGAAGTCTCAACAGGACTTCAGCAAGGTTTTGCGATTCCTCATACAAAAAGCTCTGCTGTTCAAACGGCTTCACTTCTCTTTTTAGAACTTGAACAACCCATTGATTGGGGAAGCTTCGACGATTTGCCAACAAGCTATTTATTTACACTGCTCGTTCCACTAGAAGAGGCCAATGTCACACACCTCAAATTACTGTCTGGCATTGCCACAAGTTTAATGGAGCCTGCTTTCATCGAAAAGATTCAACCCGGTCAAACAGCAGACTATTATTACGAAGTCATTGAACAACAATTGAAAGAGGGGATTACACAATGAAAATTGTCGGTGTCACTTCATGCCCAGCAGGGTTAGCTCATACACCAATGGCAGCAAAAGCATTAGAGAATGCGGGTAAACAGCTTGGACACGAGATTAAAATCGAGCAACAAGGAATTATGGGACAAGTGAATGGCATTACAGCAGAGGAAGCCAAGCAGGCAGACCTTTGCATTATCGCCTCCAATCAGCATATTAACGACGCTGAACGCTTCTCAGGTATTCCTACTGTTCGTGTCGAAATCGGACGCGCCCTAAAAAATGCCGAGCAAATCATCACAAAAGCCGTTGCGCTGGTTGAAAAGAAAAAATCTGAATCCCAATAAACAAGAGCAATGCCATATAGAAAGGAGCAAAGCAGAATGAAAGCAAAATTAAAAGTCATTGAAGGCCACCTCATGACCGGTATTTCTTATATTCTTCCGGTGATCATCGGAGCTTCACTTATCGTTGGTTTAGCCAAACTAGTCGGGTTAGGTTTTGGTGTGTCAGATTTAAACGCCTATAAAGATGCAGGCGGCATTTTACATGGTGCCTATTTGATGGAACAGGTTGGCTGGACAGGCATTGGCTTAATGAACGTACTGCTCGCTGGCTTTATTGCCTATTCGATTGCGGATAAATCTGGTCTTGCGGCCGGCTTTATCGGCGGAGCTCTTGCCAGCTCAACAAATGCTGGTTTTATCGGCGCCGTCATTGCAGGTTTCTTTGCCGGATATGTCGCTCTCTTTGTGAAAAGAAAAATTCAAATTCAAGGCTCCGCAGCTGGACTCGTCCCTCTGCTCATCTTACCGCTCATTACTGTTGGCTTAACCGGACTTCTCATGTCCGTTCTGCTAGGCGGTCCATTAGGGGCTTTGAACACCGCATTAATTGAATGGATCAAAGGCATGGTCGCAGATGGAACGAGCACACTCGCACTTGCTCTCATTTTAGGCGCCATGATTGGCTTTGATCTTGGCGGCCCAGTGAATAAATCAGCTTGGATGGCTGGTAATGCGCTCTTCCTATCAGGTGTCTATCTTCCTGCCATTCTCGTCAATATCGCGATTATCATTCCGCCGCTTGGATACGGGCTTGCGACATTGATTCGAAAACGCAACTTCTCTCCTACCTTTAGAGAAGCCGGACGAGGCGGTCTTGTGATGGGGATTATCGGGATTACAGAAGGAGCCATTCCCTTTACACTCGTCAATCCTTTGAAATTGATTCCGCTGAATGTCGTCGCTTGTGCTGCTGGAAGCGGGGTTGCTGCCTTATTAGGTGTCCATGACATCATGCCGCCAATTGGCGGACTCTACGGATTCTTCTCAGTAGGAAACTGGTGGGCATATTTAATCGGCGCGCTAACTGGCGCACTTGTTATTGGAATTGGTGCCAACCTACTTGTGAACTTCTCTGAGAAAAAAGAACCCCAAAAGCCAGAACATGATCAGAAGCAGAAAGAAGAAGATGATTTTGACCTTGTGCTAGAAGGATAATTTGAACAAAGAAAGGTGTCGTTACACAATGACTGTCAATGTACATGTGATTCCACATACTCACTGGGACCGGGAATGGTATTTTACCACCTCCCGCTCCCGTATCTACTTAATGAAAAGCGTAATGGACATATTGGACACCCTCGAAACAGATGAACGATTCCATTACTTCATGCTCGATGCACAAGCATCCTTGCTAGATGATTACTTGAAATGGCGCCCAAAGGATGAGGATCGAATTAAACATCTCGTCACAGCAAAACGCCTCATCATCGGTCCGTGGTATACACAAACTGATCAGCTCGTGATTTCTGGGGAATCGATTGTACGGAATCTGCAATATGGGATTGAGCGCTGTCAGCAGTTTGGACATGTCATGAAGGTCGGTTATGTCCCTGATTCCTTCGGTCAATCTGCACAAATGCCTCAAATTTATCAAGGCTTTGGAATTGTCGACACAGCCTTTTGGCGCGGCGTTTCTGATCATATGACGAATCACACAGAATTTAATTGGCGCGGGGCGGATGGCAGTGAAGTGTTTGCAGTGAATCTGCCATTTGGCTACTACTACGGAGGAAATATTCCTGAGAAGGATGAAGACCTGCAAGCCTTTCTTTCTGAAAAAATCGGGGCGCTGCAAGCAAAAGCCACGACAAAGAATGTCTATTTCCCAAATGGCTTTGACCAAGCGCCTATTCGTAAAAACCTGCCTGACTTATTAGAAAAAGCCAATGAAATAGACGAGCACCACTATCAAATCAGCAGTTTAGAAGACTACATTGCAGCAGTGAAAAAAGAGCGGACTTCTTTTGAGACATTAGAAGGAGAGCTCATTCATGCCAAGCATATGCGGATTCATAAGTCTATTTTTTCAACAAGAGCAGATTTGAAAATCTTAAACAATCAAATTGAAAACTATCTTGTCAATGTGATGGAGCCGATCCTTACAATCAGCTATTCACTCGGACATGACTATCCGCATGACACGGTGCGTGATATTTGGTACCTCATGTTTGAAAATGCAGCGCATGACAGCATTGGCGGCTGTAACAGTGATACGACGAATCAAGACGTTTTCTTCCGCTACAAGCAGGCAAAAGAAATCGCCGAGAATCTGGTGGACTTACACATGCGTCTCATCGCCATCCGGCTGCAAACTGAGCAAGAAATCACGTTCACTTTATTTAACACACTGCCTTCAAAGCGCTCTGAAGTCATTGAAGTCGAAACCTTTATCACAGAACGTCCATTTACGCTAAAAGACGCTGATGGACGAACTCTTCACTACACAGTCAAAAGCAAAACCGATGTGACAGATTATGTCTTAGCACAGCAGATTTCACTTAACCCAAGCAAAGAGGTGTACATGCCAAAGCAAGTCTGGAAAGCTGTTTTACTCATTGAAGCAGTCGACTTGCCATCCGTTGGTTATACACAAGTCAGCATGGTTTTCGATGAATCTAGTGAATCCATTTTGGAAAAAACAGAAGGTCGTGTCATTGAAAATACGTTTTACCGCATTGCAGCAAATGACAATGGGTCATTAGAAATTACGGATAAACAGACTGGACGAACGTTCTCTGAGCAAATGATCTTTGAAGACAACGGAGATGATGGGGATTCTTATAACTATTCACCACCGCGTGAGGATCTTTATGTATCATCTAAAGATATCTCATCAGCAGACATTACCGTATCTAAAAGCAGTTTACAGGAAGAGCTCACCATCAAGCTTCAATTGACTGTCCCATATGATTTAGAGGAACGCTCGGAGCAAAAGGGGACGACTTCCCTCCCGATCACAGCGAAGGTGGCTTTAAATAAAGATGAAGCGGTCATCCGTTTTCATGTGAATGTGGACAACCATGCGCTAGACCACCGTCTACGGGTACTCTTTGATACAGGTATTGCATCAAACGTATCACTCAGCGATCAACAATTTGGCACCATCGAACGTCCAACGGAGCTGACGCAAGAGCTAGAATGGTGGAACAATGAACATTGGGAAGAAAAACCGATTACCATTGAACCCATGCAATCATTTGTTGCACTTCGCAATGAAGCATATGGTGTCTCTCTTTTGACGGACTGCGTCAGAGAATACCAAATCACAGGCGCGGGCTACACAACCATTGCTTACACACTCTTCCGCTGTTTCGGAAAAATGGGGAAAGAAAACCTTCTTTACCGTCCCGGCCGGGCTTCTGGAGAAAAAATCGTGGAAACACCTGACGCCCAGCTTCAAGGTTCGCTATCATTCTCCTTTGGCATGCACTATAGCCAAGAAGCGGTGAGTGAAGGACACTTGGCTCAGCTTGCTAAACGTTACACCACCCCAGTTCAGTGCTACGAGC
Organism: Bacillus sp. GbtcB10; assembly: GCF_019091365.1. NCBI lineage: Bacteria > Bacillati > Bacillota > Bacilli > Caryophanales > Bacillaceae > Bacillus > Bacillus sp. GbtcB10. Next base: position 128,645 of record NZ_JAGXJP010000005.1, read on the forward strand.
GGGCAGACTTTTTAAACGGTCGTTTAATTTTCTCTTTCCGAGATGAAAAAGAAGACTTACAATCTACTTATAGCCTGCTTGACATTGAGACAGACGGGGTCGTTCTAAGCGCTTTGAAAAAAGAAGAGCATGGAACAGGCATTGTCATTCGTCTCTTCAATCCATATTTAACACGTCAAACAGCCGCTTCAATCAATAGTTCATCTCTACAACATGGAGAAACAGCGAATTTAGGCGAAACACCTGAAGGACATATACTGAAAGCACAACATGGATCATTACACATTGAACCGCTCACACCTTGTCAGGTACAAACCTACATTGTAAAGAAAAAATGAACATGTAGGGGCGGGATCCATTTGGATTCCGCCTCTCTTTAATGGAGGGCATTGATCATGCGAATTGGAGGCATCGAAGCAGGCGGTACAAAATTTGTCTGCGGCTACGGAACAACAGACGGAACGATTGAACATATGACTTCCTTTGCAACAGGGAACCCAGAAGAAACATGCCGGCAAGTGATCGAATACTTTACAGAGCATCCAGTCGATGCGATTGGCATAGGCGCATTCGGGCCTGTCGATGTAAAAGAGCACAGCCCCAGCTATGGAACGATTCTCGAAACACCCAAAACAGCTTGGCGCCAATTTCCATTACTCTCAACCTTAAAACAAGCACTCGGTCTCCCTATGAAGCTTGATACGGATGTGAACTGTGCGGCGCTCGGTGAAGCTCGTTTTTCAACTGACACAGACAGACCAAATTCCTTGATCTACATCACGGTTGGGACGGGAATCGGCGGCGGTGCTTATATTGAAAACCGCCTCATTCACGGACTGCTTCATCCAGAAATGGGACATATCACCGTTCAGCGCCACCCTCATGACACCTATGGAGGCTGCTGCTCGATCCACCATGATTGTTTAGAGGGACTAGCATCTGGACCTGCCATAGAAGGCCGCTATCATACATTGGCACAAATGCTGCCAGAGGAGCATCCAGCCTGGTCACTTCAAGCTTATTATCTCGGGCAAATGACCGCAAATTTATTACTCACCCTTTCACCAGAACGCATTATATTTGGTGGAGGTGTCATGAAACAGCCGGCCTTGCTGCCGCTCATCCTTGAAGAAACAGACAAACGTCTTCATGGTTACTTACAATTACCAAAGCCATTAAATGAAATCGTCACAAAGCCTTCCTTTGACGGATTATCTGGTTTAATGGGAGCCATTGCCCTTGGAGCTGATGCCTTAAAGGAACAAGGAGCGGCGCAATGATGATGACGGCAGATACTCGAACCTACCAGCTCATTCAGCGGCTATTTGAAACGAAAGGGTTCGTGAAACTGGAGGAGCTCACTGCCTCTTTTCGCTTATCTGACCGCTCCATCCGCAATTTAATCAAAGAAGCAAACGAGCTGTTAACACAAGCTGGAGCCATGATCAAGACCATCCGCGGGAAAGGGTATACACTCTTAACAAGTGACCAAGACGCTTTCCTGCTTTGGCTTCATCAGCAAAAGCTTCCTGCCCGCTCTCTCGTACCCGTCATGCCAGAAGAGCGCATACGATTTATGATGAGAAAATTATTGCTTCAATCAGACTACTTAAAAATTGATCAATTAGCAGAAGAATTGTTCATCAGCCGTATGACGGTCAGCAGTGATTTAAAAAAAGGACGGGAGCTGTTAGCCCGTTACGGTATGACCCTTGTCTCAAAGCCTGGATTTGGCTTAAAAGTAGACGGAGACGAATTGCAAAAAAGGACGTGCTACGCAGACTTACTGCTTGAAGAAGAACCCGCCCTATCTCATATAACTGAGCGGGAACAGCTTCATTTCCCTGACATTTCACTTGAAACCATTCGATCCATTGTGCTGACAAATCTATATCAAGAATCACTGCTCATTAAAGATATTGCCCTAAAGAATTTAGTGATTCACTTAGCGATTGCCATTCAGCAAACGCAAAAAAAACAGCGGATACCCGCCAGTACCACTCACACACAAAGACCGCCAGTGTTAACAAGAATCGCTCAAAAGATCACTCATCAAATAAGTGACACGTTTCACGTCACCTTATCAGAGGATGAAACAGATTACTTGGTGATGCATCTCTTAGCGAATCAAACGTGGAAAGAAATCGATGAGCACCAAACGACAGAAGAAGTGCGTCAGGCGGTGACACGATTTCTCCAGCACATTGAAAAAACAAGCGGTCATCGTTTTGTAGATGACGATATCCTGCGTCAAGATTTGATGCTGCATATGAAGCCATTATTAAATCGAATTCAATACGGCGTGTCTTTACAAAATCCGCTTTTGCATGAGATCAAAACTTCTTATCCTTATCCGTTTGATTTGGCTGTCAGCGGACTCAATGCCTTACAGCTGGTGCGGACGCCAAATGAAGATGAGGCGGCATATGTTGCCTTACATATTGCTGCTTCATTTGAAAGAAGTCATCTTGACACCTCACAAAAAAAGAGGGCCATTATTGTATGCGGGTCTGGACTAGGAACGGCACGGCTGCTTGAAATTAAATTGAAGGCGGCCTTTCAACATGAGCTTGAGATTGTTGAGCTTTATTCTTATCAGGATTACGCTTTTAGCACGACTTTGCCATGTGATGTGATTATTACAACCGTACCTCTCGCACCAAAGGGGAAACCAATCATTCAAGTGAATGCTTTTTTTGAACATCATGATGTCCAGCGTGTGAGTGAGGTCATTCACCTGTTAAACGGACACGGTGCCCCTTCGCAGGAGCTGATGGCTTTTTTCCAAGAACGATTGACCTTGTTGGATGTGAACCTTTCAAGCAAAGAAGAGGTATTAGATACGCTTTGCAGCCGGCTGGAGGCGCATCAGCTTGTTTCATCTTCTTTTCGTTCCTCTGTGCTGGAACGGGAGCAAATGTCGTCGACCTATCTTGGCAAGGGGATTGCGATGCCTCACCCGCTCATCACAAATGAAGGCACCTCCTGCGTGGCAATTGCACGATTGAAACAGCCAATTGATTGGCAGGGAGATCAAGTATCTCTGATTTTCTTGTTAGCCATTCAGAAAGATGACGCTGTCTGCATGAATCAATTTTTTGAACAAGCTGTCGATTTGTTAGACAGTCCTGACCGCCTTCATTCCTTGACACATGCAAAGACATTTGATGAGCTGATGCATGTCCTGTTTCAATAGCACAAAAGGCCGCCCAAGTGAAATCGGACGGCCTTTTATTCATCTATTCCTCACATACGAGTCAATCGTATATGACATTTTTTCCTTCTTCCCTTAACTTTTTTAACGACGTCAGCATATGATTGATTTCTTCATCGGAATGTCTTTCCCAAGCGCCTAATTCTGCGACAATTTTCAAAGGGGATGTCGATCGATAAGAACGGGTCGGATTCCCTGGAAACTTTTGATCCGTCAAATTCGGATCATCTTCAAACTCGCCTGTCGGTTCTACAACATAAATTCTCTCTTTGGAATCAGACCGGGCTAATTCAGCTCCCCATTTGGCTGCGTTTAATGTTCCAGTAAAATAGATATGGTTCGATTGTTTATCCTGATAATTGGATAAATGCAACGGTTCAAGCAGGTCCCCAATCTTCAATTCCGCTTTCGTCCCATGAAAAAACGGCCCAGGATCTAAAACATCTTTCTTGTCATTCATACAGCCACATCCCTTATCGTTTTTGACTTGCGTATAACAGTATACGGGCTGATGCGGACGGAAAACAGTCTATAAATGAGATGAAATTCGGGGTATAATGATAGTAGAGAGTAAGATCGTTTAAAAAAAAGGAAATTTCTCATTGATTCCAACAAGAACAAAAACAAGAATACCTTCCACTGCTGACAGCGTCACAATCAATCCGTGGTTCATTGGGTGTTCCTTCGCAATTAATTTCTGACCAATATAGTTTAAAGCGTAAAAAAGAAAGAACAATAAGAAAAACAAATAAAGGATCGTCATCATCTACATAACCCTCTTTCTTATAATGGATAATCAACCAATTTTTACAATATATCATTAGACTAACATTTTAGAACAACTCGAACAATATGCTCTTGCCAATAAAGTAAACGAACAAAAAAGCCAGCCACCCGCTAATAAGGTGACTGGCTTTTTCCTGTTACTTCCCGATGTTCTCTCCATTTTGCTCGATCAATGTTTCATACCAATAAGAGCTCTTTTTCCGAATTCTCTTCAGGTCTTTCAGATCAAATTCGTCACGATTGACGTAGATAAAACCGTAGCGTTTTGAGCAGCCTTGGTGTGTACTGATTAAGTCGATGGCTGACCACGGGCAGTACCCGAATACCTCTACACCGTCAGTGATCGCCCATTTGATTTGTTCAATATGTTTTTCTAAATAATCAATTCGATAATCATCCTGAATCGATCCATCCGCTTCTAACTTGTCAAAAGCGCCTAGCCCGTTTTCCGTAATAATAAGAGGCAGCTGATAGCGATCGTAAATCTCACGCATCGTTGATCGGAAACCGGTAGGGTCAATCTCCCAGCCAAATGCATTTTTACTTAAGAACGGGTTGTTCCCGCCTTTGTAGACGCCATCTTCACCAGATTTTAAATGCTGATCTCCGCCGCGGGCAAATTCATCATTGCCATCTCCTTTACTCGCTTCAACCGTTTGAGATGTGTAGTAGTTAAAGGCAATGAAGTCTGGTTTTGCACTTTTCAAAATATCCATATCTCCCTCTTCAATCACAGGAAGAATGTCCTTTTCCTTCATGTATGCCCATGCAAGGTTGTTATAACGACCGAATACCGCCATATCAAGATATAGCCAGTTGCGGATCGCATTGTAATTAGCCGCAGCAATGATATCCTCAGGTTTTGGAGATGCCGGGTAAATAAGGGCGATGTTTGGCGCTGGTCCGATTTTCGCCTCAGGCAGCAAACGATGACAAAGCGTCATGGCTTTCGCCTGTGCCACAAGCATATGGTGGTTCTGCTGATATAGTTCTTTTTTCGGATTTTCTAAATTTGGATCCAGTGTACCTAGAGCTGATCCATGTAAGATCATCATGTTTTGTTCATTAATCGTCAGCCAATATTTTACCTTCTCACCATACTCTTGGAACAAAACTTCCGCATAACGTTCAAACGCATCGACTGTTGAACGATTTGACCAGCCGCCTTTCACTTGAAGCGCATGAGGTAAATCAAAGTGATACATCGTCACAATTGGTTCAATGTCATAGCGTCGCAATTCATCAATGAGAGAATGGTAGAATTCAATTCCCTTTTGATTGATCTCCCCATCTCCATCTGGAATGATACGTGTCCATGCAATGGAGAAACGATAAGCCTTCAAGCCCATTTCTGCAAACATCTTCACGTCCTCTTTATATCGATGATAGTGATCGCTGGCTACCTTAAAATCAGTTGTTCCTTCAGGATAGCTTTCTCTCATATCAATGACTGAAGGTCCCTTGCCATCCTCGTTCCATGCACCTTCTACTTGATAGGCGGAAGTCGATCCGCCCCAGAAAAAGTCTTTTGGAAATGGTGCTAGTGTTGAATATCTCATGATTATGTCCTCCCTTTCTTAAACTAAGTGTAAAAATGATTGTCCTGGTGTCACTTGTTTTTCTTCTGTCTCAATGATATCGCTAAATTCACCGGAATTGGTAATAATCACAGGTGTTGTGACAGAAAGACCTGCTGCTTGAATGGCCTCAATATCAAACTCCGCAAGCAGTTCACCTTCTGTAATCGTTTGGCCCTGCTCAACCTTCGGCGTAAAATGACGGCCCCCAAGTTGTACAGTATCCAGTCCAATATGAATGAGTACTTCTGCTCCACTTTCAGAGGTGAGACCGTATGCATGTCCTGTTGGGAATACCGTTGTCACGACTCCAGTTACTGGTGCAAACAGCTTGCCTTCTGATGGAATAATGGCTGCGCCCTTACCTAATGCGCCAGATGAGAAGGCTTTATCTTGCACCTCTTCTAGCTTGATGACTTCGCCAGATAAAGGACTTTTCACATGAGCTGCTTTGACACCATGTTCATTTTCAGATGCTGGTGCAGAACTAGCTGCAGGAGCTTCTTCTTCATCCACAGGATCTTTGAATCCAATCAAATAGGTTAAGACGATTGAAAGGACAAATGAAACGGAAATTCCGATTAAGAATCCTGTAAATCCTTGACCATAGAAGATCGGAAGTGTCAGTAAACTCGGAAGACCAGACGCGATCGCAATACTTTGTGAATAACCGATAATGGCACCACCGACACCGGCAGAGATCACCGCTGCAATAAATGGTTTTTTCAAACGAAGTGTGACGCCGTATACAGCAGGTTCTGTAATTCCAAATACAGCAGAAACCGCTGTCGATCCAGCCAATGATTTCAACTTTTTGTTCTTTGTTTTCAGCATAACACCGATTGAAGCACCGGCTTGTGAAAATACAGCTGGCGCAGTGGCCGGCTTAATATGATCTTTTCCATGAACCGCAATATTATTTAAAATGACTGGCACAAGCCCCCAATGGATACCGAAGATGACAAGAACCTGCCATGCCATCGCAATTAAAGCACCGGCAAGTGTAGGGCTAAAGGAGAATACTTTCAGCAGGACGGCTGCAATTCCATTCCCTGCATACACACCAAATGGTCCAAATACGATCAGTGTCAGTGGAACGACCGTGACCAGTAAAATCAGTGGTGTAATAAAGTTTTTCACACTTTCATGAATGACTTTGTTAAAGAAACGTTCGATATATCCCATCACAAACACTGCCAAAATAATCGGGATAACCGTTGATGTATAAGACATTAAGACAACCGGAATGCCGAAGAACGACACATCTCCGCCGCCTTTTGTGAGCTCTTGAATAGTCGGGTAGATCAGTGCACCTGCAATCGTCACAGCGACAAATGGATTCGCTTTAAACTTCCTAGCAGAAGTGAATGCGAGCAGCAGCGGCAGGAAGTAGAACAAGCTGTCTGATGCGGCAAATAAAATTTGATACGACGTATCTTCAGGAGATAACCATTTTGCATTAATACAGATGCCTAGAAGTCCTTTTAAAATACCGGCACCCGCCATGACACCTAGAAGCGGTGTGAAAATTCCAGAAACAATGTCGACGAATTTTCCGAAAAGACTTGTACTTTCTTCACTTGATCTAGCAGATGAAGAAGTGGAATCCTCTAATAGATTCGTAAACTCCCCAATCTCTCGATATACCTCTGGTACGGTGTTGCCGATGACCACCTGAAACTGGCCGCCGCTTTCCATGACAGTCACCACACCATTTAATTTTTCAATGGCCGCTTTATCTGCTTTTGATCTGTCATTTAATGTGAAGCGAAGTCTTGTGGCACAGTGAACCAATGAATGAACATTTTTCTCTGTCCCGATATGTTTGATAATGTCTTCTGCTAATTGACGATGACTCATACAAAAACCCCCTTTTTTTCAAAAAAATACGTTTTTAGGCAAAATAAAAACCTAAACGGGCACCAAAAATAGTCGCAACTTGCTATTGCGCTTTTTCAGTGAACGTTTAGGTTTTGCCTGCCGAACAGTCACAATCCTCTAAGACGATCATTGTGAAACCGTATTCTTTTATGTTTATGAGCAAATAGTACCACTCACTTTTTATGATGTCAACGCTTTCTTTTAAAATTCTATCTTTATTTTTCTCGTTTGATGAGTCGATTCAAATGAATCGATAGATAGAGCATTTCCTCTGATGTCAGGTCGCGATGATACGTTTGATACACATATTCCGCGATTTTCTTTGCGCAATCGTACGCCTTCGGATATTTCACTTTAATCAGCTGATATAAATCTTGATCTTCACTGACGAGTAACGTTTCATTGATGAGACGCTGTACGAAAAAGCGTAAATGTGTGAGAAAACGATAAAAGTTGAGCGAGTCTTCATCAAATTCCATGTTCAGATGATATTTCACAATGGTCAGTATGGCATTCACTTCTTTCGTGATATTGACCGTTGTATTCATGTCTTCATTGAGCTCTGCATTAATGATATGCATGGCAATAAAGCCCGCTTCATCTTCAGGCAGTTCAATATGAAGACGATCTTCAATCATCTCAAGGCATTCCTTCGCCACGAGAAATTCATCTTTGTATAAACGTTTAATCTCCCAAATCAGCGAATTCTCAATCAAGTGGTTTTTCTTTAATCGTTCGATGGCGTAATGAATATGGTCTGCCAGCGATACATGCAGACTTTCGTTTAATCTTCGGTTCAGCTTTGTATGTGCGTATTGGATCATTTCCTCGGTCACCTTGACGACATCATACGGAACCTCTTGAAGCAGCATTTTCATCCGCTCATGTACGGAATGATCCTCTAAGCGGAACACTTTATCAATTAACGCCTCGTCCACCGGATCGCCGGGACGTCTTTGAAAAGCGATGCCTCTGCCCATGACGACGATTTCTTTTCCTTGTTCATCTATCACACTAATGACATTATTGTTTAGAACCTTTTGAATCTGCATCTCCAAACACCTCCGTCTATAACCAGCCATCTACACTCAAAATATGCTCTCATCTTAACACAACTGTCAAATCACTTGGCGTTTTTATCTGACTTTTGAAATAGATTTCACGATATTTTTACTTCTTTCTTGCTGGTCTGATCCTCCCTAGGCCTGCATACAATACCCCGAGGAGGTGACCTTCGATGAAGGCTTTTTTCTGGTCAGCATCTTTTTTATTCATGTTCATTCTGACTCTCTTTATTCTAGGTATTGTTTTTTGGCTTAGTGGACAAGGCTTAGATCAGCTATGGAGATATGCGCTTATCTGTCTTGTGACAGCCACCGTTCTACACGGCGTTACCACCTGGCTAAAGCAGCATGTCATGGATCATCCATCCAAATAAAAAGGCTGCCCTCAGTATTCAGGCAGCCCTTCCATTATTCCTTAGATGAGGCGGCTTCTTTCTGAGAAGCACGCAGTTCATCGTTGATTTTTTTCGCATCTTCTAAAAACTCTGTTTCAAATCCACTTTTGAGTGCCCACATATAAAATAACAACGCCACAACTGCAATAAGTGCCATATCCCAGCCATAATGAATGACGTTATACCCGCCAAATTTATCACTACCGAGACAGGAAATCGTCATCATCACAAGCAAATACACAACCATCCAAGCACCTGCTTTAAAGTGACGGCCAAAGCCCTTCCACTTCGCTTTTGCTTGATAGTAAAAATAGATTGGCAGACCGATGAGAATAATGAACAACACCTGACCCGTCAGCGGCCATCTCGCCCAGTACAGTGTCAATGATGCAAAGACAAAACCAAGCGGAGCAATGATGCTGAGCCCTTTAATCCGCAATGGACGATATAAATCTGTTCCCGTCTTTCTCAGAGTCATGACTGTCACAGGTCCTGTCAAATAGGAAATCAGGGTCGCCACAGAGATAATTTCAGCGAGAACCCCCCATCCTCTAAACAAAAACAGAAAGATAAACGATACGCCTAAGTTAAAAAACATCGCTGGACGAGGCACACCGTAAATTGGGTGCAGACGGCCAAGTACACTCGGCATGTACTTGTTTTTTTCCATCCCATAAATCATACGAGACGTCGTCGCCGTATACGTAATCCCTGTTCCAGAAGGAGAAACGAACGCATCTGCATATAAAATGAGGACAAGCCAGTTGATTCCTAGCGCAATGGCAAGGTCAGCAAATGGCGAGTTGAAATTCAAATGCCCCCAGCCATTCACAATCATTGATGGATCGACAGCGCCAATAAAAGCGATTTGCAGCAGCACATAAATGACCGTTGCAATCAAAATCGATCCAACAATGGCGATTGGAATCGAACGCCCTGGATTTTTCGCTTCTCCTGCCATATTAATCGGGCTTTGGAAGCCATTAAAAGCAAACACAATCCCTGATGTTGCCACTGCTGTGAGCACACTCGCCCAGCCGTTCGGCGCAATACTTGTTCCAGAAGTAAAATTCTCACTATGAAAACCTACGAATAAGAGCGCACCAATTGTTAATCCTGGAATGACGATTTTAAAAACCGTAATGAATGTATTCGCCTTTGAAAACAACCCAACTGTCCAATAATTGAGCAGAAAATAAATCACCAGCAGCACACTTGCCACCATGAGCCCCTCGGTCGTCAAAACCCCTTTTGTGACCAAATGGCTTGTCCACTTTGCCCACTCCCAAGGCCATGAGCTCATGTATTGAACGGAAGCCACTGCCTCAACAGGAATCACTGAGACAATGGCGATCCAGTTTGCCCAAGCGGCGATAAATCCAATAAAAGAGCCATGTGAATATTGCGTATATTTGACCATTCCGCCTGCCTCTGGAAACATCGACCCGAGTTCACTATAAGACAATGCGATAAATAAAATAACAACCATCCCGATCAACCATGACAAAATAGCAGCAGGGCCGGCGATTTGAGCAGCCCGCCACGCACCAAAGAGCCATCCTGAACCAATGATTGAGCCAAGACCTACCATCATTAAAGCGAAAGTTCCCATCCTACGATGCAAATGATTCATGTTCATAACACCTTTCGATTAAAATACAGAGCATGTGTCGAGCAAGCGCCTTTCTTTTATAGCAGCTCACCTTTCATTCCATTGGCAAATACTTTCTGATCTGAACTTTTATCTTTGTTCATTTTTTTGCCCGTTATATTATCTCTCAATTCTCCATTTTCTGAAATAGTCGAACATGCTTATTTCAAAAGAAAGCGCTTTTTCAACTGTTCAATCTATTAGACTGATTAACTACCTTTACCCTTATTTTGAAAAAAACAAAACAAAAAAGAAAGAGGAAATGACTTCCTCTTCCCTTTGAACACGTATCATTCAAAGAAAAAAGGATAAAAGGGAAACCCTCTTATCCTTGTGAGATTGCTTGTTCTTTTTCAATGACAGCTAGTCTTTCTTGAACTTCTTCTTCAGATAAATTGTGCTGTTTTACATAAAGGTTACGTTCGCTTGTGCGGCATTCATGGCTGCAGCTGCGCATATATTTATGCTCGCTTTCTTCTGTTGCAATCATTTTGCGGTTACATGCAGGGTTCGCGCAGTTCACATAACGCTCGCAAGGTTCGCCAGTGAAGAAATCTTTTCCTACCACGACGTGCTCTGTTTGATTGACTGGAACCGTTAGGCGGTTATCAAACACATAACATTGACCGTCCCATAGCTTTCCTTGAACTTCCGGGTCTTTTCCGTACGTGACAATTCCACCGTCAAGCTGGGATACATCTTCAAAGCCTTCACGCTTTAACCATCCTGAGAATTTCTCACAGCGTACGCCGCCTGTGCAATACGTCAGAATTTTTTTCCCTTCAAGAATCTCTTTGTTGTCACGAATCCACTCAGGCAATTCACGGAATGTCTCAATGTCAGGGCGCACAGCACCTCTGAAGTGACCGACATCAAACTCATAATCATTACGTGCATCAATCACGACCGTATCAGGTGATTGCATTTGCTCGTAAAATTCAACTGGGCTGAGATGTTTCCCCGTTAATTCTAGCGGATTCACATCATCTTCAAGACTTAAATTCACCAATTCATTTCGATGACGGACGTGCATTTTCTTAAACGCATGACCATCTGCTTCGTCAATTTTAATTGGCATGGACGCAAAGCGTGGATCTTCTTTCAATGCTTGCATGTACTTGTCCGTCTGCTCAATGGTACCAGAAACGGTTCCGTTTATGCCTTCAGATGAAACAAGAATACGACCTAACAAACCAAGTTCCTTACAGAATGCTAGATGCTCTGCTGTAAACGTTTCTGGATCCTCAATGGGGACATATTGATAGTAAAGTAATACACGATATTGTTTTTCCATATATATAAACACCTCTTAAATTTAATCAAAACATACCATTTTATATCATACAGGAAATACATACCTTAAGGCAACGTCAGCAGTTCAATTCCATAAAACGGAAGGGTCTATGGTCTCATATTGTTCGATTATTTGACAGAACTTTCTGTAAAATGAGATGATTTAAGAACTATATGATTTCGTAAAGGAGCATAAGTCCATGATCCAGCCAGAAGAGATCGTCAGAAGTGGTCCTAACCAGTTTATTTCTCAAAAGGGGATTTATCATGAAATCGAGTCACTTGTTACTCCCTTTCAGTCACCAGCTATAGTGACAGGATATGACTCATATCAAGCCTTTTCACAGTACACAAAGCTTCCATCCGAATGGCCTGTTGTTCAGCATAAAGGTTACAGTTCACCAAATGCGATTACACGAATTGCGGAAGAACTCAAGAGTTCAGACGTGATCATAGGGATCGGTGGCGGCACGATTTTAGATACAGCGAAGTCTGTTGCCGACGCTCTCCAAATTGAAGTGATTATGGTGCCGACGATTCCTGGGACATGTGCGGCTTCTACACCGCTCAGTGTCATTTATGATGACAAGGGAAATTTCATGAGGGTCGACTATCATCAGCGGTCCAGCTATCTCACGTTAATTGATCATACTTTTTTGCTTTCATCTCCTCTTTCCTATCTCCAAAGCGGAATTGGGGATACGCTGGCAAAATGGTATGAAGCGGAAGCCATTATTCGTAACACAAAAGGCACCTTGCCGCTCATGGTACATGCTGCATTAAAGCAGGCAGTGTACGTTCGTGACATTCTTCTGACTCATAGTGAAGAAGCCGTTAGCAGCTTAAAAACAGGTCAGCTTTCTCAAGCCTTTGCAGATGTAATAGATACGATCATTACGTTAGCCGGAACAGTCGGCGGCTATGGAGGACGTTATGGCAGAATGGCAGGAGCCCATGCTGTTCATAATGGATTAACATTTATTGATGAAACACATCATGTGTTACATGGACAAAAAGTGGCCTATGGCATTCTCGTCCAGCTTGCCGCAGAAAACCGTATGACGGAAGTAGAAGAATTACTTGAGCTCTATCAAACACTCGGATTACCTAGAACGATGCGTGATCTTGGCATCACAGCTCAGCTAGAGGAAGCAGCACATACAGTGGCAAACCATGCTGCACGTAAAAATGAAACCTTTTGTTTGATTGGAGACTATACGAAAGAGCAAATTGTCGACGCCATTCAAATCATTGAGACCTATCAGCCTCAAAAAACGGTCTGAACATACGGGCAAATAAAAAGCACAGGCATCCCGCCTGTGCTTTCTTTCTATTAAAAATCGAAGTTATCTGGGTCTGGACCCGTGCGCTCATCTTCATTGAGCTGATCAATGACACTCATTTCATGGGCGGACAACTCGAAATCAAATACGTTTGTGTTTTCGATGATTCGGCTCTTCGTCACAGATTTCGGAATGGTGATAATGCCATGCTGCAAATCCCAGCGAAGAATGACTTGCGCCACTGACTTCTCATGTTTTTTCGCAATATCTTGAAGCACCGGATGGTTAAGAAGTTTTCCGCTGCCTAATGGCGACCATGCTTCTACATGAATGCCTTTTGCCTTGCAGTAGTCACGTAAAGGCTCCTGCGTCAGCTTCGGATGCAGCTCAATTTGATTGACCATTGGTACCACTTCTGCCTCTTCTAATAAATCTTCTAGATGGTGCTGATGGAAGTTACACACGCCAATGGCTTTCACGCGGCCATCCTTATAAAGCTTTTCTAGCGCCTTCCACGTTTCTTTATATTTGCCTTCAACCGGCCAATGGATTAAATAAAGATCCAATACATCCAGACCTAGTTTGTTCATACTCGTTTCAAAGGCTTCAAGCGTTGACTCATATCCTTGATCACTATTCCACACTTTTGTCGTAATGAACAGCTCATCGCGAGAGATGCCTGATTGCTGAATGGCTTTGCCAACACCTTCTTCATTTTGATAGGCCGCTGCTGTATCTATACTGCGATAGCCAGCTTCAAGTGCGTCTTTGACTGCATTTACAGCCTCATCCCCATCTTTTACTTGCCATACACCAAAGCCAAGCTTCGGCATTTTCACTCCGTTTGCTAATGTGACTGTATCTGTTAATCCACTCATCAAACAAACCTCCGCTTCATTTTTGCTTACCATGCACTATACCCGAATGTGCGAAAGATCATGCATGAAAATAGACCATGCAAGGGCTACTATGACCTAATTTCATTTTGTCCCATACTAACAACACAAAATTTTTATGTGAATATATTTGTTTTTATATTAAATAGATTTCTACTTATCCCTATACAAACAGCGAGGTCCAATCATCCTCCTCAGAGAATACTTGAATCCCATGCTGTTTCAGCAAGGCAGACGTCACACCGTCCCCAGCCTTTGTCTTACCGTTAAACTCTCCCCGATAGATCATCCGGCTTCCGCAAGAAGGGCTGTACTCTTTTAACACGACGGATGTTGCGCCAAGAGTCTGAACCTGCTTAAGCGTGTCTTGTGCACCTTTTACATACATCTCTGTCACATCTGTTCCATGAACATCAACTACAGAAGCCTGCCCTCGTAAGACATCATGACCATCTCCACCAATAATTTCTGCGGGAGGTCTTGGTGTAGAGAAACCGCCAAGCAGCTCAGGGCAAACTGTTACCGCCTTTCCTTCCTGCACAAGCTCCTCGATACGTTGATCTAATCGATGGCTGCCATTATAACGGACCTTTAATCCCGCAAGACAAGCGCTGACAACGATCATGTATGTTCCTCATTTCTATGTATTGAACGTTTTTTGCTGACTTTAAAATAAATCCATAAAGGCAAACAGAGTATCGTGTACATCAGAAAGGGCAGAGCACAATACAAAACAGCCGCCCACATGGACCCTTCAACTCCTGTCACTCCAAAAAAATAAACAAATAATAGCAAGCTGACAAACAATCCGACGAACGGCATGATAAAAATAGATTTTTTGAAATTTTCCATTATCTCTTTCACCAACACGGCTTCCTCCCTCAATCATCATCACGAATAACGTCAATATATGTTAATTTTACCATAAAAAAACCGAAAGCATCTAGTTTATAGAAAGCTTTCGGTCCGTTATTTATATCTTTTCCTTCCAAGCCTTTAAGAAGCGCTCAATAACCTGTAGTTCGTCTTCATTAAATTCATGGAGGAATTCTAAATAGGAGGAGACTGCCTGTTCATGAAGTTCATCATGCAGTGCCGCAAGCTGTGTGCCTTCCTCTGTGAGTGAATAATAGACGGATTTCTTGTCACCTTGCCGGTGGCGATAGTCGACCATACCTTTTTCGATGAGCTTTTTCACAGCCTTTGTAATAGCTGGTTTTGATAGTTTTAGTTGTTGTGAAAGAAATGTATTATTGGATTCGTTAGGGTTTGCTTGAATCATAGATAAAATATGAAGCTGTGTAAGTGTCCAATCTTGCTTGAGTGTATCAGTCGTGGTAATCAGTGGATCTGTTGGATCGTTCCGTTTCTTTTCCCTATGCATAATCAAATCTTGAATCGCTTTTAAGACAATCTGCTCGTTTGTTTCCATCTGAACCTCCACTCTTAACTGGTTAATAAAATGGTACTAATAATCAATAAAGGAGTCAAAAGAAATGTGGGGATGATGAAAAGAATGGGTCATCAGACCTGATAAATAAAAGAACTTTTTTACTAGATTACAAGAGACGGCACAATTTCCTTTTCTTTGCTATTATTTATGATAGGTACCCCTCAATCAAAAAAAGAAGGTGAGAGAATGAAAACAGAGCAGCAAATGGCCATTCGCCAGTTAGAAGAAAAAATAAATTTGTTTACTTCTGTTGTCAACGGATCGTTCCTATCAACGGAGGATTTCGTTCTATCAAACACGCATATATCAACTGACACGTTCAATTTGTTATTACCCATTTCAGCGCACATACAAGATCAACAAAAAGTGGAAGCTGCCATCGAACAAATGCAGCAACAGCAGCTAGCATTCAGCACATGGATCACTCAAAGCCTGCTCCACCCAGATTGGTCGAATATCATGCAGAAATATGGGCTTCAAGAAGTGGAACGCAATACCATCATGATGCTTGAACATACAAACGACATCGATCAAAGGACCTCTCAATCGCTTACGATCAAGGAAGTGACTGACGATCAAACTTTTCTCGATTATCAACATTTATTTATCGAACTTTTCGAAGGATCACCTGAGGAAATCGCTTTAAACAGCTATTTCCAGCGCTTTTCGATTGAACGATTACACCCGAGTACCCGCATGTTCGTTGGATATGAACTCAACAAACCGGTCACAACGGGCTTATTGATTGAAACAGCAGACAGCTACGGTATTTATGATGTCATCACAAAGGCAGAACACCGCGGAAGAGGACTTGGCAGTGACATGTTTCATTACCTTCTGACCCAGACAGATAACAAACAAAAGTGTGTGATGTTACAAGCCTCAAATGACGGCAAACATATCTATCAGCGTGCCGGATTTCATCCAATTGGAGAAATGGTTGTTTTTGAATAGAAGATGACATTTTTCCTGACTTATCAAGGGCAAAGAAAGGTAGCCTGTCTCTTCTTTGCCTCCAACATCTCACCATAAAAATGAATGTACATTCATTCACTCCTTTGGTACATTTAAAAAAAGGAGCTGAAAAACAGATGGTTCAACCAGGCGATCAATTTCAAACAAGCAAAACCTATACGCATGAAGATGTGATCCAATTTGGCGAGATGACAGGTGATCTTGGCAAACATCATATCGAGCTAGATGATCAAGGCAGGCTCATGGTACACGGCTTTCTCACAGCAAGTCTAGCCACGAAGCTTGGCGGGCAGTTTCATTTTATCGGTCAAGAGATGACATGTACCTTCATACGCCCTGTTTATACAGGTGACACCATTACCTGTCAGATGGCCGTCACCAAGGTAGAACCCCTTGAAAAATACCATCGTGTCCACCTTTTTTCCCGGTATATCAATCAGCATGGAGAAGAAGTCATTACTGGTAAAAGTGAAGGTGTGGTTTTCAAAAAATAAAAAGCTGCCTATGATGAGGCAGCTAAACGATCTAATTCTCTTCTATTCAGCATGATGCTGACGATCCATATAAAGCGGCGGTCTCTTTAATGAAATCACTGCACAGCTAAAGGCAATCAGCACAAAAACAGCACCGAATTTAGCCAAATCAACAGATGAACCGGTCATTGTAAACATGACGCCACCCACTGCTGATCCAATGGAAATCCCAATTTGCAAAGCGGATGTATTTAAACTTTGCTGAATATCAGATGTCACAGGGTCTGTTTGAATCAAATAGCTCTGCAAAGCAGGTGTCAGTGCCCAGCTAAGAGCACCCCATAGGACAACCATCACCATAAAGAGCATAAACACTCCCGCTGTATAAGGAAGGATAAACATCACAATGGCAAACGCCATGGTCACAAGCAAAATGGCTTTTCCTGATCCTAGTTTGTCACTCAGCCAGCCGCCAAACCCATTCCCGCCAATCGACGCAAGTCCGAAGACCAAATAACAAATACTAATCCAAAACGGAGTCATATGCAGAACTTCCATCAGAAATGGCGTGAAATAAGAATACAGCATATAATGACCAGCAAGCATGAACAAACTAATCAAATGTGCACTGAAAATTTTCGGATGCCCTAAAGAACGAATTTGTTCTTTAAGCGGCGTGACTTTTTCAACAGGCATTTTCTCCAATAGAAAATAAATGAGTACCATAGATATGGCTGACAGAATACTGATTCCTAAAAACATCACTCTCCAGCCAAAGCTCTCTGTAATAAAAATACCGATCGGTACACCGAGAACAAGTGATGAGCTAATCCCAATAAAAATCAGACCTAATGCTTTCGCTCGATGCGCTGGTTCCACCAGCTTGGCGGTAATCGTCAATGATAGTACCACAACAAGCGCTGTACTCATGGCAATCAAGACCCTAGAGATCATGACAAGGGTAAAGGTGGAACTAAAATATGTGAATACATTGCCTAATGTAAAGACCAATAATGCGATTAAATAAAGACGCTTTCGTTCGATTTTGGCTGTGACGGTCAGTAGCACCGGTGCTGAAATAGCATACACAATCGCAAATACCGTGATCAGCTGCCCAGCTGTCGCAAGAGACACATTGAGATCCTCTGCTAAACTTGGCAAAATGCCCCCGACCACAAGCTCAACTAATCCAACCGCAAAAGTAGAAACAGCTAATAAATAAACTCTCCAGTTCATGTCTAACATCCCTTCTCTATATCATGGCTTTCACTTTTGATACAGGGTGCAGACAAACAAAAAAACCCTGATTACAAAAAAGGAAAGCGCGCTTTTGTAATCAGGATTTATCGGATCCTGGTAGAAACCCTCAAACCATATTATTGAGGTTATACAAGTCTATTTTTTTCTTCAAATATATTAGCATAGCCTTCCATAACGTGCAAGCTGCAAAAACAGAAAATGTCTGCCAATGGCTCAGCGACATAAACGACCTCAGAAGGGCATGAAATGAACTTGCGGACCAACTTGCTTTCTCCCCCATTTACAGGTAAACTGATGAAAAATCAACGAACAAGGATCAACGTAGATCTGGAATAGTAGCTTGAATCGATCTTTACCAGAGAGGGAACGGTGCTGAGAAGTTCCTACTGACATCTTCAAGTGAACCTGCCGATTTAGTTCTGTTTCATACAGCGGTTCATACCGTTATCATGATCGAGTGTAAAGCTGTGCTTTAAATTAGGGTGGTACCACCAGGAATGGTCCCTAACTTAAAGCACAGCTTTTTTGTTTTTTTAAAAGGAGGAAAAAGACGATGTCAAAGAAACAATTTGTTGAGAAAATTATAAGCATGGAAGACGACTTTGCCCAGTGGTATACAGATGTTGTCACAAAGGCGCGTCTCGTCGATTATTCAAGCGTTAGAGGCAGTATGATTATTCAGCCATACGGTTTTAAAATTTGGGAGAATATTCGCGACGAACTTGATCGTCAAATCAAAGAAACGGGTCACGAGAATGTCTATATGCCGCTCTTTATCCCAGAAAGCCTTCTCCAGCAGGAAAAAGATCATATCGAAGGCTTTGCTCCTGAAGTAGCGTGGGTGACACATGGCGGTGATTCGGAATTACAAGAAAGACTCTGCGTCAGACCAACATCCGAGGTGCTGTTCGCCGAGCATTATAAAAACATCATTCATTCCTATCGCGATTTACCAAAGCTATATAACCAATGGGCCAATGTCGTCCGCTGGGAAAAGACAACACGTCCATTTCTTAGAACCCTTGAATTCCTCTGGCAGGAAGGGCACACTTGTCACGAGACTGAGCAAGAAGCGATTGAAGAAACAGAAAAAATGCTCCATGTCTATGCGTCTATTTGTGAAGAGCTTCTAGCGATCCCTGTCATTAAAGGAAGAAAAACAGAGAAAGAAAAATTCGCTGGCGCCCGCTTCACCTATACGGTTGAAAGCTTGATGCATGACGGAAAAGCCCTGCAAACCGCCACTTCTCACTTCTTCGGCAACGGATTTGCCAAGGCGTTTGGCATTGAATTTTTAAATCGAGAAGGAAAATTAGAGCATGTCCAGCAAACATCATGGGGCTTCACCACAAGAATCATTGGCGCTATGATCATGGTGCATGGCGATGACAGAGGACTAGTCCTGCCGCCAAACATTGCGCCAACCCAAGTACGTGTTGTGCCAATTGCTTCCCATAAAGAAGGTGTCCTCGATCATGCCTATGAATTAAAGGATCGACTCGCGCGCATCGCACGAGCTGACATCGATGCAAGTGATAAACAGCCTGGCTGGAAATTCAACGAATGCGAAATGCAGGGCATCCCATTACGCGTAGAAGTAGGACCAAAGGATATGGAAAAAGGCCAAGTCATGCTCGCAAGACGAGACACAGGTGAAAAGCAAGCCATCACGTTAGATGCACTTGAACAAGCCATCACGTCCACGCTTGAAGACATTCAGCAGACGATGTACGAAAAAGCAAAAGAACGATTACATGAAAAAACATCAAACGCCCACACAATCGAAGACATCGAGCAGCTTCTTTCCGAAGAAAACAGGTTGATCAAAGCCATGTGGTGCGGCGATGAAGACTGTGAAAACGACATCAAAGAGAGAACAGGGGCGACATCACGCTGTATCCCGTTTGAACAAGAATCCGTTTCTGACACATGTGTCTGCTGCGGGAAACCTGCTTCTGATATGGTGTTCTGGGCAAAAGCCTACTAATCATATTTCAAATTTTTTACAAATAATACAGGGGTTTGTCTACACGCTGAAGCATCTTATACGATGCTTCTTTTTTGTTAAAAAGAGCCAAATATCCATTGACCTCATTCACACAATCCCCTATAATTCATATTAATATAATCGGTTTTTAAGACTTTAACTGGAGTGGTGATCTATGAAGCGCTGGCTCTCAATTTTTAACGAACGCTGTCCAAAATGTAAAACAGCATTAGATGTCTCGAAGTCCAATGCCTTGCAAGGCAAAGTCGTGAAAACATGCCCCAATCTTCATTATCAAAAAGAGTACCACCCTGCACTTGAAACGTATATCGAGCACGATGACATGAAATAAAAAAGACCAACACATGGAAAAGAGCCCTTGCTCTCAGTTGTTGGTCTTTTTCTTATAATAAATCTACCCAGATTTTGATCGCTGTGGCTGTAATCATCACGGCAAGTGCCCATTGCAAATAAACGGCATTGATTTTCTGACCAATTTTCGCCCCAATCGGCGCAGCAATTAAACTGGCCGCCATTAAGACAAGAGCAGGCATGAACATGACTTGACCCGTCAGCACTTTCCCAGCAGATGCGCCGATCGCAGAGAGAAACGTAATCGCCAGAGACGAGGCAATCGTCATCCGCACAGGGATTTTGAGAATCGATAGCATCACCGGCACTAAAATAAAGGCACCGCCTGCACCTAATACACCCGATACACTTCCAATCACAAAGGCAATACCAGCCGCCAGTCCTTTATGAAAGGTCACCTCTCCATCCGCTTCTGCCCGCTGACCTTTTTTCGGAACAAGCATTAAAATGACAGCGACAATGGCAAGAAGACCATAGACTACATTGATGCCTTTCTCTGGAAGGAAATGTGATAAATAGCTGCCTAATAAACTCCCTGCCAATATACTGCTCCCCATATATAAAATCAATGGTCGATGTAAAAATCCGCTTTTTCGATACGCCAGTACACCGCCGAGTGTCGAAAATAGGACTTGAATGGCACCAATCCCTGAAACCTCGTGTGCCGATAATGCCATCACTCCGACTAGAGGCGGGATATAAAGCAGCATGGGATAGTTGATCACTGATCCTCCTATTCCGACCATTCCTGATAAGAAGGAACCAATAAATCCGATGATAAATAAAGTAATGAAAAACGCAAAATCCACGCTGGTCTCCTCCTTTGCAAAAGGAAAAGGGGCTCCCTCATAGATACCCCTCTCCCCTTTAGGACCCTTTTCTCACCCAGAACTTCAGCACATGCCCTTCATCTGTCTGTGTGATCAATTCATGTCCGCTTGACTTAGCCCATGCAGCCAAATCAGCTTTGGCCCCTTTATCTGTTGCATGTATTTCTAATACTTGACCTTCTGCCAAGTCGTTCATTTTTTTCTTCGTCCGAATAATCGGCATCGGGCATGCAAGCCCGGTTACGTCTAAAATGTGATCTGATGTCATCTGATCATCCCTCGCTTCTTTATTCTATTGAACATTATCGAATCGCACAACGGTTTGGACCAATTTCCATGTCTCGCTGTGCTTCCTCGTCTGGATGCAGCTTCCCCATATTGGTAGACCGAATGTCTTGATAAGCGTTTGGCTGTGCAGGGAGATCCTGCGTGACCATTTGTCTAAATACGTCTTCATCTTCAATGTTCAGCCCGTGATTTTCTTCAAACAAAGCGCCTAGCTCCTTCCAAACGCTCCCGTTTTCATTAAGCTCAGCCACGATCATAAAATGTGCAGGCAGCACAATCAATTCTGCCGAAAGCGCCGTATATCGTGTATAAAGGGTTTCCCTCAAATCACCTACCCAGTCCTCCGCCATACCGGCTAGATCAGGTCGTCCGATCGAATCAATGAACAAAATATCACCTGAAAGGAGAAAACGGTCGTCTACGATAAAAGAGGTTGAACCAATCGTATGGCCCGGTGAATAAAGGGCGTGAATATCAATCTCCGCCGCTCCAATCGTCACACGCTGCCCTTCTTCAAGGTGATTGTAATCAAATGTCACCTCTTCGGCGTCTTTTGGCGGTAGCCAATAGGTGGCCCCAGTCTGTTCAGCCAGCTTTTTCCCGCCAGATATATGGTCCGCATGAAGGTGCGTATCAAACACATGCGTTACTGTGACATGATGCTTTTTAGCAAATCGCGTATAGACCTCCGTCATTCTAGCTGCATCAATAATCGCAGCTTCTCCATTCGACATGATCATATAGGACAAGCACCCCTTGCCCATTCGCACAAATTGGTACAACTCTCCACCGCCAGTTAAATCACCGATCTTCACTGGCTCTAAATGCTCACCCCATGCCTTCATGCCGCCTTGCAAATAATGGACCGTTCTGCCTGCCTCTGACAGCATCTCTGCCACCATAATAGAAGAGCCCTCTTTCGCACAAACGACCAGTACATCTATGTCATCCGGTATGTTCTCCACCATATCCTCTACGCCATCAAGAAGTTCAAAGTAAGGCACATTTAAATATTCAACGGCTTTCCCTTCAATTTTCCAGTCCTGCACATCTGATTCGTTTCGTACATCCAACAAAAAGATCGGCTCTTTGTTGATGATCTTTTTTGTTAACTGTTCTGCTGTCATTGCTTTTACAGTCATCGTTTCATTCAGCTCCTATTTTTCAATCTCTCCTGTCCAGCTGTTCATGCCTGGCACTACATTGATCAATTGATGGAATCCTTTTTCTTTTAACTTTTGAGCGGCTAATTCACTTCTTCTGCCTGAATGACAGATGAGGTAAATGAGCGTCTCTCGGTTCAATTCTTCAGCACGTTGTTCCACCTCGCCAAGAGGAATGTGAACAGCTCCTGGAATATGGCCCGCTTCATATTCATCTGGCTCTCGTACATCTAAAATAAACAATGACTGATCTTCTTTTACCTTCTGTTGAAACATGTTCAACGACATTTCCGAAATCATTGACTGCTCCTCCTCCTGTTTCGTTCCGCCTTTACGAATCAAATGATGAAGCACCTGTCCTTCTACTTTTGTTCCTAAAAATTCATGACCGGCGCTTTTTGACCAAGCTGCTAAATCCGCTGTAGAGCCTTTGTCAGTTGCTTGCACTTCAAGCACATCTCCTGGCAAGAGCTCATTCATTTGTTTTTTTGTTTTGACAATGGGCATTGGGCATGCCAATCCTTTTGCATCTAGAATTGCTGTTGGTTGCTGCATTGTTTTTCCTCCTTTTATAGGGGTGGGGGTATATTGCAAAGCCTATTGATACCTATAATCGCCAAGCATTCATGCCACCCCTGATATTCGTAATGTGGGTAAATCCCTGTTTTTTTAACAATTTAGCCGCCTGCATACTTCTCATCCCACTTTGGCAGATCACATACACTTCTTTGTCTTTCTCAAGCTCATGCGCTCGATTCTTTAACTGTGGTAAGGGGATATTTTGAAAGCCTTTTATATGATTTGTTTGAAACTCTAAAGGTGATCGCACGTCTATCAGTTGTTGATGCCGACTATGCAATTTAGGTTTCAGATGAGCTGCGTCCATTTGTTTCACACCCCGTACGGGAAGAAAACGGCTCACAAGCAAAGCGATCACCATGATGAGCAAAAGCATTTGAATCATTTATGGACACCCCCCTAGATAAATAAGTTCACATTCCCGATTTCTGCCTCTGCTAAATACGCTGCCACACCGGCATATTGAATGTCTGCTAGTAATTCATCCTCCTGCAGCCCTAAAAGATCCATCGTCATCGTACATGCCACGAGGTTGATCTCTTGTTCCTTCGCCATATCAATGAGCTGCGGCAGGGTCATGGCATTGTGTTTGTTGATCACATGCTTGATCATCTTCGGCCCCATTCCTGCAAAATTCATCTTTGACAGCCCCATTCGATCAGCACCGCGCGGCATCATTTTGCCAAACATTTTTTCTGAAAATCCCTTCTTCAGTGGCACCATCTCTTCCTGACGCAAGGCATTCAGCCCCCAAAAAGTATGAAAAATCGTCACCTCGTGATCATAAGCTGCTGCGCCATTTGCAATAATGTAAGCGGCCATCGCTTTATCATAATCTCCACTAAATAAAACAATTGTTGTTCGTTTTTTCTGTTCCTCCATCATGATCCTCCTTATATCAATTACCCGTGGGGGTATATTGATAACAAAAAATATATACACATACCGGTAAGGGTATATTATAACAAGTAAAAAAATTCGTCAACCTCCAAAGGCTGAGGAATTTCTTACCGGCTTTTCACCAAGAGCTCAACCGCTTCTTTGACAAGCCCCTCTGTATCCTTGCCCTGCTCAAGACTTTCACGGACACATTGTTCAAGGTTTGTACTCACAATCACACCCATTGCCCGATCAATGGCATTGCGTGATGCAGACAGCTGCGTCACCACCTCGCGGCAATCCTTTCCCTGCTCCATCATCGCAAGAACCCCTTTAATCTGCCCTTCAATCCGGCGAAGACGATTCTTCATCTGCTGATTATACTCCACGTTTAACACTCCTTTCTCTTTTCCTTATGATCAGATAGTATACCCTGATAGGTATTTAGTCAAACATGATGAATTAGTATAAAAGAGCTGCTGAGAGCAAATGTCGCAGCAGCACGTTCTCTTTAAGCACTCGCTTCCTCTCGAGAGCGCTTATTTCCTTTGTAAATAAAATAAAGAGCGATCAGCATAAAGAACAATGCCAATATGCGTTTGAGATCAAGTGAAATCACCAGGCTATGGAACCAGCCAAAATGATCGATAACCATTCCAATGACAAGCTGCCCAGCAATCCCCGCAATATTCGCAGCAATGACACCGATTTTCGGAACAGCGATCACTGTCAGGATTAAATAAGCCGTTCCAAGAAAAGCCGCACTCAACTGCCACTTTGGTGCATGCAAGAGATTCAACAGATGGCCGCTCCCAAAGAATAAAATCAGAATGGTCAAAAACATCGTACCCGTTAAAAAGGTCAAAAAGGTCGTTTCAATCGTACCTGCTCTCCTGCTAAACGTACCGTTTATGGAAGATTGCGCACTTAACGTAATGCCTCCGATGAAAGTAAATAAAATTAACAATAATGCCATATCGACTTTCCTCCTAATGAATAAGAATAAGGGCAATGATCATCGAAATGACCGCAAATACCTTCTCTTTGTTTACTCTCGTTCTCTGACTCCCAAGCCAGCCAAAATGCTCAATCACCATACTCATCAGCAGCTGACCAATAATGACAGCAACCATCGTTACCCCCACACCAACAAATGGAACACTCACCACAATAGACGTTAAATACACAACCCCCATCGCTCCGCCAAGTAGCGACCATTTCGGTGCCTTCAACGTATAGGAAAGGTCACCTTTGCCAAAAAAGAGCCACAATAGCCCCATGATAATTGAACCGACAAAAAAGTTATAAAAACTCGTTTCTAACTGTCCGATCGACTTCCCCAGTTCCGCATAGATGGCTCCTTCAAAACTAAGTGCCGCACCCGCTAGTAGCGCAAGTACATAAAAAATCAAACGCATCATCAAATCTCCTTCAATTCATATATTTATATATCTAGATAAACAGATATATAGAATAGAAAAAAACAGAAATCACACATCCTTTAGATCTCTGTTTTCATATATTGTCCGATCTGTTGGATAAATTCTTCATTTCGTCTATAGTATGTCCATTGTCCATGCCGTACCGATTCAAGCAGACCAGCCTTTTGCATCAAATGTAAGTAGCTAGAGACCGTTGATTGAGAAATTTGCGCCTTTTCTTGAATATCCCCAACACAAACGCCCCCCTTATAACTAACCTCCTTCGGTAAATGAGCGCCTTGCTTAGGAAAATGCTTCTCAGGTTCCTTGAGCCACTTTAAAATATTCAACCTTGTTTCATTCGATAATGCCTTAAACACATCAATAGGTTCCATGGCAGACATTGTATATCTAGAAATACCGATATGTCAAGCCATTGCATATTCACCTCTAAATTGGTAAAAAGGAAATAATCAACGCTATAAGGAATATTTCAAGGAAAGAGGGCAACCCATGACTTTACAGCATTATATTGGATCAAACAAAGAACTGCCGCTTGGTACCATTGGTCAAAATCCTACCTATAAACCATTCTCTGAACTCAATATCAGC
This sequence comes from Bacillus sp. GbtcB10, assembly GCF_019091365.1. Taxonomy (NCBI): domain Bacteria; kingdom Bacillati; phylum Bacillota; class Bacilli; order Caryophanales; family Bacillaceae; genus Bacillus; species Bacillus sp. GbtcB10. The sequence goes on from NZ_JAGXJP010000005.1 coordinate 154,977, forward strand.
ATGTTTGATAAAAAACAAAAAAAGCATAAAACCTATCAAAAGGAAGATCTTTTGATAGAAGTATTTGAAACAGAAGAGGATTTCGAAGGCATTCATATTGATTATCTAGATCCCGTCTATGAAGAGGTAAGAGACAAATTCACGCATCCTTTTGTTTATGAATTAGGCATCATTCATTCTCTTCGTGCACTTTTTAAATTCATTGAAAAAGAACTGTCAAAAGGAGAAACCATCGAAATCTATTCTTGTCTAGATGGACTCGAAATGAAAGAAAAGGACGATCAATTGGATGTAGAAATTGACCTAAGCAAAAAACGGTTTGGAAAACATATCGATTTTAAAGGGATCGATGAACTGATTGATATGTTTGAATTAGAAAACTTACAATATGTACTAGTGAAGAGGTAGAGGAGAATTGACAAGTTACATCAAAATGCTGTGTTATTAGAGATCGTAGAAGCGTAACCTTGGTTAAGCAAAGATCAATTGAAGTTATGAATAGAAAAGCGAATATAAATGTAACACGGAGGTAGTTGAAGGAACCAAAATCCCCTCAATTACCTCTTTGCAGATCGTCGTAAACTTTTTCAAAAATGTCTATTGGTATTGAATACTTCGTAGTCTTATCATTACGGTAATTAACCACTATATCAATATGATGTTGCTTTTTTTCAAATTCAATAATTGAGTTCTCCCATCTATCTCTAACGGAAATGACACAATTACCGTTTTTCTTTTCCTTTTTCTGATAAACATAATCCATTTTATCTCTGTCCGTTCTCATTATTTTGTATTAGATAAGCGAATAGACGGCATCGATACCCAAAGAAGCTAAATGTCATGATTAAGTTTTAAGAAGTAAAAAAATAATTTCTATCATAAATACCTAATTTATTTACTTTCTGAACATGGAAGGATACCTCAAATCTATTCTTCTCTCCAAACAATAGCTACCCTTCAATTAAACGTTTTAACTTAAGCTCCGTTTCAGTATCCTCAACTGGAGTATAGACACTGCATCTTAAATCAGTATCCCCATACACTTGTAATGAAGTGAGATTAAACAACATTTTCCCTACCTTAGCATGACGAAATTCAATTAATACTTCAGGTGCATAGCTGATCTCATTTTCATTCCATATTTTACGAAACTCAGGATATGCCTGCTCCATTTCTTCTATAAATTGCTCATACCAGTCATCCGCCACATACTGTCCATAATACGTTCTAAATATGGCGATATAGCCTCTTACAAAATGCTCCCAATTCACGGCTAAACTTTTAAATTCCTTTCTTGCGAATAGTAAGCGGATGATATTTCTTTCTGCCGGGATGATTTGTTCAAAGTCCAAAAATACATTAGCTGCTGCTTGATTCCACCCAACAATCTGACTTCTTCTATCAGATATAATCGTTGGACAATAACGAAGCTCCTGCAAAATTTTCACTAAAGCCGGACTGATTTCCTTCTCATTCTCAATGATATAGGATTGTTTCACACCTTCCTCTAACGCTAAAGCGTACAAATATCTCCTTTCATCGTTATTTAATTGTAACGCACTAGAAATCGCATCTAATACCGAAGTAGATACTTTTATATCTCTGCCTTGCTCTAACCATGTATACCAAGTAAGACTCACACCGGCTAGTTGAGCTACTTCTTCTCTTCTGAGCCCTGGTGTTCTTCGGCGGGTTCCTACAGGTAAACCAACCATTTGAGGCGTAATTTTTGAACGTTGGTTTTTTAGAAATTCTGATAATGCTTGAAGTCTTGTTTCAGGTTTCATTCAGATCTCCCTTTAAAATATTATTCATTATACTAGGATAAACAACAACTTGTAATAGGATAACACAATGGCTAAAGTTAATAAAAACAAGGAGGGAATGATCATGAAAAGAGTTGTTATTACTGGAATGGGAGTTATTTCTCCACTTGGAAATGATATAGATAGCTTTTGGAATCAACTCATTAAAGGACAATCGGGAATATCTCACATTGATTCTTTTGATACGACTGATTATAAAACAAAAATAGCTGGAATCGTTCGTGATTTCGATGCAGATGAAATATTAGGGAGAAAAGAAGCAAAACGATTAGATCGTTTTAGTCAGTTTGCCTTAGCAGCAGCCGAACAAGCATTAGAACAATCACAATTACAGTTAGATCAAGTAGATCTTGAACGTTTAGGCGTATATGTTGGTTCAGGAATCGGGGGCATACAATCGCTTGTTGATCAGGTGAATGTATTAGATAAACGAGGTCCCTCGAGAGTAAGCCCTAGCCTTGTCCCCATGATGATTTCAAATGCAGCTGCGGCCCAAATCAGCATCAAATTAGGCGCACAAGGGCCATCATTGTCACCAGTCACAGCTTGTTCTATCGGTAACACTTCTATTGGTGAAGCTTTCAATGCGATCCGAAACGATGAAGCAGATATTATATTTGCCGGTGGAGCAGAAGCTGCCGTCAACCAGATATCTTTGGCTAGTTTTGGAAACGCACACGCACTATCTACTAGAAACCAAGACCCAAGTCGAGCCAGCCGCCCATTCGATACAGATAGAGATGGCTTTGTGATGAGTGAAGGCGCAGGTATCTTAGTATTAGAATCATTAGACAACGCAATTCTTAGAGATGCGCCGATATTATGTGAAGTAGTGGGATACGGAGCTAGTTCAGATGCTCATCATATGGTCGCTTCACACCCAGAAGGTAGGGGTGCCTACTTAGCCATGAAGAAAGCATTGAGAAGTGCAGATATATCAACAAGTGAAATCGATGTTATTAGTGCTCATGCAACAAGTACACAAGTAGGTGATCGTTCAGAAGTTCTAGCGATTAAGAAATTATTTGGTGATCGTTCAGGTGAAATTCCAACAACGGCGAACAAGTCAATGACTGGGCACATGTTTGGTGCTGCTGGCGGAGTAGAAGCGATTGCTTTAGTGGAAAGTTTGAGACGAGGATTGATTCCGCCAACTATTAATGTAGAGAAGCAAGATCCAGATTGTAACTTAGATGTTGTATTGGAAGCGAGACAGCTTCCATTGAAATATGGGCTATCCAATTCTTTTGGTTTTGGAGGACATAATTCAGCCATCTTGTTAAAACATTACGATTGAAGTGATGAAAAGGTGAAATAATGACAAAACAAGGGTTTATAGCCCTTGTTTTTTTCATGATGGGAATACCTCACAGATAAATGATGACGGACCTCAGCTATCTGATATATTAAATGGGGAAAAGAAAATACTTTAAAAAATTGAAAGAGCAGGTGACCCATGCCAAACAACCAAACACCCAACCCACTCATCACGGAAAAATCACCCTACCTCCTTCAACACGCCCACAACCCAGTTCACTGGTACCCGTGGGGACAAGAAGCATTCGACAAAGCGAAACGTGAAAATAAACCGGTGCTTGTCAGCATCGGCTACGCCACTTGCCACTGGTGCCACGTCATGGCACACGAAAGCTTTGAAGATCAACAAGTCGCTGACATCCTAAACGAGCATTTCATTTCAATCAAAGTTGATCGTGAGGAGCGTCCAGATATTGACTCGATGTATATGTCCGTTTGTCAGATGATGACCGGGCAAGGCGGCTGGCCGCTCAACGTGTTTGTCACGCCTGATCAAAAGCCGTTTTATGCGGGGACATACTTTCCAAAAAGAAGTGCTTACGGCCGTCCCGGCTTCATTGAAGCACTGACGCAATTGCTGGATGCGTATCACAACGATCGTGATCATATTGAATCATTGGCAGAAAAGGCAACAAATAATTTACGGATCAAGGCAGCAGGGCAGACAGAAAATACGCTCACTCAGGAGTCGATTCACAAAGCCTATTATCAGCTCATGAGCAGCTTTGATACGCTGTATGGCGGCTTCGGTTCTGCGCCTAAATTTCCCGCACCTCATATGCTCACGTTTCTCATGCGTTATTTTGAATGGACAGGGCAAGAAAATGCGTTATATGCCGTCACAAAAACATTAAATGGCATGGCAAACGGCGGTATTTATGATCATATTGGTTCTGGATTTACTCGATATTCAACGGATGAAAAATGGCTTGTGCCGCATTTTGAAAAGATGCTGTATGATAACGCCTTGCTGATAGATGCCTACACCGAAGCCTATCAAATCACTCAACACCTTGAGTACGAAAAGCTTGTCCAAGACCTCATTCAATTTATCAAACGAGACATGATGAATCGTGATGGCTCTTTTTATTCGGCAATCGATGCCGATTCGGAAGGAAAGGAAGGGCAATATTACGTTTGGACAAAAGAGGAGATCATGACTCATTTAGGTGATGACCTCGGCACTTTATTTTGTGCGGTCTACCACATCACAGAGGAAGGAAATTTTGAAGGACAGAACATCCCTCATACCATTTCCACCTCATTTGATGACATCAAGGCAGCATATTCAATCGACGACCAAACCCTTTATTCTAAACTGCAATTCGCTCGAAACATCTTACTCACTGTAAGACAGCAGCGACCTGCACCGCTGATCGATGACAAGGTACTCACATCGTGGAATGCGCTGATGATCTCCGCACTTGCCAAAGCAGGGAGTGTCTTTCATGAAAAAGAGGCTATCCGCATAGCAAAACAGGCAATGTCTTTTCTAGAAACACACCTCGTCCAGCAGGAACGGCTCATGGTCCGCTACAGGGAAGGGGACGTAAAGCATCTAGGCTTTATCGAGGATTATGCGCACATGCTCACAGCGTATATGTCTTTATACGAAGCGACCTTTGACCTAGATTGGCTGACAAAAGCCAGAGCCGTTGGTGAAAATATGTTTGAACTATTTTGGGATGAGCAAATCGGGGGCTTTTTCTTCTCAGGCTCAGATGCAGAAGCGCTTATCGTTCGTGAAAAAGAAGTATACGACGGGGCCATGCCGTCTGGTAACAGTACTGCACTCCAACACCTTCTGAAACTAAGCAGAATGATCGGACGTCAAGACTGGATCGAAACACTAGAGAAGATGTTCAGCGCCTTTTACGTCGATGTCTCTTCCTATCCAAGCGGACATACCGCCTTTTTACAAGGACTATTAAGCCAATATGCCGTAAAACGAGAAATCATTATTCTCGGGAAAAAGGGCGATCCGCAAAAAGAACAGCTTCTACAAGCATTGCAAAAACGATTCATGCCATTTGATCTCATTTTAACTGCCGAAACAGGGCAAGAACTAGCAAGGCTCGCACCTTTTGCAAAAGATTACAAAACGATCAACGACAGCACGACGGTCTATATTTGTGAAAACTACAGCTGCCGCCAGCCGATCACCAATCTCGACGAAGCGATGGAACAATTATTTCAAATTTAAGCTGTCATATGATGACTATGAGAAGACAAAATGAGGACAAACAGATAAAAAACATGTCAATCCGCTAACAATTCATCTGTACGGTTTTATTTTTCCTCTAAAACGGTTAGAATGCGCACTAGATGTTCTCATACCGAAGGGAGAGAAAATAATTGAAAAAAGTATCATATACACTCATTGCTTGTCTGTTATCAGTGGGGCTTGCAGCCTGCTCATCAAACGATGCGAAACAGGATAAGCAAAACGATTCAGCCAAAAGCAAGGAAACAACACAGGCTGACCAAAAAGAGCAGCAAAAGCAAATGGAAGAGATGCAAAAGAAATTAGACGCACAAAAAATTGATGATCAAAAGGTCGTTGCGACCGTCAACAAAGATAAAATCACAGGCAGTGAATACAATAGCGCCCTATCAACCATTCAAGGTCAACTTCAGCAGTCAGGACAAGACCCAACATCTAAAGAAGGCGCAAAAGCTGTCAAAAAGCAAACCATTGATGCGCTAGTAGGTCAAGAGCTCATCCTGCAAGATGCTGAGAAGAAGGGCTATAAAGCCTCTGACAAACAAGTCGATCAGCAGCTAAAAGAAGAAAAGAAACAATTTAAAGACAATGCTCAATTTGAAGAAGCACTCAAAAAGAGCGGACTGACAATGGATCAGCTGAAAAGTGATATTGCCGACAGCATCAAATACAGCCAATATGTCGACAAAGAAATTAAATCAGCCTCTGTGTCTGAAAAAGACGTCAAAGCGTACTATGACCAATACGCCGAACAAATGAAAAAACAAAAACAAAAAGCACCTGATTTCAAAGACGTCAAATCACAAATCAAGAAGCAGTTAGAATCTCAAGAAAAGCAAAAAGAAGTACAAAAAGAAATTGATCAACTAAAGAAATCTGCAAAAATTGATGTATCAATTTAACCACTATTAAAAATCCGCCATTGTGCGGATTTTTTTCATCACTTCAAGAACTGTTTTTCCAAAATAATGACAAAAGCCTCATCATAAACATCTACTCCATCCGATATGATGGGAGTACAAAAGAAAGCGTTATCAATTCTTTTGTCTCTGAAAAAGTACAAGATCAAAGACAGACCTCGTACTTTTGTTTCAGTCATATCTACAAGAGGAGGATGTTTATGTTCAAATGGTTTAAACCCGCTCCGCATATCGACAGGCTCGATGATGCCAAAACAGACGAAACCTATAAACGGCTGCGTCTGCAAGTCTTTTTGGGGATCTTTATCGGATATGCTGGCTACTATTTGCTGCGCAAAAATTTCGCATTTGCCATCCCTTATTTACAGGAAGAGGGGTTCACAAAAAGTGAATTAGGCTTTGTACTGGCGGCTGTTTCAATCGCTTATGGCTTTAGTAAATTCATTATGGGGATGATCTCAGACCGGTGTAACCCAAGATACTTTTTAGCCGCTGGACTCTTTCTATCAGCTCTTATCAATATTCTTTTTGTCTCATTTCCATGGGTGACATCCAGTGTATGGATCATGTTTTTATTCATGTTCTTAAACGGCTGGTTTCAAGGAATGGGGTGGCCGCCATGCGGACGAACGATGGCGCATTGGTTTTCGGTGAGTGAACGTGGTACGAAAATGTCCATTTGGAACGTCGCTCACAATATCGGCGGGGGGATTCTTGCACCGCTTATTACATTAGGAATTGTTTTGTTTGCGACGTGGAAAAGTATCTTTTTCTTCCCTGCCATCATCGCCATTATCGTCTCCTTCGTCATCATTCTTCTCGTACGGGACACCCCGCAATCCGCTGGTCTTCCGCCAATTGAAGAATACCGAAATGACTATCCGGCACAACAATATGAAGATCAAGAAAAAGAATTAACCGTAAAAGAGATTTTGTTTAAATATGTACTCAACAATAAATTCCTTTGGTATATCGCCATTGCCAACGTCTTTGTGTACTTTGTCCGTTACGGGGTCGTAGACTGGGCACCTACCTATTTAACAGAAGCAAAAGGATTCTCACCAGAGCATTCACGCTGGTCTTATTTCCTTTATGAATATGCAGGCATCCCTGGTACATTATTGTGCGGGTGGATTAGTGACCGCTTCTTTAGAAGCCGCCGCGCACCTGCTGGCGTCCTCTTTATGATCGGCGTATTAATTGCGGTTCTTGTGTACTGGTTAAACCCTGCTGGCAATCCAATGGTTGATAACATTGCCCTCATCAGCATCGGGTTTTTAATTTACGGACCCGTCATGCTCATTGGACTGCAAGCCATTGATCTCGCTCCGAAAAAAGCCGCTGGCACTGCTGCCGGGTTGACAGGATTCTTTGGATATATTGGTGGCTCTGCTTTCGCTAATGCCATGATGGGTGTCGTCGTCGATCACTATGACTGGACAGGAGGTTTCATTTTACTAGTTGGTTCTTGTATCCTTGCGATTGTGTTCCTCGCCATGACATGGAATACAGGAAAGCGCGTAGAGCAAGCTTAATGAAAATCACATAAAAGATTCATCTCCGCCCAACATGCCCTTTACATCTATTTCTTATGATGGAGGCAGTTACCGTAAAAGGAGGATAAAATATGAAGAAAAGTAGATTACTTGCTTTCGTGTTACTCTCTTTTGCTTTACTGTCTTTTGGTTGGGTGCCGACCACCATATCGGCACATGAACATCTTTTATCTCCAGATCGCATTTTAACCGTTGCACACCGCGGAGCATCAGGGTATGCCCCAGAGCATACCCTAGCTTCCTACAAGCTCGCCACAAAGATGAATGCAGATTACCTCGAACTCGACCTTCAAATGACAAAGGATGGACACCTCATCGTCATGCACGATGAAACGGTTGACCGGACGACAAACGGAACAGGCTGGGTCAAAGACCTCACACTTGCCGAAATCAAACAGCTTGATGCCGGTGCATGGTTCAACGAAGCCAACCCCGACAAACAAAATGCCCACTATATTGGACAGCAAGTCCTCACATTAGATGAGGTATTACGCTACTTCGGTAAACGAGAAAATTATTATATTGAAACCAAAAAACCAGACATCTATCCACAAATGGAAGAAAAGCTATTGGCCGTCTTAAAGAAACATCACCTTCTTGGAAAACATACGAGAAAAGGGCAGGTCATCATCCAATCTTTCAGCCAAGAAAGTCTATTAAAATTGCAGAAACTCGCCCCTCGGCTTCCAAAAGTACAGCTATTAGATAGAGCGCAAATGACGTCTATTACAGATGATCAGCTCGACTTCATCAAATCGTATGCAGTGGGGATCGGACCGAATTTTAGAGCTTTGACACTTGAAAATGTACAGCAGGTCAGAAGCCATGGACTCCTCCTTCACCCATATACAGTCAATAGCGAGGCAGATATGACACGGCTTTTGCAGTACGGCGTCACCGGTCTTTTCACCAACTTTCCAGATGTCTTTCAGCGTGTCAAAGCTTCTCTGTAAACGACAAAAGCCTCGCGGTTGTTCCGCAAGGCTTTTGATTATTCCACCGTTTGATCAGAAGAAGCTGTTTCAATCGGTTTTCGTTTACCAATTCCAAATACAAAAAAGCTAAGCGCCACTAAAATCAAGAACCCAATTGCTACAATAAGAGAAATTCGTGTATCCTGATTAATCAGCATAAACACAAGCACCATCAGCAAGAATCCGATTGTCAAATAGTTAGAAAATGGCGCAAGCGGCAGCTTAAACGGATGCTGATCAAGCGCTGCCCCCTTCGCCTTTCTGAAGCCAATGTGACTAATTAAAATCACAAACCAAGGCACCATACCAGGAAGGACACTCGCACTATACACATAAACGAAAATGTTTGGCGGAGAAACGTAATTTAAGACCACCCCAACCGCTAAACCAATCAGCACAGCAAATGTCCCAAAATACGGTACACCATTCTTCGAAATTTTTGTAAAGAAAGCAGGTGCCTGTCCATTCACACCTAATGTATAAAGCATACGTCCCGCACTGAAGATTCCACTATTACAGCCGGACATCGCTGCTGTAATGACAACAAAGTTAATAATACCTGCTGCTGCCGTAATTCCAATTTTCGCAAACGTCGCCACAAATGGACTGCCGAGCGTATTCAGCTGATCCCACGGATACACAGTTACGATGACAAAGATCGCACCGATATAGAAAATCAAAATACGCCAGATGATGCTTTTGATGGCATTTGTCAGCGTCTTTTGCGGATTTTGCGCCTCACCTGCAGTAATCCCAATAAGCTCTACCCCTTGATAGGCAGCAATCACTAGAGACAATGCAAACAAGAAACCGGTAAATCCACCTGTAAAGAATCCGCCATGCGCCCAAAGGTTAGACAAACCAATCGCTGTTCCACCATTGCCAAACCCAAAGAAAATAATGCCTAAACCTGCAATGATCATTAAAATAATCGTCACAATCTTGATCATCGCAAACCAGAATTCAAACTCACCGAATGACTTAACCGAAATCAAGTTGGCCGCACCTAAAATGATCATGGCGATTAATCCCGGAATCCACGCTGGTAAATCAGGGAACCAATATTTCATATAAGCACCTACGGCGATAATCTCAGACATCCCAACAATGACCCACTGGAACCAGTTACTCCAAGCTGTCATATACCCCGCAAGCGGATGAATATATTGATGCCCAAATGTAGCAAAAGATCCCGTACTCGGTTCAAGATACAACATTTCTCCCATCGCACGCATAATAAAAAAGATAAAAATACCACACACTGCGTACGCTAGAAGAACCGATGGACCTGTCCATTGAATGGCTTTAGCTGACCCCATAAATAAGCCAACACCAATTGTGCCGCCAAGCGCGATCATTTGAATATGACGAGCACTTAACCCTCTCTTTAATTCCTTTTGAGCCACTTCCATTCCCCCTCATCAACAAACAACATAAAAAATAAAAAATCAGAATTTTCATTCTGATTCAAAATCTTCAATCTTTCGATGTATATTATCATAATAAATCTACCCTTAAAAAACAATTGTTTTTTTGAGGAAAACACCGTTATTATAATATTCAGATATTTAAATTCCTTAAATTTTGTTATTTGCATATAAAAAGTTAGGAACCTTTTATAACTAAACATATTTTTAAAACACGACCTTCTTCTACTAAATAAAGACCGAACAACGATAATCAAAAAGACATAATCAAATGACTATGCCCTTCAATCATATTCTCATAATATTTCTAAAACACCGTACGCTTAATAAAGACTCTACTGCTTTTTATCTTTTTTTTCTCTAGTAAGAATCTTTATTGTAAATAAGGAGACTAAGCCGATTAATATCAACACGACCTCCATCGTACCGGAAATATGACTAAACTTCAAAAAGGCTATAAGTAGAATAACCATTCCAACACCTATATAAAAGATTAAATTATTATTTTTTTTTGATGAATTCGACATATACTAAATCTCCTTTTTTGTATATTTAAATAAATACAGTTAAAGATTTATATATACAAATAACAGCCGCAATCACAATTATTTGTACATTTGGTTTCTTCTCAACATATCTTAACCACAGACTAACAACAACTAAACCTAGATAAAAGAACGGATTGAAGAAGATATTCGTTGAGAAATTTTCTGCTGTCAGATTATTTGCGTTTGATAACACAATAGTGTCTAACACTTGGTTTACATTTAAAATGAGATTAAATAAACTAGCAATGAAAAAGCTTTTCATCATATTTACTCTAATGTTCATCATGACAGAGCTAATATGAATGAGTAAAGAAACAATCACAACATCTATTAATGACGCTAAAATTAATAGTATAATTGTCATTAAAATCACCGTATTTTCCCCTACATTGATAGATGATTTTTTTAATAAGGGGGCAGAAATAGCATCTGTAATGTAAAGCGATACAATGAAATGAATGAATATAATGACGCTCCAAATGAATAGTAAATTAAGCTTTTCTTTTTTTAACATGTCCATCTCCCTATAAACAAAAGAAGTTCACTATAATAAGAATTCAACCACTGCAGCTAATAACAATAAAGCTGTCCCATAAATAAAGTATCGGATGACTGTATAAATATCTCTCCAAAAATCAAATCTGTGATCAAAAACGAAATATTTCAAAAACAAACTGACTGGATAAATACCGATTTTAAAGAAAAAATAAATTGCAGGAAGTTCAATCACTCCATGCAAAATATGATAAAGAACGTATCCTATATCATGCCCTAACAATAGAGCTCCCTTCATTGTCACTCCAAGCAGATATGCATTTGAAGCGATGAGAAAGGTGGTGAGCAGGCCTGCTGTAACGACACCAACGACAAGAACCATACAGTATAAAAAATTGTTAGTAAAATAAAGGAACACACTATCCTCTACATACATGACATCCGAGGGTGCTTTTTTAGTTATTATAAAACCAATAACACCGAATACTACATGAAGGAGTATAAATGATAGAGTAGAGACTGCTGAAAGTCTAACTTTAATTTTATTTATGAACAATTTCTTCATACTGCTCCTCTAAATAAAAAACCTTATCACATATCCCTCTTAATGTTTCAATTTGATGTGTTGAGAATATAATCGAACATTGTTTGCTCGCAAGTTCTTTAAATTTTTCAATGATCACTTTTTGACTTTTCTCATCAATACCTGTAAGTGGCTCATCTAATAATAAATAATGAATATCTTCATTGATGAGTGCGGCACAAAGCCCCAATTTTTGTTTCATTCCGTGAGAATAATGTTTGATCAATTTATCCTTATTCGGATATAGAGTATAGTCCTTTAAAATACTATGAATCTTTGCAACATCTTTTTTCTTAGAAACAGATTGTATAAATACAAGGTATTCATATCCTGTTAAATATTCATATGATCTAGGTACGTCAGGCACAAACACTACATTTTCCTCGGCCTCTTTCACGATATCACCACTATGTAACTCATAAATACCAGCTAAACATTTTAATAATGTCGATTTACCCGAGCCATTAGAACCAACTACAGCAACAATTTCGCCTGGTATTAACTCTAAATTGATCTTTTCAAAGATCAAACTGTTTCCATAACTAAAAGATGCTTTCTTAATTTGCATTTTTCATTACATCCTTCACCTTGGTATTTCTCAAATACAAGATCGCGACGACGAGAATTGAAATTTGGATCACGATTAACGTCACTATGTACTTTCCTAATTGAAATGGCATCTCCAGACTAAAAATTTCCATGATGAATATAAAGGAAAGCAAAATAGAGATTATGTACAAATAAACATTTTCAAATACGACTGCCTTACTTGAGTTTCCTATTTCATAATCACTCTCTGGATTTATTTTCGGAAAGAGTATGGCACCAATCGTAGCAGCTAGCCCCATATTGATAAATACAAAAACAATTAAAAGAGCAACGCCAGTAATGAATGAATAAGGAATATGTAAGATGACCATAGTTATGACACTAAAGATTACTGGAATCCCAGATAAAATCAAATAGATATATACTTTCTGAACCAAGATTTCATTTAAAGAAATATTCCATGCAGTATTTGGTGGCAATGCAAAAAATTCAATATCAGGGCTAATCACCTTTTTTAAATAATCTGTTATAAAATTTGAGAAAGCCACAGCGATAAATATGATGGATAACAGAATATAGGAATCATTCCCTTTTAATAATAAACTAACCAATACCGGAACTATCGCTAAGGCACATACATGTAGGACATATAAATATTTTAAAAACCTGAGTTTATTGTAGTAAGTTCTTTTTATAAGTAAGATATCTTTGTTAAAGAATACCCTCTTTTTAAACCTCACCTTATGCTGAACAACAGTTTCCTTTGCATTTAATTCTTCTTTACCAATTTTTCGAAACACCTTATGATGGTGAAACACCATAGACAAAATAAATAGAACTAAACAGGTAATTAATAGTTCAGTCAAGATGTTGAATAGATCAAATTGAAAATGATTATAGACTTGTATAATCTCCGATTCGAAATAATGGAAAATGGCTAACAGTACGATATACGCAGTAAAACATACTAAAATGAGCTTGACTAACCGTATATTTTGGCCAATACCTTTTTGAAAGTAGCTTCTATAAAAATGATAAGAAGAAAAGTTCATCACTGTTATAATGATGATTATCACTAATAACACAAAATAAATGATGTTTAATTGATTCTCAACCATAAACATAGGCACAAAAAAAATCAAGGAGAATTTAAAGACAGTTTTACCGAAAAAATAAAAATAAATATGCCGATAAATTTTTCTAAATGATTCTGTTCTATCCACAATTACATTTTGATGTAACGTGTAAATCAAATAATTCTTTATAGGGAAATCTCTCGCATCTATAATTGCTAAGATGCAACATAACGTACTTATAAGGGTCATGTCTAATATACGAGCTTTTAAAACAAAAAATAAACCTATGCCTATTGCAGGATAAATGATGAAAAATCTTAAAGATAGAAATAAATATGTAGCATGACCTAACCATTGTGGTAATGATGCTTCATCTATTTTCTTCCTAAGATACATTTTTTCAAATAGTAAAGCTAATCTCATATATATCACCTAATATAGTGTATTGGGGGAGAAGACAAAGCTTAGTAGTTAATAACTGCTTTTCTTCCCTGTGCCTTTGCTATTGCTTTTAAAGCACCGATTGCTCCAGCTAGAGCAAGTCCTACACCTGTGGCTGCGCCAACAATGCCAATAATAGATGCAATTGTTCCGCCTGCCATAATAAGGTCTGCAATTTTTTCAGCTGTACTTAGTTCAATGCCAAGCTTGGCTACTAAAAAGTTCTGATTAATACTCATAAAAGCAACAGAAGTTACAGCGACCGTTGCGATTAATGACATAAAACCTAATCCAAATAATTTTTTACGTGTTGTTAAGCTCATAAGTATTCCCCTTTTCTTTGATTATTTTCTCCCCCTTATTTATATCTTGTCATTTAAATTGTATAATTTCAACATTAAATACAAATTATATTATAATTAGTAAATTAATACTATTACACTAGATCTATCAATTAAAATGGAAATAAGAATAAAGACTGTTCTTGAAATAGGAGACATTGTAAAAAATAAACCTAAAGACCCCGAAATCATTTCATCAAAAAGATTGTCTACACACTATAATTCTAGTATTTAGTAGCCTTTTATAATACCTAAAAAAGTTGTAACACGGATTAGTTAATTTCAATCAGTTCCATAAGGTAGATCATATCAAAAAAAACTCGTAGAGAATCTTTGTTTCTCTACGAGCTGAGACCGCTCACACGGTCTCCTCAAGCTCAAAATGCAAATTCATCGGCACATCTGGCAGAGCCGAAGCCTCCACCATATTCGTTGTAGGTGTTTTCTCATCCACTTCCTCAAATCGAAAACCGTCAGCCCAGACTGTTCCATGACCACTGAGTAGCACTCCAAAATGAATGGATTCACTGCGCGTAGGAACATCTAATACGATCGCATATTGATTCCATTCCGTAGAATCTGTCACAGGTCGATTCTGCATATTATCAAACTGCACCGTATCACCCTTTCCGTCATCTACCCGCATCCAAATTCCTGCTGAAGATACATTCGCTGTTTTCAAGAAAGCAGAGAGCTTCAACCGCTTGCCTGCATACTCTTTTGCTTGAAACCCTTGCATCATCGTCGCAAACTGTCCATCTTGTACGCCTTCTTTAGATGATAAAACACCTGATTGCTTTCCCGTATGAAACTCTGCTGTATCAACACCCATCTCATACATATGCGGATGTGAACCACTCAAACCCCAGCCAGGTACTGCTTCATGTAATGTCATCGAATCTTCCTCCTTTTTCATTTGCATGTCTCTCATCATCGACCTGTACATTCCGGGAGGTAAGGAATACAGATGCTTAAAAGCACGCGTAAAGGCTTCCTGCGATTGGAATTGTAACGAAAAAGCAATGTCTAAAATCCCCTGATCCGTATACAAAAGAAGCCGTGCAGCCGTAGCCAATCTTCGTTTCCGCACATATTCCCCCATCGACAGCCCGGTTTCTCGTTTAAACACACGCAGCAAATGAAAATGTGAATATCCTACTTTCTCAGGCACCTGTCTCAGCGACAGCTCATCCATCAAATGCGACTCCAAATAAGAAATCACCTCTTGCGTCACCCGACTATACATCATCTCCCTCACCTCTTCTTGATCATAAAACAAATCAGTTCACTCGTTTTGATCAAAATTGCGATGTTTCATCTGTTCAACTCAAACAGAAGCAGAGGGGGAAGAACGCTAACGTGAGCGCTCGTTGTTCGATAGAAACTCCCTCACATCATCTGCGATTTCTTTTGATTTCGTATGATGCAAATAATGGCCGCCTTTGAAAGTAACGACTTTTCCGTGGTCTACATGTTTCAGCAGCTCTTCATGCATTGGTTTCCAGCTTGGTGTTTCTTCCTCCGTTTGATCCGCTAGATAGAAAGCAACAGGGAGCTTCTTAGGGAAATGTAGGCGTTGAGCGTTTTTAAAATTGTTTCTAAAGTTTTCTGCCTCACTCGCTTGGCTTTCATCCAAGAAATTTCGGAAAGTCAGCATTTTAATCTGAGCTTTCGTTTGATCATCTACTTTAGGCATCACCAGTTGATCTGGATTCATTTTCACTATCAATCTGTAAAAGCCGGATTGATGAAGCAGCTGTAAGCTGGAGACTGGCAATTCATCCGTTTCCTGTTTAGGAACACTCGTATCAATGCCGACAAAGGCTTGGACTTCTTTTTCGTATTGATTCACATATTCTAATCCATAAATGCCAGCAATCGAATGACCCATCAGCGTATATTTTTTAATGTTGAGTTTTTGCAAACATTCATGAATCTCATCCACAATGTTTTGACTTGTCCTTACTTTATCTGTGTCGTCACTTAAACCATAACCAAACGGTTCAATCACAACGACTCTATAATCTGGCGATAACTCCTTGACTAACGGTTCAAAATCCAGCACAGGTGAAGCAGTTCCATAGCCTGGGAGAAGGACAATCGTTTCTTTCCCATCGCCTTGAATGAGCACATTCATTTGCTTCCCATCTACCAAGACCTTTTGCCCATAATCTTCTATTTTCCCCTGTTCTCTTTCATTACTAATTAGATTCACAACATAAACACTGGCTACAAATACAACCAAGACAGTCAGAATGGTACATAGAGCAATCAGCATTATTTTCAGTAATTTTTTCAATATTTTTTCTTCCCTTCATGATGAAGTACCCTAGCTTGCATCCGCAGATGAAAGATTAGTATTTTCTTTCACAATAGATAATGCCAATTGTATTTGCACAAACACTTGATACATACATAAACGTAATCGCTATATAAAACCATTCCGTTGGAGATGATAATTCATGAACAAAAGCTTGAATGACAGCAACCAATATATAGGCTAATGCCACACCTACAATTGAAAAACTTCCGGCTTTCGCTAAAATAAATTGACCCCGTTCATCCTGTTTATATTCACGGCTTTTCTTAAATTGAAAGACCGTACTTAAGATAGAAAGGATAATCAGAGAATAAAGTATGATCGTTGTCATCATCGCTGTTGTTCCTCCTTGTCGACCTCTTGAAAAACGTCATATAAATCAACTTCAAATGTTCTCGCAATTTGAAATGCTAGTTGTAAAGACAAAGAATATTTACCATTTTCAATCGCTGCCACAGTTTGACGAGTCACACCTAACTTCTCTGCCAAATCCTTTTGTGTCCAGTCTTTTTCTGCCCGTAATACTTTCATTCTATTTTTAATTTCCATTTCAGATTCCTTTCTTAAAGGATGATTTATTTAACATAATGTTAAAAATAATTAACATTATGTTAAATAACAATAACCTGTTTTCTGCAGGATGTCAATTTCACCGGATGCAAAAAAGAATCATCCATTTTGAAAGACCTACCTCAAAATGAATGATTCTCTATAAATGATGTGATCATCTGATTTAAAACACTTTCCTCTGGTAAATCGCAGTAGAAAGTCCCCAAGACAGCAAGTAAATAAGCATAATCAGCACAACGGACCCAGTGTATAAAATAGGGATTGATAAATTCATGATAAACTCAGTGATCCCACTAAATTGTTCTGCTAAATAGATCACAACAGGTGGCCCCATAGCAGATAATACGATAAAGCCAATGATCACTGCCGTTGTGATATAACCAGGCTTTAAGATATAAAACAATGGAAACGTACATGCTGCGAACAATAAAAACAACCCGCTGCCAATCGCAATATCTGACAGCGAAAACAGCTTCCCAAACACAAATAATGCAGCACTTGTCAGCACGATCGCAATACTCATATAGAAAATGGCGCCAAGATAACGTGATGCGATAATTTCTTTACGTGTATAGGGCAAGGAATTTAATAGAATATTCGTTTCTGCCTTCTCATCATAAGCATATGTGTTAAATGGAATGAAGACACTAGCGACTAGAAACGTTAATACTGGATGGACATCCATGAAAATGAAAAATAAGATAAACGGAATAAAAATAAGTAACTGCTTCTTTTGCAAAATCACATCACGCTTAATTAAATGAAACATGCGCAACCCCGCCTTTCAAATAAAACATGATATCCTCAAGCGACGCCGGTTCAATCACAACCGCATCCCCAAAAATAAGTTTCACCTCATCAATCCGATCTGTTAATGCTTCAAATCCGGCTGCCGTACGCTGAATATGGATAAACGCCTTTTCTGTGTCTCGATCCAGCAAATCCAGGCTCCCCTTCACCAGCGCATAATTCTCCGCCACCTCATGAATCGACTGTTGAAAGACCAATCTTCCATTTTGTATAAACGCAATATAATCCGCGATGCGATCTAAATCAGTCGTCATATGTGTTGAGAAAAAAATCGTTCGATTCCCATCAATCATCAATTCTTGTAACGTACTGAGCAGCTCTCTTCTAAAGACCGGATCTAGCCCAGCAGTTGGTTCATCCATAATAATCAGCTCGGCATGATGCGACAGCGCAATCGCAAGTGACGCCTTCATCTGCATCCCTTTTGAAAATGTTTTAATCGCTTTATTCAGCGGTAGGCCGAACTGTTCAATATATTGATAAAAAAGCTGGTCATCCCAGCGTTTATAGGCAGGTGCCACAATTCGTTTGATGTCTTTTAAATTCAATCCTGGGAAAAAAACGTTAGCATCGTAAACAAAGCCAATTCGTTCCTTAATCTCTTTTTCATGCGTGCGATAATCTAATCCAAAAATTTTAACCTCACCAGAATCTGGTTTTAACAAATTCATGATCATTTTAATCGTGGTCGACTTACCGGCTCCATTTTCTCCAATAAATCCAGTAACAAATCCCTTTTTGACCTGTAAATCAAGATTCTGCACAGAAAAGTCTTTGAACCGTTTTGATACTCCTTTGAATTCAATCACGTGCTCCACTCATCTCACTCCTCATACAAGAACTTTAATAACTGCTGCAATTCATCAAAAGATAAGCCTAATTCCTTGCCGTTTGTAACAACCGCTCCAAGCTGTTCCTCAATCACCTTCAATTTTTTCTCTCTCATGACCTCTAGGTTTTGCTCGGCAACAAACGATCCCTTCCCTACAATCGAATAAATAAATCCTGCCTTCTCTAACTCTTCATATGCACGTTTTGTTGTGATGACGCTGATTTGTAAATCCTTCGCCAGCTTTCGGATAGACGGCAGGGCCGCACCTTCTGCAAGCTCCCCCGTTAAGATCAACGATTTGATTTGCGTCGTAATTTGCTCATAGATAGGCTCCTTAGAATGATTAGAAATCGTAATTTGCATATAAAAAACCTCTTTTTTCTGTACTGGTATTCGCAATGAAATATTGTATATACTCTATATATACATTATATACACACTAAAAAAATATTCAACTCCTTTTATGAACTTTTTTGAATGCGATCCAAATAAAAAACCGCACAGCTCTTCAGCCATGCGGTTCCTCAACAAATCAATTTATCTCCAATATACCCATTTTCCCATAAGCCATTCCACAGGCCCTCTTCTCCATTTTTTCAAATAGAGATAGCTGATGAAGAGCTGTGCTGTGTAAAGTCCGACAGCAAGCAGCAATCCAAACATTGAGCCCATTTGTCCGAATAACCCAAGTCCGTAAGAATAGAAAATCGTTGTACAAATAATTGATTGTGCTAAATAGTTTGATAAAGACAATCGGCCAAGTCCTGCAAGCAGACGTTTCAACCCTTGTGCAGCCTTTGAATAGTAAAAGACAATAAAAGCTTGAATATAACCGATCGTCAGGATATAGGCTCCTAACGTTAACACCATTTCACTCCAAGGAGCATCACTGAACGTTGCGCATTTTAAAGCGAGCCCGATGATAATCACCCAAACCCAGCCTTTACGATACGCCATCCCTCGATCTTCTTCTGTCAGATGACCTTTTTTCCCGATCGCCATGCCAAGCAGTGCAAATGGCCCCACCATGATCGTACCGAATAGAAAACCCAAGATCGGCATCATCGTAATGGTCACGATCGCCATAATAATGGTCACAATCATCATATCGTCTTCAATCGTCACCCGACTCAATAAAATATCACCGTATGCACCCTTCGCATACACATCAGTTAATAAATCATCATTTCCATACACAAAGGTCATCAGATATGGTAAAACCACTAATGACAAAGCACCTAACACACCTGACCAAATCAGCATTGTTTTGATCCGGCTGCTTAAAAACATCAACAAGAAAAACGTACATGCTCCATAATATAAGAGAATATCACCATTCCAAATGAATATGTAATGCATCATCCCAAGCACAATAAGACCAAAGCCGCGGCGGACGACGATGGCATTCGTATTCAGCCCCTTTGCCTTTGTAGATTCAATCAGTTTGATAAAAGAATACCCAAACAAAAAGGAGAAAATCGGATAAAATGACCCCTGGAACAAGATCTCCGTCACATATACCCCAAACTCCTGTCCCCATATGTTCGGATCAAACATCTTCTCAAAATCATAATCATATTGAAAATTAAGCATATTCACAATCAAAATACCTAATAAACTAAAACCACGTAAACTATCAATAAATTCAACCCTAGATCCCTTCAACACGACAGCTCCTTCGGAAAATATAAAAATAAAGCATATTTATCCTACCACACTTTTAAAAAATTGGATCTCATACCCATATGAAAAACCGTGTTTTAAGGTAAATTTAATAAAAAAACCTAGAATTTATATTCTAGGTATCATACTTATGAATGATGACTTATTTCTTCCTTCCAAAGCACACGCTTCACATAAAACAAAATCCCCAATCCAAACAAAATCAACGGCAACTCCCAGTCCGCAGAAACCGGCAGCCATTTCAACATCATGAGAATCAGCAAAACAGCTCCCACACCTGCATAAAAGACCACCGTTTTTTTCAATTCTTGGTTTGATTGAAACAAAACGCTCTCCTCCATAACCCTAATTATGATCGTTTTTCTAGTTTTTTTAATATCTTTTCCCAGCCGGTATCTCCCATTTTCCGATCAATTAATTGTCCCTCTTTATCTATGAGGCAAAAACTTGGTAATCCTTGAATTTTATATTTTGTGACAATCTCATAATCTTGATCCAACACAATGGGAGCAATGAGATTCTTTTCCTCCGCATATTTCGAAACAACCTCTATCGATTTTTCTTCTTCCGTATATGGAACATGGACACAGGTTAAATGGATACTCAACTGATCCACACTATGTAGAATGTGGTCGGTTAATTCTTCACAATGCGGACAGTTAACTGACCAAAAATAAAGAAGATGAGTATGCTCTTCAGGTAAACACCGATGATGTGAAGAATGAATCCAAGGAAGGTGCTCAGGCCATTTAAGTATTTGCGTTTCCACTACCCATCCCCCTTTTCTTTTAATTGAAAAGCGATGATTTTTCCTAATGCCTCTTCTGCGGCAAAAGGTGCCACATTTCCTGATGGATTCTCTTGTTCCTGTTTTAGGCACTCGTACATATTTTTTTCGATTTTTGATGGGTCAATCCAAGAGATACACCACGACGCCCAAAAACAAGTAGGACCCTTATAACGCTTTGCCAAAGGCAGAAGAAATGGCAAACTAGGCTGACCAATTCTCATGAGTGAGATCGCAGCCGCCATTCTTGTCTCCTCTTCTTCACTTTCTAACAGTTTGGCAAGAGCTTCTGCTGCGTCCCCTGCATCTGCTCCAAATTCACCAAGAACCGCTGCTGCAATATTCCGCAAAGAACCCTCTTCTTTTAAGGCTTCAACAAGCACTGGCACTGCCTCTTTTCCTGATTTCCTTAACTCCCCCATGGCTTGAACGATCGTTACTTCATTGGTATTGACTAAACGTTGAACCGATTGGGATAGCTTATCTTCTGGTTTCATGACAATCAACTCCTCTTTTTAATGAGTCCCACGGCATCGATAACACATCACATAACATACACATCCAGCAAATACACATGTCATCGTTGTAAACCAGCCATTAGTGAACAGATGAATCCCAATGATGACTGTAGCACTTATGACAGATCCGATGAGCAATGATCGATAATAGATGCCCAAAGAAAGACTCGCTTCTCGTCTCAAAGGTTGCGTAAAGGCAAAGAGCCGTATGGTCAAAAACCAAATATAAACCCCTACCCCATAAATGGCCCAATACAATACATCATGAATCTCTAACAAGATAAGAGAAATCAAGTAGACACCATACAACCAAAAGGTTTGAAACACTTCCAATAGAAGAATCTTTTGATATAAAGCACCCGGAAAAAGATACAGTACTCCCGTTTGCCCGTGTCTTACAATCCCAGCGTAATATGAACTGAGCAGGACAGATACACCAATGACCAGAAAGAATAGAGTCAACCAATCTGAAAAATAAGAACTGACGACATAGTAAGTACCGATCAACAGCATGGTAGATAACAGGTGGAAGGTAGCATACTTTTTGATCATCAATATTTCTAGCCAAAGGAAAGCCCAGATGCCCGTTAATGATGAAAGCCCCCACCACGTCTTGCTTTTCTTTGGACTTATTGGATTTACATGAACCTGTTTCCCCTCAAATTCCTCCCAAAATGCCGCCTCTTTGACTAACGACTCCATCATCTCTATACGATGACTCGACCTGTACATCATCATGAAAGATAAAATCATCACTCCAAGTAATATCAATACAGAAATGAATGAAAACTCCTCTATCATGCGTCCGACTTGATACATCAAAGAAGCAGATATCTCCATCATTGACGACTGTTTCAATATCAATTGATTCATAATAAGCAATGAAAGACAACCAAACATCAGTATAAAACCAATGAAGAGCACTCGCTTATATACTTGAATGGTTCTTGCACAAGATACCGCAATCATCCATGTTTCGATCATACATAACAGCGCTGTTAACAGGAGTGATTTACCAAGTAGAAAAAAGTACTGCTGCGTTAAACAAAGAAGGAGGATATCAGCCATCACAGCAGAAACAATAAGAAGAGCACATCGCCAAAAAATGTGATATACCCATACACTCATCACAACTGTCCATAAAGAAGCACCACTTCCATACAACCACATGATATCGTTCATCTGACTAGGCAGCCTATTCGAAAACAAGCCAAAGCCAGTATAAAGAACAAATAAAACGACAATGATCCATCCAGCTGTACTTGCATTCCAATCGCCCATACTTGAGACTGCGCTCAGCTGAAAACCGATGGCAGCCATCATAAGTAGCAAGATCAGAAAGGGCATTTTCTTTTCTTGATTTTTACTGATCAAGCGCCTTTGGGATTTCATCCATAAAAGGGAAAGCGTGTTATTCACTAGACCACTCCCCTAGAAGTTGAATGACTTCTGTCCGCCACTTCATTTGTTCTTCCTGCTGCTTAGGAACAGCGATATTTTTCATGATGGCACCGTCTCGAATCAATATCACCCTACTAGCCGTATCAAGAACAAACTCTAGACTATGAGTGGACACAAGAACCGAACCACCTTGAAGGCTCTTCTGTATCAGCCAATCTGACAGCCATTGTTTCGAAGGGATGTCTAACCCAACAGTCGGCTCATCTAAAATAAAAAGGGAGGCATCTTGCACAATGGCCCCTGCTAAGACGACACGCTGTTTTTGACCTCTTGAAAGCCTTCCGCACAATTCGTTCATCTTCATTTCGATATGTACTTCTTTCAACGCCTCAAATACCTTTTCTTTGATCTGTTTTAAACCTTTATGATAGCCTCTCGCACGAAATTGAACATGTTCAGCAACCGTTAAATCTGGGTACAAATATGGCTGATCTGGAATAAGAGCTACTTTTTTTTGGACATGGGAATGACCAGGAGGAAATCCCTCTATGAGTATTTCCCCTTGATCAGGTTGATAGAGACCTGTTAAACATCGAATGGTTGTCGTCTTCCCCGCACCATTAGGCCCAAGCAGCGCCACAACCTCCCCTGCTTCAATGGAAAATGAAAGACCCTCTATCCCATCACCATTGCTATATCGTTTGCTTACATTCTGAACCTCCATGAATGGCATCAAATCTCTCCCTTTTATTAGAGTGATGTATGCTGATCTATGGTGTTTTTACGGTGGAATGTAAATGTAATTAGAGCCACTTATCATTTACCACAATATTACCATATGAGGTATAAAAGGGTAAGAGGATTATAATCATTTAAAATACTAAAAGATAACAAAACAAAAAAGATTGGGCATCAATCATCCCAACCTTTTATCTATTAAATAAACCAATTCAAACCGTATCCATATCCCGACAAGCCCATGCATCCACCTCGACCTTTAAAGCAGGTGAAGCCAAAGCCACCACATAAATCATCGTCATACAAGGCAGGTGATCTCCTAAAAACTGACCCATGATTCGTTTTCTACTCTCAGCATCAAACTCACCTACAAAATAAAACACAAGCTTCGTTATATCTTCCACTTTCATATCTGCCGCTTCTACATTGCGTTTTACATTCTCTAACGCTAGCTCGAGCTGTTCCATCGGGCTCGCTGGGATGGTTCCATCGACTTCCATCCCCACTTGCCCTGATAAGGTTAACCACCGCTGCGGCCCTGTTGTCTCTATTTGATGGATGTACGGTGCAACTGGTGCGTGAATGGTCTCAGGATTACGTGATGTTTTCATTGATCAAACCCCTTTTCTGAAAATACAATCAATTTCCACCTATCATACCAAACTTTCTTCCCATCCTATCTGTATATGCTCCGAACGAAGCAAAAAAAAAAGACCTTTCTTCAAAAGAAAGACCTCTCTAAAATGATGACCCGCTCCGATGCTCAATTTGATGAATCCAATTCAAATCCGCCTCTAAATGAAGTAGCGTGCCAGAAATCAATAAGTACCGACTCTCATCACCTTGCATAAGACATTCCGTTTTCAGCTTCGTGAGTTCCATCACATCTTTCATGATGACGGCTTTCTGCTGCTGAAGCATTTCTTTTTCTTGATGAAATCTGATTTTCCGTGCACAGCCCCATTTAAAGTGAAAATCATCCTTTGCAGCATGATATGGAATAGGTGCCAACAGCCATGATTCCAGCTCTTGTCTGCCTTCTTCCGTCACGTCGTACAGCTTTCGATCTTGGTCATCTATTCCCACTGCTGTCACCAATTGATCACGAATTAACCGATCAAGCGTCGTGTAGATTTGACCCGGGTTGATTTTTCCTTTTATTCCGAGCAATGACTCCAGCTCTAGCTTTAATTCATATCCATGATGTTGCTGCTGACAGAGCGATGTTAAAATTCCGTATTTCACTGACATATGATTTAACCTTCTTTGAGAGATGATATCATCTCTATTTTACTCGCTGTCGCACTAGAAATCCACGAAGCCGCTAAACTGAGTGCAATTCCTGCGATCACTGCCAGCATTAGATGCACAAACGGCAATTGGAATGAAACAAATCCACCCAGCCAATCAGATTGGCTTGAAATATATAGAAGAATCACACCAAATAAAATGCCGCCAATCACACCTGTTAACCCAATGAGCACACCTTCTCCGACGATCATTTTTCTCACCTGCTGCTTTGTCAGCCCCAGCGCCCGCATGGTGCCAATCTCAGATGTTCGTTCAAGCGTGTTCATCAGCAGTGTATTGGCTGTTCCAATGCTCGCGAGCCCCATAATGAAAATGAGCATCATAGAAATTAACTCGTTCATACCAGTGAAAGCCGATGTCGTTGATTCAATCTCATCCTCTACTGTTTTCACCTTTGAAAGCCGCTGTCCAAAGTCTTCCCATAGCTGATCTCGTAAAGACTCACCGGCACCTTTGTCTTTTAACGTAAGCAGGATATCAAGAGGCTGCGCCCACCCTAAATCCTCTTGTAAAAATGTCTGATCGACAAATGCCACATAACCCGAATGATGAGAAGTCTTGACCACATCAATGACTTGTAACTGTTGCCGGCCAGAAGGTGCATTGAGATACACACTCTCTCCAATACGCCCACCCCATTCATCAAACGCACGCTCTCCTAACACGATAGAAGGCGTTTCTGATAATCGTTGATACAAATCGCCTTTATTGTCACCTTCTATAAAAGACGGTCCCTTTTCCTCTACGCCGATCAGAGAAAATTGTCTTTTCTCTCCATCAGCCGTTTCCCATGTCAAAGGAGCTGCTTCCATCATCGGTTCCACCCGTTCAACAGCCTCATAGGATGACAACTTTTCTTGATCCGCTTTCGTCCATGGCGCTTCAGAAGTAACCCTGAGATCACCGCCGTACGTTTGACGAATCTCTCTTTCGTAGCCGTCTGGAGCCGATTCAATGACCGCACTTAAAAGCAAGATCACAGCAATCCCAACAGCTAGAATCGCCGCCGTATTGGCATTTCGATTCAGTTGCTGCGTGACATGCTGCGAGGATAGATGGCCCGGGTAACCAAAGACAAACTTCAAAAGAGGCGCCAACAACCGGTTCATAAAGAGCAGAAAAAACGGGAATAACAGAAACATGCTGGCTAAAATGCCAGGATAAGCAGCCGGATGATCCACCCATACAAATGAAAGCAATCCTATCCCTATCACCGCTCTAATGACCGATTGTTTTTTCGGTGTAGAAGTTTGGGTAGTGGATTTTAAAGTCAGCAGCACAGACGTTTTCCCTGCATGATAGATCGGAAATAACGAAAACAGCACAGGGAACACAATACCAATGATCACTGAAATTACAACAGGCACTTGCCAATCTAACGAATACACCATATCAAAAGCGAACACACCAAGCAGTGTTTGCATGAACACATCTCCAAGCCAAACGCCAATCGGCACCCCAATGGCTGTTCCAATACATGCCAAGATCAAAACCTCAATCAACATCAGCTTAGAAACAGAGCCCTGCGTATAACCAAAGCTCTTCATAATCGCAAATTCCTTTTTCCGTTCCATCACACTCGTATAAATCATATTAAACACGATAAAACCGCTCATAAACATCGACAGCCCTGCGATGAGGTAAAAGAACGTGTACAATCCGCCAATGTCATTACTTTGCCGGTCATCCGCCACCACAGGCTGGACAAAAACATCGGCATCCTTGAACTCTTTCTGTAAAGATTGAAAGAGCTGTTCCCCGCCTTCATTTGTCTGAAATCTTATATAAGAAAGCTGATCATCCATTCCCGTCCAGTCTCTCAATATATCAAGCGGCGCCATCACACGAAAGCTCGATGATTCTGCACTCTTCCAGTCACTCGGACTTGAAAGCAGCTGTGTATATTCCACAATGGCAGATACCTTCGCTTCGCCCAAATCAGAAAAACGAATGGTATCTCCCACTTTTTTATTCAGCAGCTTCGCCACAACATCTGGTATGACCAACCCCTGATTATCCAAACGCCCTTCAATCACAGGCAGCTTCAGTAAAGAGCTCGTTTGATCTTGTACTCCGGTAATTCGCACCGCCCGTTGGTTAAGAGAGTGATCACCTTCTACATCAAAAAACGTCTGTTTATCCAGCGCTAATAATGATCCTGTCACATCAGGATGCTTTAAAATGGAGGAGATCTGTTCCTCATCATACGTATGATCATCACTCAACACCCAATAATCTGCATCAGCGACATACATTTGCTCATAGTATTGAAACACATCATTTGTCGTTCGATCGGCAATGAGCATCGACGTGACAAAAGCGATCCCCACCATGATGCCTAAGACAGAAATGGCGAACCGCTTTTTATGCTGAATCATGTTACGCCATGAAATTCGCCACATACTGAGCATAATCATCATCCTTTCTAGAGATCACTTGATCAATAACACCGTCTTTAAAAAGGATGATTCGATCCGCAAATCCTGCTGCGAAAATATCATGCGTCACCATGATAATCGTCTGCTTGCTTTCTCGATTGAACTTGCACATTAACGCCAAAATATCCTCCGCTCTATGCCGGTCCAAGTTCCCCGTCGGCTCATCTGCTAACAGCACTGACGGCTGATTGACTAGAGCTCTTGCAATCGCTACACGCTGCTGCTGCCCGCCGCTCAGCAAACTAGCCCGTTTCCGCCCAAGTCCATTCAAGCCAACAGCCTCTAACAGCTCTACAACCGTCTGTTGATTCTCCTTTGTTAAACGTCCATCTGCATGCAGCGGAAACGCCACATTTTCTTCGACAGTTAATGTAGGCAGCAGCTGATAATTTTGAAACACAAACCCAATCTGTTTTCTTCGGAAAATCGTTCTCTCTTTCTCATTCATCTCACTCAACTGATGTTCATTTATCAAAATCTCTCCATCTGAAGGCAGATCAAGCCCGCCTAACAGCTGAAGTAATGTACTTTTTCCAGAACCACTCGGTCCCATCACCGCTACAAACTCCCCTTCTTCTACCGTCAAATCAACGCCCCTCAACACCTCAGTCCGCTCCTGGCCTTGAAAGAATTCCTTCTTCACATTCTTGATCTGAATCATCTGCAAACTCCTCCCATTCCTTTACGGAGTAATTATATACTAAGTATATATTATTTCAATATTTAAATCATGATAATATGTATTTACGCCTTATTTTTTACTTACTAAATACATAAAAAACCCTCTAGATTTTCATATCCAAAGGGTACACCATGCTATAATTCTTGTTTTCTAAAAAGAAACCATCCGCTGAGAAAAAAGAAACCAATCAATACCGATACACCTAGAAAGCTTGTAAGTGCCTGATCCGAATAAGCCCCTCTATGAATCATCTCCTCAGCCGCACTTGTGACGCCTTTAGGTGCAAACTTCCCTAATGTATCCTCATAAAACGAAGGAACGGTAAACAGGATGAGGTTGATCAAAAGGGAAACGCCGCCCGCAGTCACTGAGCGCTTAAAGAAAGCCGATGCACAAATGGTCGACACCACAATGAGCAGTAGGTTTGGATAATACAAAAGCGTTCCTTTTAACACATCGCCCCAAGCCACATGCCCAAATTGAATGTCCACATAATAAACGGAAGCAAGCACCGCCACTATCAAACTAAACAAAGTTAAACAGGCATAGGCACATATTTTTGAGGCATAATAACTCATTCGACTGATCGGTTTCACCATAATCATCGCCGTCACCCCAGAGGCACGCTCTCCAGCAATCGTCCCCATCACAATCATAATGAGGATAAACACGCCGAGCGAATCAAATTTACTCAATGCACTGGCTAAAGCTTCTCCAGCACTAGGCTCTGGTATATAAAATGTAGACCCTTCTGGTAAATTAGCCGATTTCGATAAAAGATCTGGCAGCATTTTGAGTGTAATAGGCTGTGTGATCATTAAAATCGTAAAAATGATCGGCACAAATAAGATTTTATAACTAGTGAATAACTCCCTAAATTCCTTTTTCAACATCATCATGCCGTCACAACCTTCATGAAAATATCTTCAAGCGTTAGCTTAGATAATCGATATTGGATAAGAACACCGCCTGTTTCAGTAATGAGACCCGGCAGCTCCTTCAATGCCATTTGTTGATCGTTGACTCGCACCTGATAAGCGTCTCCTGTCTCCATGCATTCCTCCACCCAATCCCGTTCTTTTAACAAAGCCATTAGTTTCGTATTCTGTTGTTTTAATTGGAATTCAATCACGGGCTGGATATAGTCTTCTTTGAGCTGTTTCATCGAAGAGGACATCTCAATTTTGCCGCTGTCGATCATGATAATATGATCCGCCACCCGCTCAATATCATCTAAAATATGGGTCGACATAAAAATCAGCATCTCATGCTTTAGACGCTCAATCAAAGTCAGGACGTCTTTTCTCCCCATGGGATCAAGTGCAGACACAGGTTCATCTAAGATGAGGACCTTCGGGCTATTGATCAGCGCCTGTGCAATGGCAAGCCTCTGCTTCATGCCTCCACTATAGCTGCCAATGGCACGATCCTTCGCCTCATACACACGGCAAAGCTTCAACAGCTCCTCTGTTTTGGAACGAATGATGTTTTTCTCTAAATGAAATAACCCGCCAACCCAATGCATCCATTCCTGCCCCGTCATATCCTGATAAAATGCAGGATGCTGCGGACAGTACCCAATCACCTGACTGATTTGATCCATGTCCTTTGTGGCATCAAAACCTGCCACCTTCACAACGCCAGATGTAGGACGAGCAAGCCCCGTCAAAATCCGGATCGTCGTTGTCTTCCCCGCTCCATTGGCTCCTAAAAAGCCAACACATCCAACCTCCCCAACAGAAAACGAAACATCTTTTAACACTTCATGCCGTCCATACGATTTCGTCAGCCCGTAACACTCCAACATATTCAAGCGAATCCCCCCTACTAAGATTGTTTACGACCAAAAATGAAATACGTAATAGGACCAGCACTCGCCACAAACACAATCACCAAAGCCCAAACCCACTTCACCTCTCCCCTGATTCTCGACGGATCTCTTTTCAACAAATCAAACAAACCAATCACCATTAAAATTGCTTGTAGTAAAATAAGAGGTAAAATCATCTTCATGTCCATACACGCCACTCCCTTTTCAAACGCCAATTTGTTTTGGTATTACTTTTTTTGACGACATGAAGAGAGAATTCGTTCAAATGGATTTTATTTTTATTGGTCGAATGGTCTATAAATATAAAAAAGCCCAGTGAAGTTTATTCACTGGGCTCGCTTGTGATGTTCATGACGAAGCTCGCAAAATCTTTTCCATTTTCTTTCCCTTCGCTAACTCATCAATCAGTTTATCTAGATACCGAATATTTTTCATGGTTTCTTCCTCAATGTCCTCTACCCGTACTCCACAGATGACTCCTTTGATTAAACTGCGGGAAGGATGAAGTTCAGGAGCCTCGGCAAAAAAAGTTTCAATGTCTATCTGCTTGTCCAACTGTTCCTCAAGCTCTTCTGGACTGTAGCCTGTTAACCAACAAATAATCGTATCGACTTCAGCTTTCGTTTTTCCCTTTCTCTCTGCCTTTGCGATGTAGAGAGGATAGACTTTTGCAAAGCTCATTGTGTAAATTTTAGGTTTGGTCATGTATCTGCTCTCTTTCTTCGTTAAATATTTAAACTGTCACGCTTTCTCAAGGGGACGCTCTCTCATTATGCACTTAGTATAATGTGTTAAAAATATAACTTATAAACGATGATATATGCCTTTATTATTTCTTTCATCTTTTTTGAAAGCTCTATATTTAAGAAATTGAACAATACAAAATCCAAGGAATACACCTATTGGTCCTTCACTTGAAACAGGACCACCAATTAAACAATAAGAAATGATAAACAATGCGATATAACCAATGAAGAAAAAAACAATTCCCCATTTTTCTTTTTTTACGTATCGAATAAAAATAATATTTCCCCCTAAAAATATTTATCATAATAGCAACATGGAAATAGTATCTATCAATCAAAGTTCAGCTTAAATCTTTCAACTGCTAGTTCTATTGACACAAAAATACCCCTTTAGACAATTATATCTAAAGGGGTATCAAAAATCCGATTTTATTTAATCCCTACTCCACCGTCACACTCTTCGCAAGGTTACGTGGTTTATCCACATCACACCCGCGGTGAAGGGCTGCGTAGTAAGCGATTAGCTGTAATGGGACAACAGATGCAAGTGGTGCAAGTGCTGGGTGTACAGCTGGAAGGACGAAACGGTCGCCTTCGTCTTCTAGGCCTTTTAGTGAGATGACACATGGGTTTGCGCCGCGTGCAACAACTTCTTTGACGTTACCGCGAATGCTGAGGTTCACGTGCTCTTGCGTGGCAAGGGCAATGACCGGTGTGCCTTCTTCAATTAAAGCAATGGTGCCGTGTTTGAGTTCTCCGCCAGCAAATCCTTCTGCTTGGATGTAAGAGATCTCTTTTAGTTTGAGTGAACCTTCAAGGCACACATAGTAGTCAAGTCCTCTTCCGATAAAGAATGCGTTACGTGTCACTGTGAAGAAGTCACGAGCGATTTGTTCCATTTCATCCTTTTGATCGACAAGGGCTTCCATTGCGTTTGCCACAATCCCAAGCTCTTTCACAAGATCAAAGTCAAGAGATTGACTATTTAATTCAGCTGCAACAGATGCAAGGATCGCAAGAACAGCGATTTGTGCTGTGTAGGCTTTTGTTGAAGCCACTGCGATTTCTGGTCCTGCATGAAGAAGCAATGTGAAGTCTGCTTCACGAGAAAGCGTAGATCCTGGTACGTTTGTGATCGTTAATGCTTTATGACCAAGTTCTTTGACTTGAACAAGTACAGCACGGCTGTCCGCAGTCTCCCCAGATTGAGAAAGGAAGATGAACAACGGTTTTTTCGATAGAAGCGGCATGTTGTAAGAAAATTCACTTGCTACATGGACTTCTACAGGTACTTTCGCCCAGTCTTCAATGTATTGTTTACCAACAAGTCCAGCATGGTAGCTCGTTCCGCAAGCCACAATATAGATGCGGTCTGCTTCTGCTACTGCGCTTGCGATATCGCCAGCGACTGATAACTTGCCGTTTTCGTCTTGATATTCTTGGATGATTTTGCGCATCACTAGCGGCTGTTCATCCGTTTCTTTTAACATGTAGTGAGGATATGTGCCTTTCTCAATGTCGCTTGCATCTAGCTCAGCGATATAAGAAGGACGTGTCATAATATCGCCGTCAAGGTTTTTAATAATAACCTCGTCTTTAGTAACAATGACCATTTCTTTATCCATTAATTCCGCATATTCGTTTGTTACTTGAAGCATCGCCATTGCGTCAGAAGCCACAACGTTGAAATCTTCGCCGAAACCAACCAATAATGGGCTTTTGTTTTTCGCCACATAGATTGTTTCTTTGTTTTCGTTATCGAAAAGGGCAATTGCGTAAGAGCCTTTTAGTTGAAGAAGCGTTTGACGGAAAGCTTCCTCTGTATCAAGACCTCTATTCACAAATTGTTCGATGACTTGAACAACAACCTCTGTATCTGTGTCGCTTTTTAGTGTGACGTCTTGTAAATATTCGCGTGTCAATTGTACATAGTTTTCGATGACACCGTTATGAACAAGCGTAAAACGGCCAGAAGCACTTTGATGCGGATGCGCATTTAGATGGCTTGGTACACCGTGAGTTGCCCAGCGTGTATGTCCAATTCCTGCTGAAGATGCCACGTTTGCATCAACGACTTCACGAAGCTCAGCGATACGTCCTTTTTCTTTGAACACATGCACGCCTTCTTCGTTTGCCACAGCGATACCTGCTGAGTCATACCCACGGTACTCAAGCTTCTCTAAACCTTTTAATAAGATTTCCTTCGCATCATTCTGACCAATATAACCTACGATTCCACACATAAATATTCTTCCTCCCGATCATGTGAAAGGGACAAAGAAAGCCTACTAAAATAGAAGGGACATTTCTTCGTCCCTCTCTACATGTTTAATTTGGGAGATCATGTGTATTCCCTTTGTACAAAGAGTCACCTCTTTGCTTTAAAGAAACACTTACGGCTGTGATCTCTATATTTGATCAGCCGGGAGGCATCCGCCGAAAAATTCGATAACCTCCATCCTCGTCAACTAAGCATCTGTCTCGTTCGATCGCTTAGTTCGGGCGCTATAATTATAAGAGTGGCTGAACATCTACCCTGCCTTTCCTGCTAGAATAAAAATCCAGTAACACAAGGATGATTGTACTATAAGGTCTGACCTCCGTCAATCACAATTTAGCGGGTGATCCCCATCATGTTAGAAAGTAAGACCTCCCTACACTATATGCGATGAGGCTTGTCACGTTCTACCTTTGATGTGCTCTCTTATGTATGAAAGCAAGCAGCAAATTGCCCTCGCTTATATGATTCGTATAGAACTTTCCTCTTATGACGTTTATTCGAAAAAAAAGCAAACCGCTGCTTAGCGATTTGCTTTGATCAATTACTCAATACTCATTTCTTCTTTGACAACAGCCGTAATGCGAGCCACGTATTCATCACACAGCTCTTTTGTTTTCGCCTCTGCCATGACACGTACAAGCGGCTCTGTTCCAGATGGACGAACAAGGATACGTCCGTCACCGTTCATCTCTTTTTCAACCTCTTGGATCACAGCTTTTACTTTTTCATTTTCTTCCACTTTATATTTATCGGATACCTTCACATTCACTAGAAGCTGCGGAAATTTCTCCATTTCAGCTGCAAGCTCTGACAATGTTTTTCCTGTTGCTTTTAGTGTATTCACCAGCATGATCGCTGAAAGCATGCCGTCACCTGTCGTATTATAATCAAGGAAAATCAAGTGGCCTGACTGCTCGCCTCCGACATTATAGCCATCCTTTTTCATCGCTTCGACCACATAGCGGTCACCAACAGCGGTTTGAATGCTCTTAATGCCTTGCTTCTCAAGCGCTTTATAGAAACCAAGGTTACTCATGACCGTTGACACGACCGTGTCATCCTTTAATCGGCCTTCACCCTTTAGATAACGTGCGCATATGTACATAATTTGATCGCCGTCTACAATATCACCTTTTTCATCGACTGCAATTAAGCGGTCGCCGTCACCATCAAACGCAAGACCAATATCGGCTCCTTTTTCTTTCACAAAAGCAGAAAGTGCCTCTGGATGAGTAGAACCTACGCCATCGTTGATATTCAATCCGTTTGGTGATGTTCCCATTGTTGACACATCTGCATCTAAATCTGCAAATAAATGTGTTGCAAGAGAAGATGTTGCACCATGTGCACAATCAAGCGCTACGTGAATGCCTGTGAAATCCTCGTCCGCTGTCTGCTTCAAGAATTGCAAGTACTTCTGACCGCCTTCAAAGTAGTCATTCACGGTTCCAAGATCGGCTCCCACTGGACGTGGCAATTCATCAACTGGCTGATCCATTAGCTGCTCAATTTCATTTTCCTGTTCATCTGACAGTTTAAAACCATCACCACCGAAAAATTTAATTCCGTTGTCTTGAACTGGGTTATGCGAAGCTGAAATCATGACACCTGCTTCTGCATCCATTGCCTTCGTTAAATAAGACACACCAGGTGTTGAGATCACACCTAAACGCATGACTTCAGCCCCAATTGAAAGTAAGCCTGCTACGAGTGCTCCTTCTAACATATGACCAGATACACGCGTGTCTCGTCCAACGAGTACCTTTGGACGTTCTTTATCCTTCGTGAGCACATAGCCGCCAAATCTCCCAATTTTAAATGCGAGCTCTGGCGTTAATTCGCTATTAGCCACACCCCTTACACCATCAGTTCCAAAGTACTTGCCCATGTTTCAATCGCTCCTTTTTTACCATTCAAGAGGACGCTGCGTCCTCTTTGTTATCTTCTTTGACCCGCTGTCTTTGACTTGATTCTTTTTTTGCTTTATCTTGTGTTGATTCCTTTTGACTCTTCTCTTCCTGATCATCATCGGATGATTGATCTTTCCGATCATTCGTAGAAGCCGGCTGATCTTCTGTATCAGTAGAAGTCAGTTTCACTTTGACCTTCGATCTAGATAATGTCCATGTCACATTTTGAGGGCCATTCACTTGTACTTTGACCTCATGTGTTCCTTCGTTTAAGTCCCCCACATTGATATAGGCTTCAATATCTGAAGCCTTTAGTTTATCAATTGCACTCTTTGAACCTTTTGCTGTTAGTGTGAGACGCCCAGAAGACGGACTCACAAAAGCAGAGCTAAGATCCTTGCTCAGACCCACGACAGAAATTGGGACATTATCGATCTTTTTTTCTTCAGCTGTTGCAACCTTCACTTTGATTTTAACAGTTTCAGGCGATACCTTTTTCACGCCATCTGGCAGTGGAATGTCGGCATCAATCTCTGTATCATCTTTAATCTTGCTTAGGTCCAGCTTAACGCCGTCAATAAAATCAAGTGCATCCAGCACCTTTTGAGAACCGTAGACTGTCACCTCACTTGGGCTTGTCTCGATGCTTGAGATACTGATCCCATCTGGCAAGCTGCCCGTCCGCTCAATCTTAAATGGGACCTTCTTGCTTGGACTCGTAATCGGGACCGTAATATCTACCACAGACGGACTCACTTCGACTGGTAGCTCATTCCCACTGCTATCATACACAGTGAGCTTCGCTTCTTTCTCAATTTGCTGATCGACATCCTCTAAGTTCACAAATGCTTTAATGACAGAAATTTTGTCGATCACGTCTTTTGAGCCAGTAACCGTGACATTTTTCGGATTCACAATAGGCTGCTCTGGTGAATAGCCGTCTTTGATTTTATTTTGATTATAAAATTCCGTTTCAACAGGGAATTCAGCTGTCGTTTTTTCTTGTATCGTCACAGTCGTCACAGACGGATTAATCGTTAACGTGATTCCTTTCGATACATCTCTTGCCTTCAATTCGACTTTATGTGTACCTGTCGTCAGGTTTTGCATATCTGCGTAAATTTCAAAATTTTTCGTTTGTCTTGCTGTTTTCACAGCACTAGTTGATCCTTTAATCGTGACATTGACTGTCTGCGGCACACCAGTGACTACATACTTTTCGTCGTCATAATATGCTTTAACAGGAATGTCCGTTAAGGTTGCTTCGTCTGTTGTCGATGTTGGGAAAAAGGATTCACCGATTTTTTTCGGCGTGGGCGCTTGCGCTGAATTGACTGCACCATACAGCAATAAAGCGAAGACCAATGCAAGAAACTTAACGGCCCAGCGATTATTCAAAATCTTATCCATTTTTCTTGCCCCTCCAATACCATTTGGTCGAGGAAGCATCTTTGCTGTTCTTACTAAACTCAGCAATCAGCATTTCTTCAAGCGCTTCTTCTGTCAATTCTCGATGGAGATCACCATTTCTTGCGACACTAATGCCGCCTGTCTCCTCGGAGACAATAACGGTTAAACTGTCCGTTACTTCACTAATACCAACTGCCGCGCGGTGACGTGTACCGAGCTCCTTAGAGATAAAAGGACTTTCAGACAACGGTAAATAACACGCTGCAGCTGCAATCTCATCACGCTTCATAATCACAGCGCCGTCATGAAGCGGTGTATTCGGAATGAAGATATTAATCAGCAGCTCAGAACTGACCTTTGCATTTAAAGGAATTCCGGTCTCTATGTAATCATTCATCCCAGTATCGCGCTCAATCGTTAACAGCGCGCCTATTCTTCGTTTTGCCATATAGTTAATTGCTTTTGTAATTGCCTCGATCGTTTTCTGCTGCTGTTCCTCTACAGGTGTTCCGCTTCTAGAGAAGAAACGGCCGCGCCCAAGCTGTTCAAGCGCTCTCCTTAGCTCTGGCTGAAAAATAATAATGATCGCAAGGAACCCCCACGTAATCGCTTGATCCATCAGCCATTGAAGTGTGTTAAGACCGAGATACGCACTCCCCATCCTGACGAGAACAATGACGACAATTCCCTTTAAAAGCTGAACCGCTTTTGTTCCGCGGATGACCATCATTAATTTATATATCACATACCAAACAACGAGAATATCAACAGCATTACCGAGGTACTGCAAAAAAGGAATATCCCCTAAAGCCATTTCCTCGTCCTCCAGAATTTTCAGTTATTCTTCGTTCGATTCATTTTTTATAAAAAAAGAGCCTATGTGTAAGTACATAGCGTGGCTATTATACCACATTTTGTTTCAGCAAGGAAAATAGTTGCCATATCTGGCTGGCATTCAAGTCTGTCCATCAATAGAAAAAGAGCAGTCCCCTTAGAGACTGCTCTCAAACTGTTTGATTTACTTTTGCTCCTCTGGACCAATGACCCGCATCACATCTTGTGCTGTAGATTTCATTTTGTACCAAACCCAATCAAACACTTCATTAATTTCATTGATTTGACCAGTGACTTGTCCGGCAGAAGCAGTCAGCTGTTCTCCATTGACGACTGTTACGTTTCCATCAACCTTGCCTTCTACAATCAGCTTGCCATTTTTCACAGTGACATCACCTTTGACGGTTTCCCCTTTAGGTACCGTCACTGTATCATTTTCAACCACGAGATTCGGCTGCTTTGACACACTGAAATTATGATCCGTATTCCAGCTTGTAAACAGACTGCCTCCCATCAATATGACAAAGAGGGCAGCGGCGACCATTAGCGGATGAGCTTTGATCCATCTTTGAATCGACACACGCTTTTTCTCCTTTGGAAGACCTGCCATCACCTTTGCAGTGAAATCAGATGGTGCTTCTATATGAGATGTACTCTGCACGAGCGCGATGGATTTCTCAATTTGTTGAAAATGAGTACGGCATTCCTCACACGATTGCAGATGGCTCTTTAATTCTTTTTCATCTTCGGGCTCTATGTCCCCGTCTAAATACTGATGCATAAGCAGGACGATTTTTTCCTGACAGCTCATCAAAATCACCTCACTCAAAGGTCTCTCAACTGTTTCCGGAGAGCCTCTCTACCCCTGTGTATTCTCGTTTTCACCGTACCAACTGGTATATTCAGAATCTCACTAATTTCTTTTAACGAGAGTTCATCAATATACTTTAATACGATGACCGAGCGATATTTATCGGGTAATCTTAAAATTTTTTGCTGAATGGTGCTCGATAATTCAAGCGACACCACCTCGTCCTCTGGCAAAATGCCGTCAGCCGCAATTTGAGAATACATATTCAGTCCTTCTGTCCCTGCCACCTCTGCATCTAAATAATAATCCGGCTTTTTTTTACGAATACGGTCGATGGTCAGGTTGGTTGCAATGCGGTACAGCCACGTGGAAAACTTACGATTCACATCAAAGCTCTCAATATTCACATAGGCACGAATAAACGCCTCCTGCGCAATATCTTCTGCTTCATGTGCATTCCCAAGCATACGATAGCACAGCTGATAAATTTTGTCTTTATACAGGTCTACGATGTCTGCAAATGCGTTCTGGTCGCCTTTTTTCACTTGCTTAATTCTCTTTTTAATCATTGTTTCCATAGTATATTCAACCTCTGCCTTCACCGGTCTTTATGTATACGAACCTCGTTCCAAAAGGTTTCATTCTCCTCTAAAAAATAGTGTAACAAATTTTTGACAGCATGTTACGCTTATCAGCCGGTAAAAACCTTAACATATCCTTAAATTTCCCCAAAATTAAAAAAAGAACGGGAACAAGTCCCGCTCTATAATAGCTTTTCACCCATTAAAGAACCAATTAATGCAACTGCCGCTTCTGCTGTTTTATTTTTCTCATCTAATACCGGATTCACCTCAACAAACTCAGCAGATGTCAAAATCCCTGCTTCCTCTAAAAGCTCCATTGCAAGATGACTCTCTCTATAACTGATGCCGCCAGCAACCGGCGTTCCCACGCCAGGGCACTCCGCTGGATCAAGGCCGTCTAAATCAAGCGACAAATGAACACCATCTGTTCTTTCTTTTAAATACGCGATGGCTTCCTCCATTACTCTCGTCATCCCTAATCGATCTATTTCATGCATCGTATACACTTTAATGCCTTTTTCTTTAATCAATGCCCGCTCTCCTTCATCTAAAGAACGAGCACCGATCAAGATCACATTCTCAGGCTTTACTTTAGGTGTATAACCGCCGATATTGATTAGATCATCATGCCCAAAGCCGAGACTGACAGCAAGTGGCATCCCATGAATATTTCCAGAAGGAGAGGTTTCCTCTGTATTTAAATCACCATGCGCATCATACCAAATGACACCCAAACTTTTATAATGCTTGGCTACACCGGCTAGTGTACCAATTGCAATGCTATGATCCCCGCCTAAAATCAGCGGAAACGAACCTGACTGCACAATACTGCTAACCTTTTCAGCAAGAAGCTGGTTCGCGCCAGCATTCTCCGTTAAGTTTTTCAGTTTTTCACTTGTATAGAGACCTTTCTCATCATCTCTTTGCTCAACGGGAATATCCCCTAGATCCTCGACATCAAATGAAAGCGATTCCAATTTTTCTTTTACACCAGCACAGCGAATGGCACTCGGCCCCATATCGACGCCCCTTCTCATTTGACCGAGATCCATCGGCACCCCAACAATCGTGACCTTCTTTTGATCTCCCATATGTACATCCCCTTTCCGTTCATGCTTATATTTTACTTTCTCGGTGCCTTCTGACTCAACTCAACAATATTTTGAATAGTTATACATTCCAATCGTCAAAATAAAAAAAAGACACCTTTTTAAAAAAGGTGTCTTAACTGGGCTAGCTGGATTCGAACCAACGCATGACGGAGTCAAAGTCCGTTGCCTTACCGCTTGGCTATAGCCCAAAAATGGTGGAGGGGGGCGGATTCGAACCGCCGAACCCGGAGGGAGCGGATTTACAGTCCGCCGCGTTTAGCCACTTCGCTACCCCTCCACATATGGAATTGATAAAAGAAAAACAGTGCCGGCAAGAGGACTTGAACCCCCAACCTACTGATTACAAGTCAGTTGCTCTACCAGTTGAGCTACACCGGCATATGGTGGAGGATGACGGGCTCGAACCGCCGACCCTCTGCTTGTAAGGCAGATGCTCTCCCAGCTGAGCTAATCCTCCACATCATGGTGACCCGTACGGGATTCGAACCCGTGTTACCGCCGTGAAAGGGCGGTGTCTTAACCGCTTGACCAACGGGCCAGTTTGTCAAGTTTACTGTTTCCGTGAAGCTGACAAAAGTTATTATATACAGGTTGTCCCCCTTTTGTAAAGGGGATTTTTATTTTTTTTATTTTCTAACTATTCAACCCTCATCA
The DNA here is from genome assembly GCF_019091365.1 of Bacillus sp. GbtcB10. Lineage (NCBI taxonomy): Bacteria > Bacillati > Bacillota > Bacilli > Caryophanales > Bacillaceae > Bacillus > Bacillus sp. GbtcB10. Next base: position 195,517 of record NZ_JAGXJP010000005.1, read on the forward strand.
GCACAACATTTTGACTGAAATATAATTTCAGTATTTAAATATAATATTGAAATTTCATGTCATACTCAATATACTGAAAATGAAGAAATAAGGAGGTATGTCACATGCAGCCATCTCAACTGCGTTCTTTGACAACAGAATCAAGAAACCCTAACACCATGGGAATTTCACAAGCAAGCCCGCTAGAAATGCTCCAAATGATAAATGAGGAAGATATGAAGGTCGCTCAAGCCGTCAACCGTGTCCTTCCAGACGTAAAGACAGCAAGTGACTTTGCCTTTGAATCCATCTCGCATGGGGGCAGACTCATCTATCTAGGCGCTGGAACAAGTGGCAGAATTGGGGTAATGGATGCGGTCGAATGTCCACCTACCTATAGCATTTCACCTGATGTCATCGTAGGCATCATGGCCGGTGGTGACTCTGCCTTTTCACATGCAGCAGAAGATGTGGAAGACAGTGAAGAAGCTGGTCAAAAAGATTTAGAACACATTCACCTGACATCAAAAGATACAGTTGTCGGCATCGCGGCGAGCGGTAGAACACCCTATATCATTGGCGCTTTAAACTATGCTAAAACCATTGGAGCAAAAACAGTAGCCCTCAGCTGCAATGAACAAGCAGAGATTAGCGAACTAGCAGACTGCGCCATTGAAGTCGTCGTAGGACCAGAAGCCATCACTGGGTCAACACGAATGAAAGCCGCATCCGCTCATAAAATGATTTTAAATATGCTTTCCACCTCTGTCATGATCAGACAAGGCAAAGTATATGAAAACCTGATGGTGGATGTAAAAGTAAGTAATCATAAACTAAAAGAACGCGCCATCACCATCATTCAGCATGTGACCAATGCTTCCTACGAACAAGCCGTAAAAGCCCTTGAAGCAGCCGATTTAGAAGTTAAAACAGCCATCGTCATGCTCCAAACCAAAACAGATAAAAAGACAGCCAAAGACCTGCTCAACAAAGCAGATGGTCACATCGACAAAGCCATCTTACGTCATCAACCTTAAAGGAGGAAACTCATGTCAGCAGGCGGACTCACCCTACTACACACAATGAAATCAAAGCTTCCCCAATCTGAAAAAATCATTGCAGACTATATCCTTGCCCATCCTGACAAAGTCATTAAAAGCACAGTGCATGAAATCAGTCAGGCTGCCGGTGCAAGCAGCTCTGCCGTCATCCGCCTCTGTAAGTCTCTCGGGCTGGATGGCTATCACGATTTGAAAATGCGGATCGCTGGAGACTTAATGCACACTGATAAACAAGGCTACCGGGATATCGAACAAGATGAACCACTTCAATCCATTATTCAAAAGACAGCAGGAAACACCATTCAATCGATCAAAGATACAGCCTCTATTTTAAATGTAGAAGCTTTAGAAAAAGCTGTGCAACTGCTGCTGAATGCAAACCAAATCCATTTTATCGGTGTGGGTGCATCTGGCATCGTCGCAGCTGATGCCCAGCAGAAATTTCTCAGGATCAATTATGCAGCCACCGCCTTCACTGACATGCACATCGCATCTACGGTCATCGCAAATGCTGGAAAGAATGACATTGTGTTCGGTATATCCTTTTCTGGAGAAACGTTAGACATCATCCAAGCCCTTCAGCTCGCCAAAGAAAATGAAGTAAAAACCATTGCTTTAACGCATCCAGGGCATACAAGCGTTTCTGCATTGTGTGATGTCCATCTATCAACGTCCGGTTCCAATGAAGCACCTTTTCGCAGTGCTGCCACTTCCTCTAGAATGGCACAGCTCTATTTAATCGATGTCTTGTTCCTCAGTTTAGCCTCCCGTCAATATGAACAGACAGCACAATATATTGACAAAACAAGGCATGCCATCCGCTCCATGAAACGAAAAACAAAGGGGGATTCAACATGAGTCATCAAAAAAAATATCAGCAGTTGGCGAAAGAAATCCTTTCACTCTGTGGTGGTTCTGAAAACATCTCTTCCCACACACATTGTATGACACGTCTCCGAATTACACCCATTGATCGTGAAAAAGTGCAAACCACCGCGATCAAAGAACTCGATGGCGTCATTGGCGTCGTCGAAGCGGAAACACTGCAAATCATTTTAGGCACAGGTGTTGTCAACCAAGTATCAAGTGCGTTTGAACAGCTGCTCAATGCCTCAGGTTCATATGACTTAAACAACGAAGCACAGAAAAACAAACAAGCCATTTCACAAAAGAACCGCACACCATTCAAGCTGTTCTTACGGCGGATCGCCAGCATTTTCATTCCCATTATTCCAGCACTCGTTGCATCGGGTCTTATTACGGGTATTACAAAAGCGATCGTGCAAGCAGGCTGGCTCGATGAAAAATCTCAAGCTGCGATTATCCTAACCGTTATAGGCTCAGGCTTGTTTGCTTATCTCGGTATATTAGTCGGAACAAACGCCGCAAAAGAATTTGGTGGCTCTCCTGCATTAGGCGCATTAGCAGGTATTCTCATCATTAACCCAGCTGCCGCTGATATTATGTTATTTGGCACTAATATTCTACCAGGCAGAGGCGGACTTATCGGTGTTCTTCTTGCAGCTATTTTTATGGCACTTGTTGAAACCCGGATCAGACGCTTCGTCCCGCAATCACTCGATATCATCGTCACACCAACCATCACACTACTCATTACAGGCATTTTCACGTACGTTATCTTCATGCCAGTCGGCGGATTTATATCTGATGCCATCACCTCTGGACTTACTTATCTATTAAACATTGGCGGTATTTTTGCCGGATTTGTTCTTGGTGCGACCTTCCTTCCTCTTGTTGTCACTGGACTTCACCAAGGCCTAACACCTATTCATATGGAACTGATTAATTCAATTGGAGATGACCCGCTTCTGCCAATCCTCGCTATGGGAGGCGCAGGACAGGTCGGTGCTGCCTTTGCCATTTATATGAAAACAAAAAAGAAAAAGCTGAAAAGAGCCATTGCAGGCGGACTTCCTTCAGGAATGCTTGGAATTGGAGAACCGCTCATTTTCGGTGTCACACTCCCGCTCGGAAGACCCTTCCTCACTGCTTGTCTCGGCGCTGGAATCGGCGGAGCATTTCAAGCCTATTTCCAAATCGCCACTAAAGCAATCGGGGTATCAGGTCTCCCATTAACCTTTATCGTTCACACACATCAAATGCTACTTTACTTAATAGGACTCTTTATTGCATATGTCGCTGGATTTATCTTCACATACTTATTTGGATTTCATGATGATATGGCTGTTGAATTCGAGGAAAATTAGCAATAGGAGGTCTAGCTCTTGAAGAAATATTTTCTCATCATCACAAGTCTGTTCATGCTCCTTGGGTTACCAGTACAAACATTTGCAACTAGCTCCCATCCTGTATCGTCTTTGTCTAAAACAGCACCTGAAGAATATCCCGTCTTAAAAAAAGCAAAACGACCGGAACAAGTAGGTTTTTCTTCTAGGCAGCTTAGGAAGGTTGATCACATGATTCAAAACGATATCAACGCAGGATTTCCAGGGGCAGCACTCATCATTATCAAGGATGGTCAGATCGTCCATCAAAAAGCCTATGGCTACAGACAAAAATATAAAGGGACAACAGAACTCAAATTCTATAAGAAAATGAAAAAGAACACACTGTTCGATTTGGCATCCAACACAAAAATGTATGCCACCAACTATGCCCTGCAAAAGCTAGTATATGAACAAAAACTAGATGTAAATGAAAAAATACAAACCATCCTGCCTGACTTTCAAGATGAACCAGATGCAAAGGTAACCGGCAAAGATCAGCTTCGAGTCAAGGATCTTCTCACCCATTCTGCCGGACTGCCTTCCAGTGTTTTATTTTATAGCAAAGAGCAAGCGGGCTCTTTTTTCTCTCAAGATAGACAAACAACCATGAAATGGCTACCAAAGGTGCCTCTGCAATACAAGCCAGGCACTCAGCATATTTATAGTGATATTGATTACATGCTGTTAGGCATGATCATTGAGAAAAAAACCGGTATGCCACTTGATCAATATGTAGAGTCGACGATTTATCGACCGCTTGGTCTAAAACATACCATGTTCAATCCGCTGAAAAAGGGATTCAAGCCAAAGCATTTTGCAGCAACCGAGCGTCTAGGCAATACACGCGACGGCGTCATTGATTTTGAAAACATTCGCAGGTATACCTTGCTAGGTGAAGTCCACGATGAGAAAGCCTATTACTCAATGGCAGGTGTCTCCGGACATGCTGGACTTTTCTCTAATACATCAGATATGGCCGTACTGCTTCAACTGATGCTCAATAAAGGAGGCTATGGGAAAACAACCATCTTTGACCAAGCTTCTATCGATCTCTTTACGGAATCATCAGACACGAACCCAACTTACGGGCTAGGCTGGCGGAAAAACGGCAATACTGACATGGAATGGATGTTTGGAAAATACGCAAGTAAAGAAGCCTATGGACACACAGGCTGGACCGGAACGATGACATTGATTGATCCAAAACACAATCTAGGCGTCGTCTTGCTGACAAATAAAAAGCATTCACCCGTCGTTTCACCTGAAGTCAACCCAAATCAATTTGAAGGTGACCTTTTCCCAACTGGTACTTATGGAAGCATCATGACTGCAATCTACGAATCTTTTAAGTAAAAGGAGGAATTCGATGTTAAAAGCTCTGTTCCCCGCTGCACTCGTTTTGGCCCTGCTCACCTCTTCCATTCCAACGGAAAAGGTGAGCTCCGCCCCTCTCCCAACTGCCAAACAAATGGTTCAGGACATGTCCTTGGATGAAAAAATTGGCCAAATGCTCATGCCAGACTTTCGCAATTGGCAAGCAGAAGGTGAATCCGCTCCTACAGGCTTCACAAAAATGAATAAAGAAGTTTCTCACCTTGTAGAGAAATATCATTTAGGCGGTGTCATCTTATTTGCAGAAAATGTCGTTGATACGAAACAAACCGTCAAACTCACACATGAATTTCAACAAGCATCACCCAACATTCCTTTACTCATTTCCATTGATCAAGAAGGCGGAATCGTCACAAGACTACAAAAGGGAACACATTTCCCAGGAAATATGTCGATTGGTGCCTCTCGAAGTAAGAAAAATGCTTATGACACTGGAAAAATCATCGGCAAAGAATTAAACGCTCTAGGTATCAATACAAATTTCTCTCCTGTTCTTGATGTAAATAATAACCCGAATAACCCCGTCATCGGTGTCCGTTCCTTTAGCTCTGACCCTGAACTTGTCACAAGACTTGGTCTGCAAACCATGAAAGGACTTCAAAAGGAAAAGACCATTTCCACATTAAAGCATTTCCCGGGACATGGTGATACAGCTGTTGATAGTCACTACGGTCTTCCGCTTGTCGAACATGATCTAGATCGTCTTAAAAAGGTGGAGCTGTATCCATTTCAACAAGCAATCAACGCAGGGGCAGATATGGTCATGACTGCTCATGTTCAATTCCCAGCCATTGATGACACAACGTATAAAAGCAAAAAAGATGGCGAGGACATTATGGTTCCAGCAACCTTATCAAAAAAAGTCATCACAAATTTATTAAAAGAAGACATGGGCTTTCAAGGAGTGGTTGTAACAGACGCCCTCAATATGAAAGCGATTGCAGATAACTTCGGACAGGAAGAAGCTGTGGTAATGGCTATTAAAGCAGGCGTCGACATTGCCCTCATGCCAGCACCTGTCACGTCCTTAAAGACAGAAAAAAACCTAGAGAATGTGTTCAATGCTTTAAAAAGAGCAGTTCTCACAAAAGAAATTCCGATATCTCAGATCAATCAATCTGTCGAAAAAATCCTTCAATTAAAGATCAAACGCGGCATCATTTCCGCCAATAAATCAGTAAGCCTTGAGAAGAAAATCAAAAAAGCCACACAGCTCGTTGGTCAAAAGTCGCACCGAAAAGCAGAACAAAAAATGGCACGTGAAGGAATCACTCTCCTTAAAAACAACGACAAAACCTTGCCTTTTAAGCCTAAAAAGAATGACAAAATCGTACTCATGGCACCATACGAAGATCAAACAAAAGCAATGTCCGTCACAATTGAATCTCTGATCAAACAGAAAAAGATTAAACCTGTGCAAATCCAATCATACGCATTTGCAGATAAGAGCTTCTCCAAAGAAACAGCCAAACTCATTCAAGATGCTGACTATGTCATTACCGGCTCTTACGTTGTCCAAAATGACCCGGCTGTGAATGATGGCGTCATTGATGACGGTGTACAGGATCCGAAAAAATGGGCAACGGCCTTCCCTCGTGCTGTCATGAAAGAAGCATCAGCACAAAACAAAAAATTGGTCATCATGAGTCTCCGAAACCCTTATGATGCGGCAAATTTTGAAGAAGCCGACGCCTTACTGGCTGTGTACGGTTTTAAAGGGTACTCAAACGGACAATTCAATCAACCGAATATTCCTGCGGGACTAGAAGTGATTTTTGGAGCGGCCTCACCTAAAGGGAAATTACCCGTCGCTATCCCATCAGTCACTCATCCTAATCAAACCCTTTACCCATTTGGCTATGGACTCAATTTAAAAGGAAAACAGATCAAATAGGAGGGATTCTCTTGAAAAAGACAGCAAGCTTGATACTCGCTAGCATTCTCATGATCAGCACATTGACCGCCGCCTCCCCCGCAGATTCAGAACGAACAGATACAAAAGGAAAAAAAGCAACAGTCAAAACAGGTATCGAAACATTACTCTCAAGTAACCTCTCTTGGCTTAAAGGGAAAAAAGTAGGGCTTATTACAAATCCTACAGGCATTGATGCAAACATGAAAAGCAGTGTCGATCTGCTATTTGAACACCCCGATATTAAACTGACTGCCTTGTATGGGCCTGAACATGGCGTGCGCGGTGATGCACAAGCAGGAGAAGGCGTCGAATCGTATACTGACGAAAAAACAGGCCTGCCTGTTTACTCTCTTTATGGAAAAACAAGAAAGCCAACTCCTGAAATGCTCAAAAATGTAGATGTCCTGCTATTTGATATTCAAGACGTTGGTACTCGTTATTACACCTATATTTACACGATGGCGTATGCAATGGAAGCAGCTAAGGAAAACAACATTCCATTTGTTGTCTTAGATCGTCCAAACCCAATAGGTGGGGTAAAAGTAGAAGGACCCGTATTAGAGCCAGAACACGCCTCTTTTGTAGGTCTCTATCCCATCCCATTAAGACATGGGATGACAACTGGAGAACTTGCATACATGTTTAACAAAGAGTTTCATATCAACGCTGATGTAAAAGTGATCAAAATGAAACATTGGAAACGATCCATGACGTTCGATGACACGAAGCTGCCGTTCGTCCTCCCTTCACCTAACATGCCAACCGTTGATAGTACCTTTGTTTACCCAGCAACAGGATTAATCGAAGGCACAAACGTTTCTGAAGGCAGAGGAACGACGAAACCGTTCGAACTCATTGGCGCTCCATATATCAATAGCAATGAGCTAGCAGATCATTTAAATGGGTTAAAACTAAAAGGCGTTCAATTTAGACCTGTCTCATTTACCCCTACCTTTTCAAAACATGCCGGGACTTTGTCTCACGGGGTACAGCTTTATGTCACAGACCGAAAATCATTCGAAGCAGTCAAAACAGGTCTATCCATCATCAAAGCAATTCATGACTTGTATCCTAATGACTTTCAATTCCTACAAACAGGCAGCTTTGATAAACTCATCGGGAATAGCTGGATCAAAGAAGAAATCAATAAAGGCACTTCCATCAAACACATCATGAAACAATACCACCATGACCTAAAGACATTCGAAAAGAAACGGAAGAAATACCTCATCTATTAATCGCAAAAAAGCCTCCACCTTAAAGGATGGAGGTTTTTTCATGATAAAGACTTAGTCACAGCAGGTACTTTCAGCTCGAAACGATGAAGTAAAAAGCCAAACAAGGCTGCAAGCACTTGCTGAAACAGCATGCCAATCACAACAGGAACAGCAACAGCAGGCGGGAAAAAGCTAATGGCAAGCACAGCACCCGCGCTAATGTTCCGCATACCGCCCGTATACACAATCGCCACAATTTCTCCTTGGGTACATTTCATCGCCTTTCCAATCAACCACGCAAACGCATACCCACTCATCGCAATGAAAAAGACAGTCGCTGCTTTGCTAAAAAACGCAGCATCCAGTTCACGCAAATACGGGGCGACAACAGAACTGTTAATCGATACGACAATAAACAAGCCTAATTTTGAAAAAGGAGCCAAGGTCTGACTCATTGCTTTTGTCACCGATGGCTTTGCATACTGACGAACGAGCATCCCTAAAATAGAGGGCAACACCACCATACCGAATAGTCCTTTCATGATCGCCACCATGTCCATATGGACCTGTGTACCAACGAAGAGTGACAAGCTTACTGGCACAATCAATGGCGAAAGCAATGTATCAATTAATATGATAGATAACGTTAACCCCACATTCCCTTTATACATTGCCGCCCATATTAAACTAGACACACCTGTCGGAATCACCATCGCAAGCGTCAAACCGGTGATCGTCATAGAATCGCCCGCAAATATCAAATGCCCTGCTGACCATGCATAAAGGGGCATCAACACATGCAAAATCATAAACGATAAAATCAAAGGCAATGGATGCATCACCGTATGTTTTAAAGCTGAAAAAGTAGATGACAAGCTCCCTGAAAATGTCATCACAGAAAACACCCAAGGCACCAAAAAGGTGAAATCTTTTAAATACGCCGCCAATAATACACCAAGTAGCACGCTGACAGGCGTAATGAGCGGCATCATCCGGCCGAGCACCTGATTCAAACGGACAAGCATGCCGGCCACCTCCATCCTTCACTTTCTTCCTTGTTCTATTGTAACAAACAGAACAGTCTTTTTAAGATCCGATCACTTGTTTCATAAGTTTTTGACTAGACGTATCCATTCCAACTACGTCCACCTCTACACCAGCTGTACGATATTTTTCCTTCACACGTTCAATTGCGGCCACACCTGATTCGTCCCATATACGCGCTTCAGACAAATCAATCACAACCGTGTTCAAGTCGTTTCCATGATGGAAGGCTTGAATCAATTCAGTCACGGAAGCAAAGAAAATTTGACCCTTAATTCGATAAACCCATGTACCAGCTTGGCTTTCTGTAGAGGTAATATGGAGTTTTGATATTTTAGCCACAAAGAATACGGCACTAAGCAGCACCCCTGCAAAAACACCCTTGGATAAATCATGAGTGAACACCACCGTCACGACCGTGACAAGCATCACAAGAGAATCTGTTTTTGGGTTCTTTTTTAGCTGCTTGAATGAACTCCAATCAAAGGTACCAATAGAAACCATGATCATGACAGCCACAAGAGCAGCCATTGGAATTTGAACAACCACATCACCGAGCACAAAAATCAATACCATTAAAAATGCACCAGCCACAAAGGTAGAAAGCCGGCCTCGTCCCCCTGCCTTTGTATTAATCACAGATTGACCAATCATCGCACAGCCAGCCATACCGCCAAAAAATCCTGCCACCACATTGGCAATTCCTTGGCCTCTCGCTTCCTTATTTTTACGACTAGACGTTTCCGTCATATCATCTACAATCTGTGCTGTTAATAAAGATTCAAGTAAACCAACCATCGCAAGTGCTAAGGAATAAGGAAAAATGATAGCAAGTGTTTCCCAGCTAAATGGTACATTGGGAATAAGAAAAGTTGGCAAAGAGCTAGGCAGCTCTCCCATGTCCCCAACCGTTCTGACATCAATATGCCCAAATACAGCAATCATCGTCATCACAATAATCGCAATGAGTGGAGAGGGAATAACTTTTGTGACCATCGGCAATACATAAATGATCAACAATGCTCCACCTGTCATGACATACATAGCCATGGATTCCCCAACGAAATGCGGTAGCTGTGCCATGAAGATCATAATTGCCAATGCATTAACAAAACCAACCATCACAGACCTCGGAATAAATTTCATCAGACGAGACACTCGGCAAAGTCCAAACAAAATTTGAATCAGTCCTGTTAAAATCGTAGCCGCAAACAAGTACTGCAATCCATGATCGGCTACCAAATTAACCATAACCAGAGCCATAGCACCAGTAGCAGCCGAAATCATACCTGGCCGTCCACCAACAAACGAAATGACAATGGCAATACAAAACGAAGCATACAACCCAATCTTTGGATCAACGCCCGCAATAATCGAAAACGCAATCGCCTCAGGAATTAAAGCCAGAGCCACTAAAATACCCGCCAGCACATCCTGACGCACATATCCAAACCATTCTTGCTTTACAAATAAATCTTTCAAACCATCTACTCCTTTTTATATACATACCGCACAAGGAAAAAGAAGGCGAATAAAACCCGGAGATACAGAAAGGAAAAAACAATAACCATTCAATTTCGGGGAAAAAGAGGAACGTACAGAGTCTTTTGTAAGAGAGGAAGTCATCACTTTAGTAAGGATAAAAGAAATACGCCGAAGAATCAAGAACAAATAGAAGGAGTATGTAGAAAGCTAAGGCAAAGCTTCCATCAAAATCGCTCGATTCATTTTCTAGTTTAATAAGCCGAACCAAGATCAATAAACGTTAAATATATATTTTAAAACAAACAAAAAAAGCCTTCTCATCAACGAGAAACCTTAACATTTACCATTATCATATAGAGGAAAGCTTCCAAGCGGGCTCGAACCGCTGACCTCTTCCTTACCATGGAAGTGCTCTACCTACTGAGCTATGGAAGCATGGCTCCGCAGGTAGGACTCGAACCTACGACCGATCGGTTAACAGCCGATAGCTCTACCACTGAGCTACTGCGGAA
>NZ_JAGXJP010000049.1:0-332 GCF_019091365.1 Bacillus sp. GbtcB10
TTCTCGGCTAGTTCCGGTAGCATTCCCAAGAACCTTCGGACTTCCGTCGAACTCTCGAACTCGCAACGAATCCTTCGCGCTTGTCTCCGACACTTTGTTTCGCTTTATGTCTTCATCGTTATCATAGTTAATCCTGCACAATTAAAATAAAACTTCGATCGAGACAATTAATCCTAGGCAATTATCCAAGTTGTCCGGCATGTCATTGGTCCCTCGACGCTTCGTCCGATTCTTCGGCGCATCATCCTCTCCTGCGACCTATTGCCCAATTGGCCAGTTGACTCCGCAACTCCAACATCCTTGGTGCAATACCCGCTCTTCTTGGCCCGATG
>NZ_JAGXJP010000458.1:0-230 GCF_019091365.1 Bacillus sp. GbtcB10
CATTATTTTTTACAAAGCTTTACTAACATTATATGAGGAAGAAACTTTCAACCGTCTCTTTGCAAACCTTTTACTTTATACATGGGACTACGATCAAGATTTAAAGCTCATAACAAAAACGGGTGGCGATCTTGTTCCAGGTGATCTCGTTTATTTTAAAAATCCACAAGTGAATCCAGCTACGATCGAGTGGCAAGGAGAAAATACAATCTATCTAGGAAATTTCTTTT
>NZ_JAGXJP010000459.1:0-230 GCF_019091365.1 Bacillus sp. GbtcB10
GACGATGACCACTACTACATGGCCAATGCGATTGCAGCAGACCTCGCCTCGAAGGGGCATGAGGTGCATCTGGTGAGCCCAATGCCATCGCTTTCCGCGTGGATGGGCCACACGCTGGAACAGCCGCGCATGATCGCGGAGATGAAGGCGGCGGGCGTACGGATGTATCCGAACAGCGTTGCCACAGGCTGGGCCGAGGGGGAGCTTTCGCTTAGTCGAGGCGATACAGG
>NZ_JAGXJP010000460.1:0-230 GCF_019091365.1 Bacillus sp. GbtcB10
TTATTTCTGTCTAAATCGCCCTTCCAACTTTTCTTCAAGCTGGTTTAAAAATACCTCATTGCTTAATAATTCTTTTTTATTTTCAAGCACAAGTTCTTCAAATGTCCGGCGCTTTCTTCTTCTCATGTCTATCACCTCCTCCACTCTGTTCATACCATTTACGCCAAATCATTTAGAAAATAAGCAAAAAAGAGCTGAATCATTATAGAACCAGCTCTTTTTCAATTTCT
>NZ_JAGXJP010000461.1:0-230 GCF_019091365.1 Bacillus sp. GbtcB10
GGCGTATTCACGCCCACGGGCTCCCTTGCTCTGCGACCAGACGAGGCCGAAATTGCCTCGGGCCGCGTGAAAGGCATTGTCGCGCCCTTCGATGATCGCCACGTCGATGCCGCGCATCGCAAGGCCCAGACCGCAGGCGGTTCCAATGAGGCCGCCACCGACGACCACGACGTCTCTCGTCCCCAAATCCGGCATGTTGGTCCATCGCGAAAGTTGATGGATATGTTTTG
>NZ_JAGXJP010000462.1:0-230 GCF_019091365.1 Bacillus sp. GbtcB10
TTTCTGGATAGTTTGCTTCCAGCTCTGGCAAAAACGGCACAATAAGTGTGCAGTCCGGGCCCCAGTCAGCTGAAAATAGTACTACTGTTAAGTCTTCTTGAATCACTTTTTGTAATTCTTCGTTTGATTCTATTTTTTTCATGTTTGATTCCTCCAGTTTGTATACTTAAATCTCCGAATTGTTTATAGCCTTTCTTTCTCATCCATTCTGATACTACCAAACTAATCAC
>NZ_JAGXJP010000463.1:0-230 GCF_019091365.1 Bacillus sp. GbtcB10
TGTTCGCTCTAAGTCACTCTTAGATAGAATTTCTTTGATATATGCTTCAACTGCTTCATTTTGAGCAGCCGTTGTAATTTTTTCAACTAGTGTATGCTCTGGTGCAAGAGCGGCATATGTTGCACCAAATAGTGTATCAGGACGTGCTGTTGACACAGTAAACTGTTCGTCATGTCCTTCTACTTCGATGTGAACATGTGCACCTTCAGAACGTCCAATCCAGTTGCCTT
>NZ_JAGXJP010000464.1:0-230 GCF_019091365.1 Bacillus sp. GbtcB10
GACAATTATACTATTAATTTTAGCGTCATTAATAGATGTTGTGATTGCTTCTTTACTAATTCATATTAGCTCTGTCAGGATGAACATTAGAGGAAATATGATGAAAAGCTTTTTCATTGCTAGGTTATTTAATCTCATTTTAAATGTAAACCAAGTGTTAGACACAATTGTGTTATCAAACGCAAATAATCTGACAGCAGAAAATTTCTCAACGAATACCTTCTTCAATC
>NZ_JAGXJP010000465.1:0-230 GCF_019091365.1 Bacillus sp. GbtcB10
ATATACCAAATTCGTCAATTTAGAAAGAAGATTTGACGCTGCGCGTGTTCCGCCCGGTGCTTAATGCCCAGCTCAAGATGCTGGTCTTTTTTGATCCATCTACATCGAAAGAATGACTGAAAACCATTCGAAATGAGGAGGTGAGACAGAAATACAGAGCGTATACAAAAGGGAGAAAAGGAGTGATGACTGATGAAGTTTCAACAATTCGAAGCGGCTCAATTACGCAT
>NZ_JAGXJP010000466.1:0-230 GCF_019091365.1 Bacillus sp. GbtcB10
ATGCGGCATATTTCTATAAAGAAGACGAAAAACTCATCATTGAAGACAACATTCAAAAGCTAGGTAAAGACGTATTCCATGAGAAACATGGCACGATTGGAGACAAGCTGAAAAGAGTAACAGACATTGCCGTCCGCCTAGCAGGTCATGTGGGTGCAGATGAAGAAACGTCTAAACGCGCTGCGAGAGCAGCCAGGACTTCTAAATGTGACCTTGTGACTCAGTTGGTC
>NZ_JAGXJP010000467.1:0-230 GCF_019091365.1 Bacillus sp. GbtcB10
CAGCTGTATTGGTAAGCGCTTTCACGATTTATTTCTGTGAAAATGGCTTATTTCAAAATGTGTATGACCGCATATGTAAATACAGACCTAAAATCCTAATGAGCGGATCAGCAGTTTATATGAAGAACGCCGCGGGTAAATGTGCTATAGAATGTTTCGTTTTAAAAGGGGGAACTGACATGAGTGATGATCAAAACAAACGAGTAAATGAACACTCAAAGGACGAACAG
>NZ_JAGXJP010000050.1:0-331 GCF_019091365.1 Bacillus sp. GbtcB10
GGTGGTGAAACTGACCCCAACTTACTCCCTTCCCTTCCTTACTCTTCCAAAGCTCCTCAATCCCCATTTCTCCCCTCATAGCATCCCAATTACCTCTCATTTCGAAGCAAAACATCAACAATCCTTCCCTCTCTTGAAGATCTTACTAAGGTATTCTCTAAAAAACTCTTAAATTCTATTTTCTTTCATTTACTCTTGCTCATCACTACTCTTCTAAAACAGCAGTAGTTATGGGATCTAGAAGATCCTCAAAGGACAAGGGAAAGAGGAGAATAGTAGAAGAGTTTGATTTCGCCCTGTTTGATTCGAAAAACCATGCTGAAAAATTTCC
>NZ_JAGXJP010000468.1:0-230 GCF_019091365.1 Bacillus sp. GbtcB10
TTTATTAGGAGTTGGTTAGAAGTAGGAGTCTTGAGTAGGAGTCCTATTAGGAGTCTTGAGTAGAAGTCTTAATTGAGTAGGAGTCTTGAGTAAGAATCCTATTAGGAGTTAGGGTTTAGACACCCTATAAATAGTCATGTATTCATCCTCTTTTGATAAGCAATAGATGAATCTCTTCTGCAGCCTTTGAGCAGCAACTTGGAGGGAGGAACCCCTATAGAGTTCCAAGG
>NZ_JAGXJP010000469.1:0-229 GCF_019091365.1 Bacillus sp. GbtcB10
GTCGATTTCATTGACTTCGGCGTCCATCCGCGTGGACACCAGATGCCCGAGCTCGTGCGCGGCCGTTTGAGTCCTGCGGTCGAGAGGATGGTTGGCATTCAGAAGAATACAGGCGCCAACACTTTCATCGAACGCGAAGAGTCCTGAGATCTTAGCTGCGAGACGCCGGGCATACACACGTACCCCCATCTGCAACTCGAGCAACGACACGATATCTGCGACCGGCGCT
>NZ_JAGXJP010000470.1:0-229 GCF_019091365.1 Bacillus sp. GbtcB10
GTGATCATACTCATAAAATAATCATCACGATTGTATCTTGGGTAAATTCTCGATAACACTTACAAAAGATCGGGGAATATGCTTAGAATAATGCTTGCACGCCTCCTCTTTTAGTCTTTCTATTTTAATTTTTACATATTTTAACCTATTTTTGATTTAAATGGAAGTTATTTTAGTATTATTGCTCCAACATTCAAAGCATATTCTTCCTCTGAATTAAATAGATTGT
>NZ_JAGXJP010000471.1:0-229 GCF_019091365.1 Bacillus sp. GbtcB10
TCATTCCACTACCCGCGCCTCAAAGATGGTACTCTCGGGAACAACCCCACTAAGTCAGTAATCACCCAGTAAGTTTCATTCCTATTAATAGCAGTTACTTGTTCCTTCTCCTGCTTCGGTATCACAGCCAGTACTTGATTCTTATCTCCCCCGTTCAAGAAATGCATTTAGTGTGTATACCTTAACCAATCCTTAAAGTAGGAAATTCCATTCTAGACTGCTGTACTCT
>NZ_JAGXJP010000472.1:0-229 GCF_019091365.1 Bacillus sp. GbtcB10
GCTACAGGTAAACCAAAGGATAAATACACTTCACAAGTTTATACATTGAAACTTGAAGAAGTAACGCCACCGACACAAGGATGATGTGAATGGAAACAGTAATTTCGAATGAAATATTACAGCAATTCAAAGATAGGATGCACTTAGGTGATGATGAAAATGATAACCTAAGACGCATCCTTTTTGCATCCAATAAAGCTTTAATAAAAGATTGTGGAGCATATGACAT
>NZ_JAGXJP010000473.1:0-229 GCF_019091365.1 Bacillus sp. GbtcB10
CGGCCGGAATGAAGCATGCCGGATTTTACAAAACATTTGCCAAAGCCAAATATCCTGCCGTCGGCTACAAAGTCGATGAGAGCGGCAGTCTTGTAACGCCGCACCTTTTGGACTTATCGCAGCTGTACGGGGCGGGCGACATGTATATGAGCGCTGAAGATCTCTATAAATTTGATAAATCGATCGTAAACAACACGCTCCTTTCAAAAGAAAGCTTCACAAAAATGTT
>NZ_JAGXJP010000474.1:0-229 GCF_019091365.1 Bacillus sp. GbtcB10
TGTTTCACGGGTACAAGAGCGCGGCTGGACCGAACCGGACCGGACCGACCGGAACACAGGCCACTGATTTGGACCAATTCTGTCGAGTCAAAGGATTGGTCCGATATCGAACCATCATTACTTCTGATTATTGAATTTTGGATTTCTTTTAGCTTTTAGTAATCAGATTCTTTATTCGTTCGTGACACTTTCCAATTGCTTCTGATTTTTCTTATAATTTTTTTATAAC
>NZ_JAGXJP010000475.1:0-229 GCF_019091365.1 Bacillus sp. GbtcB10
TCAATTCCTGATTCGTTTAAAGCAGTTGAAATAACTGATAGAACAGAGCTCCAAATTTCAGTTGCATTGTGTTCTACCCAGCCTGGGTTCGGAAAATATTGATTGTATTCCTTCTGAGCTGTATGTGCAATTTTACCTTCTTGCTCAAATAAGATTGCTCTTGAGCTTGTTGTCCCTTGGTCTCATGCGAGGATATATTTTTCTTGTGCCATGGTGTTTTCCTCCCCTT
>NZ_JAGXJP010000476.1:0-229 GCF_019091365.1 Bacillus sp. GbtcB10
TCTTTTTGAAATAATCCACCTGTTACCTATTTTTTTAGCTTTTACTTCTCCCGCGGCACATAAATTTTTAATTGTTCCTGGTGGCATATCCCACTTTTCGGCGGCTTCTTCAACGCCCATGACTTCTTCTAATGGGTCGCTATCATCATTATTGTAATTAATCACTAATAAACGTAATGTTTCGCCTGGGGCACTTGTTTTTTTTAGAAATTGCTCCCAGACATCGTCT
>NZ_JAGXJP010000051.1:0-328 GCF_019091365.1 Bacillus sp. GbtcB10
CTTTCTCGTGCAGCTTTTTGTACGTTCACAAGCCCAGCGCCATAATAAAAAGGTTCGCCCAGTTTTGTTGCTGTTTTTGTCAGCCATTCACGCAATTCATCATTTGTCAGATTCGGATGTTTTGATAGAATGACTGCCGCAGCACCAGCTGCGTGAGGTGATGCCATAGACGTACCACTCTTATATCCATATTCGTTATGAGGAACGGTACTTAATGTTGAGACACCTGGTGCTGATACTTCCACTTCTTCCCCAACAGAGGAATCAAAGGCTCTTTGCTTTCGTTGATTCACAGATGCGACTGCCATGACAGAGCTGTATTTGGCTG
>NZ_JAGXJP010000477.1:0-229 GCF_019091365.1 Bacillus sp. GbtcB10
TTCCCATTCTTTATCAAACTTTTATGGTATGCTGGCACCAATTGTTCCATTAAAATAAACAAAAATGAAAGAGGGGCGAGGAGGAAAAAAGCAAGGAAGCTGCATACAGACTCTTCCATCCTGACTTTGTCTCTGTTGGATTAGATGCTTGAATTGTAACATATTGAACTATGATGGGTTTCACCCTATGATGCTTTAAAATGTAAGCAATTTATGAAAATGCTGAAGC
>NZ_JAGXJP010000478.1:0-229 GCF_019091365.1 Bacillus sp. GbtcB10
AACAGTTTATATCCTTTCAGACCGAGCTCTTCTACCGCTCTTTTCAGCTCTTCATACGCATCCTCCCGCTCCAAAGGATGATATGCAAATCCGGTAAATCTCGCGGGATTGGCTTGAATACACGCCGCCATCCGGTCATTACTCTCTGCTGTTAAAAAATTCAGCACGTCAATGCCGTACTTATCTAATTCATTCTCCCATCTTGTCATCAAAGCGATTTCGCCCTCAT
>NZ_JAGXJP010000479.1:0-229 GCF_019091365.1 Bacillus sp. GbtcB10
CAGAGGACGAAGACAGAGCCCAGGCGGTGCCACCCCTTGACAAAGGCGGGTGCACCTCTCTGCCAGAGCGCGAAGACCGAGCTCAGGCGGTGCCACCTCTCTGTCAGGGAGGTTGCACCGCCCAGTCTAGCTCGAAGACTGAGCTCAGGCGGTGCCACCTCCTGGCTGGGGCAGTTGCACCGCCCAGTCTCGCTGGGAGGCTTAGCCCAGGCGGGGCCACCTCCTGGTG
>NZ_JAGXJP010000480.1:0-229 GCF_019091365.1 Bacillus sp. GbtcB10
TATACCAGCAATAGAAACTTTTAGCTCATGCCTTTAGATTTCCTGATAATTCAAAGAGGAGGAACTAATCATCAAGAGGGGAAGCACAAAAATTTGTCGTCATGATGCATTGAACATAGAAAGTGAACAGATACCAACAAAAACACCTGTTAAAGGGCTTTTATTTTATAATTAGACCAAATATTATAGAGGCTCCTTTTTGAGTTACATCACCACCAATTACAAAGAC
>NZ_JAGXJP010000481.1:0-229 GCF_019091365.1 Bacillus sp. GbtcB10
GATTGGAACTATGTAGATGCTCATCCTAAGGAGCTAATCTTATGAGACACATCAAACGGGGTTCAATCACGTTCTTCTCTTAAAACTTTTGGTGCCTACGCCACTTTTCTCTCCCAAATTGAACCCAAATGTGTTGATGAAGCCATGAAAGTTGATTCATGGATTATCGTAATACAAGATGAATTAAATCAATTTGAGAGAAATGTGGTGTGGACGCTTGTTCCTCGGC
>NZ_JAGXJP010000482.1:0-228 GCF_019091365.1 Bacillus sp. GbtcB10
CACGAATTGCAGCTTCACGACCAGAACCAGGACCTTTAACAGTTACTTCAAGTGTTTTAAGACCATGTTCGGTAGAACCTTTAGCAGCAGTTTCAGCAGCCATTTGTGCAGCGAAAGGAGTAGATTTACGAGAACCTCTGTATCCTAATGCACCAGCACTTGACCAAGAAATTGCGTTTCCATGATCATCAGTAATCGTTACAATCGTGTTGTTGAAAGTGGAACGGA
>NZ_JAGXJP010000483.1:0-228 GCF_019091365.1 Bacillus sp. GbtcB10
AGCATTGGGTGCCGTCATGGATATAAACCATGGGAAAGCATTCGCCCCGCATCCTGTGAATGCTTGGTATGGAGATTATGAGGATTGCCAGGATGCTGACATTGTATGTATCTGCGCTGGTGCAAACCAAAAGCCAGGTGAAACGAGACTTGGTCTTGTTGAGAAAAATTTAAATATATTTAAAGGCATTGTAGACAATGTGATGAAAAGCGGATTCGATGGTATTTT
>NZ_JAGXJP010000484.1:0-228 GCF_019091365.1 Bacillus sp. GbtcB10
TGGGAAGGAACAAAAGCATCGAATCAATACTTGAAACAAAAGGCATCTTGCAATCTAACTAGATTTACTAGAAGTACATGCCAATTGCTGTCCATTCCAAGTTTACTGCAGTTCATTTTTTTCCTTTGTTCTAAAGAAGATGACTGCAGTGTTGACTTGTCCATCTTGTTTTCAGCATCTAGTCAACACAATCTGCAGTATTATGTTTCTTTTTAAGGCTGGCCATGT
>NZ_JAGXJP010000485.1:0-228 GCF_019091365.1 Bacillus sp. GbtcB10
TCTTCTAAATCACGTCCCATACCAGAAAGACGTGCTGCTAAAATAACGACAACAAATGAAATACTAAATGTAATGTGCGCAATAATAATTGTTGTTTTGCCAAGTTCCATACCTAATTGACTAAATAAGATAAGTAAAGATAATCCCATTAAAATATCAGGAATTAAAATTGGTAAATACACAAGACCGTTAATAGCCCCTTCATAACGATATTTATAACGATGTACT
>NZ_JAGXJP010000486.1:0-228 GCF_019091365.1 Bacillus sp. GbtcB10
TGAGTTATTCTTCTTGCGGGACGGGAATGGAAGTCAGTCTAGAAGATTGCTTGTTGAGCATTGCTTCTAAGATTGGATTCTTATTACAGAAGTTCCATATGATACGAGCTAACTTATACTGAAGGGGAATATGCTTAGCGGGCTGTGTGTACTGTAAACCCAACAAGTCACTACTATACAAGCTACTCAAAGATATGATCTTTCCATATTAAGTCGTCTACTCGAACG
>NZ_JAGXJP010000052.1:0-326 GCF_019091365.1 Bacillus sp. GbtcB10
AATTGTCTTCCTATTGGGGAGACGGTACAACATCCTCATCAGACGGTATGAGAATGCAGTTAGGTGTTCATCACTACATGCAGATGCAAACCCACATTATGGAACTGGAAAAGGAGCCACCATCTACCGTTTTACTAGTGATCAATTCTCTTCTTACTACACAAAGATTATTCATACTAATTCAAGGGATGCGATTCATGTTTTAGATGGTTTGTTGCACCATGAAACGGATTTAAACATAGAAGAGCATTATACAGACACAGCTGGTTACACAGATCAAATATTCGGACTGACTCATTTATTAGGATTTAAATTTGCCCCAAGAA
>NZ_JAGXJP010000487.1:0-228 GCF_019091365.1 Bacillus sp. GbtcB10
TAACATCATTTTCTTTTTCATCACCAAACACCTCGCTCTCTAGTATAACACACCTTTCGCCATTTCTTTTTGCCACAATTCGTCAAAAAAACCTCCCTATTATGTAGGAAGGTTTTTGTATTACATTAATAAAATATACAATTAAGCTTGCACTTTACTTTTCATAAACGTGTGAATACGTTCTAATGCTTTCTCCACTTGTTCAAGAGATGTCGCATATGATAAACG
>NZ_JAGXJP010000488.1:0-228 GCF_019091365.1 Bacillus sp. GbtcB10
TACTACGATAGTTCATAATTAACTTTATATAAAGGAGACTTATCATGTCAGAAAACAAAAAAGTAAGCTTAGCTGATTTAATGCGTGAACAACTTGCAAAGAAAAAGCAAGGTAACGGTAATGGTCAAAATACAAAAAACCAAAGCCAAGAAACAAAAAAACTACAAAACCAACAAACAAAGAAAACAAACAACCAACGTAGACGTACAGGTGTATAAATGAACGGAC
>NZ_JAGXJP010000489.1:0-228 GCF_019091365.1 Bacillus sp. GbtcB10
GCTATACCTTTGACCGGCACACAGAATGCAGAAGACAGCCCACCTTGTACAGATGCATCCCAAAGATTCGTATGACGATCAGCTACTTTGTCTTTCCACTCGACTACTTGTCCTGGCGATGTGTAAAAACGGAACTCTTGTGGAATACGCACATATCTGGTTGGGACAGCTTTGTAACCTAGGTTGAATACTAGGCGAGTAAGTGGTGCGCCCGCTACGTCAACGATA
>NZ_JAGXJP010000490.1:0-228 GCF_019091365.1 Bacillus sp. GbtcB10
CTTGTAATGATCGTAGGCTTCTTGTATTGAAGTCGATAATCAAGAATGCGGGTGAAGGTTTCTTCGACAAATTTTGTTACATTTTCCACTCCGATATCAACTAGGACAACAAGATCAGCTGTCTTGACAGCATCCATAATGTCGGTGATTTTCACCTTCGATACAATATCAAACGTGCGTAATATTTCTCCTATCAGATCAGCTGTAGACGAATAGATGATTTTGAGT
>NZ_JAGXJP010000491.1:0-228 GCF_019091365.1 Bacillus sp. GbtcB10
AAACGTAAAAACAAAGTGATGAAGCAGGAGTTATCTTCTTGGTCCCCTTCTTCATAAAGACAAAGAGCTCGGCATATCGCCGGCTCATTTTTCATATATTTACACACATCGACCTCTCAGAAAACACATTTGTTCATATAGAGAAGAAAAACCTAGATTATTTGAAGAAAAGAGTTGATAATAGAAACTATTCAATTTGTGAGATAATTTTTACTATAGGAGATGTAT
>NZ_JAGXJP010000492.1:0-228 GCF_019091365.1 Bacillus sp. GbtcB10
CGTTCCCTTCTTGGCGTTGGAGTCCCACTAGTTGATGGCTTTCGGGTTACCATTTGATTCGTGCTGTGCGTTTGTCATAGGACCTGGAAGCCAGCTCATCGGTGTGCCAGTCGCCATCAGAGCTGCCATGAGCCATTGCTGGACACTAAGACCTGATGCACCCATACCGCTGTCCGCTCCGATTAATGTACCCGCTTGATTTTCAGTAAACTTTTTCACATCACCTGA
>NZ_JAGXJP010000493.1:0-228 GCF_019091365.1 Bacillus sp. GbtcB10
AGAAATGTAATACAGATTGTCCGTTCCTTTTGTCATAGCCGCTTGGGAGGCTTTTTTTCTAACAAGCACGTCTAATATAGAGCTGGTCGTTGTTTTCCCTAGTAAAATATCAATATTCCCCATGCCAAAGTCGAGGTCGATGGTGAGCACTTGCTTGCCCGTACTTGCGATAGACAGTGCCATATTCAGCGTCAAACTCGATTTACCTACTCCGCCTTTCCCGCTCAT
>NZ_JAGXJP010000494.1:0-228 GCF_019091365.1 Bacillus sp. GbtcB10
TTCCATCCAACGCTTCTTCAAATGACATGTTCAACATCACGTCTCATTTGCTCTATGTATGCTTTATCCATTAAGCTGATAGGCGATATATAATGCAACCAGCCAGATCATGACCGCAGAGGCTTCATTGATCCCGTTCATCCACTTGCCGTTTGTATCTAGCTTTCCTAACATTTTCCCGAGGAGGGCAAGCCCCATAAACTATAACCACGAAACGATGATACAGGC
>NZ_JAGXJP010000495.1:0-228 GCF_019091365.1 Bacillus sp. GbtcB10
CGATATTGTCGAGGATACGCAGCCGGTAGAGGCTGTGCGCCTGGTCGACGGTGCGCTGCAGCCGTTCTTTCCTTCGTCGGTGGTCATTCCGCATCGCTGCCGCCTGGGAAAGGATGTCGGCCCGCCTGTCCGCGGGCACGAGGACCTCCACCCGCACGAGATCGGCGGCTCCCCCGCTTTCCCGATAGCGCCTGATCCTGTCCTGGATTGCCATGCTCACTCTCCTTC
>NZ_JAGXJP010000496.1:0-228 GCF_019091365.1 Bacillus sp. GbtcB10
GCGCCCCCCACCGGATCCCGAACCCCCAATCTCCCGGGTGACTCACGAAAAAGAAACGCTCCTTCCCCCCCTTATTGCTGGAAGGGGCCCCGCCCACTCGAAAACCCACTCTGGCGGACAAATAGTATCCCCCCGACCCCTTGGAAAGACGGAAGCAGGAAAGGAAGAGGGCACGGGTCGGGGTTATACGGGCATAGTGACACTCCCCAAAAAATGCCACCAAATAGC
>NZ_JAGXJP010000053.1:0-325 GCF_019091365.1 Bacillus sp. GbtcB10
GTGCCAGTACTCGTCCTTCCTAGACTGCAAAGGTTTTCTATCACGCTGTAAAGTAAACAAAGGGCTAAAATCAAGTTCATTTTAGCCCTTTGTTAACAATCTGAGCAGATCCCATGGTTCTGTTTTTTGTTGTTATAGATATTTTGCATAGCGTTTTTCCAAAAAGTCTTGGAGCAATGAGACCACACTGCATAAGACCCAGTAAATCAAGGCAACCAATATAAACATGGTCATATAATCAAATTCTCATCCGCCCACAATTTTTGCTTGCTGGAAGAGTTCGGGGACAGTAATCATTGCCGCTAGTGAGGAAGCTTTGATTAAA
>NZ_JAGXJP010000497.1:0-228 GCF_019091365.1 Bacillus sp. GbtcB10
ATGATATGTTGAGAAAAAACCCTTGTCTCACTACCGCCATGTTATATCAATTGAGCCAATCAAATGTTCGTCCGCAAACTGTGGTAGTGATTTTAATTAAGTCGCATGTTCTCATGAACACAGTTCGTAGATTCTCCACATATGCCGAGCACCATATGCTGCAAATCATTCGCAAAATTGAGAAACTCAATGACAAAGTGGATCAATCTGTAGAACGAGTACGTTCAA
>NZ_JAGXJP010000498.1:0-228 GCF_019091365.1 Bacillus sp. GbtcB10
TGCCCGATTGCGCCGATGATGCGCCCCCAATTGGCGTCTGTGCCGTAAACGGCGGTCTTCACAAGGCTTGAACCGACGATTTTTTTGGCGATAATATTCGCCTCAAGGTTATTTTTCGCGCCTTCGACTCTGGCTTCAATTAATTTCGTCGCTCCTTCACCGTCTCTGGCAATATCTTTGGCAAGGTCTTCGCATACAAGCTTTAATCCCTTTTTAAAAGCCGGCCAG
>NZ_JAGXJP010000499.1:0-228 GCF_019091365.1 Bacillus sp. GbtcB10
GAAACTAGTGTTTTACAAATATATTCACATTGATCAACATTTGCAGCACGATCAACAAAATCACCAGTACACATAGTTCTTTGACTTGGAAGACCGCATGAGCACTTTTTTTTTATTTTTTTCAATTATCTTATTTTGTATTATTTAAGTTTGCTTATTTATAGTTCATTTTAATATAAACTTTAGTCCAAGGATTCAATTCCTGCCCAATAGACAGAGTGGAATTGC
>NZ_JAGXJP010000500.1:0-228 GCF_019091365.1 Bacillus sp. GbtcB10
GAGCTTTTGGAAAGGAGGCGGTGAAGCAGTTCACGGATACTAAATGTGATCGAGCTGATATTTTTACAAAGTCTTTAAGTGAAGAACAATTTCATTACATTAGAAGAGAATTAGGAATGTTAATGTGTCCGAATGCATGAATCTATTAAATTTCGGTTTCGGAACTTCTTGATTCTTTGATCACTCACTTAAATTTTGTACTGAAAATTTTATGATGCGAATTTTACA
>NZ_JAGXJP010000501.1:0-214 GCF_019091365.1 Bacillus sp. GbtcB10
GGGAAACCCCCAACTACCATCGGCGCTGAAGAGCTTAACTTCCGTGTTCGGTATGGGAACGGGTGTGACCTCTTCGCTATCGCCACCAAACCTGATGGAGAGAATGTTCTCTCAAAACTAGATAACAATGTTCATTTTTCACATTAGAATATAGGTTAAGTCCTCGATCTATTAGTATCTGTCAGCTCCACGTGTCACCACGCTTCCACCTCAG
>NZ_JAGXJP010000054.1:0-323 GCF_019091365.1 Bacillus sp. GbtcB10
GACACACACGACATAGTCCCGGGGGGGACTAGATCATATGGAGGTATGATCGGGAGCTACTGGGAGCTCCGCCTTGGTGAATAACACGACGGCAAGAAGGGCTATGGATTCAAGGAGTGAAGGTCATGGTACCGTAGAGGTGGGTCTTCCGTGCGTGCATCGAATTTTGCATCGGATGAAAGCCTTGGTCATCAGCATATCGGGGCTGTGTTCCACCATAGGTGAAGTTCGAATGCAGGGACCAGTGAGTCCCCTGAGAGGGACGTGATCAAGGACAAGTATGATCGAAGCAGCAAAGTCTGTTGAGAGGGCATCAGGGTTGG
>NZ_JAGXJP010000055.1:0-320 GCF_019091365.1 Bacillus sp. GbtcB10
GCTGAAAAGAATGGGATGCGTGTTATTTCAGTTGTTATGGGAGCACCTACATCGAAAGAACGGAACAATCAAGTAACGAAGCTTCTTGACTACGCATTTGGTCAATATATGACAAAGAAATTGTATACACGAGGCGAAAAAATTAAGACTGTCCAAGTAGGAAAAGGGAAAAAAGAAAAAGTAGATTTAGTTGCGTCAGATAATGTATCTCTTCTTATGAAGAAGGGCGAAAATATGGACAAGGTAAAGCAAGAAGTAATTGCTGAAAAGAAAGTGAAAGCACCAATTAAAAAGGGCGATGCGCTTGGTACACTTGTTAT
>NZ_JAGXJP010000056.1:0-320 GCF_019091365.1 Bacillus sp. GbtcB10
AATCTACCCAGTACTCTTTATGATTACTGTAATGTAATTGCATTTGAATTGTTTTATGTCCTCCTAATCGTGCAACCTCAACAGGACTATATCCTTGCATCATCAAAGACATGAATGCGATGTGCCTAGTATCATTCGGTCGAAGGTGATATTCTTGTTCTACTTTAAAATCATATACTTGTTCTATCGTTCTATAAAATCTAGGAATTAATGTTTCCAAATTTCTTCTGTTAAATTGTTTTGTATTCTTTTGAATGTACCCACGAACACTGTCTTTCACACTCATAATCGAAAGATATGAGATTAAAGTATCTGTTTTA
>NZ_JAGXJP010000057.1:0-320 GCF_019091365.1 Bacillus sp. GbtcB10
TGTTTCCTCTTTCATTGATCAGTTTTAAGATTTGAAGATTTAGTACATCTGCCTGCTGTCTCAATTGTTCCAATTCATTGTTGCTCATTTTTGTCATCCTTTCCTCTGCCCGCACTCGCTTTTTATTTTTGATCTCTTATAATAGGGTTTATTATAAACAAAGATTTCGGAATTGTCACGAAAAAATTCTTTATTACCCAAACGCTTCTAAGCGATAAAGTGTTATGTGTAAGATTATAGCATACTTTTGATGCAAGTAAACCTTTTTTATAAAAAAAACGTCAGCAATCGCTGACGATTTTCTACATGTTATGTTCAAG
>NZ_JAGXJP010000058.1:0-319 GCF_019091365.1 Bacillus sp. GbtcB10
CTTTTTTTTCTTCTTCTTTTGGAATAATAAAGACTATTTCTTGACCAGGATCAATTAAATCCCCCTTTTGTATGATAGAGGGAAATTGTACAATTCCATCCTTTTGTGCCTTTATGGTTGTTGTTTGATTTTGCTGAAGTAATGATGTTACTTCCTGTTTTTTCATAAATATTTCTTGTTCTAAAGATTGAATTCGTTGATTAACTGAGATTACCGTATTTTCCCTATACTGATTTAAAGCATCTTTTTTTTCTTTTTGTTTACCAACTTTTGTGATATCAATTTTTTTTCTATCACTTTCTAAAATTTCTTTTCGTTG
>NZ_JAGXJP010000006.1:0-185231 GCF_019091365.1 Bacillus sp. GbtcB10
CTCCCTTCTGTCCGCTCGACTTGCATGTATTAGGCACGCCGCCAGCGTTCGTCCTGAGCCAGGATCAAACTCTCCGAAAAAGTACAAAACCGAAGTTTTGTTTTTCGTCAGCGTTTGACTGACTACCTATGATGTATCATAGGATTTTTTATAAAAACTCGAATTAACAGGTACGTTTTGTCTTGTTTAGTTTTCAAAGATCATTTTTTAAAAATGGAGCGGGTGATGAGAATCGAACTCACGACATCAGCTTGGAAGGCTGAGGTTTTACCACTAAACTACACCCGCGTGGTTAAATGTTATTGGCGCGCCCGAGAGGAGTCGAACCCCTAACCTTTTGATCCGTAGTCAAACGCTCTATCCAATTGAGCTACGGGCGCTTAATCAGGCGACTTAATTATCTTAACATATCGTTTTTATTAAGTCAACATCTTTTTAAAGTTTGTTTGTCGTATCTGTCTGAGCATCAGTGTTTCAGATGCGTCATCAGCGACGAATAAAAATATACCATGGATCATACAAAAGGGTCAATACATTTTTCTAAAAAAGTTTAATGTTTTTTAAGAAGTGCTCTTTTGTTAGATAAATAGAGTTTCAATCGCCCTATTTTCATTTCTTTCTTCATAATTCTAATGATTCTTAAATAAAATCTTTCTAAATCCAAAGGAGGACAAAACATGGTCACCTAGAATTTTTATTTATTGGAAAATTCTTAATATTTTCCATGCATTTAAAGGAGGTAGGAGATGATGAAAAAGTTTGTCGCTTTTCAAATCATGATCGCTTTGGTGATAGGAGCTCTTATCGGCCACTTCTTCCCTGATTTCGGAATGGCACTGCGGCCCATTGGGGATGGCTTTATCCGATTGATTAAAATGATTGTAGTCCCTATTGTTTTCTCTACGATTGTCATCGGCGCAGCTGGCAGCGGTGGAATGAAGAAAATGGGCAGTCTCGGATTAAAGACAATCATTTGGTTTGAAGTCATTACGACCATCGTTCTTGGAATCGGGCTTTTATTGGCCAACGTGTTAAAGCCAGGCGTTGGACTCGATTTCTCTCAATTAGCTAAGAAAGATATTGGGGAACTCGATGGTTATACTCAAAAGGTCGTCGATTTTAAACAGATGGTTTTAGACATCATTCCAACCAATATCATCGATGTCATGGCTCAGAATGATTTACTAGCAGTGATTTTCTTCGCTATTTTATTCGGTGTAGCCGCAAGCGGCATTGGGAAAGCTTCCGCTCCTGTCCTTACCTTCTTTGAATCAGTAGCACAAATTATGTTTAAGCTCACACAAATGGTCATGGTGACAGCTCCTATTGGAGTTTTAGCATTAATGGCAGCTTCTGTCGGACAATACGGCATTGTTTTACTCATTCCTATGATGAAACTTGTTGGCACTGTCTTCTTAGGATTGTTTATTATTCTATTTGTTTTGTTCCCTCTTGTCGCACTGATCTTCCGTTTTAACTACTTCGAAGTGTTGAAAATGATTTGGGATTTGTTTTTGGTTGCCTTCTCTACTACAAGTACAGAAACTGTTCTTCCACAGCTCATGTCACGAATGGAGAAATACGGCTGTCCAAAAAGAATCGTTTCCTTCGTCATCCCGTCAGGTCTTTCTCTTAATTGCGATGGTTCAAGTTTATATTTATCGGTTTCCTGTGTGTTTCTTGCACAAGCGTTTGGTGTCGATATGAGTTTATCACAGCAGCTCCTCATGATGCTTGTCCTTGTTTTAACAAGTAAAGGCATTGCAGCTGTCCCGTCTGGCTCACTTGTCGTTCTTTTGGCAACAGCTCATGCAGTAGGTCTGCCAGCAGAAGGTGTCGCTATTATCGCCGGGGTTGACCGGATTATGGATATGGCTCGAACAGGCGTGAATGTTCCTGGACATGCGGTTGCCTGTATTGTCGTTTCTAAATGGGAAAAAGTATTCCGAGAGTCTGCATGGGAAGTTCCAAAAGCAGGTGAAGAAACAAAAGGAATGTAATGTTTTTTATGAAGGAAAGGGGTCGCCCTTTCCTTTTTTTATGGCAAAAATGTCTGCTTCAGCACGGCTTTACCTTCTTGTTGCAACTGCACCTCCGCATATGCTCCATTAATGAGGGTCATTTGAGGCGGTACGTGTCCACAATCAATATCGTAAACAATCGGTATGTGTAATTCCTTATGCAATTCTTCATATAGATCCGTATATTCATATCCATCCACAGGAGTGTCCACTGCACTCCTGCCAAACATGATGCCAGAGCAATGATCAAACCAGCCTGCTAGTTTTAATTGAACAAGAGACCTCTTCATGCTCGCAGCATTTAATTCACAGTTTTCAAAATACCATAGAATGGGTTCACCTTTTAGGTATGTTTCTTGAAAAGCTTTGACATCTCCAAAAGGCGTGCCAGCTAAGTGCCGGATCACATCAATACATCCACCCATCAGTCTTCCCTTCATCGTCGTCTCTAAGTGATCAACAGTTCGCCATGCGGTTGGCTCGGTTAAATGAAAGACATGTATGCTTGGATGGTCATACTGCCATTCCTTTTGATACATATCAGAAGAAAATTGAGTAACGTCCTTTTTCTCTGGAGTGGAAAGTATTTGTTCCCACATAGCCGTCACCTGATCAAGCTCTTCCCCCTGAAGATCCACAAGGTTCGGTCCATGCGCTGTCGCAATACCTGTGTTTAAGGTCAAAGCTAATAGAAGGAGACTTGTATCTGAGTAACCAAGAATCCACTTTTTTTGCATCACTGAGAAATCAAGATGCTCTAACACTTCAATAAGCAGCTGTCCGCCCCATGGCGGGATGATGTGGTCAATCTCATGACAAGTCATCATCCGCTGTAACTCATTTGCTCGCTTGATTGCAGGGGCTGATTTCGCTTTTTCCTGTTGCCATACTGTCTCTCCACATATGACTTCATAGCCTCTTTTTTTCATCCGATCACAAGAAAGTTGAAACATCTCATGCAAAGAGGGTTGTACACCTGAGGATGGTGCTGTCACCCCAATCGTTTGTCCTTTTTGCAAAAATGGATACTGGATCATCCTGCTCACCTTCACATTCTATGAATCTCTCATCTATTCTTTGTAAATAAAATTCCCCTTCTCCAAGGGGAATCTCGTCTTACTCTCTCTGACGCAGGACAGTATATACACCTGCGAAAATACACAAAATCCCAACAAACGAACGTAAGCCCATCTCTTCACCTAGAAGCATCCATCCAAGGACCGTGCCAACGATTGGTTGAAAGAAGAAAAAAAGACCACCGCTTGAAGCGTCCATCAGTTGAAGCCCTCTATTCCACAAAAAGAAAGCAAGGGCCGTTGAGATGATACCTAGATACAGAATGCCGCCCCATATTTCCGGTCTTGCCATTTGATGCACATCAAGATGAGGCAAACGAAACAAGACGGGTGGTGTTAATACGATAAAGGCCACAATGATCGCATATGTTGTCGTCACTACTTGAGGATACTTTCCTGGAACTCGTTTCAAAAGAACAGACATGAGCGCCCATGTTAATGCAGCAATAACCAGTGAAAGACCGCCAACAAACTCATCCGTTTGAACAGCGACAGGCCCAATCATCGTCAGCACACCTACTGTAGCAAGCAGAATGGAGACACACTTTCTCATTGTGAAAGATTCTTTTAATAGAAAGAAAGCGAAAAGCACCATAAAAGCAGGTGTGGCAGATGTGATGACGGCACCCATTTGTGCAGACGTATACATTGTGCCAATTTCTTGGGTCACGATCGAGAGAAAGTTGCCAATCAATCCAATCGCCACAATCAGCGGGATATCCTTTTTGTCTAACCGAAAAGAGTAACCCAAACGCCAAATCGTGAACACAAGAACGACTCCAGCTATTGCATATCTCATCCAGACGAGCTCAAGTGGCGGGACCACCGCAACTGTTACTTTGACCACTACATACATACCGCCCCAAATACTAGCAGCTAACGCTAAGTAGAGGGCTCCTATATATTTTCCATTCATTTTTTCCCCTCCGTTACTGGATATATTCACTGCGATATCCACAAACGGAGATCACTCTCCGTTATGGACGGAGGTGATTTGGTACATCATGTTCAAATAAAGGCTTCCATTGCATATCAGTCACCCCAATTGTGTTTATTTTCTGATTACTTTATAACAAAATCTGGTTCACTTCAATCCTTTTTATCGCCATGTTTCTTCATATAATAGAAGTTCAATAGGATTGACATGATGAATTCGTTTTCTTATAGTAAGTAAAACAATTGATGTTTACATAGAAAAGGAGTAGAGGTATTTGGATGTTGAAGCTAGGAAACACATTCCCACTGCCGGAAACGAACCGTTTCTTGAGGGAATAAAAGATTGTGTGCCAACCTTGCTTGGTTATATGAGCATTGGGTTTGCCTTTGGAATTGTTGGCATTAGTTCGCAGTTAAGTATATGGGAAATCGCGCTGTTATCTATCTTTATTTATGCTGGCGCTTCACAGTTTATCATCTGTGCATTACTTGTGACAGGAAGCCCTCTTTCCGCTATTATTTTCACCACGTTCATTGTCAATTTACGGCATTTGTTACTCAGCCTTACGCTTGCCCCCCATTTTACACGCTACTCTGTAAAGCAGAACATCGGATTTGGTCTTCTGCTTACTGATGAATCCTTTGGCGTAGCGATGAATAAATTAGCACAGCAAGGAAAATTGAATAACAGATGGATGCATGGACTGAACATTACAGCTTATTTATGCTGGATTGCTGCGTGTACACTTGGCGGAATATTCGGACACTGGATTTCAAATCCAGAGGCGCTTGGTCTTGATTTTGCCCTATCCGCGATGTTTGCTGCGCTGCTCATTCTTTCTTTACAGACGGTGCCAAAAAATAAGCTCACCCATCGCTTATCACTTGTTTTATATATGTTTGTTGCGATGTTTGTGCTGCTTCATTTTGTTCCTTCACACGTGGCTGTTTTGTTGGCAACTGTGCTTGTTGCCACTATTGGGGTGGTGACAGATAAATGATTAGCAGTTTTATGTTATGGCTCATTCTTGGCTGTATGATTGTGACCATCATCCCAAGAGTCGTTCCATTTTTATTTGTAAGGAGTATACAGATGCCAGAAGTGGTGCTCAAATGGTTATCATTTATCCCCATTTGTATATTTACCGCTTTGATTGCAGAGCATCTATTCATACATACTACAGCAGGCGTCACCATTCACTGGATGTACCTTGCTGTCTTGGTTCCAACTGTGTTAATCGCTGTTTGGACAAAAAGCTTGTCCCTCACCGTTCTAGTAGGCGTCATGCTGATGGGCACAGCTAGATGGTTTTTCTAATAGAAAAAGCTTAACCGGATGCGGTTAAGCTTTTTTCATTTTACGATACCGTATACAAAGCCGTCATAGCCTTTTTCGCCAACAGTTTGAATAGCGGTTGCCTCAATTCTCGACTCTTGTTTGAGTAAATCGAAGAATTCACGAGTTCCCTTCACTCGCTCATCTTGATCAGAGGCATGAAGAACTGCTCCATTTCTGACCACATTGTCTGCAATAATGACTGTTCCCTTTTTTGAGAAATGTAACGCCCACTTCAAATATTGCGGGTTGTTTGGTTTGTCTGCATCAATGAAAATCAAATCGAACGGGAGCGTATCCTGCTCTTTTAACTGAGATAAAGTATCTAACGCTTTTCCTTGTAAAATGGTGACACGTTCTGCTAAGCCTGCTCTGTCTATGTTTTGCTGTGCTGTTTCTGCATGATGACTGACAGCCTCTAATGTCAAAAGTTCTCCATCTTCTTCAAGTGCACGGGCAAGCCAAATGGTACTATAACCGCCAAGTGTACCGATTTCTAAAATGCGCTTTGCACCCTTGATTTTTGCTAACAAATAAAGTAGTTTTCCTTGGGCCGGCGACACATCTATTTCTGGTAACCCGGCTTGCTTATTCTTGATAAGAGTTTGCTCCAACACGTCATCTTTGGCCATCAATTTGTCTTTGATATACTCGTCAACTTTCCCCCATACTTGCTCCAAGTCATCCATCTCCCTTGTTCATGTCTTCTATTTAAAGTCTACATGACGGAAGCGAGAATTTATAATCAATTCTTTTCACACACCTATTGATTTTATTGATGAAAGGAATGTGATGATGGATACATGGGGCGAGTGCAAGTATACGCAAACTACTGATTCAGCTTATTTTTCACGTCACCTTTTTTATCTTGAAGCTTTCCTTTTACTTGATCTTTCTTTCCTTCTGCTTTCAGGTTTTCATGATCTGTCGCTTTGCCAAGTTTTTCTTTCACTTGACCTTTGACTTGATTTGTTTTTCCTTTCGCTTTATCCATATGTCCATTTTGTTCACTCATTTGTTCCACCTCCACGTTTGATACTGTTTATTTAGCCTTTTTGCACATGACAAAACATCTGAGTGTGCTGTGTGCGCGTTTCAGGTATGATAGACATAATGGAATGAAAGGTTGGTGGTCTGTTCAATGATCATTTCTGAAAGTATGTTCACTGTACGTGGTGTGACCTATCGTATTCGCTCTGCTGCATCAGCAGATGCCAAACAGTTATCAGCTCTCAGACTGAAAATCGATGGTGAAACCGAATATTTAGATCGTGAACCGGGTGAAGCTTTTATTGATGAGAAAGGGTTCGAGGCGTTGATTCAAGAGGATTCCAAGGAATGCCGTCATCTCTTTTTAGTTGCAGATATTGAAGGAGACATTGTCGGTTTTTCAAGATGCGAAGGGCATTCTCTTAAGCGCTCTGCTCACAAAGTAATGTTTGGCGTCGCCGTACAGAAGGCCGCTTGGGGCTATCACATCGGGAAAGAACTTTTAGCTGCATCGATCGACTGGGCAGATCAGCAAGGCATTCAAAAGATGTCACTTCAAGTAATGGAAACCAATCAAAAAGCCATTCGTTTATATGAACACTATGGCTTCGAGATTGAAGGTTTGTTAAAAAAAGATAAACGGCTGGCGGACGGCATGTATTATGATACGGTTGTGATGGGCAGGCAGCGGCCAGTCTCCTGACCGCTTACATGACATAACTCCAGATCATCGAAATCGCACTATACATAAGCAGCAGCCCCATGACGAACTGGAACGGCCGCTGATAAAGAGTCAAAAAACGCTTGAATACAGAGCCAAATAAACTCCAGCTAAATGTGCCTAAAAAACCAATGATGGCGAGAATCAACGTCAACAACATGTATTGCATATTGGACTGTCCATACGGCAGAACAAAAGTGGAAATGACGGTTAACCCATACAAGATGGCTTTCGGATTAATAAATTGCAGCAGCATCCCCGGAATAAAATGATTATAGCGGTCTAGTGTTTCGTCATCTCCGCCTTTACTTCTCATGATTTTGACAGCCAAATAGATCATGTAACCGGCTCCGATGAAGGCCATGACCCAGCCGATTTTCGGCATGACTTGATAAAGAATCATATTGAAGAAACCGCTCAAACATAAAATGACCAAAAATCCGATCCCAACCCCTAAACAAAATCGAAATGTTTGCTTGACCCCATATTTATTCGTAAAGACCATCGCCATGATATTATTCGGCCCAGGGGTGAAGCTGGTAACAAAAGCATAAATCAACATGGAAACAATCAAATCGTTCCCTCCTTTTCATACGTTATTTAGACCCAAAAGTCTTTATTGCGTATATTACGTTTCATTGTACTATTCGGTCGTTATAAAGTAAATAAAAGAAAGGAGTTTTTTTGATGGAGGATGTACAATCAATTATTGCTAGAAATGTCAAACTGCTAAGAGAGCAAAAGAAATTAAGCCTAGAAAAGATGGCTGAGGTAACAAGTGTGAGTAAAACGATGATTGGGCAAATCGAAAGAGGAGAATCCACACCGACCATCACCACTCTGTGGAAAATCGCCAATGGGTTGAAGGTGTCTTTTAGTGAACTCATATACGCACCGCAGCCTGAGATTAAGTTTGTGCGAAAAGAAGACGGACAAGTTTTAACCGAGGACGAGGGAAGGTATCGGGTATATACGACGTTCCCATTTGATGACCTGAGAAAATTTGAAGTCTATCAGGTAGAAATTGATCCTCATGGGTCGTTAAGTGCGGAAGAACATATCGGCGGTACAGAGGAATTGATTACCGTATTTGAGGGAGCACTTGATTTATCAATCGGTGATGAGCAATACACATTACAAGCTGGCGACTCGATTCGGTTTAAAGCTGACCGTGCCCATGAGTATAAACAATCAGGAGAACAGATGGTACGGATGCAAATGATTCTTTATTATCCCCATTAAAAAAAGCTGACAGGCTTGTCCACCTGTCAGCTTTATTTTATTTAATTAAATCCTGGATCGCGTACAACCGTTCCAGTAAAGGTAACTCTATATTTTCCTAAACCTAACTCTTCAATTGACGATTGATAGAGAATACCGACCCATCCATCCTTTGCATATGTAATACTTGATGGGATGTTTGACGTCGTATATGTTCTCGTTTCCGAGACGGTTCGACTTGCTTGTACCGTAACTTCACTGTTTACTTTCCCCTTCGCTTCTACCGGGACAGCGGTGACACCCGCACCCGTTAAAACAATTGCTCCAACCAAAACAGAAGTTATGACCTTTTTCATACAAAAATCCCTCCCTTTTTTTGTTGAACATATTAACCATACCATAATTTAGAACTTTCGTAAGTTATTTTTTCATTTTTTTGAAAATTATGATATGATTGTCTTATGCTGGATAGAGGGTGTTACATACTTCTATGCTTTTATCCTCACCTCGTTCTAGTGAAGCAATTGATAACGGAGGTGATTTCATGAAAAAATGGCTTATCTGTTTTCAACTTGTTTTCCTCTTCACCTTGACGGCCACACCATTTGCTTCTGCTGCTTCATGCCCTACAGTGAAACCATGTGTTATTGATCCTTAAGCATAAGAAAAAGTCGATCAAGCCTATTCACTTGATCGACTTTTTTGTTATGCTTGTTCAGCTTCCCAGCGGGCAACCTCTTCTCTTACTTTAGGAGCCACTTCTTTTCCAAATAACTCAATAGCTTTCAGCACTTGATCATGCGGCATCGAACCGACCGGTACGTGCAGCATGAAGCGCGTAATGCCTACATTTTTTCGCAGATGTATCACTTTCTCTGCCACGGCATCTGGATCTCCTACATACAATGCACCTTCTAATGTTCTTGCTGCATCGAATGTAGAACGGGTATAAGGTCCCCAGCCTCGTTCTCTTGCTAATGTATTCATGACATGCTGTGTAGAAGGGAAGAATTGATCTGCTGCCAATTCTGTTTCCTCCGCAACAAATCCATGTGAATGGGATGCCACCGTTAATTTCTCAGGGTCATGTCCAGCGTGAATCGCAGCTTGCTTGTAGAGCTGCACGAGCGGTGCGAACTGTCTAGGGCTGCCGCCAATAATGGCAAGGACAAGTGGTAATCCTAATAATCCAGCACGTACGACAGATTCTCTGTTTCCTCCACTGCCAATCCAGATCGGAAGCGGATCTTGAACAGGTCTTGGGTATACGCCGACATCCTGAATGGAAGGACGATGCTTACCGCTCCATGTCACACGCTCTGACTGCTGTAATTTCAATAGTAAATCTAGTTTTTCTTCAAATAATTCTTCATAATCATCTAAGTCATAGCCAAAAAGCGGGAACGATTCAATAAATGATCCACGGCCAGCCATGATCTCTGCACGCCCGTTAGAAAGGCCATCTAATGTCGCAAAATCTTGAAACACACGAACAGGATCTGCCGATGAAAGAACAGTTACGGCACTTGTCAGACGAATATTCTTTGTTTGCGTTGCCGCAGCTGCTAATACGACTGCTGGATTTGATGCGGCGAAATCTTCACGATGATGCTCTCCTACACCAAAAACGTCGAGACCCACTTGATCTGCTAAAATAATTTCTTCTACTACTTCACGAATGCGCTGTGCGTGGCTGACTGTTTTTCCTGTTTGAAAATCAGGTGTTGTTTCTACAAATGTACTAATTCCTAGTTCCATGAATGGAACCCCCTATCTTATAAATATGTCACAAATTCAGAGACCGGCTTGCGGTAGCCTCTCGCTTGTCTGCTCTCTACTTTTTCTTTTCCAAGTGTAATCATTAATACAGGAACCAAATCTGATTCGATGTTTAACACCTTTTTCATTGCTTCGGGGTCAAAGCCGATCATTGGGCAAGTATCCCATCCCTTGTTTTTGGCGGCAAGCATAAATAGCATGGCAGATAATGAAGCATTTCGAATCGCCTCTTCTTTCTGAAAGTCTGATCCTCTCTGCACATAAAAACTCATCGTCTCTCTGACCATTTCCTCATATTGTTGCGCATTTAAGATGCCGAGCATTTTTAGGCCTTCATAAATGTTTCCTGCTTGCTCATAAGCTTTCGGATCGCCGAGCACAATGATCGCTGCTGAAGCGGAATGCACCTTATATTGTCCAAATGCAGCATCTCTTACTTGCTCTTTAAGCGCTTCTGATTGGACGACGACATATTGCGTATGCTGTAAATTAAAGGCTGAAGGTGCCAGCTTCACTTCTTCAAAGATACTATTAAGCTCTTCTCTCGAAATCGAGATATTCGGCAAAAAATTTGATGCTGATCGTCTTTCACGTACCAATGTATCAAAGCTGCGTGTCATCTTGTTTCCCCTTTTCGTGAAGTTGTTTTGCACCTAAACCGATTTTTTTCAACCATTCGATGAGCTGCTCTTTTTCCTCTGTTTCGATAAAGGACAGATTTTGTGAAATGACATCTGTATGTTTTGGGAAAATATCGTCAAATAGCTGCTTCCCTTTATCTGTCAGTAATACATGGAATACACGTTTATCAGAAGGTGCACATTGTCTTTTGACTAATTCTTGTTTTTCTAATTTGTTGACCACATAGGTGATGCTCCCACTTGGAATGGATAAAATCTCACTAATTTTTTGAACGGGATGTGGTCCCTTACTATACAGTAATTCAAGAATTTGAAAGTTTTCAAATCCGATATCATAACGTTCAATGTCTTTTTGGATGTTTGCAAAAAGGGCATGGTAGGCTTTCATCCACACTCGGAAAAGCCTTAAGTCTAATTCCTGATCTTGCTGCACCATGGCAACTACTCCTTTTTCAATAAATCCTAAAACTAGGATAAATTTATCCTAACACTAGGATATTTTCTTGTCAACGTGTTTGTTTGATTAAAAAAAAGACCCCTGTGAATTAGTGGTCTTCTTTTAACACAAAATGCATTTCAGCAATTTGTTTGTATTGATTCACTTGTTGTAATGAAAATCTAGATTCCTGTTCAGTTGGAGGGAAAAGAGGGATTCCTTTTCCAATCATGACAGGTGCGATTTGGAGATACAGCTCATCGACTAATTTTTCTTTTAATAATGCTTGAAGCAGTTCCCCGCCCCCTAAAATCCAAATATGCTGGCCTTTTTCATTTTTTAAATTTTTGATAAACGAGAGAACATCTTCACGAACGATGTGGGTTCCTGTATGGCTGTCTTGTAAAGTGCGAGAAACGATATAACATGTCTTGTCTTCATAAGGAAACTCATCAGGTGAAAGTTTGAGAACCTGTTCGTATGTGTTCCGTCCCATGATCAGCGTATCGACTGATGCATAAAATTCCTCATATCTCGTATCCTCTTCGCCCTCTGTGCCTATGAGCCAATCTAAACGGTGATCATCCCTTGCTAAATATCCATCAATGCTCATTGCCCCATAAAATAGTAATTTCCTTTTCAATCTCACCACTCCCCGCCTAAAATAAGAACGTATATTCCCATTTTAACAGAATGAATAGAAAAATGATATATGATCAATTCGTTTCTTACGATTCCTGTTCTACCTTCATAAGAAGCTTGTACAAGATGTGCGCAAGCTGCCCCGCTTCGACTGTCATCCCTTCATGAATCCATTCCTCCAGTACACCAACAACACCAGACACAACAAATGAAGCCTCAATCTGTTCACGTTCCGTAATCTGACGCTGATCAAGTTGCCACTCTTTCATGATTTTTTCTTTAAAAAACGCTTTAAATTGATTCGTCGTTGGGCTATTCGGTTTGACAAATAACGTCATCATGAATTGTTTTTCTTTTAAATACTCAGTTGTTTTGTTTAAAAAGGACAGCATATCAAGCGGGTCCTGGCTTGGAAACGATTCATCGTATAGTCCGCCAAGCTGATTAAATAGTTCCTTCTCAAGCTGTTCATGCAAATCAAATACATCTTGGTAGTGCAAATAAAAGGTCCCTCTTCCTAAATCCGCTCTTCTAGATAGCTCTGATACTGTAATTTGTTGAACATCTTTTTCCTTTAAAAGCTCAAGAAAGCTTTCCCGTATCGCCTTTTTGGTTTTGATTGTTCGTCTGTCCTTCATCAAACACCCTCCATTTTTGAACAATCTGGCTATACCTGTCTATTTATGAACAAGAGATCATTCATTGCCGATGTTCGGTTTATTTTCCTCTTATTATAATGGACACATGTTCAATAATCTATATCTGTTCAAAAAAGGAGGACCATCATATGCTTCAATTCAGACTTGCTAGAGAGGATGAACTGCCTCAAGTGGCAGCGTTGTTAGATGATTCATTTCAGAACTATTCATTTTTTGATTTATTATGCGAAAAGGTGACCAAGCGTTCGGCTTTCGCCCGTCAGCTGCATTTGATCAATACAAAGGTATATTTTCAGCATCAAATCTGTTTGGTCGGGGTTGAGAACGAGAAAATTGTGTCTGCCGCCCTGTTAAAACATCCCCGTCTTCCTGAACCAGGACTCATGGATTATGTGTTATCTGGTGGGTTAAAGCTACTCTTTACTGGTGGCATATCGGCGATTCAGCATGTGTTCCGTATGTTAAAGGAGGCAAAAAAAGCGTGTTCTTCCTTAAAGAAACCTTACTGGTATTTAGAAGCTCTTGTCGTTGCAAAAGACCAACAAGGAAAAAAACTTGGAAGCCGTATGCTAAAGCAATGTCTTTTCCCCTTTATCGCCCGGCAAGGCGGCGGACTGTTCACACTGATTACACACAACGAGGCCAATCGTCATTTCTATCGAAAAAATGGGTGGACGGAGTTTGATGAGAGAGTACTGCACGGAGAAAACATGTCCCTAGAAAGCTGGAGTTATAAAACCGTGATCAAATAAGGTATCTTCTTCAAGGGATGATATAATAGAAGCAGTTCAAACAATGATCATACTTGGAGGAGAGACTGATGATACGACGACTTGATCATATCGTGTTGACTGTACAACATATGGAGGAAACCATTCGCTTTTATACAAACGTATTAGGAATGAAGGAAGAAACTTTTGGAGAAGGCCGTAAAGCCCTTCGTTTTGGCTTACAAAAGATCAACCTTCATGAAGCGGGTCATGAATTTGAACCAAAAGCTGCTCATCCCCAGCCTGGATCTGCTGACTTGTGTTTTATCACCGATTTAGATATAGACAGTTTATTGCTTCATCTTCGAAAGCAGGTTGTTCCAATTGAAGAAGGTCCAGTCAGACGTTCTGGTGCATTAGGTCCGATTGAATCCATTTATATCCGTGATCCTGATATGAACTTAATTGAAATCTCCCGATATATAGAGGAGGCTGATCCATCATGACTCGATTATTTTTGAGACCGATTGAAGAAAAAGATTATCCTGGTATTCATAGAGGATGCCAGCATGCAGAAACACTTTATATGACTGGCACACGCAAAACGTTCACACTAGAAGAAATTCGTTCAGCCTATACCCGTTTTCTGCAGGATGACAGTAGACGAGACTTTGCTATTTGTCTGCTAGACACGAAAGAAATGATCGGGGATGCGGCGATTGTGGATATTGATCCGATAAACCATACGGCAAGTTTCCGCATTGCGCTACATGGACCAGAGCATTTTCACAAAGGATATGGCACTGAGGCTGTTCGGATGGTTCAAACATTTGCCTTTGAGACGTTAGAACTCAATCGGCTTGAGCTTGAAGTTTTTTCCCATAACCCACGAGCCTTTCGAAGCTATGAGAAAGCCGGATTTCAATATGAAGGAAAAAGACGTCAAGCGCTCTATTTCAACGGTGCTTATTCGGATGTCATCATGATGGGCATCCTTCGTGAGGAATACGATAGAATCAAATCATAAAGATGTCCCAGCCTACGAAGGGTCATCTTTTTTAAACAGATGAACCCCTGTAACGATGATCAAACAAATGATAGAAGAGAGAACGATAGAGACGCTTGATATGCTGAGCGCCATCCCTTCCCATCTGCCAATGAAGAAACTGCCGATCAATAAGAGCAATCCAAACATAGTGATACATATCGGAACAATCAGCCCAGCATGGCGATGCCTGCGTCTTTTTCCTGCCCACCACGAGAGACAGAGTACAATGACAGTAAAAATAGCGGTTTGCAGCCAGAACATATCGCATCCACTCCTTTTCTTTTTTATCCTATGACAACGGAGGTTTTTACAATGAATATTAGACCGATTCAAAAGCAGGACAATCCTTTTATCGCGGCCATTATCCGCCAGTCATTAGAATCAGCGAATCTTGCGATTGAAGGTACAGCCTACACAGACCCACACCTTGATCAGCTTTTCGAATACTATCAATCATTGACTCATGCAGCCTATTGGATTGCCGAAGAACATGGTGAAATTGTTGGTGGCGTTGGCATTGCCCCTTTCACAGATGGCATTTGTGAGCTGCAAAAGCTTTATTTAAGCCCAAAAGCACAAGGCAAAGGTGCGGGCAAGAAACTGATGGATACGGCCCTCCAATATGCTGCTACATACTACGATGCTTGTTATTTAGAAACCCGCAGTGAATTAACAGCTGCTACTGGCCTTTATCAACGGTATGACTTTTCTCTTCTTCCTGCACCGATTGAAGGCTCAGAGCATTCTGCCATGGATGCTTGGTATCTCAAAACCTTTTCAGCGTGAGGCATAAAATAAGCGATACGTCTTTGTCCACTGAAAACCTAGCTTCTCTGCCAATTTGGCCGAGGTTGCGTGATGGACATCGCAATCCCAATGCGGTGTCTTCCCTTTTTCAACACAGATGCTGATCATTTGCTGAGCTGCTAACAAAGCCAACCCTTTTCCACGGCAGGCTTCATCTGTCCAAATATCGATTTCCACACGTTTTTCACTTGAAAAAATAGAGATACATTCACTGACCACGTCTTCACCATTTAAGATGGCAACTCCGACGCCATTAGATAAAAAGTGATCTACTCCTCCCCAATATGCTTCATAATAGCTGGATGGGAATACTTTGCTAGCGGCAATGACTTGTTCATTCGTGCGTTTAATCATTTCATCTTGATCAGGCACAATCAGATCAGGAGAGGTCAAGTCATAAGAATACGCATGTCTTTTCATTTCATTCAGTTGGGAACCGAAGCATTTTTTCATCATCTCATCTGATGCTGGATTTGCTGAAAACAAAGTGAAACGTCCGTTCTCTCTTTTCTGCTTTTTATAAACATCCACAATGAACGTTGAACATAATGAGAGTGCTGCTTCTGTCCTGCCTGCGACATAATAAATGCCGGTTGTCGTCCCTGCAAAATAGACACACGGGTGATCTCGGTGATCCACATATAAATCTCCTTGTATCACGCCATCGAGTATCGCATCTACGAACACTGGATAGGCAGGATCAATCCGCAGAATTTCCTCTTTCACCGCTCCTGTCCTTTGTTGATCTACAAGATACAACATCATCCCTCCATTCACGAACGAGTATCTTTTCATTATAAAGGAAAGCCGTAGACTCGCAGTGAATCTTTGCAACAAAAAGAATTCTTCTGCATCAAAGCAACATTCCATCGCATTCGCTTTCATCTATTGCTATGCTCATTGTGAGAGGAGGTTTATGGATGAAATTTCGTTTGATCTGGAATCAAGAAAAGGATGTGACGGAAGTAGACGTCATCAGCCATCCACATAATCAAGAACGTTTACAAAAAATTGTATCAATGCTGGAGACTAGTACATCTCTAACGGTCAAAGATCCAAAAAATGATCGGCAGTCTCTTTTACCATTAGAACAAATTGAAGCGATCTCTGCGCTTGGACATCTGTCAAAGGTGATCACGACTCAAGGAACGACGTATTTTCTCAGTAAACGGCTGAAGGATCTGAAGTCGTTAGAGCGTGAACATTTCTATCGTATCAACAATGCAGTCATTCTCAATTTAGCGCAAGTCGACAGCTTTGTCGCTGGTACGTACGCTCGCTTAGAGGTCGAAACCATCTCGAAAAACAGCTACACCGTCAGTCGTCATTACGCCAAATATATAAAGGAGCGATTCAAATGATCAAGGAACTAAAACATCAATTTATGCAAACAGCTTTTGTCTCTATCGTATGGCTGACACTCATCCTGTCCATCACTCAATGGTCATCCTCTATCCCTTTTCATTACGTGTGGCACATCATTGCCATCGGTACTTTGGCAGGCATCGTCTTTGGGGTCATGTATCCTTTACTATGGAACTACTTTACCTTTCCAGCACCCATCAACATTCTCATCTCCACTGTCGTCAATTTAGGGTTTCAAGTAGGAGCCGTCGCTTTATATTCGACTACACTGCTCGAATGGATCATGCCTTATTTTATCGGTATAGCCTTTCTCACATTAGTAGGCCATATCAT
Organism: Bacillus sp. GbtcB10; assembly: GCF_019091365.1. Taxonomy (NCBI): domain Bacteria; kingdom Bacillati; phylum Bacillota; class Bacilli; order Caryophanales; family Bacillaceae; genus Bacillus; species Bacillus sp. GbtcB10. The sequence continues at coordinate 16,722 of NZ_JAGXJP010000006.1, forward strand.
CGCCTTTCTATTTTACAAAAAGCAACAAAATCAAAAACTGGCGCAGGCACTGAATCACCTGAAGCCGCAGCCTTAAAAAAAGAGACCTTATTTGAAAGGTCTCTTTTCTATTATTCTGCTGCTAACTCATTCTCTCTAAAAATGAATCACCCCTAATTCCACTGCTGCTTTAATTGCCTCCGCTCTTGAAGTGACCTCCAGCTTTTGATAAATATTTGTTAAATGAGCTTTGACAGTTCTCTCGGAAATCCCCATATCAAATGCAATTTCCTTACTTCGATATCCTCTAGCCACTGCTTGCAAGACAAGCATCTCTTTTTCAGTCAGCATGTTTATTTCTTTTTTCAAATGGGTCGGAGTCACTTGATGCTCTGTTGATTCAAATACTTTAGCAGCGACGTTTGCTTGAAGAAGAATATCCCCTCTGATAGCTGCTTCAATTGTATAAAATAAATTTTCTCTGCTGGCATCCTTTAAAAGATAGCCCTTTGCTCCAAGTTGCAGCCCTTCAATCATTAATTTCTCTTCGTTATAGGTAGTGAGAATCAGGACCGGTACTTTTAATTGAAGAGACTGCATCTCTTTTAACATCTCAAGCCCACTCATGTTAGGCATGTTGAGGTCAAGTAATACAAGGTCTGGAGCCTTCTCTTTCAAGATATCTAAACCCTTTGCTCCATCCTCTGCTTCACCAACAACATCAAATCGTTGATCTGTCTCAAGAATTAATTTTAATCCTTCTCTAACAACAAAATGATCATCGACAATCACAATTTGATAAGACATTGTTTTTACTCCTTTTTCAAAGGTATGGTTACCGTCACTTGTGTACCTTCATTTTTTTCACTTTTCAAGTGTAGCTGTGCATCAAGCAGTCGGGCACGTTCTGACATACCAATTAGACCGTAATGCCCGGAAGTGGATTCTTGTTTTTTCTCATCAAAACCCACTCCATTGTCTGTGATTTGCAAGGAGATGTGATCATCTTGTTGCTTCATCATCAATTCGACCTTACTTGCTTTGGCATGCTTGGCAATATTCGTCAAACATTCACTGACAATGTATACAGTATGTTCGATGAGGAAAGGGGACACTTGATAAGAGACAGCCACTTTTGTATGAACTGGAATATTCGTCGCCGTCATAAACCGATTCACTTCATCTTTCACAGAATCAGCTAAGTCATATTGATCCTGGCTGTATGTTCGAAGGTCGTCAATGACCAATCTCGCCTCACCTAATGTCGTCCGCGCATGGCTCATTGAACCTTTAATAATGCTTTGAGCACGCTCAACATTCTGATTCTCTAAATGGGCATGGACCGCTTCTAATTGCATAATAATACCTGCCAGCCCTTGTGCAAGGGTATCATGTAAATCTCTCGCCATTCTTTGACGCTCATTTGCAAGTGTCAGCTCTTCCACTTGTTGATGTGCCAATTCAAGTTCCTTTAAAAATGTTTGTGTACGAATTCTAGCTTTGACTTGTCTAAAAAATAAAATGGAGTATGCGATGACCACAATTAGAATCAAAAACAAAATAGGAATGTATACAGTCAAATCATCTGTATCATTGACCAAAATAAGGGCAAGAAAAAAAAGAACATAAAAACTAAGCCCTGTCAATATCACTTTCAATGTATGATAATATACCCCAATACTTTGCGCAATTAGTACTGGTAACAGACCAATTAAGATCACAGGGGAAGCCGCCTGCATGACTGAAACACAAAGTAGAATCACAATTCCTTGAATCAGAAAATATACCCATGGATTCTGCTGAAACCAATAAAATGACCACCAATGCAGAATCAAATGTATGGCAATAAGTGCAGAAAAAAACAGGCCAGAAAGTGCTACTGGGGTGGTTAAAAACTGAAATATCATTGCGGCTATATAAACAAGAATAACCCATAATAATGTTGGAATCCGCGAATAGATCATTTCATTAAAAGGGTCTACCCGTCGTTTCGCCATAAATAATCACCATCCGAGCCTCATATTCACTCAAAAAATACCGCCCACCCTTTATCGAGGTAATGACGGTATTCATCAATCATACCATGTAAGACTACCAGTGACTAAATCACCTTTTCTTCCTTCTCATCCTTCTGAGAAATAGACTCACCTTCAATGTCTATACGTGGAAGCCAGCCTTCGAACCATTTGGGTAAGTACCAAGCAGCGCGTCCGATCAGCATCATACAAGCTGGGATAAAAGTCATTCTTATGACAAATGCATCAAACAGAACGCCGAATGCCAACGTTAATCCCATTGTTTTAATGATCATGTCATCTGCAAAGATAAAGCTAGCAAAGACGAGGATCATGATGAAGCCTGCGGCCGTCACTACTCTTCCACTATGCTTCAAACCTGATACAACGGATTTTTTCGCATCGCCCGATAGAAGGAAATCTTCTCTCATTCGACTGACTAAAAAGACCTCATAATCCATTGCAAGACCAAATAATATTCCTGTCACTAGTACAGGCATAAAGTTCAACAATGGTCCATTTGCTGGTATTCCAAACAATGGCGCAAGGTGTCCATCCTGTAAAACAAAGACAGAAAAACCTAGTGTAGCGGTCAATGTCATAAGGAATCCTAAAACCGCTTTTAATGGAACAAGGAATGACCTAAACACAAGAATCATCAAAATCAAAGCAAATCCAATAATGACTCCTGCAAATTTCGGTAACGCTTCACTGAGTCTATCTGAAATATCTATATTAACCGCCGTAGAACCAGTAACAAGTAATCTCGTATCATACTTTGCAGCAGTCTGACTAGATTCATTTCGTATATCTTTGACTAATTGCTTTGTTGCCTTATCTTCCGGACCGCTTTTCGGTAAGATGGTCAGCATGGCGTACTTACCCGATGGATTAGGAACAGACGGTGCCATTTGTTTGATGCCATCCATCTTCTCTAATACTTTTGTTGTTTTATCAATAGATTTAATTGCGTTATTTGCATGGGAGGCATCAATGATAACAACCAGTGGCCCATTAAACCCTTTACCAAACCCTTCTGCTAACAGGTCATAGCCCTTGCGTTCAGTTGTTTCCTTCCCCTTCATGCCGTTATCAGGAAGACCTAGCTCCATATGAAGTGCTGGCCAACTGAGTAGACCAGTCAATACAATGACACCTAGGATGATCTTACCTGGATACTTCTTGATAAACCTTCCCCAAGCTGTGGCTTCTTCTTTTTGTTGTGATTGTAATTTAGAAAACCATTTATTCTTTCTTGAAGGGCTTACTTTATCACCAAGAATCCCTAGTATCGCAGGAACAATTGTTAGAGACACAAGCATAACTGATAGTACCATGAATGCAGCTACAAGACCCATAACGCCTAAAAATGGTATACCGACTAATACAAGTCCGCATAGTGCAATCACGACGGTGACACCTGCAAACAATACAGCACTGCCTGCTGTAGCAACAGCTCTAGCAGCTGCTTCTTTCAATTCATAACCCTCTGCTAATAACTGTCGATATCGAGAAATGATAAATAATGCATAATCAATTCCTACTGCAAGTCCAATCATCACAGCTAATGTAAGACTAAATGCAGACATATCAACAAAATTTGAGGTAATTAATATGACCATCACGCCGATTATTAACCCAATGACAGCCGTCAAGATCGGTAGTCCTGCAATCAATAGTGAAGCGAAGGTAAAGGCTAAAATAAAGAAGGCCATGACAATACCTATGACTTCCGAAATCCCGCCTACCTCAATTTCTGAGAATGTGACGGAGCCGCCTAATTCTGTTTGGATGCCAGCTTTTCTTGAAATCTTAATACTATCTAATACTTTCTCTTTTGAGGATGTTTTTACCTCATCCGCCTTTACCCGGTATGTAATATCCGCATACCCTATTTTCTTATCCTTACTAATAGCAAATGTCTGATATAAATCCGTCACTTGCTTGACTGCTTTATCCTTTTTGACTTCTTTGATCGTTTCGTTCAATTTGTTTCTTACTTTTTTTGTTTCTAATGTTTCACCCTTAGGTGCTTTAAAGATCAGACGAATCGTCCCGCCATCATCACCTGCTGGGAACTTTTTCTCCAAGAGATCCATTGCCTTTTCTGACTTTGTTCCTGGAATCGACATATCGCCATTAAATGAAACACCTGTCCCTATTGTTGCCGCCACAACAGCTACTAAAACAAGTAACCAACCGATAATCATCCGTTTCGGCTTAGAAAAAGCACTTTTTCCTAAATGATATAAAAATTTTGCCATTCACTTACTCCTTTTTCTTCAACTTCGTGAACTTCATCTTTTTATTCTAAGCAATGAGATGGTCGATTGAAATTGTACTTTCGGGCAAGAAGCATTGTACTTTTAGGCAACAAAAAAAGGGCATCTTCTTAAGATCCCCTTTAAAACGTTTATGAAGCGACTGTTTTTCGCCTCGTTCTGTTGATTTTACCGACAAACATATAGCCATATCTATAATGATTTGCTATCCGTGACAATAGGATAGGTCCTGCAATTGCAAGTGCTGATATGATGATTGTCCCTACAAAGAATGGATAATCTTTTAATTGTCCCCATAGTAACACAGAGATACCTAGAAAATACCCGTGAAGCAAATAGATGGTGAATGAATATTGACTAATGACAGCTACGAAAGGTGGAACGCTTTTCACTTTAGAAAACAAGAGAAAACATAAGAAGACAATACTGACTGTATAAAGAACAACGTCTGGTCTCTTAGAAGAAGACTCGAAAAAACCTACATATGAATTACTTAGAAGGGTCGCTGCTGAAATCAAAACAAGTCCATACACGGCATACTTAAAACGATGAAGTCTTGTGATAAACTGCTGATAATTCGCTCCACAATAATAGGCTAAACAAAAATAGAACAACCACCCTGGAAATGGAATCCATTCTAAGCCGAACATTGGATTAGGTAATTGAGGTTGTGGGATTTTGACGAGGTTCATGACACTTAAATAACCAACTGTGATGATAAAGGAGATCGGCAATACCCATTTGGCTGAGGTACGCTTAGCCATTTTGTGGAAAAACATGTGCAAAAAGTAAAATTGAAAAATAATCAGAACAAAATAACCAATATAATTCCCTAATAAGACATTTGCTGAAGCTCTTTTAAAAAAGTCAACTGCCCCTCCATTTAACGATGCCGAATGCAAGAAACCATCGACAATCCCAATAAAAGCAAATGGGAAAAAGATGGCTTTCACCCTCTTCCACATAAATCCTTTAGGGGTACCATTCGGATAAGCATGAGCCAATAAAAACTCAGAAATGAAAATAAAACTCGGGGTACTGAACATGAGTAGTGCTACAAGAATAGATGATGAATGGGGGCTAGATAAAATGGCTATTGCATGAATGAACACAACACTCAAACACGAGATACACCGAATATAAAAAATCTCTTTAATTTGCATTGAACATCCTCCTCCTGCATTTTGGTAAAACATGTATTAGATTAACATGTATAACACCTTATCAACAGGGACCTTGTGATTATTTTTCAATCATCTATCCAAAAGGAACAAAAAAAAGAGCCCTAGTTAGAGCCCCTCATCTAATCAGATTCAACCGTCGCCTTCCCCTTCCAAATAAGGGTTAAGCCTAATCCAAGAAATAAGACAACACCTGCAAACAGGAATGGGAAATGAATATTTTGATCGAATAAAATACCGCCAAGTGCCGGGCCAAAAATCGTACCAAGACTTGTGTAGGTAGAGTTCATCCCTGCGACAAATCCTTGCTGATTGCCAGCGATTTTTGATAAGAAGGTCGTGAGTGCAGGGCGCAATAAATCGAACGCAAGGAAAATCACACACGTCACGATCAGCACAACCATAAAGCCTGACACGACTGTAGAAACAAAAGCGAGAACTGCTCCAACAATCAAGCATAGTTGAATAACTCGTTTCTCCCCAAGCGCATTCACCATTTTACCAAACACGAGGACTTGGATGATGACGGCTACAATTGAACTGACGGTAATGATAATCGCAATATCCTTCGGACCAAATCCAAACTTGTGATTTGTAAACAAGCTAAAGACCGTTTCATATGCAGATAGTCCAAACGCCAGCACAAAGACAATGATGAAAGCAATGAGATAGCTTGGATGAATCGATTTTTTCAAGTCTTTAAAGAAGGTCGATTCTTTCACTTGATCCATTTGTTTCTCTCGCTCTTCTTTTGTTAATGGTTCCTTCAGCATAAACATAGATGAAATCACAGCAATAAATGCAATCCCTGCTGCAAAGAAAAACGGCAGGCGAACGCCATATTCTGCAATAAATCCGCCAATTCCTGGGCCGATGATAAATCCGGTACTAATAGCAGCGGATACATACCCCATTGCCTTTGATCTTTCTTGAACAGTCGTGATATCGGCGACATAAGCGGTGACAGCCGGCATGATAAATGCTGCACTAATACCGCCAAGAACCCTTGCAAAATACAGAACATATACGTGTGTTCCTAAGCCAAAAACGAGTTCTGATAACGCAAATAGAAAAAGGCCTGACACAATCATGATCTTTCTTCCGTATCGGTCTACCCATCTTCCCGCAATAGGTGATGCGATAAGCTGTGCAACGGCAAACGCCGCCACAAGATATCCCATCGTACTGCCCGTTAAATGCATGACATTCATAAAGAGCGGCATGACAGGTATAATCAGACCGATACCTAAAAACGCAATAAATATATTACTTAATAAAATAACAAGTACGGCTTTTTGCTCACGAATCGGTTTTTGCATGATGTTTGTTTCCCCTTTACTGACTCACTTGTTACTCATGATGGTTGATTCCGTGAATAAACAATGAGATCGCCTCTTTTTGTAATTCCTTTTTCTGCTGCATCGTGTCATTTTTATATAACACGTCTAATCCATAGAATACAGAAAGTAATATTTTCACTTTTGATTCAACATGCTGAATCGACCAGCTGCCATCTTCGTTTCCTTCAAGCAGGATGTCTCTCATCACATCATCAAAGTCTACATCAATCTTGTTCAGCCGCTCCATGACTTCATCTGATGTAAATGCACTGGCACAGAATTCTTCACTTGCTCTCATTAAAGGATAGTTAATCCCCATTTGACTAAGTAGCTCTGCAAACCCTGCGAGCTTATCAATGGCCCGGTGCAGCGTTTGTTTCTCTTCATGCCACGTCTCCATCATGAATCGATGATCCTCTTCCATAATATGAAGGAACAAAAACTCTTTTCCTTTAAAATGATGATAGAGGTTGCCTTTACTAATCTCAGCCGCCTCTAGAATATCTCGCACGGATGTTTCCGAATATCCTTTTTTCGCAAATAAATCACGTGAAGCGGTGACAATTTTCTGCTTCGTCTTTTCACTTTTTCCAGCCCCGCTCTGTGCACTTGTCATCTATGAACAATCCCTTCTACCTTGCTTTTCTTCACACGGACAAATAAAACCGACCAGTTGGTTTATTTTTTTATTATAAATGGAGATCGCCCATAATTCAATGAAAAAGTCCCGACTTCCAAAGGAGTGAATCTAAGTGAAAACAAACAAAACGATCATTTATGCCATCACCAAACAGGAAGTATTCTTTGTCCATTGTTGATGAAAAGTGGAGATAGAGGTCATTTTCTCATCAAGTCTATTCTCTTTTTATTTAATTTTCCTTAACATTTAACTTCACTTAAATATTAAGATCGCATATAATATAGGAGAAAAGAGGTGATGTCATTGGATGAGGATATCATTCATTACAGCAAAAAAATCATTGAGTACTCAAACGCACTAGGTTCTATCTATGTAGAAGAGTATCAACGATTCTTAAAAAATGAGTATGCAGATTTAACAAGCAAACAAGAACTGACCCTTGAATTGCTGCGGTCGAAGACGAGAACAATCAATGAACTGGCTGATTATTTCTCCATTTCATCTAGTGCCGCTAGCCAGCTCATATCAAAGCTTGAACAGCTTGGATATGTGAAAAGAGAGATTAATCCACATAACCGTAGAGAAATCATTGTTGATTTTGCTCAAAAGGGCCATGACTATCATAAAGATATTGAAAAAATTCAGCTGCATCTTATTCAAAAATACTATGCCCAGCTTTCAAAAGAAGATCTAAAAACATTATTATCGCTTTACGAAAAAATCTATCAAATTGCGAAAGAAACGCCTTAACCCGGCGTTTCATGCATGAATATGTAAGTTAGATAAACGATGAAAGGGATGATCAAATGGACAGGATTCATTTGCAAGATGGACGTCATATTGGTTTGTCTCAATACGGTGATCTTGAAGGATTCCCAGTATTCTTTTTTCATGGGACACCTGGATCGAGAGTGATGTTTTTAGATGATGATCCAATCTCAAAAGAGCTTGGCATTCGTCTTATTTCTTTAGACAGACCTGGTTTTGGTTTATCTGATCCGCAACCTGACCGCACCATTTTAGACTGGGCAAAAGACGTACAGGAAGTGGCCGATCATCTTGATATCTCCCATTTTTCAGTGATTGGTGTCTCTGGAGGCGGGGCATTCGCTGCTGGTTGTGCCTATCAATTGCCAGACCGCATTCTTTCAGCTGCTCTCGTCTCAAGTACCACCCCATTTCAGGATGGTAAACCGCCTAAAAGTATGCTAAAGGAGAACAAGATTGCCTTTTTCCTCAGTAAAAGAATGCCTTGGCTCTTAAAGGCAAGCTATCGCGCTCAGAAAAAACTCATTGAAAAGAAACCAGAGAAATTCAAGAAACTAACGAAAAAAGGGAACAAACATTTACATCCTTCGGATCGGCAATTTCTTCAAACCGATGAGCAACTGGAGCTGATGATGCGGCATTTATACGAAGCTACTCGTCAATCGGTTGATGAATGTATTCATGAACCAGATTTACTCTCACGGTCATGGGCATTCGATATGAAAGATATACAAATCCCTGTGGATGTCTGGCATGGAAAAGAGGATCAGATGGCCCCTTTTGCAGAGATAGAAAGCATTGCTCCCAACATTCCAAACGCCAAAACGCACTATATCGAGCAAGCAGGACATTTTCTGACTGATATAGATGATGTTTGGAGAGACATTTTACTCTCTTTAAAAAAACGGGCTGAACATCAGGTACACATATAAAAAAGACCCAATGATTCGTCGGGTCTTCTTCTTTTTAATACTGCTCGTAATAGGATTGAATTTTATCTGGATCTTTTGTTTTCGTCAGAGCCAGCATGAGTAAAATGCGTGCTTTTTGTGGATCTAATGAATCCGATGAGACAAAATGATGTTCATCATCCATTTTTTCATGTGTGACAATGCCATTTCCTGCACGGCTTGACCTCACAATCACCACGTCTTTCTTCACTGCATCTGTTGCCCCATTGATCGCTTCTGTTGACATCGTTCCATTTCCTGCGGCGGCAACGACAATGCCTTTCGCTCCTGCTTTAACGGCAGCATCATACACATACTTTTGATCATTTTGATAGCCGTATAAGATATCCACTTGCGGCAGCTCTTTTAGCTTGGAAATATCGAATTCACTGTCAGCTGTATGTTTTCTTGTCGGTTCGTTATAGAAAGAGACAACTTCACCCGCCACTTCTCCAATGTACCCTTGCTCAAGAGACTTGAACGAATCGGTTGTGGTGGTATTTGTCTTCGTAATAAAACGAGCAGAGGCAATTCGGTCATTTAATGTCACCATTACACCTTTGCCTTTGGCTTCTTTTGTCGAAGCAATTTTCACTGCATGATACAGGTTAAGCGGGCCATCCGCACTAATGGCAGATGCTGGCCTCATGGAACCCACGACCACCACAGGCTTATCACTTTTTACAACCAAATGTAAAAAATAGGCCGTTTCTTCTAATGTATCTGTACCATGTGTCACCACAATGCCATCCACTTGATCATCATTTAAAAGCTGATTGACTCGTTTCGCTAATTTTAAAAGCAGAGCGTTATCCACATTTTCACTGCCGACGTTGGCTACTTGCTCACCCGTGACATTTGCAATATCCTTCAGCTGTGGTACAGAAGCAATGACTTTATCGATTCCAAGTGCACCAGATTTATAGCCAGTCGTATCTGTATTACTGTCTGAACTACCGGCAATCGTTCCGCCTGTTGCCAGCACCTTAATATTGGATAAAGATTTATTCCCTGTCTCAACAGCCGTGTTTTTTTCTTTTGTTTCACTGGTAGTGCTTTCTTGATTACTTTGATTATTCTCTTGAGTGCTATCGTTCGCACAAGCTGCGGTCACCAATAGTGAAACAGAAAGAAGGGCAGCACCAAACCATTTTGTTACGTTCATAAGATCATCTCTTTTCTTAAATGTGATGAATAATTATCTGTCTATAGGGTTTACTTTATACCATTCCTTCATTCATCAGCATGAGGTGAAAGTCACAGAACCAAATAAAGGAAAAAGGGCACTATTATCAAAATTTATTTATACCATAATACCTAAATTGACTTCAGAAATTGTTCTCAACCCATTTATGATAAAATATAGGAAATCTCACAAAAAAGGAGTACATACAGTGCGTTCCGTTCAACCATTTTACAAAATCCTACTCACACTATTCTTCAGTTCCATTTTACTCAGCTTGTTCGTATGTGTATATCCACCGATTCAGGGCGAGCCTGCGTTTATGCTGCTTTACACTCCCATCTTTTTTGTTTATTATTTCATCTTTGCGGTACCTTTACAGTTGTTGTTTTCTTTACAGCCCAAGGCTTTTCATCCTCTTTATTTAGCGGCTTACTTACTGATAGCAATGATTGTCATGCTTTTTGTTATGGATGGAATTGAGAGCTCCACATCCCTTCCGATCATAATTGTCAGCAGTCTCATCTACTGGACCTGCGATTCTTTCATTCATCAAAGAATGCATAAAAAAAACACCTAATGTGTAGGTGTTTTTATCTATTCTAGTATGTGTTGACAGCGCTCCACATTATCCAAGACATCTTTCGGCTCGGTGACCTGCTGATCACTAAGAGAATCTATCCTCAGTGATTGGAACTTTTTATTTCATGCTTGTGCCAGCGTGTGAAAAAATGGGGTCCTTCAATTCAAAATCAAATGTCTTCCCATCAACGATACCAACTGTTTTTGAACTGTCGTAAAGTTCAAGCAAGCACGCTGCCATTTCTTTTGATGTGTGATATTTCTTGATAGTGCCTTCATATTCGAATTGATCGACATCTAATGAACGCTTTGCAAATTCCGACTCTGTCGCAGCAGGCGCTAATACTTTTGCCTGTAATTTGCCTCCTTTTTCTTTCAATTCTAGGGCCAGCCCTTCTGTAAAGGCGCTCACATAAAATTTCGTTGCTGAATAAGTGACAGCATTTCCGACGACGGTATAACCCGCTCTTGAAGAGATATTGATTAGCTGCGTCCCCTCTTTTTGCTCATAATCACGGACAAACAGAGTGGATAAAATTGTTAACGCTTCAATATTGAGATGAAGCATGTCCCCGATTTTTTTCACATCCTGCTCTCCTATTGAACCAAAATGGCCAAACCCAGCATTATTAATGAACGTATCCAGCTCATCACCAGCTAATGACTCATAGAAAGAATACACTTGCTCTCTGTCTGTTAAATCAACAGACTGGATTTTCACTTGAATATCGGGATATGTTTCTAGAATCTTTTCTTTCAGTTCTTGGAGTTTATCAAGCCGGCGTGCAGCTAAGATCAGATTTTTTCCTCTTGCTGCAAAGGCCAAAGCCGTTTCATATCCAATACCTGAACTTGCTCCTGTAATGACTGTATAGCCCATTGTATATCCCCCTATTCGTATCTTCTAGCTGTTTAAAGTATAGCGAGAGCATGTGACTCTAGTCAATTTTGAAGAGATTCAAAGAGACATGAACAACTGAACGTTCAGCATTTAATCGGTTTCTTTTGAATTATGTTGGAGGATAGCCTGCTGAGCTTTTTTTGTTAATTTGTGAAAAACCAGTTGATAGGAATGTTCAATTAGCTCTTCGACAAATGAAGATGGAATATCTGCATCAAGATAAATAGAATTCCAATGCGTCTTATTCATGTAATAGCCGGGAATAATTCCTTCATGCATTTCTCTTAATTCTTCAGCACGTTGCGGATCACATTTTAAAGTGATGACTGGTTTGCGATCGACGTCTCCCCCCATCATGGCAAACATCTTTCCACCTATATGATAACGATCTGCCTGCCACTCAGGTTGATAGTCGTGGGTTGCTCCTTGTAAAGAAAGACAAAATGCCTGTAGTGTCTCTTTTTTCATTCTATTAGCTCCTTTTTAGATGTCTTCTATCTTACTATTATATCGACTACTGCGATTGTTGTATCTACACTTCTTTTCAAGACGTCAGCAAGAACACAAAAAAAGCACAGAAAAAAAGTCTGTGCTTTTTACTGATATCCGAATATTTCTTATTCAAACGCCTTCTTAAGCTGATCGCTCATCAGATGCCAAGCCTCTTCAGCTATCTCTAAATCTCCGGCATGAGTGAACGCATGTGGGACTCCTTTAAATTGTTTGTATGTGACATCTACCCCTGCTTCTTTTAACTTGCCTGCATAATGCTCAGCTTCTTCAGCTAGTGAATCTTTCTCAGCTGTGATAACAAGAGCTGGAGGCATTTGTGCTAAGACTTCTCTCTCTGCAAAGACTGGAGAAACGAGCGGATTGTGCGGATCTTGACCTTGCAGGTAGAAGGCATTAAACAGTCTCGCCATTTCAACTGGAATTGCTTCTTCAAACGCTGGCTTTTGTGCTGGATCAGTAGCTAAATCAAGTGGGGGATAGTCAAGCACTTGATAGACAATCGGAAGTTTGTTCCCTTTTTGGATATCAAGCAAACAAACCGCTGTTGCCAAATTCCCACCTGCACTATGTCCACCAATGGCTAATCGATTTGGGTCTATTTGTAGTTCTTCAGGATGTTCATATAACCATTTCATCACATCGTAGCATTCATGAAGAGCGGCCGGGAAAGGGTGCTCCGGTGCCAGCTGATACTCCACATTGACGACGATACACTCCGCACGATCTGCTATGACCGGACACCAATGATTATCCATTTCAGCACTTCCAAGGATAAAACCGCCCCCATGCAAATTCACGAAAACAGGTAGGGGTTGTTTCAATGTTTTCACAGGTTTAAATACCCACACCTTTGTTTCACCAGCACCCGTTGGGATATCATATTCCATTTTGTTCACTTCAGGAGGGTGGACTGGCTTTAGTTCTGATTGACCAGCTAATGAATCTTCAGCTGGTTGACGTAATGACTCAGCCATTTTGATTTGTTCGTCTAAGTTCATGATCTCAGCTCCTATCTTATTCTTTTATCTCTATCCATTCGTTACGAATTTCGCCTTTTCCTTCAATGTCGTCAGAGAGTCGTTGCTTTTTATCTATCTCCCCATTTTCAGCTCCTTTGAAACAAACATTCCCCCTATGAATAAATAAAAAAAGCACTGCGGCGCTAAGTCCTCAGTGCTTTTCATATATTATGATACTTGTTGTTCGACTTTCACTCGTTTAATAAAGAAAGCAATCACCAAGCCAATCACTGTCATAATGACAGCAAAGATAAAGGCATGCTGGACGCCATTTGTAAAGGCGAGCAGCTGATTGACTGGATTTGCGGGATCAGCCACATTTTCCATAAAGCTGCGAGCTCCTGATGAAAGGATCGAGATACCAACCGCAGTCCCAATCGCTCCTGATACTTGCTGCAATGTATTCATAATCGCTGTACCGTGCGGATATAGCTCTGGCGGCAGCTGATTTAATCCATTTGTTTGAGCAGGCATCATGATCATCGCAATTCCGATCATTAACGTAATATGAAGCGTCACGATATAACCGATGGACGTATTCACACTTAAGTTCGTGAAGCCAAACATGGTCGCTGCAACGATGACAAGGCCTGGGATGACAAGCCACTTCGGCCCAAATTTATCAAAAAGCCCACCCATGATTGGCGATAGCAGTCCATTGATAATTCCACCTGGTAATAGCATTAAACCTGCTGTAAATGTAGAAAGTGCCAAGGACGTTTGCAGATATAATGGCAAAATCATCATAGCAGACAGCATCACCATCATACACACTAAGATCAGAAGTAACCCGATCACAAACATTGGATATTTAAATGGGCTTAAATTCAACATCGGTTCTTTCATGTTTAACTGTCTTAGGGAGAACACAAGAATGCCAATGACACCTACAACAATCGCCACAATCACATGCATACTGCTCCAGCCGCCGCCTTCACCGGCACTGCTAAAGCCATACACAATTCCACCGAAACCGATGGTTGATAACACAATCGATAAAATGTCGATTTTCGGTCTTGTGGGTTCCGTAATATTTTGCATAAAAATATACCCAAATACAAGTGCAGCAACCAATAACGGAAGCGAAATCCAAAAAATCCAATGCCATGTTAACGATTTAAGAATGAGACCAGAGACCGTTGGACCCACTGCTGGGGCAAACATAATGACAAGACCGATAATCCCCATTGATCTACCTCTTTTATGAGGCGGAATGATAACCAAAATCGTATTAAACATCAATGGAAGAAGCAAGGCTGTTCCTACTGCCTGCACCACACGTGCCACCATTAAAATACTGAAGACAGGTGCAACGGCCGCAATAAATGTACCGATGATCGAAAAGACCAGTGAGGTAATGAAAAGCTGTCTTGTTGTAAACCATTGAAGAATGAGGCCTGAAATTGGAACAAGAATCCCTAGTGTTAATAAATAGCCGGTTGTAAGCCACTGAGCAGTCGTTGCTTCAATACCAAAGTCTAATGTTAAACTTCTCAGCGCCATGTTGAGTGCCGTTTCACTAAACAGTCCAATAAATCCAGCTGTGATAAATGAAATAATAATGGGCAGCGTTCGAATGTCGGAAGCTGCTGTTTGCTGTTTGTTCATATTAAGTTGGCTCCTTTTCTTTTTCAATTTTGATAAACCATAAGTAGTTAGGCTGGACAGAAATGAGCCACTTCATGTCTAGGAAAAGACAGACAAAACCTGTCTTTCCGCAGCGAATTGTGCAATTTTTTCAATTGAGTAGCCGGATTCATGAATATAAAACATGAGTTCAGGCGTCATTGGAGAGGACATACATAATGTCGTCAACTCAATGTCTTGTATGTTCGCTTCTCCTTTTACTTTCGCTTCCTCGAGCAAATCACGAATGATTTGTTTGAGTGATTGACTGTAATGACAATCATATACTTTACTTGTCTGCTCTAAATTTCCAGAGATCGTCAGCATCCGAATCCAGTCTAAGTGATGACCAACGATGAGATGGATCTCCTCGAGAACATATTGCAAACGATCTTGAACCGGCTGATCACTTATTTTATTTAAGTAAAGATGCAAAGCAGGGATCAGTTGTTCAAATTTTTCTCCAAGGATCGAAAGGCATAAATCACTTTTATTGGCATATCGGCGGTAAAGAGTACCCTGTCCAACACCAGCTGTTTTAGCAATTTTATGCATACTGACATTCTCTACACCAAACTCTTGAAACAAAGAAAAAGCGACCTCTTCAATTTCCTTTCCAATATCCTTTTCCATGCTACCTCACCTTCTCTAGCTTCATCCACATCACATCTATTTGTATGTTTTGAATCAAGGCTCTTTAGGTTTCATTTAGGACAATTGTCCCGGTATTATCTTACGGACAACTGTCCGCTTTGTCAATCATTCTTTTCTGGCGATTTTTACTATCATTTGACTGATCCACCTGTTGTAACTATAATGGTTACAAAAAGTGATTGAGGTGATTGGATTGAATACATTCCTATTCGTTCATGGTGCATTCCAAGGAAGCTGGTGCTGGGACCAAATAAAACCTTCTCTTCAACAGAAAGGTCATACAGTGATAGCAATTGATTTACCTGGCAGTGAAGAAGACGCCACGCTTCCACAGGACGTATCATTAGAGAGCTATGTAAACAAAGTCGTCACAACGATTGAAAAAATAGATGAACCCGTCATTTTAGTTGGACACAGTATGAGCGGGATGGTGATCTCACAAGTAGCTGAGAACATTCCAGACAAGATCAAAAAACTAGTATATGTCTGTGCATTTGTTCCTGAAAACGGACAAGCTATTAGTGATATCGCATCAGGCGGTCCTAAAGCAACGTTTGACGAAAAGAATCAGACCATCACATTAATGGAAGAATTCATTGCGGAGGATATGCTCAACGAAAGTTCGGAGGAAGATCTGCAATTGTTTAAAAAGAAAATACGTCCACAGCCTGTTCAGCCTTTTGAAGATCAAGTTTCATTAACCAATGAAAGATTTGGAAGAGTGCCCAGTGTCTATATTGAAACAACAAATGATCGCTCCATTCCGATTGACTTGCAAAGACAAATGTATGCCACTAAACCTTTTGAGCGCATCTATACCCTTGATGCCGATCATTTCCCTTTCTATTCTAGAAAAAAAGAGCTTGTGGACTGTTTATTAGATATCGCAGTTACAGAAAGATAGTAAACAGCATAAGATAAATATTTTGGGATGAAAAAGAGAAAACATATGTAAAGGATGAAAAACCCAATCATCACTACTGGCGTTTTTGATCCTTTTCTATTGATACCTCAATTCCCATGAAATAAGAGAAGATTCTATCAAACTCAACTGCTTAATATCAGAAATTAGACCGATTTTCCATTTTACAAGAATCATGTATGATCAATTAAGAAAGCGCTTCCAAAAAGGAGAGGAGAATGCTTATATGTCTTATCGTGTAAAACGGATGCTGATGCTGCTTGTCGCTGGGTTATGCTTGAGCTTGTCCACATTTACAGCTGGTGCCTCGGCACAAACTGGTGGATCATTCTATGAACCCTTTAACAATTACAATACCGGGTTATGGCAAAAAGCTGATGGGTACTCGAACGGAAATATGTTTAACTGTACGTGGCGCGCAAACAATGTCTCCATGACGTCGTTAGGGGAAATGCGATTATCGCTCACTAGTCCTTCGTATAATAAGTTTGACTGTGGGGAAAACCGCTCCGTTCAAACATATGGCTATGGACTTTATGAAGTCAGCATGAAACCAGCCAAAAATGTTGGGATCGTATCTTCGTTCTTTACTTATACTGGACCGACGGATGGTACACCTTGGGATGAGATTGACATTGAGTTTCTCGGAAAAGATACCACGAAGGTACAATTCAACTATTATACCAATGGTGTCGGAAATCATGAAAAAATCGTCAACCTTGGTTTTGATGCAGCAAACTCTTATCACACATATGCGTTCGACTGGCAGCCTAACTCGATTAAATGGTATGTGGACGGTCAATTAAAACATACGGCTACTACTCAAATCCCTCAAACACCAGGAAAGATTATGATGAACTTATGGAATGGTGCAGGTGTCGATGAATGGCTCGGCTCCTACAACGGTGTTACTCCACTTTACGCTCATTACAATTGGGTGCGTTACACAAAAAGATAACCACATCACAAAACCTGTGACAAGTCACAGGTTTTTCTTCATTTAAATAGAGCTCGTTTTTAATTGATGAACTAGTTTTTGTTCATAACTGTGGATAATATCTTCATAACTTTCAATCTTGTAATCTAACCGTTTAATCGTTTCTTCGATTTCCTTTTGTTTGTCTACGAGTCTTTCTCTCTCATTGACCAAAATACGCTTCCTTGAGGACAATGTACGATCCTCTCCCTCGATAAATAAAGCCGTATATTCTCTAAGAGCATCAATTGACAGACCCGCATTTCTCATACATTTAATAAATTCTATCCACTGAATATCTTCTTCTGTATAATCACGAACACCATTTTCATCACGCCTGATCGGTCTAATTAAACCTATATTCTCATAATACCTGAGCGTAGCAGTAGATAAATCGAGCTGCTTGGCGGCTTGTGCTATTTTCATTGTTTTCACCCTTCTCTTCTTTCTCTTACTTGACGATCTCCCTTTTCCCATCATCTCTATTTTTATCGAGAAGACAAGATACTTTTGGCTCAAATCTTGATTCAAGGTTGATGCTAAAGCCTGAATTCAAGCGATCAGAAGGTTCTATGTTGACTTAAAGTTCACTTTAAGACGTACAGTATAGAGGAAGGACCGAATCTTACTTTTGAAAGGATGATCCAGAATGTGTCAGACGCACCAATCAAATGTTTTAAGTGTTTCCCATGCAAAAGCAAACTTTGAACGGACAACCATTGAACGAAGAGCACTTCGTCCACATGATATTTTAATTGATATTCAGTTTAGCGGGATCTGTCATTCAGATATCCACAGTGCCTTTGATGAATGGGGCGGCGGTATTTTCCCAATGGTTCCGGGTCATGAGATTACTGGAGTTGTTTCAGCTGTTGGGGATGCTGTCACGAAATTCAACATTGGTGATCGTGTAGGCGTCGGTTGTTTTGTCGATTCTTGCGGTACATGTGAATATTGCCAAAATGGAGATGAACAATATTGCAAAAAAGGAGTCGTTCAAACTTATAATAACCTGGATTATGATGGAGAACCAACTTACGGCGGCTACAGTCAGAAAATTGTTGTGACAGAACGATTTGTTGTCAATATTCCTGACCAGCTTTCCCTCGATGTCGCCAGCCCCCTTCTTTGTGCCGGCATCACAACGTATTCTCCGTTAAAACACTGGAAGGCTGGGCCTGGAAAGAAAGTGGCGATTGTCGGAATGGGCGGTCTAGGTCATGTCGCCATTCAATTTGCACGCGCACTTGGCGCAGAAGTGACTGTATTAAGCCGCTCTATAAATAAAAAAGAAGAGGCGCTGTCATTTGGTGCAAAAGACTATTTTGCTACAAGTGACTCTGATACGTTTAAGACACTAGCCGGTCAATATGATCTCATTCTCAATACCGTCTCTGCCAATATCAACGTGGATGCCTATTTGTCCTTACTTCGTGTTGATGGAACATTAGTAAACGTCGGTGCACCACCAAAGCCAGACAACTTCCATGTGTTTTCATTAATTACGGGACGTCGCAGCATCGCCGGCTCACTCGTTGGCGGCATCCAAGAAACACAAGAAATGCTCGATTTCGCAGCTGCTCACAAGATCGCACCACAAATTGAAGTGATCAACGCAAACCAAGTCGATGAAGCATATGAACGTGTGCTCAATAGTGATGTGCGTTATCGGTTTGTGATTGATATTTCAACATTATGATCGGATTCTATTTGGAAAGACCAGCTCAATGTCTGGTCTTTTTTTAATGATGGATATTCTGTTTTTCTTGTAGCAAGGATTCTTGAGGATATGATCAAAAACCACCCGAAATTTTCATGAAAAAACCTCACTTTTTCAGAACCAAATTTATTGACAGAAAATAAATAAACATGTTATTATTAAAAATTTGATTATTTTACCTCTAAGTGTGATACCCTTAAAGTAGATACATGATATGGAGGCGGATGATATGTTTCAAATTGGTGATAACATTGTTTATCCAATGCACGGAGCAGGTATAATTGAAGCCATAGAAGAAAAAGAATTCTCTGATGAAAAACAACAGTATTATGTCATTAAAATGGCCGTTAGCCATATGAAAGTGATGATTCCTACAAGGAAGATGTCAAGGTCAAGAATAAGACCAGTTACAGATATACTTGCCTTAAAGAACATCATACACACTTTCCAAAATGGAACATCAGATAAGTTATTGCCATGGAAAGAGAGATATAAAATCAACACAGACAAAATAAAAACGGGCCACATACTAGAAGGCGCTGAAGTGGTACGTGATCTCATGCGAATGAAGAAAGAAAAAAAACTGAATGCAAGCGAAAAGAAAATGCTTGACGATGCTCATGGTTATTTGCTTAGTGAGCTAGAAGTCATCAAAGGAATCACTGAAAAACAAATCAAGAGTTTCTGCTAATATTGTCTACCTGCTTCCCCATTTTTTGAATACATTTTCTCTACGAACAAATCCCCCTATCTTCGACCAGTAAAGAAAAAGAAATTATTTAGGGAAATTCCGCATTTTGTAAATCTAATATGATATACTGTTACTAACCTTTGAAGCATGAAATTTTTTACGAATACCTTGCACCATCTCCCTACTTGTACGCTAAGTAGGGTTTTTTCATGCAAAAAAACAGGCCCTCTGTAGAGAACCTGTTTTGAAAAAGGAAGATTAAGCAGTTTTTTGAACGTTAGCAGCTTGAGCTCCACGAGAACCTTGCTCTACGTCAAATGTTACTTTTTGACCTTCGTCTAAAGATTTGAATCCGTCACCTTGGATAGCTGAGAAATGTACGAATACATCGTCGCCTTCTTCACGTTCGATAAATCCAAAACCTTTTTCTGCGTTAAACCATTTTACTGTACCTTGTTCCATGATTGTTGCCTCCTCGTGCGTTTACCACACAATGTATTATACTATCCTTGCCCAAAGTACCCTCAAGACGAAAAGTCAATCTTCATACTATCCTTTACGCCGAACAAAAATAATTACTTTTTATTATAGCATGAATCGGAAATAATTGCAATTTGTTGATTTAAAAGCATATCACACATGATATAGTGACTCAAATAAGAGAGGTGGCTTGATGGTAAAAAGAATAATCTAGTTCCGTCTCACTCCAGTAAACTCTTATTGATAAATACTACACATTTTCCGGCTCAAGTCTATTTAACCAGTTATGTACTAATGAATGAAACACATCGGGTTGTTCAATCTGCAGGTTGTGACCAGCCATATCAAGCACTGCAAAAGTGGCCCTTGGATAGTCTTCGATCAGCCGCCACGCATCGTGATATCCGACGACATGGTCTTGACGTCCTGTGATAATGAGCGTAGGATACTGAAATTCAGAAGAAATATCGAAGGTAAAGCCATATCCATTTTGAAGAATGTTATTGATGAATTCATGATTTGTTTGTTTAGAAGGAAGGTAAATTTCATCGCGGAATCTTTCCCATTCCATCTTTCCTTGCACAACGGCCATGGAGCAAAATTCATCCGCCTCTTCTGAAGACAGTTGTGAAATCAAGTGACTGTCACTTTTCAGAACGGTCTTCTCTGGAACAACTCTTTTATCAAATTCGGGTATAGTCATTGGCGCTATCAGCAGCAACCCACGAATGTTTTCCCGGCGTGAATGAACGATACCTCTAGCTATATATCCTCCATATGAATAACCGCAAACAATAAACTGTTCATCAGGGATCAGCTCATCCAAAAGACGCAATACCGCTTCTAACATATCATCAGAGTTCTGAATAGATGGATGCGCCTCGGAACGTCCCATCCCCGGTAAGTCTATGTATATTCTCTTCCAACCGCTTTGTTTTTCAAATACCGGTTCCAATGCATGGAACATCACTTTATGGTCAAGTGTCCAACCATGCAATATCACGATCGGAAATCCTTCTCCAATGACTTTATGGTAAATTGACATGTATTTGCATCCCCTTTTCTAGCGCTTCCCTAGTAATCTCAAGATTTTTTGTTGTTTTTCTTCATCATAGCTTAAAGTGAATAAAATCTTTGTTAGGAACTATGCTATGATTCCCCAACGAACTTCTCACGTATATGGATTTTACTATGACTTTGATTTTTCTAATTGGGTTTCACCCCATAAAAGAAGTTGTTCAAATATAGGGATCAGCTCTAGCCCTGCCCCAGTCAATGAATATTCTACTCTTGATGGAACTTCATTATACTGAACTCGTTGAACAATTCCGTTTTCAATCAGGTCCTTTAATGATTGATTGAGCATTGTTCCTGTAATTCCATACACTTTACGCTTTAACTCATTATATCGAATCTCATTGTAACTACATAGTACAGCTAAGATTTTTAAATTCCATTTTCCCGCTAATATATTTAATGCATAACTCGCTGGAGCTATCGCTTTATTCAGCTCACTTTCAGTCATATTTTATCCACCCCTTAGTCAGTTTTTCCTTCCTTAAGCAGTTTATATTGCGTACTTGTTAAATCAATTCCATTTATTATAATCAAATATGTAAACCGTGTCATCCATGTATTAGAGAGCCAAATTGATTATAAAAACCCTTCAAGTCATTACTTTTTAAGGAGATGGAGTGAGTAAATGAAAAATGAAAAGATGCGCGCTGCACAATACACTAATTATGGATCACCGAATGTTCTTTTTGAAGATTTTATATCAAGACCAGTTATAGAATCTGGAGAAGTACTCATTCGTGTACATGGGTCGAGTGTAAACTCTATGGATACACTGTTTCGATCAGGTAAGTTAAAACGATTAACGGGTAATCAATTCCCTAAAGGGACAGGAGCAGATTTTTCTGGAGAGGTTGTTGAAGTAGGGTCGAACGTAAAAAGTTATCAATTAGGTGATAATGTGTGGGGGGTTCTCCCTATTAATTTAAGGAACCAAATTGGTAGTGCTGCTGAATATGTAGCTATATCACCTGTGAAAATATCTAAAACTCCTATAAAGATTGATCTCATATCTTAAAAAGTTTGATGTAGTTATGGACACAGTAGGAACTGACCTTAAACATTATAGGCGCTTGCTTGCAAAGAACGGTAGAATGGTTACTATTGGATTTCCTAGTTTTTCGTCCTTCATATATATATATTAACTTCAACTATTTTCGGTTCTCGTAGAGTTCGCACATTCAGCGCAAACCCCAAAAATGAAATTTTAAAAGAATTAGCATCTTATGTAGATTCCAACAAGGTCAGACCAGTTGTTGATAGCATTTATCTTTTATCTGATGTTGCCAAAGCTCATCATTCCTTAGAAACTGGAGGTGGACGAGGAAAACGTATCATAAATTTACTTGATAACAAATAAACCATCAAATGACATGACATTATTTAATTTTTCTGTTGCAAAAGGTGCATGCTTGGTAGCCATTTCAAATCTTCCAGCTCTTCTAAAGTATTCAGCTGCTTCTAATGCAAAGTCTTCAATATCACTATACATTTTCCTACTTTTTAAGAACCTAAAACATCGGTATAACAAATGCTTATCTTCTTTTAAATACAGACCTTGAAGAATATGAAATTTCGAAATATACTCGACATCCATAAAATTAAAATATTTTACATTTTATGATGAATTTGTAACAAAATCAAACTTAGGGGAAGTATAATATTTTAACACAGATCATATCATGCTCTTACTCGAGGAATATAATATTATACAAATTTTTCTCTCCAAAATAAGAACATTGAAAATAAAACAAAAAAACCAAAGGTCTACCACCTTTGGTTTCTTAGATGCGGCCGAGAGGACTTGAACCTCCACGGGTTATTCACCCACTAGGCCCTCAACCTAGCGCGTCTGCCATTCCGCCACGACCGCGTGTATGATGTGCTCATATATTCATAAGTGCACTGTTTGAAAAAACAATGCGGGTGAAGGGACTTGAACCCCCACGTCATAAAGACACTAGATCCTAAGTCTAGCGCGTCTGCCAATTCCGCCACACCCGCGTGACAATGGTGAGCCATGAAGGACTCGAACCTTCGACCCTCTGATTAAAAGTCAGATGCTCTACCAACTGAGCTAATGGCTCATCTGCTATGCAGAAAAACATATATAAAAAATGGCTGGGCTAGCTGGATTCGAACCAACGCATGACGGAGTCAAAGTCCGTTGCCTTACCGCTTGGCTATAGCCCAACGAATCAACATAAAAAGAAAACATGACCCGTACGGGATTCGAACCCGTGTTACCGCCGTGAAAGGGCGGTGTCTTAACCGCTTGACCAACGGGCCATATCATAATGGCGGAGAAGGAGGGATTTGAACCCTCGCGCCGCTCGCGCGACCTACACCCTTAGCAGGGGCGCCTCTTCAGCCACTTGAGTACTTCTCCATTATGGCTCCGCAGGTAGGACTCGAACCTACGACCGATCGGTTAACAGCCGATAGCTCTACCACTGAGCTACTGCGGAATAATAAGACATGTTTCATTATATCTATGCCAGAAAAATGTGTCAAGAATTTTTAAACGTTTCATTCCTGCTCCATTTGCGACGGCTTTTATAATTTAACATATACTAATATAACAGTCAAGCCTTTTCCCCTTCCTTTTTTAACTTCCCATGACAAATCCCGCAGACATATCGCGTGGTGTCAAATCGGCGCTTCCTCGTATAATGTCTTCCGCAACCTGTGCACACGTAATAATGAAGCGTCACCGCTCTTTTTTTCTTTTGAACGGTCTTCAGCGGGGTACAAAAGCGCGGGGCTCCTACTTGCTGCAAGAGTTCACGAAAATCCCTGTCCCGATGCTGATAGCCCTTTCCTTCAAGGTGCAGGTGATAATGACATAGTTCATGCTTAATGATACCGATCAATTCGTCTCTGCCATGCTCCTCAAGATATCGGCGATTTAGCTCAATATTGTGTGTTCCAAGTAAATATCGCCCGCCTGTCGTTTTAAGACGGTCATTAAAAACAGCCTGATGGCGAAACGCCTTACCAAAGAACTGCTCTGAAATGTCTTCTGTTAACTGCTGTAACTCTCTTTCGTTCAATCAAGATCGTTCCTTTCTATAAAAACCTCGAACGGGACAATTTCCCCTTTGCATACATTGAAGGTACACCCACTGTTTTGATCAAAGGAGGAATGGGCGATGCCCAACTGGCTGAAAAATCAGATGCAGAAAGCATTTTATGAGAAAAATCATTATAAAATCAAATTGCTCAATCAATGCTGGTACTTCTATAGAAAAAAACATTCAGTCACATCAAGGCACACCCCATCCTAAGGTGCGCCTCGTTTTTTGTTTACTCTGGTTTTAGCATCGATAGAGCTACCCGGCCTTTTGCCTTGTCAACGGAGTCTACCCATACAGTCACAATATCACCAACTGATACAACGTCAAGCGGATGCTTCACAAAGCGGTTGCTTAGCTTTGAAATATGGACAAGCCCGTCCTGCTTGACACCAATATCAACGAATGCGCCGAAGTCTACGACGTTTCTCACCGTTCCTTGCAGCTCCATCCCTTGCTTCAAGTCCTCTAATTTCAATACATCTGTTTTGAGTAGCGGCTTTGGTACTTCATCGCGCGGATCACGCTCAGGTCTTGTGAGCTGATCAATGATATCTTGAAGAGTGATTGAACCAATTTCAAGCTGTTCTGCTGCTTCGTCCAGCTTCACCCCTGCAATTTTCTCTTTTAACTGTTCTGTACCAAGATCGTCTGGCGTCATCTTAATCATGCGTAAGAACTGTTTTGTTTCTTTATAGCTTTCAGGGTGAATACCCGTGCGATCAAGTGGATCTTGTCCATCTGTGATGCGCAGGAAGCCGATACACTGCTCATAAGTCTTTGCACCAAGCCTTGGGATATCCTTCAGCTCTTTTCTGCTTGTGAATCTGCCAATCTCTTCGCGGCGCTTGACGATGTTCCCTGCGACGGCTTTTGAAAGACCTGACACATATTGCAGCAGTGCCTGTGAAGCTGTATTAACGTTCACACCGACTTGGTTGACGACCGTCTCCACCACGAAGGTTAAGGAGCTGTTTAATTGCTTTTGGCTCACGTCATGTTGGTATTGGCCTACTCCGACAGACTTCGGATCAATTTTCACGAGCTCTGCTAATGGATCTTGTAATCTTCGAGCAATGGATATAGCGCTTCGTTCTTCCACTTGCAAGTCTGGAAACTCTTCTCTTGCCAGCGCAGATGCAGAGTATACACTTGCCCCTGCTTCATTCACGATCAAATATGAAACTGGCTGGTCCAACTCTTGGATCAAGTCTGCGATGAATTGTTCGGTCTCTCTTGAGGCTGTTCCGTTTCCGATCGCAATGACTTCAATGTTGGATGATTGAATGATTTCTTTCACTTTTTGTTTGGCTTCCGCTTTTTTCTGCACAGGCGGGTGCGGATAAATGACGCCAATATGATGGACTTTTCCTGTATCATCCACGACGGCTAATTTACAGCCTGTACGAAATGCAGGGTCCACCCCAAGTACACGTTTTCCTTTCATCGGCGGTTGAAGAAGGAGCTTTCTTAAGTTTTCAGCGAAAATATGAATGGCTTGTTCCTCTGCTTTTTCTGTCAGCTCTTTTCGTATTTCCCGTTCAATTGAAGGCTGAATCAAGCGCTTGTATGCATCATCAATGGCCGCTTCAATGTAAGGCCTCGCCGTCGTTTGCTTGCCTTTTAAGACTTGTTTATCGAGGTAGAAACGAATATTTTCAGCAGGTGGCTCGATGGCTGCTTTCAAAATCCCTTCTTTCTCGCCTCGGTTGACCGCAAGTACACGATGAGGCACAATTTTTTTAATCGGCTCTTGATAGTCGTAATACATTTCATAGACGTTTTTCTCGTCGTTTTCAACGTCTTTTCCTGATGTGACAAGACTTCCCTTTTGGTACGTCTCACTGCGAATCCATTTCCGCATATCAGGATCATCCGCAAGCTGTTCAGCAATGATGTGCTGGGCGCCCTCCAGTGCTTCTTCTGCTGTTGTGACTTCTTTTTCTTCATTAATAAAAGCCGATGCTTTCTTTTCGATCTCATCGTTTGGCAGCTTCAGTAAATACTCCGCAAGCGGCTCAAGTCCTTTTGCTTTGGCTACATTTGCCTTTGTTTTACGCTTTTGTTTAAATGGACGATATAAATCTTCGACCTCTTGCAACTTATGCGCTTGCTCGATCTTCTGTTTTAATTCATCAGTTAATTTGTCTTGTTCAGCGATTAAGCGAATCACTTCTTCTTTTCGATTCGTCACATTTTGGATATATGTATAGCGTTCAGAAATGGTTTGAATTTGCACCTCGTCTAGCGAGCCTGTCTGTTCTTTTCGGTAACGTGCAATAAACGGGACGGTGTTACCATCCTCTAATAGCTGGATCACACTTCCAATTTGTTTTGTTGAAAGCTTTAACTCTGTCGCAATTTGTTTCAATAAAAAGTCAGATGTCTTCATACTTTGCATCCTCTCACTGTGTCTTCTCTTTTAGTGTATCAAAAAAACTGGCAAAACAGAAAAAAGGTCAGCTATTTCATGTAAGCTGACCAAGTACATAGGTGAGATCGTCCTTCTTGTCTTGTGTGTATGTTTCAAGTTGTTTGGCGATGTCTGCAACTGAATGGCTATGCTTTAAACACATTCGCATGTTTGGCACATTCAGTCCGTCGGAATACATAATGAATGTCGATCCTTTTTCGTAGGAATAGGTGTATGTTTTGTATTTTCTAGGTTTACCTGATAGATATCCTGATGTCGGAAGTGGATAAATATAGTCGCCAGAAGGTGCATTCAAGATAAATCGGATATTGCCAACCGAACAATAGGTAAACTGCTGCTGGGAAAAATTCACCTTTAATATGGCTACAGTGGCCCCGCGTTTATTTTTCATGGCCTGATTGCATCTATCGATGAGGGTTGTTACATCCTCATGTCCATATTCTTCGACAATTTCGCTGACTAAAGAAGATGATTCATTGGCGAACTGGCCGCTGCCTAATCCGTCTGCGACAGCACAAATTAGTTCTTCATCATCTGCTTTAATAAAAAAACTGTCCCCGCAGCATGATTTTCCTTCTTTGTTCGATTGATAGATAATGGCGTTTACATGCTCATGCTGTTCGATCTGCTTCATTACCCTAGCTCCATAGACGCATCTTCTGACAATGCATCTCGTAGCTTTTTAACTGCCTTCCGCTGCAGCCTTGATACATGCATTTGAGATATGCCGAGTAAATCGCCTGTTTCTTTCTGGCTTTTATTTTGCAAATACGTGAGATTGATAATTTCTTTTTCTCTATCTGTCAGAACGTGAAGCACACTTTCAAGCATCATTTTTTGGTTTACACGTTCGTACCCTTCTTCTTGTGAGCCGACAACGTCTAAAATCGTCACAGTGCTTCCTTCAGAATCAGCCTCTACGCCTTGGTCAACAGACAGCGCTTGATAGCTTTTGCCCATCTCCATTGTTTCAAGAACTTCTTCTTCTGTTACATCTAGATATTCTGCAATTTCTTGTACTTTAGGTGACTTTTGCGTTTCCGTTGTCAGGTGATCAACTGCCATCTTGATTCTTGGTCCAAGCTCTTTAATTCGTCTTGGTACATGGACACTCCATGTTTTATCACGTAAAAAGCGTTTGATTTCCCCGATAATGGTTGGAATGGCAAATGCCTCAAATGACTTACCGACAAGTGGATCATAACGCTTAATTGCGCCGAGTAGACCAATCATTCCAACTTGTCTTAAATCCTCATGAAAGCTTTTTCCTTTGGAGTATTTCTTCGCGAGCATATCCACAAGATTTGTATAACACTCAACTAGTGTCAGCTGCGCCTGCTCGTCTTGGTTGGATTGATAGCTTTGAATGAGGCGATCCACTTCATCTTTAGTTAGTTTCATAGTTTTGGATGGTTGTGTCATGGTCAACTCGCTCCCTGTTTAAAAACTTTGTCATCGCCAC
Source organism: Bacillus sp. GbtcB10 (assembly GCF_019091365.1). Classification (NCBI taxonomy): domain Bacteria; kingdom Bacillati; phylum Bacillota; class Bacilli; order Caryophanales; family Bacillaceae; genus Bacillus; species Bacillus sp. GbtcB10. The sequence continues at coordinate 45,188 of NZ_JAGXJP010000006.1, forward strand.
GGTAACTCCGGAGTTTGCTTGCACCTCGACTTCATCCATCAATGTTTGCATTAAGTATAAACCAAGACCTCCTTCTGCCAATTGATCCACCGTATGAGCAGATGTGTACGGCCCTAGGTCTTCCTGCTTTTGCTTAAAGTCAAAGCTACCGCCTTTATCAGCGACAATGATTTCTAGACGATCTTCATAGACAAGAAAGCGAACCGCTACCTCTCCATCTTCGCCATCTGCACCTTTATAGGCATGCTGAACTGCATTTGTACATGCCTCACTGACGGCAATTTTCAAGTCCTCAATCTCTTCGTAGGCATAGCCCATCCGGCTTGCAACGCCTGAAAGAGTCAGACGAATGATGCCTACGTATTCTGGTTTCGCCGGTATTTTCATCTCGATTAGATCTACTGATTCGTTCATTGTACCCCACCCTCTGACTTTGCAGAAATGTCAATGATGTCCTTTAGTCCAGTGATTTCAAACAATCTGATAAGCCGATCCGACAAGTTCTCAAGCTTTAGTGTTCCACCTGCTTTTTGAGCTGCTTTAAACAACCCAACAAATACACCTAATCCTGTACTATCCATATACGTAACATCCTTCAAACAGATCTCTAGATGCTCTCCCGCCTCGGCTTTAGGCATGAGTGTTTCTCTTAGCTGAGGAGCAGAGTACACATCGATTTCTCCGCTGACACTAATTTTCGTCTTATGATCAATTTGATGCTCTTTTACAGACATATTCATTATGCATTCACCTCGAAATTCTTGTTTCCTAAAGTTTTATATACCCGCATATTCACTTTCTAAACCTTTCTTTTAAGGACAAGTAAAGTAAAGTCATCGTGAAGCTGAAAATCTTGTAATTTGAGTAAGCTTGCATAGATAGCGTCGACCATTTCCTGCGCTGAATAGGAAAGATGCTCTGCTATGAGCGCTTTGATATCTTCGCGCTCTAAGAAGCCGTCCTCTGACTTGGATTCGGTGACCCCATCTGAAAATAAGATCACCATATCTCCTACGTCCAAATGCTGCTCATACTCCCTGTAATCAAAGTCTGGTGCGATTCCAAGGACAAGACCTTTTGCATCTAAATCGTAAAAATGATTCTCTTTTTTGCAATAGAAAAAGCCCGGCTCATGTCCAGCCGATGCGTACTTAAATTCATGTGTTTCTTTATTATAGCTGCCATAAAACATGGTGATAAACATGCTTGGGTCTACGTTTTGCTCGACCACACGATTAAGGGTTTTGAGCACTTTCGTTGGGCCGCTGCCTGACTCTGGCAAGGAATCCATCGCATACTTAATCATCGACATACAGAGCGCAGCTGGAATGCCTTTCCCAATCACATCTGCAATCGCGATATTGATTGTATCGTGATCTGTTACGAAATGGTAATAATCCCCACTCATCTGTTTTGCCGGCACACTGATGGCTCCGATATCAAATGTGTCTCCTTCTGGAATTTTCGTTTCCAGAAGGGTTTGCTGAACATTTGCAGCAATTTCAATTTCCGACTTAATTTCTTGCTGGATGCCTCTTAGTGTTAAATGCTCCTGGTAGGCAAGTCCGTATCCAATCATGACTTCAATTAAGAAGTCCAGTGAATGAAAGACATCTTCCGGCAAATCAGGGTAAAGCTCCTGAATCACTTTTCGGTGAACACTCACTATTTCTTCAGGAGGTATTTGATGCTCAATGGTTTTACGGCTAAATTTTTGAGCTTGATAAAGCGATGTTTCAGTTAAATCACTGATATAACGACTGAGCAGCTGATGATACCGCTGCTCCATTACCTCCTTAAAATCCATGGTTTCCCTCCTAGCGAAGCCACTTGACAGCTTGTATCTCCGTTCCTTGTTCTGGTGCGGAATCTAATTTAAATTCATCCATCAGTCTTCTGACGCCCGGCAAGCCTGCTCCGAGTCCGCCTGATGTAGAAAATCCGTCTTCCATTACTTTGCGTATATCCATGATGCCAGGCCCCTCATCGGCTGCGATGACTTTGAGTCCACGCTTTCCGCGCTCCATCACTTCTTCTATACAAATCTGACCTTTACCAGCGTATAAATAGATGTTACGAGCTAATTCTGAAATGGCCGTCGTAATTCTTGCTTGGTCAACTGTTCCAAAACCAAGTTCTTTTGCAACATTGCGCCCCAATTGTCTTGCTGCGACTATGTCCCATTCCGTCAATATTTTTACACAGGATTGGTCTTTCATATCTATTCCCCCAATTCCCGCTTCAGTGTCTCAAGCCCTTGTTCAAGATCTAGTGCTGTCTGAATTTCTTCCAGTGAAATGCCAAGTTCAATAAGCGTCACAGCGACTGCCGGTTGTATTCCTGTTAATACAACTTTTGCCCCCATGAGCTTGGACATGGTGATCACATCACCTAATACCTTGGCGATAAATGAATCAATCATATCGACGGATGTTAAGTCAATGACCACACCGTTTGCTCCTGTTTCATGAATTTTATTCAGTAAGTCTTCTTGAAAGTGAAGAGCTGTTTGATCATCAAGCTCCCACTGTATTGAAATCAGAAGACAATTATATAATTTTAAGATTGGAATCTTCGGGTGATTTCTCAATTGGTTATCCCTCCAATGAAACAATTTTTCGATTTGTCATTTCCAAAGCAGTTTGAATTCCTTTTTGAAGGGTATTCTTTGTTGTAACCTGAGATAAATCAATTCCAAGGTTAACGATCGTTTGGGCTATTTCTGGGCGAATACCGACAAGTAAACACTTCGCTCCTACTAATCTCACAGCCTCTGACGCTTGAATGATATGGTGGGCCACCATTGTGTCCACGACAGGTACACCCGTGATATCAATCAAGACGACCTGTGAGCGATGTTTGACGACACCATTAAGCAGGTTCTCCATAATTTTTTTCGCACGATCTGTATCAATTGTTCCAACAAGTGGCATGACGGTGATGTGCTCAAATACAGGGATTAGCGGGGCAGACAGTTCCTGCAGCGCAATTTTTTGAAGGCTGACGGTTTTTTCCCATGAGATGGAATACTGGTTTAAGATCTCATTATGGATGGGTGTAATGAATCGATCGATTTGCCAGATGAGGTCATGACTTTCTTGTGTTGTATCTTTGTCATCGTTCATTTTTTCATATAAATGTGTACGGATTTCTGTTAGACCGTTTGCCAGTAACTTAAGTGATATACCCATTTGAACAATTTTTAAAGCAAAATTTTGCACTTTTTCTTCAAAATCCTCATGATCCCCCTCTGAAAGAGATGTAATGATGAGTTGAACATATTCCGAACAGATGGTTTCATACATTTTGTCGTTCAGCATCATGTCCGTTTCTTTTTCTCCGAGTCGTTTTAAAATGTCCGTCCACTCTTTTTCTAATTCCTTTTGGTGCTTTCTTGCAAAAGCTAACACGATATGATTCGACATGTTTTACCCCCTACTTACATTTAAAGCTCTTCTTTAGTCTTTCTTCATTATAACGTTAAAAAAAATTGAACACAAAAAAAGTTGCTCCCAGTAGAGCAACCAAGTATCACCATATTAAAAATCAATAAGAGCCAAACTAACTTGTAAGGCTTCATCAACCTTCTCCATCATCTCATCATCAAGATGTGTGATTTTATCTGTCAATCTTTGTTTATCGATTGTACGAATTTGTTCCAAAAGAATGACAGAATCTCGTTCAAAGCCGTAGCGCTTTGCATTAATTTCGACGTGAGTCGGTAATTTCGCTTTTTGTATTTGGGCTGTTATGGCTGCAACGATAGCAGTCGGGCTGAAGCGATTTCCAATGTCATTTTGAATCACCAATACCGGGCGAACCCCGCCCTGCTCGGAGCCAACAACAGGAGATAAATCAGCAAAGTAAACATCACCGCGTTTAACAATCAAATGTTTAACCCCCGCTGACTAATCGCTCAACTGTATTCTCAGCCTCAAATTCTGCGTATTGTGCCTCTGAAGAGATATTCAGATTAATTTTCGCCATCTCCATGTAGCCGCGTCTCATCGATTCACGATTTTGTCGAATATTACGTTCACGAATATACGTTTTTGTCGCTCGGTAGATCAATTCATTTCTTGTTACCTTATCCTGCTCTGCTACTCGTTCGATCTCAGACATTAAAGCCTCCGGCAGTCGAATCTTCATTTCGTTTGTTGCGCTGGATTCAGACAAAAAACATACACCTCCACAAAACTTACGGATACCGTTTCGATCCATTCCAAGACTAATCATACCATTATTCAATGCACAAGCAAAGCTGTTTTTTCATGATTTCTTATTAGAACATGAAGCGGCTCGCCACCCGTAAATCAAGATGATAATGGAGTTCCTCTTTCCCATTATACGCTTTTTTCCGAAAATCATACGGTATTTCCAAAATCTCTAAAAAAGGGAGAATGTTTATGATGCCTTTGTAGAATAAAAGAGAACGATGTCAGTTTGAACATCGTTCCCGTGGATGCTGTTTATAAAAAGCTTGGACCGCCTTGAAGCAGCGGATTTCGTACACGAACCCTTTCGCCGTCCTCTATATAGACTCTTGGGACGCGGTAACCAACAGAACATGTGACTTCGTAGTTAATGGTTTCAAGCCGCTTGGCTATTTCATCGACAGATATCCTGTCTTCGCCTTGTGTGCCGATGAGCACGACTGGCTCCCCTGCCGGAATGTCCTTTTTCAAATCAACCATGAATTGATCCATGCACACCCTTCCAGCAATTTTTCGGCGTTTTCCGCCAACGAGCACTTCTGTTCCGGCAAGCTTCCTGATCCAGCCGTCTGCATACCCGATTGGAATCGTACCAATCCATGTATCTTGATTCGCTGTATAAGTTGCACCATAGCTCACGCTCTCACCCTTTTGAATGGGCTTTACATGTGCAAGTTTTGTATGAAGAGATAATGCTTCTTCCAGTTGAAACGGCAATTCATCCTTGATTTCTTCCGACGGCGACAGCCCGTACATACTGATGCCAAAACGAACCATATTAAATAAAGTGTCTTTAAACCTTAGACCTGCTGCACTGTTGGCGCAATGAATGAGCAGTTTGTCCGTATGAAGCGGTTGAAGCAATGTTTTAAACGTATCAACCTGCATACCGAAGTAGTTTTCATCTTTTTCATCCGCTGTGGCAAAGTGAGTAAATACGCCTTCCAGCTGTAAAAAAGAATGATCGTGGACAAGCTCTTTTACTTCGCTCACCTGCTCGATTGTTTTCACACCTAACCGATTCATGCCGCTGTCGATTTTCAAGTGGAAACGAATGGGTTGTCCCATCTGCCCTTTCATCACTTTGACGACTTCTCTCAGCCAATCGATCGAGTAAGCGGTCATGATAACGTTGTATCTAACGGCGACTTTGACATACTCTGACGGTACTGCGCCGAGCACAAGAATCGGGGCTTTGATGCCTTTATTTCTTAAAGAAATGGCTTCATCTAAAAAAGCGACGGCTAACAGGTCTGCTCCTGCTTCGAGGGCAGCTCTTGCCACTTCTATATCTCCATGTCCATATGCATTGGCTTTCACAACAGCCATTAGTTGGACGCTTTGACCAATATGGTCTTTCATATGTGAAACATTATGCTTGATTGCTGTTAAATCAATTTCTGCCCATGTGTCTCTATAAAAGGCATTTGTGTCCATTCATCACACTTCCCTATTGAATGATTCAATACTTCATTATGATACTAAAAATCCAGAATAATGTGAAACAACTCAAAGAAAATCAGCCCCTGCACAGGGCTGATTTGTTGTTATGTTAAGAATCTCGCCTATTTCGCTGACTGTCCTTCTACACTTTTGGCGACCATTAAGAGTTCTTCTTTCGATAAATCACTTGAAGAAATTAAGTAGTCAACTCCATCAGATGTCCAAGAAAGAGATTTGTCTGTCAGAACACCCACTGTCATGCCAAGATCGACTGGCTCGCCATTCATCGTCACAGGCGTAGACGCTTCTGCTACCCGCGCTTTTTCCTGAATGAGCGTGAAGGATTTCTTTCCGCCATACGTCATCACATACCGCTTTCCAGCATCTGTTGTCATTTCTTTCTCTTCCATTTTCTTCACGCCCTCTGGCATATCCACAGGCGTTTTCACAGCAAAGCTGTCAGATGGATCTGCGCTTGTGGCAACATCCATTTGAGAAAGTGTCATATTTTTCTTCTCATCAAAGGCGTCTTTGTCAAAGGATTTGTTGAATTCAAAGTGAGAGAATTCTACTTTCACCATTGGCTTTTTATCGCTATCCAGTACTTTCACACTAGCAGGCGCCATTGTTTTTTTATGAAAGGTAATCTCTTGGGTCGGCAGCATTTGGTTGTGCTGATAGTTGGTTTTTGTTTCAAAAACGTACTTCGACTCTTTTGCTTTGAACTGAGCTGCACTGTCATTTTTAATGTCTTTCACAAGTGATTCAAATAAATACACCTGACTGCTGTTGTTCGGCCAATCACTATGGAAGCGGAAGCTTTTGTTTAATGAAGGTGTCAGCACAAATACACCATTGCCATTTCTTAAAATGACTTGACTCTGATCCTTCTTCGGATTTTCTAAATAGACACGGTAAAGCTCCGGCTTCTTGTACCAAATTTCCACATGGTATTCCTGCGGATCATTTCCTGTCTCAATGGTCATTTTTGCTTTGGCTTTGTATGATGTCATTTCCTCTGCCTTTTTGTTTAAATCTCCAACGATATCTTGTTGAGATTTTTGACCGCATGCGGAGAGAATCAATACAAAAAGGATCCCCGTTACAAGCAAAACAAAGCTTTTTCTCACCCTTTTCAACCCCTTCGTTAATTGTGTTAAAAGGAAGAAACCGCTTGTTTGACTTTAACAGTACGCCTCAAGAGTTAACTGCGTACCGCGAACCATCAAAGCCTGTTAGCAACTCGCCCTTCCTTATCGCACTACCCAATATATGAAGGGGGGACAAACAATATGCAGACTAGCTTGACAACCTTTCAATTAAAACTTGTGCTGCAGCATATTCTTTTGTGTGTGTAATGGATACATGAACGTAGTCTTCTTTTGTTTTCTCACTTTTGATGAGGGGTTTTCCGTTCGCATCTTTTTGTATCTCGATGTCGTGAAAGCTTATATACTGACCAATTCCCGTACCGTATGCTTTTGCGAATGCTTCTTTCGCCGCAAAACGCCCTGCCAGAAACTCCAGCTGTCTCTTTTCACTTAGTGTGTGAAAGACTTCCTGTTCACGTAAAGTCAAAATTCGTTCTGGTAAACGGGGCTGCCTGCTAAGAACTCGTGACAGCCGGCCGATCTCTACAATATCCATACCGATTCCTTTAATCATGAGGTACCTCCTATGATACTCGTACTAATTTGGATGTTCGCTTCATAAACGTGTTACTATAAACTTACCATTATCTAGTCAAAAGGGGTTTGTTATGTTTATTCGAACGGAGAGCTTTCAACAATTTATTAGATCGTATCCAATCGTAACAGCGATCCTTGCTTTGCAAATCGGCCTATGGCTTTTATTTGCGATCCCTATTCCAATGATCCAGCTTGGGCAGGACCATCTCGTTGGTTTTAATTATGGTGTTGCAGCAGGAGAATGGTGGCGGCTTTTAACGCCTATTTTTCTTCACGGAAGTCTAACACATATTCTGTTCAATTCCATGTCGCTCTTCCTATTCGCTCCAGCACTTGAGTATTTGCTTGGAAAGGTTCGATTTCTTGTGATTTATCTGGGTGCTGGATTCATTGGCAATCTCGGAACCTATTGGGTGGAGCCTTTAGAGTACGTACATGTCGGGGCTTCTGGTGCGATATTTGGTTTATTTGGCGTCTATCTTTATCTTGTCCTATTTAAACCGCATATGATGGACCGTGGTAATTCTCAGGTGATCTTAACGATTCTCGGCGTCTCTGTTATTATGACGTTCGTCAACTCGAACATCAACATCATGGCCCACTTATTTGGATTGATAGGCGGCATGATCCTAGCACCGATCACTCTATTCTTCCATTCAAAAAAACGACGCTATTAAGCTCATAAAAAATGTCGATCACTCCGTTTAACGGGAGCTGATCGACATTTTTTGTTTAAGTTGATTGATTCGTTTCATAGGAATACCAATCGCATACACGTTCAGCATCTTCCTCTTCAAGGTGATGCACACCAAAGGAATCAAGCAAGGCAGAGGACTTCACAAAGGTGTGAATACTTGCCACCCGCCCTTTCTTTTGAAAATAGGATTGGGTCATCGTATAGTTTTGCATTCGTTTTCTTAAAACAATTCCGGTGGTCTTGCCGATACCTCTTGTCGTTAATTGAATTAGTTGATCTTTGATCACATATCCTGATTGTTTATAGGCTAAATACCCAAAGAACAAGGCAAATGGTAATGGAATCAGCGCCAAATACCCCCATGGTGGAAAACGTACAGAAAGGATTATACCTACAAGTAATGGAACAAATCCGTAAGATATCAGATAACGTTTCAGTGAACGCTTCGGCACTTTTTTCAAATCACTTTCTGGTGCCAGCTGATATTGATCTGTAAATTGCGTTAACAATTCATTGATTTTTTTCTTCCGTATGAGTGGAAATAAGACAGAAGAGGTCTCTTTTTCTGTAATGGAACCTCCTGCGCTGACAAGCATGACCGTCGCAAAACCAAATGGTTCACGCAGAATATTTTCTTTGATTTTCACTGCTTGAATTCTCGCAAGCGGAATGGTCATTTGATGCCTTTCGATGAGTCCTCTTGTGATGATGATGTCTTTCCCTTTTCGTTTTGCGGTAAAATTCGCATATTGAAGGGCTGTTACCCCAACACTAAGAATCCACGCAATCAATACGGCAATAAATATGAGAATCGCATAAATCTCAACACTCGCATGACTTAAAAAAGAAAACCGTTTGAGGAATCCGTCCAAAGGCAGAATTTCATCTATTTGTGTGTAAATGGCGAGACATCCAGAAATAATGACGCCGATTCCGCTTGAAGTGGTCGCAGCCAAAAGCAGCTCTGGTATACCCATTCGGTAGGAAACACTGATTTCTTTTTCTACAGGCTGTTGCGCTGTCAGAGGATCAGGGAGATCTAAATTTTCATCAATCATTTCTTCTTGTTGCAAGCTTTTCTTCCGGTTGAAAATCGATTGCTTTAGTTGCTCAGCTTCTGCTTTTGTAATGGCCGTCAGGCTCACTTCAGGTCCATCCGTCCCGCCTGCCGTTTCGATTTGCACCCGAACCAAACCGAAAATCCGCTGGAAGATGCCTTCACTTGTATTCACCGTTTGAATTCGTTCTAACGAGATATACTTTTTCTTTTTGGTGATGACACCTGATTCTACTCGAAATTCATCGTCTTCCATTCGGTAGGTGAATCGTCTCCATGCTAAAACGGTTGAAACAGCTTTCCATAAAAGAAGCACCCCAAGAATAATGAACGCATAAAAACGAATACTTGAATTCGAGTTAACAAAAATAAGCACGAAAAAAGGGATAATGAAGTTTTTGATCATGGATACGGCATCTGATATAAAATCAATGAACATCGAGATTGGATGTACACGTTTTGGTTCAGACATCATCTTCCGTCACCCTTGCTAATCGAGATATGTAATCGCGAAGCTCATCTGCCTCTTCTAATTCCAGTGCCGGAATATCATGCACTGTCGCAGCCGTAGAAATTTGAACAGATGCCAACCGGTAGCGCCTTAAAAGCGGCCCTTGAGATGTATCCACATGCTGAACACGTACCATTGGCACAATGACACGTGTGACACGAATCAATCCGTGCTGTATTTCAATTTCGTTCTCAAATACTTCATAGCGCCAGATGTGATGGCGGATTTTCGGTATGAGCCAGATTCCGAAGATGACCTGTAAAATCCACAAACCGATGAGGATGGCTCCAATCCAATATGGCCATTGAAAATAATAACTAGCTACAAATACCCCAATGATGATGAATAAGAAAATCAATGAGATAATTCCATTTTGAAGACGCCATACTTTTAATCCATTTAAGCTGATTTGACGTTGCGGCTGTTTTCTCACATTCTTCCCCCATTCTCTTACTTTTCTATCAATATATTACGAAAGAAAGCCTAAAAAGTTTCATTAGGACTGTTAAAAAAAGCGAACCCTGCAAAGGATTCGCTTTTGAATTAGTTGTTATAAGATTTCTTTTGACGACGATCGTTAGAAGAACGATTGCGGTCATTTGAAGAACGCTTTTTATCACCGTAAGATGAACGGCTTTTTCCGCGATAGCCGCCACCACCGCCGCCGTCTCTGCGTTTAGAAGAGCTGCGGTTGTTACGATTGCGTTTTGAAATCATTGGTGCTTCATCTGTCAAACGAACAGGCGTTGCATCCGGCTCTTTTGTCATCATTTTGATGGCAGCCGCAACCACTGTAACAGAATCATGATCTTCTAACAATTCAGCAGCTGCTGTCATGTAGAAGTTCAAGTTGTTTTCACTAATGATTGTGCGTAGACGGTCAACTGTGACTTGTTGTTGTCCTTCAATTGCCTCGTCTAGAGTTGGTTCTTTCATACGATCCATTTTACGCTTAGTCGTTTGCTCAATCGCACGAAGCATATCTTTTTCACGTGGTGTGATGAATGTCATCGCCATACCTGTACGTCCAGCACGGCCTGTACGTCCAATACGGTGTACATAGCTTTCTGGATCTTGTGGTACGTCGAAGTTATACACATGTGTAACACCTGAGATATCAAGTCCACGTGCTGCAACGTCTGTTGCGACAAGCACATCGATTGAACCTTCTTTAAATTTACGAAGCGCAACCATACGTTTCGCCTGAGTCAAGTCACCATGAATTCCTTCAGCTGTATAACCTCTAAGGTTTAATGCTTCAGTCAATTCGTCAACGCGGCGCTTTGTACGGCCGAAAACAATTGAAAGCTCTGGTGATTGAATGTCAAGAAGACGAGTCAATGTATCGAACTTCTTACGCTCGTGAATATCCAAGTAGAACTGCTGGATGTTAGATACAGTCATTTCTTTCGCTTTTACTTTTACATGTTCTGGGTTTGTCATGAAACGCTCTGCAATACGCTTAATTGGTGCAGGCATTGTCGCAGAGAATAAAAGTGTTTGGTGTTCACTTGGTACATTTGAAAGGATCGCTTCAATGTCTTCGATGAAACCCATGTTGAGCATTTCGTCTGCTTCATCAAGCACGACTGTTTCAACATTTTGAAGACGCATTGTGCGACGATTAATGTGATCAAGTAAACGTCCTGGAGTTCCTACAATGATATGAGGATTTTTCTTGAGCGAACGGATTTGACGGCCGATATCTTGTCCACCGTAAATTGGAAGTACACGTGCACGCTTGTCTTGGCCGATTTTGTATAGCTCTTCAGATACTTGAATCGCTAATTCTCTTGTTGGCGCAATGATGATCGCTTGGATGTTAGGAGACGCTGGATCGATTTTTTCTACAAGAGGAATACCAAATGCTGCAGTTTTTCCTGTTCCTGTTTGTGCTTGTCCGATGACATCTTTATTCTGAAGACCGAGAGGAATCGTTTCTGCTTGAATCGGTGTTGCTTCTTCAAATCCCATGCGGTTAATAGCTTTCATGAGACTTTCGCTTAATTGAAAATCTTGAAACGTTATAGTCAATTTATTCAAACTCCTTCTAATTGCTGTTTCAGTAATCTCGTGAATGATCATTAAAAACTGCCCTTTGTATGAAAGGACAGGTCCATTATATACAAAGCCCGAATTACCCTACATTATATCTTACCATTACACTATTTGTTTTTCAACAAGACAGAAATGGATATATCTACTGCTCGACAATGACTGATTCACCTTCACTTTGATCTCCGTCCATCCATTTCCACTTTTCAAACAGTTGGATTTTCCCGTTATCCAGCTGCTTAGGGGTGGAATGACATGAACCGCTTCTCATGCTGCCATCCTTACTTACATGATGATATCTAAAATGAAGTGCTCCGTCTTTATTCACAGTTCCTACAAGTACGCCAGATTGAATACTGCCGCCTTGATATGTGCCCGTTAAAATATTCCCGTCCTGACGATATTGAAATATGGTTCCTTCCGATACTTCCCCATTGCTCGAATTAGACTGCGGGACAAAGGTTTTTCCGTCATATTGAAACAACCGAATCGACCACCTTTTCTTACCTATTGTAACATAGGCCTGTCACTCATTCGACAAAAATGATGCAAATTTTAACAAGTGGGATTCAATTTATATTAGTTTAGCCACATTTTAGCTTTTCTATAGATTAAATTGTTTTTTTAGAAATTGTTCGACTTTCTCAAACAATTGCTGTGCACAAGGCTCATGACAAACGTGATGTTTACAATCCGGTAAATAGAACATTTCTTTCTGACGGGACGGGATTTTATGATAAATGAATTCTGCACTAGAAGCGGGGACGATCCCATCGCTTTCACCTTGAACGATCAAGACAGGTAGATGAAGCTTTTCAAGAGAACCTTTCGTTTGCTTCACCAATTTCATAAATTCTACAGCAGCTGATAGCGGTGTACTCTTCAGCTTATGACGATATCGATCATACAATGGGTTCGTATCAATCAAACCAGACAAGGATTCCTTCACCATCTGCCTTGTGTCTTGAATCATTTGTTTTGGGTTAACATATTTAGCAGCAGCACTTAACAGAACAAGACGGGCCACTGGATACTTCGCTGCTAAATATGAGGCAATCATCCCGCCCATAGAAAAGCCGACCAAATAAATGGTGTCACATGTTCGGTAAAGGGATAAGAGTTCTAATTCAGCGGTGGCAATCCACTCCTGATAGAGAATGCCTTTGAGCTGAAGTTCCTCCCCATGCCCCGGAAGCGTGACAGATTGTACCGTCCAATCTGTCGTCTGCTTTAAATATTCCGCAAGCGGCTCTACTTCATACGGGGCACCAGTAAAACCGTGTATACATAGACAGCCAATCACCCTGTCACCTTCTTTGCCGATCTGATTTATAGTGCAGTAATCACGTCTTCCAATCTCATGCCACGGGAAGCTTTGACCAGAACGACATCGTCAGGTCCTGCCACATCCGCTAGTTTTTTCTTCAGTTCTTCTTTGTCCATATAAGAAGATACACGGTCGTCTCCAAATGCTTTCTTTGCTCCTTCAGCAATGAATGCGCCAAGACGGCCAAACGTTAAAACATGATCAATAAACTCAGGCTTGATGTACTCCCCTACTTCAAAATGATAGGTTTCTTCTTCACTGCCCATCTCCAGCATATCTCCGAGAACGAGTATGCGGTTAGCAAAGCCATCCATATCTCCTACAAGATCAATCGCTGCCTTCATCGACGTAGGACTCGCATTATACGCATCGTTGATAACCGTGATGCCCTTATCTGTTTTAAACAGTTCTAAACGCATGCCTGTCAATTTCGTTTGCATTAGCCCTTGGGCAATTTGCCTTTCATTCAGACCGAAATGCTGGCCGATTGCAATAGCTGCAAGAGCATTCTTTACATTGTGTTTCCCTAATACAGGAATGAGAAACCCTTGAGCATATCCCTCCACTTGAAATTCAGTGCCTTCAGCGAGTTGGTGGATGTGAATCACCTTGATATCACAGTCCTCTGATTCCCCAAATGTTTTTACGCTACGTGCAAGGGCATTTGCTCTTTGGCGGAGTAAAGGCTCGTCTCCTAAATAATAAAAAGTCCCATCCTCTTTTAACCCTTTTGTGATCTCACATTTTGCATCTGCAATGGCTTCTCTTGATCCTAGATCCTGCATATGAGATTCTCCAATATTGGTGATGACAGCTGCATCAGGTTCAGCGAGATTAGATAAAAATTCGATTTCTCCTTTTGCACTCATGCCCATCTCTAATACAGCAATCTCTGTTTTTTCTGGCATTGCAAGGATGGTCAGTGGAAGTCCAATATGATTATTAAAGTTGCCATCTGTTTTATGGACTCTGTATGTCGTTTGTAGGACAGAATGGATCATGTCTTTCGTCGTTGTTTTGCCATTACTTCCAGTAATACCGACAACTCGAGGGTTTTCCTCTTTTAAGTATGATTTCGCAAGCTGTTGGAGTGCTGTCAGAGTATCCTCTACAAGAATGACAGGTACACCGGATGGTGGGTTCGCTTCTGTTTCATTCCAAAGAACCGCTGCCGCTCCAAGCTCCACTGCTTTTGAAGCAAAAGTGTGGCCGTTAAAATGTTCCCCGATAAGCGGGATAAATAGTGCGCCTTTTGATACTTTTCGTGTATCTGTTGTCACTCCGTGTATCTGTTCTTCGCCAAAAGCTTCATTCGATAATGTGCCACCAGCCATTTGGGCGACTTGTTTCACTGTACGTTTGATCATGTTTTTTCGCCTCTCTTTCTCATTTCACGTTTGAAGGAAAAGAGACACTACCTGTAGGATAGTGTCTGCTTGCTTCTTACATTAAAAAGTGGTTTTAATGGTTTGTTTTTCTTGATGGCGCTCAATTGCAAGTGACACCAGCTTCTCAATCAGCTCAGGATACTCTACACCAGTATGTTTCCAAAGCAGCGGGAACATACTAAAAGGTGTGAACCCTGGCATTGTATTCACTTCATTGATCAGCACTTCGCCTTCTTCTGTTAGGAAGAAATCTGCACGTACGAGGCCAGATCCATCAATGGCTTTAAATGCCTTAATCGCCATATCATGAATCGTCTTGTACTCTTCCTCTGACACACTCGCAGGAATGATCAAATCTGTATCGCCATCTTCATATTTTGCTTTGTAGTCATAAAAATCTGTTTTAGGTGCAATTTCACCAACAACTGAGCATTTCGGCTCGTCATTTCCTAATACACCAATTTCAATTTCTCGTCCTACAACGCCTTCTTCCACAACAACACGACGATCATATTGGAAAGCCAAATCAAATGCTGTTTGCAGCTCTTCTTTGCTGCGGCATTTACTAATTCCGACACTTGATCCCATGTTGGCAGGTTTCACAAAACAAGGATACCCGAGAACTGCTTCTACCTGTTCTAGACTGTCTGATATGGCTTTCTCATAATCCTTTTTATTGAAGGAAAGATGCTTTGCCTGCGCAAGCCCAGCTTGAGCAAACACATCTTTCATCATGACTTTATCCATACCCGCAGCAGACGCGAGAACGCCGTTACCAACATACGGGATATTCAATAGTTCAAGTAACCCTTGCATGGTCCCATCTTCACCATTTGGCCCATGTAGCAATGGAAAGACAACATCAATCTTTTCATCAGCTGCTGCAGGCTGTGGAAACATGCTTTCATTTAAAGAAGTTGGTAAAAACGTCTTTGCATTTTGTTCAAATTGAAGCATTTTGACGTTTGATACTGGTTCAGTGAGTTTTTCTCCTCTTAGCCATTCGCCCTCTTCTGTAATATAAATTGGATGTATATCGAACTTCTCAGTGTTAAGTGCTTTTGTAACTGCAAGGGCTGTTTGCAGTGATACATTATGTTCGGCTGACTTTCCGCCGTAAACCAATCCTAAACTTATTTTCAATGGATACTCCCCCCACTAAAATTCATCTTTACTATCTTATCACTTTCAAGCAAAAATGCTCTAATTAATTTTTGTTGTTACGGAATTGAAATGATTTGTAAAGATTGTAAGCGCCCCCCCCGAGCATTTGTATGTCATTCGCCTTTATTTTATATTAAAATGACATTGAAAAGGAGTTGTGACAAATTGAAAAAAATTACAAGCACTGAACAATTCAACGAAATCATTCAATCAGACAAAGAGGTCATCGTTAAATTCTTTGCGACATGGTGCCCTGATTGCACTAGAATGGACATGTTCATTCCAGACATCTTAGAGGCTTATGCTCAGAATGAATGGTTTGAAATAAACAAAGACGACTTTCCTGAGTTAGCGGAAACGTATCAGGTCATGGGAATTCCTAGCCTGTTAATTTTCAAAAATGGCGAAAAAACAGGTCATTTACACAGTGCCAACGCTAAATCACCTGAAGAAGTAACAGAGTTTCTTCAAGAACACGTTTCATAACTCATTTGAATGGAGACATCAGCCAACTCATGCTGGTGTCTTTTTTATATCCTTTTAAATCAAATCTCTTCATAAGACGAGATGTGCGGCTAAAACGTTTCAACATCGGCAGGGAATGTTTGATCTGATTTCATGACAAGGTTTGACAGCGGATTATTTCCTGGGAAAGAATTCATCGTCGATATGGATGGGAATATGTCGGTTACGTGAATTTTCTGAATTGAATCTTTACTTATGACATTCTGCTTTGTATAATGGAGTTGCTAATTGAAAATGATTATCAATTTCATCTGTGTGAAATCTTATAGAATCCATTCTACCAAAGGAGCGTTGAGTTACATGTCTAAGAAGAAAATCAAAACGTATCAGCAATTGATTGAAGAAAACAAGGAAGCGATCATGCGAGACCCTAAGATGATGGAAAGTATATACGCAACCATCGACAAAAAGCACCAGAAGCAGCTTGCCGCTGCTGGACGTGAATCATAAACACAAGAAGAGCAGTCAAATAGATGGCTGCTTTTTTATTTGCCTGAAGAAAAGAAAAAGCCGATAAAATCTATTCTTCGATTTTATCGGCTTTTGTTTTAATGTGATTTCGCTACACGGTCTTGTTTCATTCCTAAATAGATGAGCATATATGTTAGATAACCCATTGTCATCGTTAAACCACCGAAGAAGAATTGTGAAAACACGGGTTCTTCAAATGTCGTAACGGCAGCAAGAACGATCCAGCTCGCATATAAATAGACCATGAACCATTTCATGTTTCTTTTAAGTGTATACAGAAAGAAAAGACCCGCTAATGAAAAGATCCCTAGCGCTAGTCTGAAATAAACAAGATGATCAAACTGGAAGGCAAAAGACACAAACGAAAACGACAACAGCAACAAAATAGGTAAAGCCGTAATAAAATTTTTCACGATAGTGCCACCTCCATGACTCTGTCTTATTATAAGACAAAATCAGCCGGTTATCGTGAAATACAGACTCGTTTTCACAAAGATGTCACGAATTTTTCTTGTTATTTGACACAATTTTTACACATTTACATCACGCTTCCAAAAAAGGAGCCAAGCAGCACCAACAAAGAAAACGAAATGCGCCCCTACAATGAATAGTGAAAACAGAGGGCTCATGCCCTGAAAGAGCGGCGGACCTTGAAAACTGTATTGTGTAAAGTCCGTATTAGCGAAAAGTAGAATCTTCCCCCACTGATTTTCTAACAGAGACATGATCGACACTAATGATTTCGCCGCGTATAAGACGAAAAATGAAGTCACAAGTGCAATCAGACTGTTTCTAAACAAACTTGAGCACAGAAAAGCAAAGCTTGCCATCATGACCACTTCCACCCACTGTGATCCAATCACAGCAAATGTGTGCAGAAATAATCGCCCAGTGCTTTCATCAAAATCAGTACCAAAGAAAATAAGGCCAAAAAGAAAAGCGAACACATAATAAAAAACAAACAGGTAAAGGACCATCAGCACAAGAGTGATGTATTTTGCCAAGAAAATATGAAGCCTTGTCTTTGGCCGGATCAACAAGAACTTGATGGTTCTTTTTTGAAACTCTGTTGAGATCAATGTGGCGCCAATCACGACAGCGAACACTTGTAAAATAAACACAACATTCGTGGAATAAGCAAAATAGTTCGCGACTGTATCTTGCCCGCCAAGCCCGGAAATGACTCGTTTCAATGCTAGAGCCATCGTCAATTGAAAGACAACAATCAGTCCAAGTGCAATGAATGTGATCTTTTGTCTCGTGATTTTTTTATGTTCATTCTTGATGAGTTGAAGCATCTGCCGTCCCACCTTCCGTCCATTTCATAAAGGCCTCTTCAATTGATTGTTTTTGAGGCGTCATTTCAAGTACATCAAATTCTGCTAAGACAAGCTGTTTATTCAGCTCCGGCACACGGTCTTTATTCAGTTGAACCAGCACATGCTGATCCCTTTGTTCATATGTATATCCTTGCGTATCTAGCCATGAAACTGCCTTTTCTACTGGCTGAATATTCATCAACACCTGCTCTTTTCCTTCCATGTCTCGAAGGTTTGTATTGGCTTTGATTTGTCCTTTTTGGATGATGATCATGCGGTCACAAAGCTCTTCTACTTCATGCAAAAGATGTGTAGCAAATAACACAGAGACACCCTCTTCTTGTACAAGCATTTGCAAGTGCTCTCGAAACTCCTTCATTCCTGCGGGATCAAGCCCATTTGTTGGTTCATCTAAAATGAGCAGATTGGGCTTATGCAAAATGGCTTGTGCAATCCCGAGCCTTTGTTTCATCCCTAGTGAATACGTTTTGACCTTCTGGTGAATGGCGTGCTCCAGACGAACTCTTTTTACCACTTCAAGAATGCGCTCTTCTGAAACTCCATCATGCATAGACGCATACAGCTCAAGGTTTTCAAAACCTGTTAAATATGAATAAAATTCCGGATTTTCTATGATCGCCCCAACAGATGACATCGCCTTTTGATGATCATCATCTTGAGAATATCCATTTATGATGATCCGGCCGTTGTTTTTTTTCATCAAGCCAACGATCAATCGAATCAAGGTCGTTTTTCCAGACCCATTTGGTCCAAGTAAACCGACAATTTCCCCTTGCCTAATGTCCATCGAAATATGTTGCAAAATTTGATGCCGGCCAATTTGTTTATCGACGTTCTCTATGTGTAAAACAGCAGACTGCAAAGTGGTTCCTCCTTCTAATGTAAAACCTATGGCGGCAGTTACGGCCGCTCATCCTGTAAAAAGTATATCACGCTAGACAAGCCGTTCCACGAAAAAAAGGGCTGATCCAGTCAGCCCTTCTTGTTGTTAAAGTGATAAATTAGGTGTTGGTGCTTCCTTCTCATGTTTCTTTTCGGTTTCAGAAACAATCACCGCACATGCTGCGTCACCTGTAATATTGACCACGGTTCTTGCCATGTCTAATAAGCGGTCTATGCCAAGGATCAGCGCAATGCCCTCAACAGGAAGATTCACGGAATTTAAAACCATGGCTAGCATGATGAGCCCTACCCCTGGGACACCTGCTGTGCCAATACTTGCTAGTACTGCTGTTAAGACAACTGTCAGCATTTGAACAAGGGTTAATTCAACTCCATACACTTGTGCGATAAAAATAGTCGCAACCCCTTGCATGATCGCTGTACCATCCATATTAATGGTCGCACCTAGCGGCTGCACAAAGCTTGAAATAGGTTCTGGCACCTTCAAACGCTTTTGAGCTGTTTCCATTGATACTGGCAGTACTGCGTTACTGCTTGATGTACTAAATGCCACAACCATCGCTGGAGAAAATGCTTTGAAGAATGCCATTGGATTTCGTTTAGCTAATAGGGCAACGGTTGACCCATAGGTCAGGAAGAAATGCAAGATCAGCGCAATTAAGACGACTGAGAAGTAAAGTCCCATCGCTTTCATGGCATCGAGCCCCTGACTGCCAATCGCCGTTGCGATCAAACCGAATGTCCCGTACGGTGCGAATTTCATCACAACACCGACAAGATACATCATTAATTCATTTCCTTGTTCAAACAGCTTCAGCAAACCTTCTGTTTTTTTACCGAGCAAGGCAATGCCAAGACCTAAAAATACACAGAAGACGATAATTTGAAGCATATTTCCTTCAACTAGAGATTGGACTGGATTGGTTGGAATAATATTGAGTAGTGTGTCTGCCATTGATGGGGCTTCCTCAGCGGAGTATTCTGCCGCTTTCGTATCAAAATTGCCAAATGCGCCTGGCTTAATAAGTAAGGCCAATGAAATGCCAATAATGATGGCAAAAGTCGTAGTGAGTAGAAAGTAAGTAATGGTTTTTACGCCGATTCTGCCAAGTTTTTTCGGATCGCCAAGGCCTGCTACACCAAGTGTGATCGAAAAGAAGACAATCGGTACAACTAACATTTTAATCAGGTTTAAGAAGATTTGACCTAGAGGTGTAAATAGATAAGGGTCTAACACTTTGAATACATTTGGAGCAAAAATGTTGAGCAGTAGTCCTGTGATTGCACCTACAATTAAAGCAATAATAATTTTCGTCGCAAGCTTCAATAAAATCTCCCCTTCCTCGTCAAAAAGGCCCACGAGAGAGTCTTCTCGTGGGCCTGCGTGTCCATACGTGTACCACTGTCTACTCTCTTCACGCTGATGAGGTTAGCTGACGGGTTAGGACGAAGAGATGTCCTTTTTTCTTAAATAAGAAAAATTCACCCCAAAAACTTGGGTCCCCCATTCCTTTAGAAGGATTAAGCGTGTGGTAATATGATATTTTCATACTATTTATACCTTATTTTTAGAAAATTGTAAACAGGTTCATATGAACTTTTTAATTACTTTCTTCCTTATTCGTGACCTCCAAGATATCTAAGATAAACACAAAGATTGGGATGCCGATAATCAGTCCCCAAATGCCAATATAGTGTTCAGAAAAGATCAGGACAATAAACGTGAAGAAAATAGGGAGCTCTGTTTTAGCTGACATGAGCTTCGGATTTAAGAAGTAGGCTTCAATGGCATGGATGATCACGATCACCAGCACAATATATAGGACGTACATTCCGCCTCCAAGTGTATACGCAATGATGCTGAGTGGAACGAGGGAGATGACCACACCCGCTACCGGAATTAAACCTAACAAGAAGACCATGACCGCTAATCCAAATAATTGCGGAAAGCCCATAATGCCAAGCGCAATTGTCGTTAAGACACAGTTAACTGTTGCAATGATGAACTGTGCTTCAAGTACCTTACCAAATGTTCTGGAAAACTTACGTCCAAAGAAGGCAATTTCATGATAGAACACGGAGATTTTACTCGTTTTGAACTTATTCATGAATTGAATGAGGCGTTCCTTTTCGAACAGGAAGAACATGCTTAATATTAAGGACATAATGACCTGGATACTGAACGTGCTGAAATCTGTTAAGTATGTATAGAGGAAATTAAACCCTTTCTCGAAGAAAGAAGATATTTTGAAATCTCCGAACACATTGGTGACGACGTCAAAGAAGGGTAAATCTTGTGGATGATCTGCAATCTTTTTCCCTAAATGAAATAACTGTTCCACCTGTTTAGCAATGATGGGCACAAACACAAAGCCGCCAAACGTCAATCCACCAGCTAGAAGGATGTACAAAATGGTGATGACTGATTTCTGTCCTATTTTCAGGAAGCGATTTAAAAAGCCTCTTATGACCTCTTCTAACCGGTTCATTAAAAAAGTGAAAATGAAGGTCAGGAGGATTAAATTCATCATTCCTCTTAATAGATATAATGCTGTGGCTAATACTACAAATACTGAAAACCTCTTGACACCAGGTTTTTCGAACAATTTAAAAAATGCCGCCATACGTTACACACCTGCCAGGACTAAAGTCTATTTTTCGTTGGATCTCATATTCATTATATCGGATCTTTCTGTAAATTATATAACAAAAGGTCAATGAGGTCTTACGATTCGTCCTAAATTAATCAAGCTTTTATGTTTTTTCTTTTTTTACACAAGAAAAAACCGAACCCCATGTAGACATAAGGTTTCGGTTTTTGGTTGTTTTTATACTAAACAGCCTGCTTGATATTTCGCATTTCCTGAAGCGCTGTTTTACTCTTCGCTTCGTCAAATTCCCCTTCACTTTTCGCTACAACAATTGTAGCAATTCCATTTCCAATCAGGTTCGTAATCGCTCTTCCTTCACTCATGAAACGGTCGACCCCTAATAGCAGTGCAAGACCTTCTAGCGGGATAACCTGAAGTGCAGCAAGTGTAGAAGCTAGCACGATAAATCCGCTTCCTGTGACTCCAGCTGCTCCTTTTGATGTGAGCATCAGAACAAGGATAATCGTGATTTGCTGTCCGATGGATAGGTCCACCCCAAACACTTGCGCTAAGAAGACCACGGCCATGGACAAGTAGATTGAGGTTCCATCTAAATTAAAGGAATAGCCTGTCGGGATGACAAGTCCAACAACCGACTTAGAGCACCCGTAGCGTTCCATTTTATCCATCATTCTTGGCAGGACAGATTCTGAAGAACTTGTGCCAAGAACAATTAAAATTTCATCTTTGATAAAACGGAGGTAACCGAACAGGCTGAAGCCATACATTTTACAAATGATGTTCAGCACGACGAAAATAAACAGGAACATCGTCATATAAACGGAAAGCATTAGACTAGCCAGTGGTTTAATTGAAGCTAAACCGAAGTGTCCGATTGTATAAGCCATTGCTCCAAATGCCCCTAATGGCGCGGCACGCATAATGTAACCAATGATTTTAAAGAAGACAAGCGACAGCTTATCAAGCCATTCGATGATGCCTTTCCCCTTCTCGCCAAGTGCAGCGAGCGCAACACCGAATAAAATAGAGAAGAATAAGACCTGTAAAATATCTCCCTTTGCAAAGGCATCTACCATGTTAGATGGCACAATGTGTGTGACAAACTCCATCCAGTCGATACCCTGTCCTCCATTTTGGGTATATTGCGAGACATCCCCTTTTTCAAGCTTACTATAGTCAAGACCTGCTCCCGGCTTCATGATATTGACCACAAACAGTCCGATGACAAGCGCAAGCGTCGTCACAACTTCAAAATAGATAAAAGCTTTTCCCCCAACTTTTCCAACCTTTTTCATGTCCCCCATCTTGGCAATTCCAAGAACAATGGTTAAGAAAATAATGGGTGCAATGACCATTTTCACTGCATTAATAAATGTGTCACCAAGCGGCTTCATTTCTTTCCCGACGTTTGGCCAAACCATCCCAACAATAATCCCGATAATGACAGCTGCAATGACCTGAAATGTCAGGTTCTTCAATAGCCTCTTCATAAAAAATCAACTCCCTCACCCTTTGATGTAAACGCTTAACTGTTATCTGTAGGTAAATGATAGCGATTTCATCATAGGCTGTGAAGCTTATGGACATATCGTACATTTTGGTCTTTTTGGTCTCTTAGTCAGAATGTACGATATATTTGTTCACAGGGCGTCCGACCCCGCCATATTGCATATCTAATTTCAGCTCGCCTTCTTTTACAAGGAAGTCTAAATAACGGCGTGCTGTGACACGTGCAATCCCAAGTGCATTGGCAACTTCCTCTGCAGACTGCGCTCCTTCTTGCAGACGCATATAGGCTTTAATTTCATTCATCGTATGCACATTCAGCCCCTTAGGAAGCCATGTCTCTTCCTGCTTAACTGCAGGCTTTCGTATGATATCATCGAGCATCTCTTGAGAAAATTCTGCTGCGGTACGAATTTTTGATTTGAACGCTTTATAGCTTTCAAGAGATTCTTTCATCCGTTCGAACTTAAATGGCTTAATGATATAATCTCGGGCACCATTTTGAAGCATGGTGCCGATCGTCTCTTTGTCCTTTGCTGCCGAAATCACAATCACATCCACCTGCATCTTTTGCTTTCTGATGTCTTGCAGTGTTTTGACGCCATCTTTTTTAGGCATATACACATCGAGCACCACAAGATCTGGGCGAATGTCTTTGATGAGCTGGATGCCCTGCTCGCCATTTCCTGCTACAGCCGCAACTTGAAAGCCAGGGACACTCTTAATGAACTCTCTATTGACTTCTTGCACCATCGGGTCATCTTCAATTAATAGCACCTTAATCTGAGTCATCTGTCTCTCTCCTCTATTGTCATTGGGAATTCGATTGAGAAGGTGGTACCAATGCCGATGCTTGATGTGACTTCTACATTTCCCATTCCTTTGTCGATAATCGTTTTTACAATATACAGTCCGTAGCCTGTTCCGCCTTCTTTACCGTGAGTAAAGCCTTTGTCGAAAATATGAGGAATCATGTCCTCTTCTATTCCAGAACCATAATCTTCAATTAAGATCGCGAGGACATCCTCTGTTTGATCAATACTAATAGAAATGAGTTTTGTGTCTCTTTCTACAGTATCATACGCGGCAAAGGCATTCTCGATCAGGTTGCCAAGTAGCTTCGTCATATCATGCTGATCCAGCCGCTCTGGGAAATCGCGCAGACTGCTATTTTCATCTACTTCAACCTTTATGCCTAGCTCCTTGCCCCTTCTTATCTTGCTCATCAATAAACCTGCAACTGCATCATGCTGTATTACACGGTGGAGAAAGTCCGTCACATGCTCCTGTTCTTCGGTCGTTTGAAACGCTAAATCGAGCGCTTGATCGGCTTTCCCCAGCTGAATTAATCCCGCAATTGTATGAAGCTTATTCATATGTTCATGATTTTGCACCCGCAGGCCATCAACGAAGTTCTTCACCCCGGTTAATTCCTCCGCCAATTTGGCCGCCTCTGTCCGGTCCTGAAAAATCGCAACCGCTCCGATGATTTTCTTTTTCATCACAATTGGAATTCGGCTGCTCATGATCCGCTTTCCGCTCATATGAATTTCTTCATTGTAGACGGGTTCTGCGCGGTCAATGATTTCTGGAAGCCTTGTATCTGACAGCACATCCCAAATATTTCGGCCCACTACATCACCTGTCACGCTGAAAATTTGCTTTGCTTTTTCATTAAAAATGGTGATCATGTGCTGGTTATCAATGGCAATGACCCCTTCATTAATGGAATGAAAGGTAGCGGTGCGTTCCTCTAGCATTCTGACAATCTCATGCGGCTCTAGCTTAAACATTTGCTGTTTAATATGACGGGCGAGCAAAAATGAACCGACAAGCCCGAAGCTGAGTGTGAGCAGAAGGATCATGAGGATATCCTGCTTCATTTCTCCTAATATATCTGCCATACTCGGCAATGTTCTTCCGACTAGTACAACCCCTGTTTGGTTAAATTTTTCATCCTTTACTGGATAAAAAGCTCTAATGGCTGTGCCAAGCTCGCCCTGTGCTTCTGAGAAATAGATATGCTCTGCAAAGGCAGGTTCTTCATCTGTCCCCTCTGAGCGCTGGCCAATCCTTGTTTTCACTGGATGTGTCAGTCGCACGTGATCCATATCCATGACAACAATGTAGTCAGCATCTTGGATAATCCGAATCTCTTCGATGGCATGCTGCAACCGCGCACGCTCCTTTGTCTGATCATCCAACGCCTGCTTTACCTCATTCATCTCAGCTACTGTTCTTGCCGTGTTCATGAGCCTTTTTCGAAGTTCTCGTTCCTCTGTTTGCTGAATTCCCCCGACCAGAACAATTCCTCCGATTAAAAGGGCAAAAATGACAACGAAATATGTGAGGATGGTGAGCTTCCATCTAATAGATAATTGTTGTAATTTCAGTCGATTTCTCATCATTTTTTCACCTGTATCTTTACGAATTCTTCCTCTGTCAAGTATCCTTGACATAAGGGGGATCTGACGCATGAAGAATTTACTCGCCTATACGCTATTACTCATCATCGGTTTTGTAACCGCTTTATACTTTGGCTTTTATCATATGATGCCTAAATCAGCGACGACCTTCGACGATGAACAGACAGGGCTGAAGGATCAGCTTGTGTTCAAATTCAGCCATGTTGTCGCAGATAATACCCCAAAAGGGCTGGCTGCAAAGAAATTTGCTGAGCTTGTTCACGAAAAATCCGATGGCAGGATCAGCATTCAAATCTTTTCAAACGGGAGTCTTTATTCTGATATCGAAGAAATTAATGCACTAAAAGAGAATCAAGTTCAATTTATTGCTCCGTCTACGTCAAAGCTCGGCATGCTGTCCCCTGAATGGCTGGCACTTGATCTGCCCTTTGCCTTTTCTAACTACGATGCTGTCCAAGAAGGGTTACATGGTGCGATTGGACAGAGACTGTTCGGCACACTGCAAAAAGATGGACTAAAGGGAATGGCCTACTGGACAAATGGCTTTAAGCAAATCACTTCGAATAAAGGCCCAATCAAGCAGCCTAGTGATTTAAAAAAGCAATCTCTCCGTATTATGCAAAGTGACATGATTGAAAAACAATTCGAGTTACTTGGCGCAAAACCCTATCAGGAATCGTTTAATTCAACGTTTCAGCTGCTAGAAACAAAAAAAGTGGACGGTGAAGAAAATACAATTTCAAATATTTATTCAAAAAAATTCTATCATATACAAGACTATATGACGATCAGTAATCACGGGTATTTAGGGTATGTCGTCTTAACAGATCAATCCTTTTTTGATCGTCAAACACCTGAGACGAAGCGAATTTTACTCGAAGCGATGGAAGAAACAACGGCATGGAACGAAAAACATGCCGAACAAATGAACAAGGATCAACTGGAGGAAATTAAACGCGAATCTCCAATTGCCATACACGAATTAACACCAGCAGAGCGGCAAAAATGGATGAAAGCGCTCGATCCTTTGTATGATGAAGCAGAAAGGATCATCGGTTCCACCTTGATCAAACAAATCCGCGAGCTCCGGGCACGCTATGAATATTCTCCGATTCAAGCGTTTGAAGAAGATGCTGAGGCCAAATAAAAAATCCCTTTGAGAGAGGGATTTTTTTATGCGCCGGAGTCACGCTGTTCTTGCTGAGCGAGCTCCTCTAATCTTGATAATATTCTGCGCTTTCGATATTGCATGATGCCTGTTTCGGCAATTCCTTTTAACTGTGAGCGGTTGGACGCTGCACCAAACAAAATCCCCGCAATTGGGACAAGTTGAAACAGCTTCTTCCAGCCAAACGAATCACGATAGTTATATACGACCTCACGCCATCCTTGAATTTGAGAGATCATGTTTTCGTGCTTCCCTTCTGATGCATGATAGCTCTTCAGCTCTTTTAATATTGATTTTTTCCCAACAACGTCAGCAGAATTCAACTGTAAACATTTAATGATAAAGACTCGTTCTTCTTTATTTTTCGGATCATAGCCATAGGTGACGGCGATATCCTGTAATGTTTTTAAAGAGAGACCGAGGACAGCCGGAATATCTGCCGCTAATGTAAACATACCTCCGACACCTGTCGTCGCACCTTGCACAGTGGCGAGGTTTGTTCGGTTTTTCCCCATCTGATCACTAATGGCATCCATGACCTCGATCGGAGCCGCCTCAATATCTTCAATACGCGAAATCGATTCATCGGCACATTTCTTTTGAAATTGATGAATAATGCCTTTCTCTGACGTCAAATAGACACCGCCTGATTGAATATAGTGCCCCATCTCATCTAATAACACACCGATTTTTTTTTGAATAAAGGCAGGGGTCAGCTTGTCCAGCATTTGAAATGGAAGCCGGCTAAGTTTCTCCCAAAACCATACCTTTTGCTGGTCTTTCTCCCACTTTTCAATCTCTTTTAATTGTGCTTTTAACCACTCTCTTTCCTCCATGCGATTTGCCTCCTTAGATGCCGTTCAAGTATATGTCTGTTATTATACACAATCCTTGTCCATCATACGTATCGAACATTGAAGTGGTTCCGAAAGGTTTTAATCTCTTTTAAAACGGTTATTGCTTAGTAAACAATAAACAAACAAAAGAGGAGTGATCAACATGTTAGGATTTCTGATTTCATTAGTTGTGGCGATTGTCATTGGTCTCATTGGGAGTGCACTCGCTGGAGGCAGTGTACCAGGAGGCTGGATCGGTTCAATGATTGCCGGGCTTGCAGGTGCTTGGATTGGTCATGGATTACTTGGAACGTGGGGTCCTAGTCTGGCAGGATTTGCGATCATTCCAGCGATCTTAGGAGCAGCCATTTTTGTCATTATTTTAAGCCTGATCTTCCGCAGCGTTGGATCAAGGGTTTCTTAAAAAACGATAGAAAAGAAGAGGAAGCAGAGGATGCACCGCCTAAGATAAGAGGCGGTGTTTTTTATGTTTTGATTGACAAGGTATCTATTTTTTTCACTTACATATGATAAACAAACCTATTAGTTCAGATAGTTGACTTTTCATGAAGATGGGCATATGATGATTAAAAATTGCATCGAGGAAACTTTTTGTGCCAAAGCAAAACTTTGTAGAATCTAGGTGATGACATATGACAAACAAATACATCGAGGCACAAGCCCACATGTCAGTGGCAGCGGAGCGTGCACTTGAAGGAAAGGTGAAGGGTTTTAGAAGGCTCCTTCCTTTTCTCGGGCCTGCTTTTATCGCAGCCATTGCCTATATTGATCCAGGAAACTTTGCGACCAACATTGCGGCTGGCTCGAAATATGGCTATCTTCTGTTATGGGTCATTCTCATATCCAATCTCATGGCCTTACTCATCCAGTCTTTGTCTGCAAAGCTTGGAATCGCAACAGGGAAAAATTTACCTGAAATTGCTCGAGAAGAGTTTCCAAAACCAGTCTCGATTGGTTTATGGATTCAGGGCGAGCTCGTCATTATCGCCACAGATTTAGCCGAATTTATCGGGGCTGCCCTTGGTTTATACTTACTCTTTCGTATCCCGCTGCTTGAAGCATCGATTATTGCAGCGATCGGTTCTTTTGCCATTTTAGAGCTCCAAAGACGAGGTTATCGAGCGTTAGAAGCAGGAATTACCGGCATGCTGTTTGTTGTCGTGATTGCTTTCGCTGTACAAACCTTTGTGGCTAAACCTGATCTTGCAAGTGTCGCCGGTGGACTGTTCATTCCAAGGTTTGAAGGGACAGACAGCGTACTGCTTGCCGCTGGTATTTTAGGCGCTACGGTGATGCCGCATGCGATCTATCTCCATTCAGCCTTAACGCAAAGAAGAGTCGTCGGCAGAACGGAAAAAGAGAAAAAGCTGATTTTTCGTTTTGAGTTTTTAGACATCCTCATTGCGATGATCGTTGCTGGCGCCATCAATGCCAGCATGTTGATTGTAGCAGCTGCTTTATTTTTTAAAAATGGTCTTTTTGTTGAGGATTTAGATGTAGCATTTCAGCATTTTGGCACTCTCGCAGGTCCTGTATCAGCGATCTTATTTGGTGTAGGTCTGCTTGTAGCCGGACTTTCCAGTTCTTCTGTCGGTACACTGTCAGGCGATATTATCATGCAAGGTTTTATTCAGTACCGAATTCCGCTGTATGTCCGCCGGCTTATTACCATCATTCCCCCTATTGCGATCATTGCATCTGGGGTCAATCCGACATCTGCGCTTGTGATGAGTCAAGTGGTCTTATCCTTTGGCATTGCGTTTGCTTTAATTCCGCTCATTTTGTTTACAAGTAAAAAACGAATTATGGGCGATTTGACGAATGCTCGCTGGGTGACAGGAATATCTTGGGTGATAGCAGCTCTTGTTGTCGCACTTAATCTGTTTTTAATTGTGGATACGTTTATGTAAAAGACAGTGATCATGCTGTCTTTTATATCGGGTTGTGGTAGAATTTCCCTTGAAAGGATGTGATCACATGTTTTTTTATCAGGATCAAGATCTATCCATGCGGCTACTTGAACCAAGAGACGCGAGAAGTCTGTATCTGCTCATCCAACGCTCAAGAGAGCACTTACGTGAATGGATGCTATGGGTCGATTCGACGCAGACAGAAGAAGACAGCATGGCGTTTATTCAAGGTGCCATGCAGCAAGCTTTGCAAAACAATGGTTTTCAGGCTGGAATCTGGTCACATGGAGAACTCGTTGGTATCATTGGCACCCACCAAATTCATTGGATTAATCGGACGGTTTCCATTGGCTATTGGCTCGGGGAAGGCTATCAAGGAAAAGGCATCATGACAAAAGCATGCAAAGCGGTCATTCACTATTTATTTGAAGAGTGCGGTCTGCACCGCATTGAAATAAGGGCCGCTGTTGATAATCAAAAAAGCAGACGCATCGCAGAGCGTTTATCTTTTTCACTTGAAGGCATATTAAGACAATGTGAATGGCTGGGCGACCACTTTGCCGATCACTGTGTGTACGCACTTTTACAGCCTGAATATATGAAACAAAAAACAAATTCGATCAATCAGCCCACTTAATTGTGTCGATTGCATGAACTATTTTACAAAGTGAAGCTTTGTAGTATCCGTTGTGATTGGCATCTGATAAAATAGAAGGAAAAAATCGAGGTATGATGTATGTCTCTTATTATTTTATTTTACTTATGGATTGTCCCTTTATTATTTGGCATTTTCTTCTCATTCCTAACAAAGAAAGCCACATACAAACGCCGCTTTGTCCCATCATATAGCATGGCAGGACTCAGCATCGTATTTCTTATTCTGGCACTCGTCTTTTCAGCCAGTCATTTTCTATTCATTTGCGGTATGTTCCTATTCGCCACTACACTTGTCGGCACAGGCATCCCGTTATTTTTAGCCTTTACCAAAACACCCTCATAAACAAAACCACCTTTTCGCTATGGAAAGGTGGTTTCTTTTTTACTGCTGAGGCATTCGGTATGTAATAGATGCACCTTGATTTTCTTCAACCGTCTTCACAATGTCTTGCAGAATCTCTGCTGCTCGATCGCTTGAGTCATACTTGCCGAGAGTTTTTGTCCAAGAATCATTTCCCATGATCCCTTCAATTTTTTTACCCTGTACTGTGACTTCATTGACGTGGACCAGACTTTGCTGGTTTTGTGTGAAAATCCATAACATGGCTGATTCTCCTTTTATGTGGTGATTGGATTAGATTAACATATTATTATTAGTTAAATAGATCATAAAATTTAATCTTCAATATAGCTTTCTGCTAGATCAATATCTTGTTTCATCTCTAATTCAGGATATTTTTTATCCAACCTACGCAAACATTTAATTAATTCCTTACTTTGTAAAACTTCTGATATGTCTTCAAACACTTCACTTATCCAATATAAATCTTCTTTACTGCAACGTTCTAAATATTCCAACGTTCTCTCTTCGTTTTCTCCGAGAATTTCTATTATTTCATCCCAACTCTTCTGTATACCGTAATCATCATTTAAATCTAATTTTTTTCTTTTATCTAATACTCTATTTAATGTATTTTCAATGTCCATGTTGATCCTCCACATTAAGGTTGTTTTGTAGCATCCGGAAAAATAGTTCCTACTTCTCCATTGGTTTTAATAACTCCAACTCTTACTCCTTTATATTCACCAAAGATAGCCACTCCATTTTCCACTTTAGAAAAATCAGGTGACTCAACAATTTTGGCACCCGCTGCCGCAATATCAGATTCTGTCCAGTTTTCTGGGAACCAAGATTGGTTAGAACCTGTTCGTTTTGCTTTCACCTTATGACCAGGCACATTCCCTATCCTAACACCGTTCTCATATACTTTATTTATATTATATTCTATATTATTTTCTTGTAAGAATTTTATATTGTGTTGTCCGTGTCCTCCACCCTTCATTTTTGAAATATTCCCTGTTTTAGGGTTTGTTGTGAAATCTCCTTTATTAGAATGTTTAATGCTATTTTCAGGTATTTTACTTAAACCACTTGTTTTTTTAATCCCCATCTTCCCATGAAACCCTTTCGCCCCAAACGGCAAAAGCATCCCCAGAGCCGCATTCATACTCGCTTCCTGCTGTTCTTTCGAGACTTTATTTCCAAACATGTCACGACCCGTAATCGCTTCGCTGAAGCCGTTGGTCGCAGTAAGACCGTATAAGCCTTTTTGCGATGTTTTTAAAGCATCAAAGGACTTTTGTGACGTCTTATAGATGTCGACTGCTCTGACTGCGGCTGACGCGGCTTGAGTCGTTTTATAAACGGCTTTACCGCCTTTGAAAATGCGTCCTGCCCAACCGACGATTGGGATATATCCTGCTGCTGCCATGCCGCCTGCGGCGACTCGTTGGCCTGCTGTAAGTTCTTCACCTGTGATCGGATCGACACCTGTTGCGGCACGTTTTGCATCGTTCACGCCTGTCAGCTCATTAACGATATTCCCACCGTAATCAAGAGCTTTTTCATACCACGGACGGTTGGCGAGCGCTTCCTGTTCCTTTGCGATCTTGCGGGCTTCTTCTTGATCTTTTTTGATTTTTAGATATTCAGAAGTTTGCTTCTCAATATCGCTTTTTGCCTTGTAGATTTCACTATCTTGAAATGCTTTCTTGTCAAAATTCATAGGCGAAATGGATTTTCCGTCATTTGTGGCATTGATCATTTCTGCGTACAATGCCATTGTAGCTTGCTGCTCCGTCTCTGACAAAGCATATTCATCTTTTAGATTTTGATCAAGCTCTCTTAGGTCTTTCACTGTCTTTTTTCGCTCGTCTTCCGCATCTTCTATTTTTTCATCAAAAGTTTGGCTATCAAATACTTCTAGTGAAATGAGGTCATCTATGTCTTGAAAAATGGTTTTGAGAGCGTTTTTTTGATCCTTTACAATACTTTTGGCATTTTTGATTCCCATATGTACAGCGTTGTCTAAAAAGTGTTCTTCTACAAAGGTATCGCCGCCAAAGTTTGTATCATCAAGCGTTCCAGAAACACCTTCATGAAAGGCTTTTTGCTTATCAATGAAGCTGATGAACATGTCCACATTTCCTGCGAGCTCTTTGTAGAAGCTTTTAATGTTATCGGCACCTTTTCCAGTGAAGTCGTCACCGAGATTGGCAACACCTTGAAGTGCCTTTTTTAAATCTATCATTTGTTCACGGAGTTCCTGATAGTGTTTTGCCCTTGTATCCATGGCACTGGTTAGTGCTTTTGCATCAAGTATCTTGCCCAGATTAAGCCACTCCCTCCATTATTGATCATAAAGTCTATTTTACCTTTCTCACCGAATTGGAAAAATAGGCTTTAAGTTTCAAAAAATGCAGTCTTTATATTTTTATACAGCAGAAAACAAGTGACAATTGAAATGATTTTACCCATTCAACAAAAAAAGTCAGTCTCCCTAATTGGAAGACCGACTACCTGCTGTTTAGAAAAAGCGTTTAAGGCTTTTCTTGAGTGGAGGGATATCCAGCTCACCTTTTTCAAAGAATTTTTTCAATAAATATTTACTAAAGCCTGCTGCTTGTGTGTACGTGATTTTACCAGGTAACGGTGGTTCATTGGTCACCGCAACATCAATGATCACAGGTTTATCAGATTGAAGTGCTTGATCAAAGGCTGGTGCTAGTTCTTCATGTGATGACACCGAGATTCCTTTACCACCGCATGCTTCTGCAAATTTTGCAAAATCAATATTTTCCAGCTCTATACCATAGTTGATGTTGCCTTTTACCTGTTGTTCATATTCAATCATACCAAGGTTGTTGTTGTTTAAGATCACAACGACAATTGGCAGTTTATATTTTACCGCCGTTACAAAATCTTGCATCACCATTGTGAAGCCTCCGTCACCACAGACAGCAATAGCTTGGCGGTTTGGTTCGTTTAATTTAGCTGATATTGCGCCAGGTAAACCACAGCCCATTGTGGCAAGCCAGCTGGAAATAATGAAATCCTGCTGTTTCATTTCGAAATGACGTGCCATCCATACCGTCACATTACCAACATCAACTGAAAGTATGGCATCATCATCGACCGCTTCTTCTAATCTAGCGATGACTTGCTGCGGTTTAAGCGGTGATGTGGCAATAGATTTTTCCTTATCCATTTCTTCTCGCCACTTCATCATATGCTCTGTGCAAGCTTCAAGGAAACCGCGCTGCTCTTTATATTCAATATAAGAGGTTAGTTCATGAAGACCAGTCTTACTGTCACTTACAATCCCCACTTCTACCGGATATCTTTTACCGATCTGATCCGGTTTGATATCCAATTGAATGGCAGGTGTGTCTTCCGGTAAGTAATCCCTATATGGGAAGGAGGTTCCAAGCATGATTAATAAATCGCACTCTTCCATCGCTTCATATGCAGGCTTCGTCCCGATCTGACCTAGGTTCCCTAAAAAGTATGCATGCCTGTCTGGAACAACACCTTTTGCAGGAAGTGTAATGACGATCGGTGCAGCTGCCTTTTCTGCAAACGAAAGAAGTTCTTCTTTTGCATTTCTTAATCCTTTTCCTGCTAAGATGACTGGCTTCTTCGCATTGTTAATAAGTTGAGCAGCCTTTAGCAGTTGATCTTTCTTCGGCCGCACATCTCCCTCTACATAAAGAGGTGATGTATAAACGGGACTCCGCTTAATTTTCTGAGAAAATAAATCATCTGAGACAGTGAGAACCGCCACCCCTTTATGGGTATATGCAGCTTTGATGGCTTGATTCAATAAGTCAGGCAGAGCTTCTGCTGTTTGTACTTGCTGATTAAAGACAGCAACATCGTCAAACATCCGCTCTAATTTGATTTCTTGAAATGCATCTCTGCCTACTTCAGTTGAGGCAACCTGCCCTGCAATCGCTAATACAGGTGCACCATCCGCTTTTGCATCGTATAGTCCATTTAATAAGTGGACAGCACCTGGCCCAGCAATTGATAAACAAACTCCAAGTTTGCCTGTTAGTTTCGCATCAGCTGCTGCTGAAAGTGCTGCCACTTCTTCATGTCTTGTTTGTATAAATTGAATTTTGCTTGATTCATGCCTTAGTTCTTCGATTAATTCGTTAATACTGTCGCCGGGCATTCCATAAATATGTTTCACGCCCCACTCTTCCAGTAGCGCCGTTACTTCTTTTCCTGCGGTTCTTTGCGGCATGTGAGAAAACTCCTTTTTTCTTACTCCATACCACCGCACCCTTTTGATCAAACGTTTCAACTTGCTCTTGTTACTTTTTAAAGTGATATGGAAGAGTGGCGACAACAATATCCCGTTTCCATAATAAACGGAATCTTAATAAGAAAGCAGATTGATTATGCAAAATGGTGTGCCATCTTTTTTTCGGAATAAATTGAGGAACGAGCACCATCACTCTATATTGATGTGCATTTGCTTTCGCTTCAATCGTTTCAAGAAATTTATCAAGCGGGTGAATGAGACTTCGATAAGACGAATGTAAAATCACCAGACGCACATCACTATTCAGCTTTTCCCAATCAGCTTCAATTTTCTTGTCTTTCTCTTTATCAAACGATACATGAACCGCTATGACCTGGTCTGATAAGGATTTTGCATATTGCACAGATTGTTCGACGACACGTGTGACACCTGCTATTGGGACGATGACCACATTTCCTTTGATTTCGACAGGCTCGGTTTCATTCAATAAACGTAATTGTTCTCCAACAGACAGATAATGTTTCTTAATAGAATGAAAAATAAATAGAACAATTGGCATGAAAACAAATACTGGCCATACAAGATGGAACTTGGTCAAAATGAGAATCATGAAAACCGTAAATGAAATAAGTGCTCCTACGATATTGATAGGCATTTTCACTTTCCATCCCTGTGGTTTTTCACGAATCCACTTTACACACATACCTGTCTGAGACAAGGTAAATGGAATAAACACACCGACAGCATAAAGTGGAATGAGGTGTTCCGTTTTCCCATCAAATAACCAAATAAGCAGCATAGAAGCTACACCTAAAAAGATAATACCATTGGAATAACCGAGCCGATCTCCTCTCACTGTAAACATGCGCGGCATATATTTATCCTTTGCTAAGTTGACAGCCAATAATGGAAAAGCTGAAAAGCCTGTGTTTGCCGCTAATATTAAAATTAAAGCTGTGACAGCCTGAATGACATAGTAGAAAAATGTCCGTCCAAATGTGTCTGATGCAATCTGTGACACAACCGTTTCTTCTGGCTTTGGGGAGATGCCAAAACCAAACGCAAGCAATGTCACTCCTACAAATAGAACGGCCAGTAATCCCCCCATCATCAATAAAGTTCTCGCTGCATTTTGTGCAGCTGGTTTTTTAAAGGATGGAATTGTATTAGAAATCGCTTCAACACCAGTTAAAGCAGAACAGCCAGACGAAAATGCCTTTAATAAAAGAAATAACGTGATGCCTGATACATGTGTGCCAAATGCTGTATGTTCAGGTGCTGGCGGCACTTGCCCAGTTAATAGTTTAAATCCGCCCACCCCAATTAAAATGAGCAATGAAAAGACAAATAGGTACACAGGATAAGCCAAAATAGATGCCGACTCTGTCAGTCCACGAAGGTTTAACACCATAATCAATAGGACTAATACGATTGAGATCATGACATGATATGGATATAGAGCTGGAAAAGCCGATGTGATCGCATCGGTCCCAGCAGAAATGCTCACTGCTACGGTTAAAATGTAATCGACGAGTAATGATCCACCAGCAACCAGCCCTGGTTTTTCACCTAAGTTTCTGCTGGAGACGACATACGCCCCGCCGCCTTCTGGATAAGCATAAATAATCTGGCGATAAGATAGAATTAACGCCATTAAAAGAATTAATACACAACCTGCAATCGGGAGTGAGTACCAAAACGCTGCCGCACTAACAACTGATAGAACAATCAAGATTTGTTCTGTACCGTATGCGACTGACGACAATGCGTCTGATGACAATAATGCCAAAGCTTTGATTTTTGATAGTTTTTGTTCTCCTGCTGCCTGTGATTTTAATGGTTTACCAATTAAAATACGCTTCATCAAACTGTACATGTGTTGCCCGCTCCTTTAGTGTCAAACGATTTAAGTTACAAAATTTGGATCGCCAAAAAGACACAGAGGCAATAGAATGCCCCTGTGCCTATTGTTTAGATCACAGGTTGGTCTTTGCTCTCTTTAACGCTTACGAGGTTAGCTGACGGATTCGGGCGCATGAGATTTTGCCCTACCTTAAAAGGATTCACCCCACGTGGTGTTTTATACCACCACAATTGGTTCCCCCGCTCATCGAAATGATTCAGCGATTGGTCTTTTATAAAAGAGATCATACTCCCGTTTGACACCAAAGTAAAGAGATTTTTTCAAGGTCTTTTGATCGTTTAGAACTCAGTCTTTTTACGGTTTTTTCGTACGAAATAGACAATCATCACAAGCACAAAAAGGATGAGTGCAGCGATACACGCAAAGTAAATCCAAGACTCGCCGCTACTTTGTTTTTCACTTGTTTTCATACTGCTCGATGTGCTACTGACGGATTGATGATTAGTAAACACACCTTTGTTTTTACTCTCTATTGCAACTGTTGCTTTTTCTGTATTTGTTTGAAGAAATTGCATGACTTCATTTGACACGTTAGCTTCAGTTGCAGTCATTCCTGAAAAGACTGTCATTGTCTGTTCTTTATTCCAAACAGATGGCTGCGTCCATACAATTCGAGCCGTTGTTTCGTTGATCATGCCGAAAGAAGATACATCATACTGATCCTTTTTCACCGGAACAATGAGGTCGGCTGCTTTTTCTTTCAGAAGAGAGAACGTCTGAATGCCTCCGATGAAAATGAGAGGATGATTTTTCAATTGTTCATTTGTCACTTGAGATGCTTTCATTAAATGATATTGAGCTACTTCTGGCTGACTAAAAGATTCCGTCAACATGGCCATTTGATTGATTGTTTCACGTTTGATTTGATCTGGTATGATGATCAATGTATTTTTCGAAGTGAACGGGAGCGGCCATGCGGCTAAATCTGGCTTTTCACTCGTTGTTCCTTCTGGTATTTGAAGAGAGCTATTTTTGTCAATGAATATCCAGCCTTCTTCATCCGTATGTCTGCAGGATTCCATGTTTTTAAAACCACTTGTGACAAATTGCAAATCAATATATTCATTTTTTTGAAGTATCTTTGAATCTACTGGAATCGAGACATGATAGAATCCATTCGCATCTTTGCTGCCTAGTTTTGCTAATGGTACGTCGTGCGGTTCGTCATTGATCATAACAGTTAACCGTTCTGTTTTGCTTGCCGCTGTATCAGATTTTTTGAATGAAAGATTGAGCTTTGCACCTGATTTTTGGTTAGCCAGTAGCGCTTTCGGATAATAGTAGTGGTCGGATGCCGTCTTGTTGGTCCCAACCGTGACATCATCTCCGCCAAAATCTTTCAAACGAATCTTGTGAGATGGTTTAGACGTTTGAGCTGCAGCTTTTTGAAGCACTAGGTCTGTTCCAGTCAGTTGATCCGTTAATTCTGACTGAGTTAGAACATTGATTTTTTCAGCGATTGTCACAGGCTTTTCCGCTGTCACAAATAGAATGGGCTGTTTTGTTTTCTTTGCTGTCAAAGTTCTCATCGCTAACGTAAGATGACTGCTTTTCGTTTTAATTCCTGCAGCTTGTTCAATCGTTTTCATCCGTCCATCCCAGCTTCCTATAGCTCCCACAGCAATCGTTGGGTGAGCCACTTGCTTGATGTCCTTTTCTTGGATAAGTTTGATCTCTTTTTGGCGATCTTTGTTTTTCAACGTACGGTATACTTTGATGGCTGCTTCTAATTCAGCTGCATCCGGTGAATTAGGAATTACAATGTCTGTCTGTTCTTTCTGATCACCTGTTTGAATAAAAGGTGATGGAAAGCTATCTAATGTGAAATCTTTTGTCTGGATTCCTTTGAATGTAAGTTCACTTTCAGGATACACTTTTAGCCAATTAGCAGGTGTCTCTTGGTTGATACACACGCCTTCTTTTAAAACACCATAAAATGTGACCTGAATGCGGTGAGTACCTTTTTTCAATTGTGCTTTGTTCAACTTGATTTGAATCGACTTTTTCTGGTTTTTCCCTGATACAGGGATGGTCTTTTCGATCTCTCCATCAATCATAACAGTGAATGAGGAAGGTGAAATCAATAATGGTGAAGCCTCTATATTGAACGTCAATGTGCTTGACTCTGTTTTTTCCTGATCCACTTGATAGGTAAATTCAGTGCGGTCTTCTTGTCCATATAAGGTCACTACGTCTTCTGATAGATGCTGCGTTTTTGTTTTACTTTCTTTTGAAGGTTGAACCCAATCATCTTTGACTTGAACTCGGTTGGATTGCGCCATTGCTTGACCTGCCATGAAAAAAGGCTGGATCGCTAAGGATAATCCTAATATATAAATCAACCATTTTAACGATTTCAATATGTCACCCGCTTTTCTTTTGTTGTTGATTGTAACGCTCGGTTTTGTACCATTTCACTTCTTGTTTCAATAATCGACTTTTCGCCTCTACACATAAGGAGTACACAACAAGCGCAATCCATACTTGGGAATAGGTAAAGTACATGAGAACGACAATGAGAATATTTTGTTTGGTCAGCTCTGTTTTCTCTATGCTTAACGTAATCATCACTTCTGTTAAAAAGAGGAAGAAGGCTAATCCCCATAGGATGAGTGCCACAGCTCCCACAGATAAGTGAAGATCAACGAATAAGTTTACGATAAAAATGCCGTTGGAGAGCAGTACACCAAAGAAAAATAAGAAATACGTAAAGAAAAAATAAAATAAATCGAAAATCATTCGTTTTCGTTTTAATTTCATAAACTGTCTTAAAAATTTGAGCACAACATATTGGTTGCCTCTAGCCCAGCGTGTTCTCTGCCGCCACCAGACTTTCCATGTTTCAGGCTCTTGTTCCCATGTAATCGCAGCAGGAAAGAACCGAATCACATAGCCCAGGTTATACACACGAATCGTTAATTCAGTGTCTTCAGCTAGTGCATGGACATCCCAGCCGCCAAGCTCTTCTAAAATGTGCCGACGGATCGCAAAGTTGGTGCCTGGTATTGTCGCAATGCCAAACCATTTCCATCTCCCGCCTTGCGCCATCCACTGGAAGCAGATCGTTTCTATGTTAATGAATTTTGTCAGGAGGTTTTTGGCTGCATTGATGACCCTGAATTTCCCGACAACAGCACCTGCTTTAGGATCATTCAATAATCCAAGAACCAAATGGTAGACGGCTTTCTTTTCAGGCATATTATCTGCATCGTATACACAAATAACGTCTCCTGTCGAAGCCTTCAAGCCTTCATTCAGTGCAGTAGATTTCCCCTTCCCTGCAAATGGCGGCTTTGTTTCAATCATATGGACATGATCGTATTGCTCACTAAATGATTGCACAATCTCCCCTGTACGATCAGAGGAATTGTCATTAATCACAATGATTTCAAGAAGGTGTTTGGGATAGGATAACTGGACCATGGCTTTTAGCGTCTGCCGAATGACCACTTCTTCATTATGTGCTGGAATGAGAATGCTGACGGTCGGCAGATCTTTCCCTTGTTTCGTCCATTTAGGCAGCACTTTTTCGTAAGTTAAATAGTGCTGAAAGCCTCCCTGCATCAGAAACATATGATATAGGAGCATGATCCAAATCAGTATTAATGATAGGTAAAATAAGATATCAGCCACCTGATTTTCTCTCCTTAAAGATCCGTTTTTTCATCGTCAGCCTTAAATACAATGTGTAAAAAGCAAATGCCACAATAAAGAGCAGCACCACCATTGTGAGTATTCGAAGCATATTTTCCATCCCGCTTCGTTTGTTTGTTTTTGGTTCAGCTATATTGGATTGCTCTATTTGAATCTGTCCATTTCCTGCTGTTTTGATCTGGACATTCTGAGTTTGAACAGTCTGTTTTGTTTTCTTTAAATCTAGCCATTCACTAGAAGGGATCGCATCCATTTGTGTGATTACATCTTGCAGCCCATCTATCCCCGCTTCCACATCATAGGACAGCCCAATGGCGGCGGATTGGATATGCTGCAAGGATTGAATTGTTTGCTCAGTCAGTATGTTTGCACCTTCTTGGTCAGACGCTGTATCTATAGACTGTTCAGGATATAAAGTCATGCCATGAAGCATGGCGGGTGTCGACAAAAATGGTGATGCACTTCTTGTTTTCCATGTACGGTCTGAGAGCTGCACCTGCCCAAATAGACTGGACATATGGCGGGAAATCACTTCATATCCTTGCAGGGAAATGGCGTCATTTGGCACTTCAAATGCAAGCGGATATAACCCCTGCTGCGCGAGCAGTTCAATGCCTTTTGTCAGCTTTTCTTCTGTATAGATGGCTTCTTGATGTTGATTGGATGTGATATACGCATTAAAATCTTTTTCATTCGGAAAAAAGCTTTTGTTCAGCTGCTGATCAGCTTTCTCTGGTTCATTTGACGTAACGGGCTGATCGTACTTTACATCCCAGAATTCAAAGCCTTTACCCGACTCCTCCGTTCGATACGTACGGCTAAACCCGTGAAGAACGACACTAGCTCCATTGCTTTGCAATTGTTTTAACACGTGGACAAGTTTAGGCCGGTCACTGAGCGTCACTTCATCTCCTGTTGCTGGATCAATCCATATAGGGGTCACCGCCAGCAGAAAAGGGATATGGC
Organism: Bacillus sp. GbtcB10; assembly: GCF_019091365.1. NCBI lineage: Bacteria > Bacillati > Bacillota > Bacilli > Caryophanales > Bacillaceae > Bacillus > Bacillus sp. GbtcB10. The sequence continues at coordinate 86,261 of NZ_JAGXJP010000006.1, forward strand.
GAGCTGTTACGTATCGTCCAAGTTCAAGTAACTTCTTCTCATCCGTGACGGGGTTAATCTTCCCAAGCTGTAAGTACTTTGTCTTCGTCTGACTAGAAGCCGGCAGGAGACTTTCAAGCACCTCTGCAAGTAGCTTGTCGTGCTGAAACATATTTAGCATTCCGACATATGCCGCACCTTCTTTTGTTTGAATCACAAATGGCTGTTCAGCTTGATTTTTCTTCAATAAGAATTTACGTTGCAGATCTGTCCCTTGAACCGTCTGAGCTGTGATTCCTCTCTCTAGCTGACGGTATTCTTGATCATCAGTATCTTTGATTTGACTGATGTGATCTTGTTTGTGAAAAGTAAGCTTCGAGAATGGACGAAGCTGTTCCGCATTGTATCCTATTGCGATTAAACGTTTTGATTCGTTTATGAGACGAATGGTTTGTGCTTTCAACGTTCTCTTTTCTTCACCTATATAGATAACTAGCTGAGAGTCATTGAGGTTCTTTTCAGTGATTTGTTCATCAGATAAAATGGTCGTTCGTGTGGAAAAATGCCCCACAAGTACATCAAGCATATGAACAGTTGGCGTTGTCTCACCTGATTGTGTGGAATAGACGATGAGGGTCCTTGACTCTTTCTCAAGTGCACCGGCTGATGTACTGTCTTTGATCGAAAGCATAGAGAAAAGAACGATTAACAAACAACATTTCGTCAAAACATTAAAGTTCATTCATCATCATCTCGTTTTCTAGTTCTTCTAAAAATTGCTCTGGTGTCCCATAGTCCGAGCTGCTTGTTAAATGACAGACATGAAAAGTTAAGGTTACTTCACGACCATTTAGCAGGACATGCGTTTGCAGTTTGTCCTTTAGCTTTTCAAGAACGATCGAGACGTTTTCTGCAGGTGTGTGAGTGAGCAGCAGCCCGATTCGTTCTTCGGATAATCGAAATTTCTTATCGGTTTCTCTCACACTTTCGCGAATCTTCATACTGAGTTGCTGGAAAAGATGCTGCATTTCTTTTTCTCCATATAATGTTTTGAATTCCGCTGAGTAGTGCATATGAAGAAGGATAAAGACGAATGGCTGTTTATATCGTTCTGCTCGTTTCATTTCCTCAGACAATTCGAGCCTCATCCGCTCTGCATTGTCAAAGCCTGTGGTTGAGTCAATCGCTACAAATTGTTTGATGGCCCTCTTTTGTTGGTCAATGGTGTAACGCATCGTTTTGATTCGCTCATGCACGTTTCCAGCAGAAATAGCAAAAAAGAGAAGTGCCACGCCCCATATCACGACATCTTGCAACGTTTGATTAGAAAAGAGTGAATTTGTGTGACCGAGCTCTGTAAAGAACATCCCGCTTCCTATAAAGAACAAAATCAACAAAGTAAAAACCAATGCTGGCAAAATACCAAATAAAATACCGCATCCTATCACGACAAATGTGAGTGTGATGATCATGACACTCTCCGCATCACGTCCATTCAAGTAGCCCATAAATAAAATGAGTCCCGCAAACGTGAGGAGCAGCGTATAATACGTGCGATAGGTGTTACTGAATAACCTTTTCATTTAGAAGCTCCCTTTCTGCAATTAGAGGCAATAAATTATCAAATGAGTGTGTATCTTTTTCGTTCATATAGCCTCCGTAATAAGGCTTGAGAGGATCTTGGATTTGCAGCTCTTTCATTCGGTGATAGACGTCTTTTGCAAAATCATCTTCTCCTTGTTTGAGTGCATATAAGATCACCAGTGCATAGACTGAAGGCGATTCATACGTCACTGCTGGCTGTAATGTGCTCAGTTTATATCGTCCATACAGTTTTCCTTCCTTTTGGAAGTTGGTTTTCAGCCATTTCATGATGACTGTTGTATCAACCTGTGCACGTTCGGCATAAAGAGCCGTATAAAGCTGGTCGATCAAGTTGATTTCCTGATCAAATGAGTAGACTTTCTTCGCTATGTCATAGGATTTTGGAAAAAATCCTTTTTGTCTCGGTGCATTTTGTAGAATGGCCAATTGGTTGTTCATCATTTGTTCTGTGAATAGGTGGAGGGATACTAGTTCTTTGATTGCTTTTGGGTCAAGATATGAAAGTGTGATTGTGTGTGAAGTTTGCTTTGTCGATGCATCATAATAGTCGGTCAACATACCCTTGAACATGTTTTTGTCTTTTAACGCTTTTGCGATTTTTTTAGCTGTGGTTTGATACACTGACTTCTGCCACAATTGATCTGCTTTTTGAAGCGCTGTTACTACACGTAAGTCATCAACTAAAGCATTGACTTGGCTTTTTTGATGAGATTCGATTTGCCAGCTAAGAAGATCATGTTCCAGTAAGAATTGAGTGCGCAGGACGTCTACCTGTTGATCAAAAGATGTTTGATCTTTTTTTCTAACAAGATAATCCATCCAAAGTCCGAGCGATTCTGATAAGTAAGTAGGCTGTTCCGCAAGCGAGGTTCGAATCATGCCTTGGTCTGTCATTAAGTGGTGAGTCATAAAGTACTCTCCTGACAATACTGGCTTTGCAGGTTCTGGTTGAGCTGAATGTTGCTGCTGTTTCCAGGTACATCCGCCTAGTAGAATGACAATGAGTATAGCGATAGCTGTACGATATATGGGTGTATCCATTCGTGTCCCCTTTCAATCCTTATTCTCTCTAAGCATCTAACGATTTATTATAGAGCGTTTCTGTTTAAATGAAAATAAATATTTTATACCAAATTACGAGTCTTTTCGCTTACATATTCCCATTTACAGAAAAACAACATGTCAAAATACTCGAACAAACAAAAAACCCATGCGAATTCACATGGGTTTTTACACAACTATTGATCTAATTTTAGTTTCTTCAATTGTTCTGCAAGTGCGTTATTGATTGGTTCTTCCACTTTCTTTTGTTTTTTCATATATTTAGACACATCGTGCTTACTGGCTCGTTTTTGATTGGATTGTGATTTGCGTTTTTCGAAAACAGACAGTTTCTCTCTATGACCACAAACACAGGCAAATATTTTGCCATCACCTTCTCCTCGTAGCTCAAGCTTTTTATGACAGTTCGGGCAGCGTGCATTTGTTTTCTTTGCCACATTTTTTCGATGTCCACATTCTCTATCCTGACAAACAAGCATGGTACCGTTTTTCCCGTTCACTTTTAACATGAGTTTTCCGCAGTCAGGGCAATGTGTGCCTGTCATGTTGTCATGCTTAAAGGTTTGGTTCGTTTGTTTGATTTCAGATACGGCTTGTTTTGCATATGACTTCATTTCACTCATGAATTGAGAAGCTTTCAATTGGCCTTTCGCAATTTTAGAAAGCTTTTGTTCCCATTCCGCTGTTAACGCAGGTGACTTTAAATCTTCAGGTACTAAAGAAAGCAGCTGCTTCCCTTTCGATGTGATGAAGATGTCTTTGCCTTTTTTCTCAATTAAGAAGCTGTTAAACAGTTTCTCAATGATATCAGCTCGAGTTGCCACTGTCCCCAATCCACCCGTTTCGCCAAGGGTTTTCACTAAGTCTTTTTCCTTGTTCTCCATAAATGCAGACGGGTTCTCCATGGCAGATAAAAGGGTCGCTTCGTTAAAACGAGCAGGAGGTTTCGTTTCGCCTTTTGTCTCTTTTAATTGGCGTACGTCAAGTGACTGCCCCTCTGTTAATGCCGGCAAGTGCTGATCTGCTTCAGCTGATTCCTCGTCTTCATAGGAATCATCGTACACGGCTTTCCAGCCGGCTGATTGCACAATTTTTCCTTTCGCTGTGAATGTCTCACTGCCGATCTTGGCGATCACTGTGGTTTCCTCATATTCAAAAGGGGTCATCAGTACAGCGAGGAATCGCTTGGCAATCAGGTCATATAATTTACGCTCTTTATCACTTAATGCACCCGGATACAGCTCTTCCTCGGTTGGAATGATCGCATGGTGATCTGACACTTTGGCATCGTTGACAAAACCTTTATGTGCTTTAATGCCTGATTGTAGAATGCGATTCACATGCTGCGCGTAAGGTCTAACGTTCATTCCTTTGAGTCGATCTTTTAATGTGGGAACGATATCTGCCGAAATAAAACGTGAATCTGTACGCGGGTACGTCACAAGCTTATGCTGTTCATACAGACGCTGAAGTGTAGACAGTGTTTCTTTTGCTGAAAAACCGTAGCGTTTATGGGCATCACGCTGCAATTCTGTCAGGTCATACAATCCTGGAGCAAAGGCTTTTTTCGCTGTTTTTTTCAGTGCATCAATCACTGCAGGTTTTCCTTTACAGGCTGCCAAGCGCTCCGTCACTACATCCTCTTGGAATGTACGGTTTTGTTTGGTCTTTGCATCCTGCCAAGTCAGCGTCAGTCCGTCTACTTGTGCCGTCAGCCCAAAGAACGACTTCGGCTGGAATTGCTGAATGTCTTCCTCTCGCTTGGCGATCATAGCAATCGTTGGCGTTTGCACACGTCCACAGGATAACTGCGCATTGAACTTCGTTGTCAGCGCTCTTGTTGCGTTGATTCCTACAATCCAGTCTGCCTCTGCACGCGCAACCGCCGAGCGATACAGGTTATCATACTCTCTGCCGTCTTTTAATCGTTTGAACCCTTCTTGAATGGCTTTGTCTGTAACAGACGAAATCCATAAACGTTTTAGAGGCTTTTTCACATGGGCTTTTTCAAGAATCCACCTTGCCACAAGCTCCCCTTCACGTCCAGCATCTGTTGCGATGACAATGTCTTTTACATCTTTTCTCGCCAGCTGCGCTTTGACCGCTTGAAACTGTTTCCCTGTCTTTTTCATCACGACAAGCTTGAGTGGTTCTGGAATAATTGGTAAATCCTCTAGACGCCAGGATTGAAATTCTTTCCCGTAGCCTTCTGGATCAGCCAGTGTCACCAAGTGGCCAAGCGCCCACGTGACAATGTATTGATCTCCTTCTAAGAAACCATTTCCTTTTTTATGACACTTCAGCACACGTGCAAGGTCACGTCCTACCGAAGGTTTCTCTGCTAATACAACTGTTTTTGACACTAGATTTCACATCTCTTTCTTCTATCCATCCTTTTATTATAGCAGACGTGGAGATGCGGTTCTAATGGCTAAAAAATTCAATGATCTTCTAGAAAATAAATTCTGGCAATGTTATATTTAATTAAATTATTTTACAAATTAGGAGCAATTTATGAAAATAATTAATAATTACATACACAACGTATCTTTTTTTGATCTCTGCTCGACATCTCTCCTCTATTTTATTATTACTATGATATTATTTTCTGAAAATGAATATTTATTACTTATCTCTATACTACTAATCCCTTTTACATGGATATTAAAAATAGTGAGTATAATTAATTCATTCAAGAATTTCAAAAATATAGACATTAGTGAACCAGGGTTTAAATCAGATCGTGTAGCTAGAGGGAAAACCTATATATACATTTCTATATTGACTTTGATTTTAGGATTTATAACATTTAAATATCTCGGATATCATTATTTCAGCAATTTTCATACAATTTCTTTCTTATGCTTTATTATATGTTTATTTTTTAGTGGACTTGCAATAAGTAAAAATAGTTATATTTTCAGATTCTGTTGTATTATTAGTGTAACATTTTTAGGATTATTCACATTGTTTTTAATTATTGTCTCTTTTATATCTATGATATCTTTACTTTTGAGTTTTTTACCAATAGAATCTGGTAATATTAGACAAGAATTTTTTGTACAACTTTATAACGTATTTTCGCTAAAAACTTTAATTAGTCTTTCCTATGTAATTGAAAGCCACTCATACGAGTTTATAACACTATCTATCTACTCAACTGTATTTTTATGCATAACTGTAATTATCCATCCAGCATATCAACTTGAGCAATTAAGTACTGCTTTTAAAATAAGCAATATCACTTTAACATTAAGCTCATTAGCCATATTTTTCTTTGTGAGTACAAGTTTTACATCAATTTCTTTAAACGAACTTAAAAATTGGGAATACTACAAGGATATTGATATCGCAGAGATTCAGAATAATTTCTCTAACTTTAAAACATATTTAAGTAATTTCTCCAAAGCAAATATTATAAGTGTTGGTACTATTTTTTTTGCACCTTATGTAGTGGGAATTTTAATTACATCTTTTTTACTCGACCTTAGGTTAAAACAAACAAAAAAAGTTTCTGCAGATATCTTAGAAAAATCCATGTTATTAAATCTTTCTTATAAAAACGAACACTTCATATCAAAAAAATATTTTTACTACAATGGCGATAAAAATCTATGGAAAATGCATAATGACTTAAACACTTTAAAGAAGAAAAATTCTGAATAAATTAAGTATAAAAAAGACATTTTTTAAAAATAACATGAACATATTTTGAATTTTTCGTAGATTTCAGCATGTTCAGGCGATCTTTCGTTTATATTAGAAGATGAGAAACTAGCTTTTATACAGGAGGATTTGTATATGCATACAAGTATTAGCCGTCTGAGACAGGCGGGGTTTATTGAGGGTATGTCTCTTTTAACCCTTCTTTTAATTGCCATGCCTCTAAAATATTTTGCGGATATTCCGATGGCGGTCACCATTGTGGGCTCTCTTCATGGCGCATTGTTTGTGATCTATATGCTCGTTTTGGCATATGTGACCTTTAAAGTTCGCTGGCATTTGAAATGGTCCATCGCCGGATTCTTTGCGGCATTCATTCCTTTCGGCAACTTCGCCTATGACAAGGTGCTTCGCCAGTATGATACAAAAGCTTAATCAAAAAGGGCTAAAACGATATTCGTTTTAGCCCTTTTTCTACACGCTGACGTATTTTTTAAATCGATGCATATTTCACAATGGCTGCTTGACGTGTCATTTCGTGATATGCCACCCATAATTCATCACCTGGCAAGACGCTAGTGATCGGATCGATTGGCTGTTTCACTTCATACATCACGCCTTCTCTCTCAATCTGAATGATCGCTAACGGCTGGTTGCCGATGACACCGGAAAATGTGACATGGGTCACTTTTGCACTTCCTTGTTTCTCTTGCATAAGACTGATTTCTTTATCCAGCTCTTCTTGTTTTGTCTGCATCGTGATTTGAGTTCCTGGCGCGACCTCCATATGATCAGGGATGAATTGGCTGACCGTTTTTGTGATGGATTGATCTCCGCTAGAAACCGTCACATCCAGCATAATAGGCTTCTGATCATGAATTGTGACTGGATATTGCTTCACCCGTTGGATCGTTCCTGTCAATGTCACGTCTTTCCCCGAACGATTCCGCACTTCATGCCCATAGGCTGCCATTTTCAGCTGACCACTGATGTCGACGAGATCGGCTTTTTCTCCTGTTCTAAATTCAAAACCAGCGGCTTGAATCATCGGAATGGTATACCTTTTCTGATCTGCTTCAAATGTAAGTGATAAGACGGTGCCTCGTCCTACGGTTCCATATGATTCTATGTTTCTTAAAATAGCGCCTTTGATGAACTTTGGCTCGCTTGGCTGCGAGAAGTCACCTTCTTTTAAGAGCATCGCTTTTTTCTTTTTCGGATTGTAGAGAATGGCGATACGCTGACCCGGTTGCGGTATCTGAGTATAGGATACAACCGTTTTAACCGCCTTCTCGATATTTCTCCCATCATATTGAAATTGAAGTTGCATGTTGACCAGCGGCTGTTCGTTGATGTAGGTACCCGTTTCTTTGACTGATACAATATTGGCTTCTAATGTGACACTGTCTTTTATCTTGTTCTTTCTCACCAGTCTCAAAATCGGTGGCAGGAAGATCGCTAGCACAAATAACAGCAGTGGGATAAAGATCCATATCACCCAGTTGAGAATGAGTGGTCCGCCCTTCATGACATATTGTATAAAGGTGTCAACAGACGTTTGGTGGGCTGGACTGGCATTTTCGATTGAGATGACCTTTTGCAAAGGAAATTCCTTTAGCTGTTTGCTTTTCGTCTCAAAGGCCCCCGTTAATTGGTTGCCAAGTGAATAATAGAGCCAATTGCTCTTCACATTTTTATGAAAAGAGAGATCTTCTTTTTGTAAAGATTCATATGACAACGACTGAGACAGCTTGCTGGCAGACGTCGCCTTATTCGTGCGATGATTATAAATATAACCAGTCAGCTTGCCTTTTGCTTCGTCCTTTGCTGTAGAGCCTAAAAGAAGAACTTCTTCTTCATTCAGCTGGTAGATAAAGGTTTGGTACATCGGTTTTGGTGTTGGGACGACTTCCCCAAGCCTTCCCTCTGCATCCACTTTCCTTGGTCTTTTTGGATAGTTGGATTCGACAGCGACAGCAACGTTTTGTGAAGATCCGATCGTTTTTTTCAGTTGCTGCACGACTTTATCTTCAATGAGGCTAAACGGTTCTGCACTTTTGGAGACATAGACCCCAAGCTGATGCTTCTCGTTTGAGATTCCGCTGACATACGCCTTCTGGTCATTTTTCAAAGTCAATTCAAACATAGGGAATGGGGTCTGCCCTCTAAAAGAATTCATGACGACATCGATGGAAACAGGTCTTGCTGGTAGCTTCAGCTCGCTGAGATTGTGGACATGAAACTGACCATTCTTTAGCTCACCGAGGACCGCAGCAGCGCCTTCCATTTCTCCTGTAAACACGAGACGTCCATTCCATTGATATGTATTCGTTTTTAAAAATGAGGGAATCTGTAAGTTTTGCTTGACGAGTTCTTTCTTTGCTCCGCTTGGAGACAGTTTTTCGATCAACAGCTGATCGTCTTTATTTTTTAAAGCAAGTAAGAGATGGTTCCCTTGAATAGATGGCAGCATTTCATTAAACGTATCGCTTTCCGTTATCCATTCACTGATTCTTTTTCCTGATTGAGGATCATACATTGCAAAATGGAGCTGCTGGTTTTTTGATACAGCACTCACTACTCGTTTTCCTTCATCGAATGTAAATATTTGTTTGACGTCATATTGCGTCGCTTTCCCTGCTGACAAATCATCTTGGTAATGGTTCCACACCAAGACACTAAGAATGATTGCTGGAATAAAGAAGACAATATACCTGAGGAAAATCACTGGTATTCTTTTCACTTGATCGCTTCCTTTCATGGAGTTCCTTTTTCTTATACGTCAGTGCAGCGAGAATGTTTCATGCTAGAAAAATACCATTCCAACTTTCTAAATCCATATTTTACATATTTGATTGTTTACGATAAAATCCAATCAGATTCAAAAAAAGGATGTTATCTCAATGGATAAGCTATCATCGATCATTCTAGCGGCTTGGCTGCGTGTTCCCCGTTGGTTCAAGCAATGGCTGCTCGTATCTATGACCATTTTCTTTTTTTATATGTGCTTTGTAAAGGGGCTGACTAGCTGGTACACCTTGCCGCCTGTCACTTTGCTCGCATGCGCCATTTGTTCCTTCTTCATCTGGATGGTGTGGCTAAACAATCAAAAAAACAAGTGAAAAGGAGAATTTCATGAAAGAATCCATCTTTTATTTTGCTATCTCTTTTGTTCTTCAATGGGTTTGGTTTGGGGTTGTGCATCCAGATAGAGGCGTGACACTGCTGGACATGTTGATCTTCTCTATTTTGTTTACGGTGATGTTCTTTTTTATTGGCCGGATTTGGAGATATCAGAAGAAAGGGCGAAGTGAGTGATGATGAAGCATTTCCTCTTTCTGTCGATGAGTGTTCGTTGTTCTATTGTTAGCGGCGAATCTTTTTGAAGGGGATGTCATGCGGATGGTGTCCGCTTTTAACCTAAAAAAGGCTGCCAAATAGATGGCAGCCCGTTTCTTACTCTTTTCATGCAAATAAATAATCAATGTTTAATCTCCGTCACGGAGTGTATGAATTAAGATTCGATCATATCAGTGTGTCATATGTGTTCCGAGTGAACCTACGTTTGAAAGTAAACGCCATGGAAGTTCTGGATAACAAGACAACGAAAGCCCTACCTCTCATTCGTCCTTACGGCTCCGAAGCCGTGCCAGTGTGAATTGTAAATCAAAACGTCTTTTTTCCATTCTTCCGCTTTTATAGGGGGCGGTTGCAGAAGGAAAAGAATAAGTTTGTTCGCTTTGACAGCGTCTCGTTCTTATCAAGTAGAAGCTCTATTGCTTCTCATTATGTCATAGAAAAAAGAAAGTTTACTTTCTTTATTTATTTGCTATTTCAACACTTAATATAAAACTATAACACGTTCCCCCAACTTACGCAAGTGTTAAAGTGATAATTCTGCTGGTGTCCGGTTTCCTTCGTTCATATAACGAATGGAGGTTGGGTCAATCTTAAGGATTACTAGGTTTGGATCATCTTTTCCTTTAAACCATTTCTCCATCTCATCAGACCAAAGGCGGTCGATCAGTTCTGGATCATCAGTTAATGTGGCTTTACCTGCGATTTCTGCATATGTGTCCCCAAATCCTTCACCTGAATAACCAATGAGAATATGAACATTCGGATTTTTTTCAATCTCATCCGCTTTATGTGTTTCTTTGCTTGTTGGTGTATATAATGTCAGCCCTTCATGAAAAAAAGTCATATAGCGGGTATGCGGCTTATCTTGTTCAACAGTCGCCAATGTTCCCACTTTTTGTTCGTCTAATAAGTTCATTACCTTTTGCTTTAACTCTTCTTGTGACATGTATCTTCACTCCTTCAAAATGTCATCCGTACTCTTAGGTTTCCACGACAATCCATTCATTAAACAAAGAAATGTGTTTTTCATAAAAAGACATCTTCTAGCTGATGCTATAAAAAACGGACACATTGAAAGGGGAAATTGAATATGCATCATGAAACGATGTTCCATTTGAGTTCACTTGTTATTGCAGCGGTTGTTGTGGGCATTATCATATGGTCTGTCTCATCTGTACAGAAGAATCGGAAGAAATACTAAATACACCGCCCAATCAAAGCTGGGCGGCGTGTTTATTGATCATGTATTCATAAAGGAACCGCCGTTGACGTGAAGTGTCTGTCCCGTCATATAAGACGATTCGTCCGAAGCAAGCAGTACATAGCAGCCTACATGCTCCACAGGCTGTCCTGGTCTTCCCATTGGCGTCTCGGCCCCGAAGTTTTCGACACTGTCTTCATCAAATGTAGATGGAATGAGCGGCGTCCAAATTGGGCCGGGCGCCACACCGTTTACCCGAATACCATCTTTCACAAGCGACTGTGCCATAGAACGAGTAAAGCCGTTGATGGCCCCTTTTGTCGCCGTATAATCAATGAGCACTTTGTTGCCTCGATACGGGTTAATAGATGTTGTATTAATAATGGAACTTCCCGGTTTTAAGTAATCGAGTGCCTTCTTCGTAAAATAAAAATAAGAATAGAAATTGGTTCTAAAGGTTTGGTGAAGCTGTTCACTAGAAATATCTTGAATACGTTCTTTCGGATGCTGTTCGGCCGCATTATTGACTAAGATGTCCAGCTGTCCAAAGGCTTCAACTGTCTTTTCTACCGCTTTCTCGCAAAAGGCTTCGTCCCCGACATCCCCTGCAATTGTTAAACATTTGACGCCTTCCTGTTCTACACGTTTTTGCGTATCCTCTGCATCCTCATGTTCATTTAAGTATACGATCGCGACATGAGCTCCTTCTTTGGCATACGCGACAGAAACGGCACGTCCAATTCCGCTGTCTCCACCTGTAATCAGCGCTACTTTTCCTTTTAGCTTACCAGACCCTTTATACGATTCATCCTCATAGATCGGCGCAGGATTCATTTCTCTTTCACTGCCTGGCTGCTGATCCTGCGTTTGGCGCGGAATGCCATTTGTTAAGTATTCACGTAAATCCATGTGTAAGCTCCTCCTTGATTTGTTGATGTATCCTTTCATTACCACTTCATTTTTTTACTCAAACATCCCTATGCGTCATCAATGCGTTTTGAAAATTGACAGGTTTCAGGGTGGGGAAAATGGGTTACATAAACATAAAAAAGGAGCGTTCTCACATGCTGTCAACCATTTCTAAAACCTTTAGCAGACCAAAAGGCTGGCTCGGAAGCATCGCAGGTTTTATTATGGCAAATGAAAATAAGGCACTGAATCAATGGGCGATCCAGCATTTAGATTTATCAGATGGTGAAAACATATTGGAAATAGGCTATGGCCCCGGCTATAGCATCAAACATATGCTCAAGCATTATGACGATCTTCACATTGATGGACTAGATGCTTCTTCAACTATGAAGGAACAGGCGCATTCGCGTATAAAGAAACGATCCAAAGAGAAGCAGGTCCGGCTGTATGTCGGGAAAATTGAAAAAACGCGCCTGCCGACAGATCAGTATGACAAAGTACTTTCTGTTAACAATTATACGATTTGGGATGACCCAAAGGCTGGCGCACTCAACCTTTATCACACCTTGAAGCCGGGCGGAACACTCGTCATTGTGATGCAGCCAAGAGAAAAAGGAGCGGACGCCAATCGGACAAAAGAAATGGGCGAAAGCATCCTCAATGATTTAGAATTTGCTGGATTTGATCAGTTTTCCGTTGAATATGAAGAGATTCGTCCCACCCTCGCTGTCTGTGTCACAGCAAAAAAGCCGAGAAGCGAATAAGCTCTCGGCTTTTTTCTTACCATTTTGCCTCTTTGACAAATTGATAAAAAAGTTGATGTAATTTCTGTTCAATCTCTTCCTTTGTTCCTTGTCCATAAAGCGCCATGCTTTCTTCGCTTTCAATGATGGATGAACTGATCAGGCTAAACATTTCAGACCCTTCTTTGCCAAGCTCTAGCGGCGCCAGCATGAGGAGCATTCTGGACATAAGCTGCTGCCCGCCATCCATGCTTTTGATCTCATATGCCTCATCAAGATCATAGATATGAAAGACCGGTTTCTTAATGAGATCATGCTTTAAGTGAAAAAGAGCAAACTCGGTTCCTGGAATGCCTAAACCACCTTGCTGCTCACGCTCAAGTAAACCGGCTGTCACTTCGTCTGCACGTTCTAAATAGCCTTGACTTTCAACCTGACGCATCAGCGCTCTCATTGTTGACTCATGCTGCTCCGTCGTCCTCTTTTTTTCGATTGTAAAATGGGACAAGATGCTGCGAATCACTGACATATAATTCGTGATTTGCTCTGCCATTCCTATCATATCAACCGTTTCCTCCACCGATTCTTTTGCAGATTCCTGCGCTCTTTTTTTCTCAATCAGATAAGGAATTTTTCGTTTAATATGAGACTTGACCCGCACTGCGTCATCCTCGTTTAAGAGCGGGCTGACCATAATGTAATCAATATGCTCATAGGGGATCGGCACGGTTGATACGATCATGTCATAGCTCGCAGCGTCGATTTCCTTTAGCTCCATTAAGGAAGATAGATCGAATTTGGCGATCTCAGGCAATTCTTTTTTTAATCGTGATGCGAGCATTTTGGACGAACCGATGCCGCTTGAGCAAACGACCAATGCATGAATCTTTGTTTCTTCTTTTTTAATTTCAAGCACCGAACCAAAATGAAGCACGATAAAGGCAATTTCATCCTCTGGAAATTCGATCTCAGGAAAGAAGCGCTCCACACCTTCTTCAATCGCCATGAACAGCAAGAAGTAGTCTTTTTTTATTTGTTGTGTGAGCGGATTGTAAATCCGCATCTTTTCTTTTAAACGGTTCATAGCTGGTTCAAGATGAGACACGAGTCCCTCATACAATGAATCGTTTTCATTTAAATGGTAGCCTGTTTTATGAGAAATAAAGTCAATGAGTTTCTTCGTTCTCAGCGCAATATCTAACTCAATCTCATCAATGCGGTATTCTGCCGTAAAGCTTCGATTTGCACTACGCAAATGGATGGTCATGTAGCCGACCTCCGCTTCAGGAATCTCTACATTAAACATGCGTTCTAATGCTCGTGCGATTCTGAGTGAAGATTCAAATTCCTTCGTCCGCTTTAATTCAAGCAATTCTTCCTCTTCCATCCGAATGGTTTCACCGATTTGAATGCGTTCAATGGCATAGGTTAAGTGAACGACAAGTGCAATATAGGCACTATCTGACAACGAGAGAGAGAGTCTGTTTTTCAAATGAAAGAGCAGCCTTTCTACCTTGAGCAGCTGTCCTCGACTGACTACCCCAAACACCTTTTCAGTCGCTTTCGTTCGATGTTTAATATTCATCTCAATCGTTTCGAGAAATAATTGAATGTCGAGACGGTCAACGATCAGGTTCCCGACAATTTTTCGTTTGGCTTCCTCAGGCCCTTTTAATTCAATGCCGTACCCACGCTTGCGGATAAGCAGTAAACCGTAGGGAGCGATCCAGTCCGTCAGTTCATCTAAGTCGTAGCTGATGGTCGCATTTGTAACCTGCAAGTCGGCTGCAAGTGTATATAATTTCACCGGTTCTTTTGCTTCAAGCAGGGCACACAGGATTAAGAGCTTCCGTTCATCAGAACTATATTCAATTTGATCTTCATTTGAAATATGAGACAGAAGCCGCTGTTTGTCTTCCTGTTCACCGACCGCCTTCAAGCCCTTCCCCGGCTGTTTATCAAGTGATAGGTTGTAATTCTTTAAAATAGGTTTAATGGATTTAAGTTCTCTATGAATGGTTCTTGTACTTACTTGAACAGAATCGGCGATCTCACGAATGGTGACATAACGATTTTGCTGAATCATATATTTGATCACTTTCTGTTCTCGTGCCGTTATGTACATGAAATGCCTCCTTCTGCTTAAATAGGTCTATTGTCACACTTTAATATAAAACGCTTTCACTGATCGATGCAACCTGAAGTTGATCTAAATTTGGCACACAGGTTGTGACAAAATGAAAGACTCACACGTTTCTCCAAAAGGAAGGTCCATAATCCTTTTGATGAAATTGAATCGTTAGTTCATGAAATGGCAGTGTGCCCCCGACCTTTAATGAATAGGTAGGATGATAGACGGGAGAGCCAAAGCAATACTCCATCGTCCCTTCCTCCGGCCGAAACATGACGGTTCGCATCGTCCCAAACAGCTCTTCATAATTGTGCACAGTCAGACCAGCAGGGTATTCTGCCTGAAATAGTTCCGTAAGAGACTCGCTTGACGGCTGTTCTTCTAAAGCTTGAATTAACATGTCGTACCTGACAACAGAATGATGTTTCGTCAACCCTTTTGCCGTGTGATCAGCGAGCGGATGGTTCGTAGCCGCAATAAATCCACGCTCCGGCCTTCTCACCTTTTTTTGCCCATCAATCATTTCAATCACAGCCGCCTCTCCCTGCCGGTCAGCAAGCATTAGATGAACATTAGACGCGACGGGCATTTCCTGTACCAAACGGACGGCATCCTCCACCGTTTTACAGGACTCTAGCACAGCACGAATAACATGATATACTTGCAAGCCAGCAACAGCCGGCGGCTTTAAGCCTGGTTCGTTGCCAATAGGCGGACCGCATGCAGAAAATGTCACCGATAGACCATGTTCATTCATCCCATCCGATCGACCAAATAAGATTAATGATGAGCCTGTATGGACTGCTGAGCCCTTCACATGTGTAGATACAAGACGCATATCATCAAACAGCGGAGAAAAATCATAGTTGCGCAGCATCACCGTTTGTTGATTGGCAGCCTCATTCCCCTGCATCACACAATGGGAACAGCCTGGCTGAAGATGCGAAGAATAGAAAAAGGTCAAATCGCTTTCATCTATTTGCATTTCATCACAAAATCCCGAGAGCTCTTCCTCTAACTGAGGAAGAAACGGTCGAATCAGCTGCTTCGTTTCCTTCACAGCCTCTTTTGATAACGGTTCTGATTGAATATATTGTTTTTTAAGCAAAGGGTGCTCCTTCAGCCAGACAGCCTGCTGCTTTCCTACCTCATAAGCTGTTCCTTTCAATTCATGAAAATACGCGCTCATCTCCTGCATGCATACACCTCTTTTGTCTTGTTTCTTTTATCATATCGAAACAGCCCTTCATTTAAAAGAATGCAAAAAACTGCAATCCCGCGGGATCACAGTTGCTTAGCGGATTGTTGAAACAGCGCTTCTGCCATTGCTTCATATCCTTTGTGGTTCGGATGAAATTGATCAATCGATAAGTATGCGCTTTGATGTCCTTCAAATACACCGTAAATATCCACCACTTCTACATGTGGATTCGCAGCAAGCTGGCCAAGGTGATGGTTGTATTGCTTCAGCCATCTCTCGGCGATCGGAATCTCAGGAAAAGGATTATATAAATTCAATAAATATACGCAGTATGGTTGATGCTGTCCTCTTTTTATCAGAGCGATTTCTTGAACCATTTTGCTAAAATTCGCCTGACAATGCATAGACGCTTGCAGCAGTGTCTTTTCATCTTCACCTTTTTCATACTGCAGAACAGCTTGAACAAGATCATTCCCGCAGCCTGTGATGGTGATGATGTCAGCATGAGCAATCGCCCGTATTACATCAGACCGCTGAAAAAGCTGCAAGATCTCTTCCGTTGTTAACCCTGATTTCGCAAATACGGACAGTTTCACCGGTATATGCAGCTTCTTTTCAAGCTTCGCCGCATATCGCTCTGTAAAACCGCCGCCAAATAAACGTGCCCCCACCCCAACCGTTAAGGAATCTCCAATCGCAACATAGGATCGTCCCACTCTTATCCCTCACTCTCTCCTGCCTTCTCTTATATATACGAAAAAGAAGAACAAATGCTTGTAGCAGATGGCTTAAAGGCATCCACCTTTTTTTCAAAGACGCAGGATGAGCGCATTTACAAACACTTTACTTGCGATATCGATCCATTTTTTGTTCAATGGGAGTAGGGTTTTTTTGCTTAAATCGCAGCTTTGAAGCGTTTCAGAAAAATTTACAAACTTTTTATCTTGATTTCAAGACTTTATACCTTGACTTCAAACTATATAGTGATTACAATGAAAATATCAGTTTTTATGTAACTGTGCTTGTTACATCTTTTTCATAGCATTCCAATATGATTAAAGATGCCACATATTCAGTGTATCTTTGGGATACGCTAAAAAAATCATTGAAACAGGAAGGATTGAATGAACATGGCAAAAGTTTTATACATCACTGCACATCCGCATGATGAAACAGTTTCTTACAGTATGGCTACTGCTAAAGCATTTATCGAATCTTATAAGGAAGCAAATCCAAGTGACGAGGTTGTACATATCGATTTGTACAAAGAAAACATTCCTCACATTGATGCAGATGTATTCGCTGGATGGGGCAAGCTTCAATCTGGTGCTGGCTTCGATACACTTTCAGCTGAAGAGCAAGCGAAAGTTGCTCGCCTAAACGAATTAAGCGATCAATTCGTTTCTGCTGACAAATACGTATTTGTTTCACCACTTTGGAACTTCTCATTCCCACCAGTTCTTAAAGCATACATCGACTCTGTTGCTGTAGCTGGTAAAACATTCAAATACACTGAGCAAGGTCCTGTTGGATTACTAACAGACAAAAAAGCGCTACACATCCAAGCACGTGGCGGATACTACACTGAAGGTCCTGCTGCTGAACTAGAAGCAGGTCACCGTTACCTTGGAACAATTGCAAACTTCTTCGGTATTCCTTCTTTCGAAGGTCTTATTGTTGAAGGTCACAATGCTGAGCCTGCAAAAGCAGAACAAATTAAAGCAGATGCGATCGAACGTGCAAAAGCTTTAGGTAAAACTTTCTAATCATGAACACGCAAAAAGCCAATGATCTTAACGGTCATTGGCTTTTTATTTGTTCAGATGCAAAACCTAATTCTTTTGAAATGCCGCTGGCCGCTTTTTTGACCTGCTCAATTAAATAAGGAAGCCGTTCCTTTTGATAGCCTGCCTCAAACCCTGCAATACTAATGCCTGCTGCCACTTCTCCGTGATGATTGAAAATGGGCGCTCCAATAGCCGCAGTATAGTTTTCAAGCTCTGAATAGCTTAACGTATATCCGCGTCTGTTTGATTCTTCGATCATGTTTCGCAGGACATCTTTATCGGTAATGGTTCCGATCCCGATTTTCCCGAGCTCTACCGAATCAATATAGGCAAGTCTCTCTTCCTCTGGCAAAAAGGAAAGAATACTTCTCGCACAAGCTCCCGCATATAATGGGGATCTTCTTCCGACAGCGGTATAGAGCCGGACAGGCTGCGTTCCTTCCATTTTCTCCACATAAATCGCTTCATCTCCTTCACGAATAATGAGCTGAACAGCTTCACCTACCTCATCACGCAAGTTTTCCATAAAGGGCCTTGCAATTCTACGGATATCGAGGCGATCGGCGACAAGCTGACCATATTCAAGGAACATCAATCCTAATCGGTAAACACCTGAAGGATGCTTTTCTAATAACCCCATATCGGCTAACGAGTTGGCCATTCGGTGTACAGATGTTTTGGGCATGCTCGAGAGCTCAATCATGTCATTTAACGTTAATTGTTCGTGTGTGATAAAAAGCCGTAATATCTCCATTGATTTCACAACGGTTTTATTTGTGTTCTGCATGTTTCTCACCTTTTCTAAAACGAAAATGCTTCGAGTTTTAATCTTGCCGTCAGGTCCTTCATCTCTGCTTCTTGTGTGAATAAGGCTTGCTCTGCTTCTTTGCGGTCAATTTGTTGAAACGTGAGATTCGCACCAGGCATCGCCTGCGCAATGAGCGGCAAATCGACTGTTGCCACCTCACCAATTCGGGGATATCCACCTGTCGTCTGGCGATCAGCGAGCAAAATAATCGGCTGGCCGTCAGGAGGAATTTGAATAGAGCCAAAAGCAACCGCTTCTGAAATCAATTCAAGCTTTTGCTTTAAACGTATCGATTCCCCTTTCAATCTGCATCCCATACGATCAGATTGGGGAGTGACCTGATAAGACCGTTCGAAAAAAGCCTGCTGCGATTCTTCCTGAAAATGAGATAGATGTCTGCCTGCCAGCACTCGAATGACTGGTGATTTCCCGAGAGGCAAAAAATGCGCATGATTGACTGTCCATTCTGGCGCACGTTCCCCTTTGCTTTTTAACATGTGAACTAGGCTCACCGCCAGTGATGACGGTTCTCCAATTGGCAGGACGTCTCCTTTTTCTAGCGGACGCCCTTCTATCCCGCCTATCTTCGCTCTGACATACGTACTTTTACTTTTCATCACCGGCTCAACATCAAATCCACCGGCTACAGCGAGGTAGGAGCGGCATCCCCTCTTACAAGGGCCAAAGGTGATCGTGCTTCCTGCTCGAATGAAGAGCGGTTTCCATAGAGGCGCTTGTTCCCCGTCAATCTCAATCTCCACATCAGCACCGGTCACGGCGATCAGCTGATCCTTCTGACATGTCAACACTGGACCGGGCCCCATTAATGTGATTTCCAGCACCGCTTCGTTTTCTTGATTCCCGGTGAGGATGTTGGCGATTCGGAGCGAGAGCGGGTCCATGCTGCCGCTCGTTAACACACCGTACTTCTGATAGCCTATCCTCCCTTTATCTTGAATGGTGGTGAACATTCCTGGCTTGATGACATGCATACTCAACGATCTTCCTCCTTCATGCTGAAAAATTCCTTTTCAGACAGTTGAACAAATCGAACCTCGTCCCCTGCCTTTAGAAGACTAGGTCTCTCAGCATTCGGCCGAAATAAGGACAAAGGGGTTTGTCCAATGAGCTGCCAGCCTCCGGGTGTAGATATCGGATAAACCCCTGTCTGCTTCCCCGCAATACCCACAGATCCTTTTGGAATCGACATTCTTGGTGTTTGTCTGCGCGGAGCTGCAATTTTTTCAGAAAGTCCGCCTAAAAACGGGAACCCAGGAGCAAACCCAATCATATAGACAAGATACGTCCCGGATGTGTGAATGCGTACAACTTCTTCAGGCGTCAAATCATTGATACGGGCGACTTCTTCTAAGTCAGGACCGAGCTCTCCTCCATAACATACAGGAATGTCGACGATCCGGCGCTTTGCCTGATTCCCCTCCTGCCAGTTGTCTTCAAGGAGGTTTTCAATATAGTCTTTGACCCATTCATACGGAGAGATCGCACGTTGCTTAAGCTGAGCAGATTGATACACCTTATAGGGCTCATAAAAGACGGTCACGTTTGTAAAAGCTTGAACAGCTTCCACATATCCTTCAAATGGATGCTGTTCAATACATGAAAACAGCTGCTTCACACGCTCATGAATGTCTTCACTTATGTCAGTCCCGGCTTGTATGACAATGGCTGCGTCTCCTAGCGGGTGGAACGTGATCGTATCTTTTATCGTTGAAAATGCCACTTTTATGACACCTCTCTTTCTACAGGACACCGAGCTTTTGATCTCTTACATCTGTGATAAACATATGACCGGGTGCATGGGTGATCGCAATGTCTGGCTTAGTGTGCATGACGATGGCTTGCGGCGTCACACCACATGCCCAAAACACCGGGACTTCCCCTTCTTTGATCACAGATGGTTCTCCAAAGTCTGGCTGATCTACATGTTCAATGCCAATTACAGCTGGATCACCTATATGGATAGGACCGCCATGTACCGATGGGAATCTAGACGTCACCTGAACACTTCTTGTGACTTGATGCGCTGGGATCGGCCTCATGCTGACAACCATCGGACCATGGAATACACCTGCCCTTTCACATGAAATGTTCGTTTGATACATTGGGACATTATGACCGTCTTCAATATGGCGGACAGGAATGTCATTCAGCATCAGTGCATGCTCAAACGTAAAGCTGCATCCGATGAGAAAGCCCACCATATCATCCTCCCAATAGGAAGAAATATCTGTTACCTCTTCTTGAAGAACCCCTTTTTTGTAAACACGATATTTAGGGAAATCCGTTCGAATATCCGCATCAGGTGCTGAACGCCTTGGCACTGGATCACCTGGGTCGAGCACATCAAGCAAAGGGCACGAAGCCGGATTCCGTTGACAAAATAAAAGAAAATCGAAGGCTAGCTCTTTTTTGACGATCATTAAGTTGGCTTGCGCAAATCCCTCAGCAAAGCCAGCCGTTGGGCCTGTGATCTTCTGCTTACGAATCAATTCCCTGATTTGTGACGGCTTATAGGTTTGATATGCTTTCATGTGATCAGCTCCATAGTTTTGGAATTTCATTCATGATGGTATATCCGCCCATGATTGCCATGATGACAACAACAAACGCACCTGTTGCTGTCAAAAAGAATGGATGGCGATAATCACCGACAATTTCTTTTTTATAGGCAGCAATCAGCAATGTTCCGAGTGCAAGCGGCAAGATCAATGCATTGATGGCCCCAACCAAAATCAATATGTTCACAGGTCTTCCAATCGTGATAAAACAAATGGTCGAGAGCGCAATGAAACCAACGATAATGCCTCGTTGATTTTTCTCGATTTTTGGTGAGAAGGTTTTAAAGAAGGAAACGGAGGTGTATGCCGCTCCAATGACTGAGGTAATGGCAGCAGCCCACATAATAATCCCGAACATTTTATATCCAACATTTCCAGATGCTAATTGAAAAACAGACGCAGGCGGGTTCGACGGATCAATCTGCAAGCCTTTTGAGACAACTCCTAGAACGGCTAAAAATAAAGCCACACGCATCACGGATGTGATTAAAATACCGAAAATGGAACTTTTCGTCACTTGCGGCAATGCTTCCTTCCCCTTAATGCCAGCATCCAGCAGACGATGACCACCAGCAAAAACGATATAGCCGCCAACCGTTCCGCCGACAAGTGTGACAATTGATAACATGTCAATTTTCTCTGGCACGAAAGTTCTCATGACAGCTTCTCCAACTGGCGGTGCTGTGGAAATAGCCACATACAGCATCAGACCAATCATGACAAAACCAGCGATTTGTGTGAATCGGTCCATCGCTTTTCCTGCCTCTTTGATGACAAAAATGAGAATGGCAATGACTGCACTGACCCCAGCCCCTATGCGGGGATCGACGCCGAATATGACCTGAAAACCGAGACCCGCACCGGCGATATTTCCAATATTAAAGGCAAGACCCCCAATGACAATCAAACAGGCTAACACATATCCAAGACCCGGCAGAACCATATTGGCAATGTCCTGTCCTCTTTTTTCCGAGACGGCAATGATACGCCATACATTTGTTTGCGCAAAAATGTCTAGCAAAATGGAAATCAAAATGACAAACCCAAAGCTAGCTGCGAGCTGCTGTGTGAACACCGTTGTTTGTGTTAAAAATCCCGGTCCAATGGCGGACGTTGCCATTAAAAAGGCTGCGCCCATCAGCATAGAACGGTTCCCTTTTGGAGCTTTCATCTGTTTGGCTTTCTCTCTTTTCATGCTGTTTCCCCCTTTGATGACGATTTATCGAAAGGCCTTGAGTTGAATAGTGGCTTCTTTTAGCTTCGCTGTAATGGTTTTTGCAAATTGAAGCGCGTGACTGCCATCCCCGTGGATGCACACCGTATCTGCTTTGAGCTGAACATCTTCCCCTTGCACTGTCCGCACTTTCCCCTCTCTTACCATACGGATGACCTGCTGAACTGCCCTTTCATCCTCTTCAATAAGTGCATGAGGTTCACGGCGTGATGTCAGTGTCCCGTCTGGTTGATACGTCCGATCAGAAAAAACTTCATGTGCCACTTGAAGACCGATTCTTTCCCCTGCTAACGCAAGTTCACTGCCTGACAGCGCAAATAACACAAGGTTAGGATCAATATCATACACAGCCTTCGCAATCGATTCAGATAATTCAGTATTTTTAGCCGCCATGTTGTAAAGGGCGCCATGTGGTTTGACGTGCTGCATCGTACCGCCTTCTGCTTTCAGAAAGGCTGATAGTGCACCAATTTGATAGATCACAAGATCATAGGCTTCCTCTGCTGAGATCGCGATTGGACGTCTGCCAAAACCGACTAAATCTTGCAGACCTGGATGTGCACCAATTTGAACCCCTTTATCCAGTGCCATTTTAACCGTCTTTCTCATCACAGTTGGATCTCCCGCATGAAAACCGCATGCAATATTGGCTGAGGTAACATATTCAAGAATTTGTTCATCTGAACCGATGGTGTATTGACCAAAACTTTCTCCCAAATCACAGTTAATATCCACTTGATACATAGGACCCCTCCTTGTCGTTCCGAATTACGGAATATAAAGTCCGAATATTCGAATTTATATTGATTATACCAACTTTGGATAGACTGCACATGAAATTGTCAGAAAATATAACAATAGAACTAGGAGAAAACAAAAAAAGTGAGAGGTCATATCCTCTCACTTTTTCTACTCGTTTATTTAGACAGCACCCAATGCTGGATGGCTTTTGCTACCCCGTGCTCTGTATTAGGAGCCGTAATCCAATCAGCGGCTTCTTTCACAACTTCTTGTGCATTGCCCATTGCAATGCCTAATCCGGCTTCTTGAATCATCGCCATATCATTCAGACTGTCGCCAAGTGACATGACGTTGTCCATTGTGCAGCCAATGCGTTCTGCTACTTTTGCAAGAGCTGCCGCTTTGTTAATGCCTGCTGCATTGACTTCAATATTGGTTGGACTGGAATTCGTGATTTCTAGCTGTCCATTTGTTTTCAATGTATGGAGGACTTCCTCACGAACAGCATCGTCATGAATATCAAAACCAAATTTCAACCATTCGTGGTCATGAATGCGTTCTGGGAATTCTCCCCTCCACACCTTATCCACAGTAGATGCCCAGTAATCGGTTTCGTATCTGTTTTTTAGATCCCACATCATCTGAACGTGATCGGGATGCAGCAGTTCCCGTTCGATCAACTGGAAGTTTGAATCCCAAATTTCACTTCCGTTCGCTGTGACAAGATAAGAAGAGAGTTTCAACGGCTCGACCAGCTCTCGACATGTCATCAGCGTACGTCCTGTGCTAATCACCACATGGACCCCTTTGGCTTCTGCTTCTTTAATGGCTTGTTTATTTTCCTCAGGAATGACGTGCTCACTGTTTAACAGCGTGCCATCCATATCAATGGCAATCAATCGGATGTCTTTCTTATCAGCTTGTGTTGACAAATTGAGTACCCCACTTTGTATCATTTTTTGAATCTATCTTTATTTTAATATAAAGATGAAGATGGCACAAAGGGACGAGTTTGATCCCATAGAAAAAAGACCTTGTGACAGGTCTTTTTACTTCTTCTTAACGTTCACATGCGATGCCGTCTTTATCACGGTCAAGGTGTTTATTTTTTAAGTAAAGTGCTTTTGATACATAAGGCTTGTACTTCGTTTTTCCACCTTTGTTTTTCGTATTTTTGCTTTTTGCTACGCCGCCTTTATATACTTTGTTGAGTGCTTTGCAGTTTTTGTACTTGACTGTCTTTGCATCCGCTGTGTGAGTGTCAACTTGTGTAAAGCTAAGTAAAAGACCGAAAGACAAGACAGCGACCATGATTTTTTTTAACATGTAAGTTCCCCCTATTTTTTCTCATTTTACATTTTTATCATATGTCACCACATTTTGTTTTTCAAGACGATCGAGGTGAAAATATTGGTTTTTTTGGAATTTAATAATTCTTATGACCTATATGTTAAAATGAGTGGGAAACCTTTCCGGTTTTGACACGTATATGAAGAGAGGAGCTTTCCATATGAAAATGAAATATACCATTCTATATGTAAACGATGTTGAGGCAAGTATTCAGTTCTACCATCATATCCTCGGTTTCCCGATTAAATTGAGGGTTGAATCCTATGTTGAGTTTGATACAGGAGAAGTCACCCTATCAATTAATTCACGCCAAGATGTGAAAGAGGCACTTGGTCTACCTGTTCCAGAGGCAGTCAGCTCATCACAAACGTTTGAGATTGGCTTTGTTGTGGATGATGTGAATGAAACCATTGCGTCCTTGAAGGAAAAAGGGGTACCTGTCATCAAGGAACCTGCTAAGAAGCCGTGGGGACAAACGGTCAGTTATGTGTCTGATCCTGATGGACATTTCATTGAAATATGTGATGCGGTCTCCTAATAGCTGTCCGAAGGAGTGAAGCGTAATGAGAAAGAAACATGCTTTTTTTGTTGGTGTTTGCTCCATGCTGGTGATTTGCAGTGCGGCGCTCATATTACAGCACCATGAATGGATTGGATTCGTCAGTGGTGGAATCTCTATTATTGCGTTCGTTGCATCTGGATTTCTTATGGGTGCATGGACCAACGGGGAAGAGGCACGAGCGGCCTATCACTCTGAAACAAAAGAACACCGGATGTTTCGTCTTGATACGGCTTTTCTTTTCATCATCTTTGCCCTTCCGCATATGGGTGCAGCACTGTTATATGTTTTTATGTAAATAGTTGATTTGATTCAAAGGAGTAATTAACATGGCTGTTTTTGTCTTATTCGTTGTATTTGGTTTACCTATGATCTCTGTGCTGATTGGTATTTTCGGCACATTGTTTTTAAAGAACATTTGGTTTCCCACCTTGATTGTGCTGGTAGCGAGTGTGATTCTGATGTTCACCTCTATTGGTGGAAATAAAACCTTTCTCATTTGGGTCATCGTCTACACAGTCTGTGCATTTCTCGGTGCATTCATTACAAAGCGATTCAAAGCTGTTTCATAAATACTCATCAAAAAAAGAACAGTTTGCACTGTTCTTTCAGATTGTTGACAAAGGGCTAAAATGATTCTTTATTTTAGCCCTTTGTCTTCTTTTCAGCGTGATAGAAAACCTTTGCAGTCTAGGAAGGACGAGTACTGGAGCGGAGCGAATTTGACATTCGTGAGCACCAGCACGCAGGACTGACAAAGAATGCGAGGGTTTGGCTACTCGCTGAAAGAACAGTTTGCACTGTTCTTTTTTTGATTAAATATCCGCACACCATAGCTCTATTTCGATTTTCAGCTCTGGCCACCCTAATGCAGTCACATAGGCAACGGTCATTGATGGATATGCCGTTTTGAAGATTGCATCCCACTGTGGATATAGATGATCCCAATCAATTTCTTCTGTTGCCCAAATATTGACTTTGATGACGTGTTCTTCATTCAATCCTTCTGATGCAAGGATTCTCTTTATATTTTCAAACGTATTGGTGACTTGGTCGTTTAAGCTTGATGGGATCTGTCCATCCGCTCCTGTCCCTACTTGACCTGATGTCACAAATAACCCCGCACCCTTTGGCACCCTAGTAATATGACTATAGTTGCCAACGGGTTTCGGCATACTTTCTGGGTTTTTTCTCGTGATTTTTTCCATGTAAATCCCTCACTCACTATGATTTTTCTGCGTGTTTTTCCTCCTGTAGACAGACTTCACCAATTTTTGTCTATCCTAAAAGAAAACAGCAGTGGAGTATCCGTAGCCACAAGGTAAGAACATCAATATTTTCTTTTTCATGGACGAAACACTCCTTTTTGATTGCGTGAGCAAGGTTTAGATTTATTTCATCCTACCTGATAAATGAACCACAGTCAAAAATAAATGATAAATGATAACGTGCAATATTTTGATTCTTCATACCCATTATCTAAAATCGTTCTTTTCTTGTTCATGGTTTGTTCAAATTTCTTCTATATAGTAGATCGTAATAGGAGGTAGGATACATCATGGCAAAAATAAATAAGAAAATGATTAGTCTTTGCACCGCAGCCATTAGCAGCTTATACATCACTGGTTATGCAACTACCCATCACGCGCAAGCCTTTCAAACAGCACAATCAAATACACAAGCAGACGCTTCTTCAAACGATACATCTCTCACATCAGATACTACCGCCACGCAAACAGAAGATACCACTTCAGAAACTGAACTCAAGGATGGTACTTTTTCTGGTACTGGATCAAATGAGATTGGCTCTATCAGTGTATCTGTTACCATCAAACAAGGAAATATCACTTCTGTCGAGATTACGAGTGATAACACTAGATACGGGCAAAGCTCCATTTCATCATTACCTAATGAAGTGGTTATCAGACAAAGTGCTGATGTAGATACGGTGAGCGGTGCAACATTAAGTACTCAGGATTTTGAAACAGCCGTTGCTCAGGCTTTAGAGCAGGCAAAGGCATAGAGAGGAGACACTATGATGAAATGGTTAGGACAACAAAAACTGATGACTTATCAAAAATCCATGCTGGCTATGGGAACTGTTATCAATATTCAAGTGGTTGCCTATGAAGAAGATCGACGAGCTGTTTTAGAAGACATCAACCGTGCCTTTTCCATTTTTTACGATATCGAGCATCGTTTTAGCCGTTTCCGCTCTGATTCTGAAGTCATGAAGTTAGCCAATCGTTCAAAGCAAGAGGTAGTTGTCAGTGAAATGCTTTTCGATTTAACAGCCTATGCGTTAGAGTTAGCTGAATTAACAAATGGAAAGTATGATCCAACCATCGGGAAAGTCATGGAACAAAAAGGATTCAATCGGTTGTACACGACAGGACAAACTTTTTCATCAGATGACGTACCACATACAGCTGTTCATTACCGTGACGTCCAGTTAAACGAGATGAATCGGACGATTTATTTGAACAAACCGTTGATTTTGGATTTCGGTTCTATTGCAAAGGGATTTGCGTGCGATCTTGCCGCAAAAGAGCTTGAAGCATGGGAGGGCTTTATGATGAATGCTGGCGGGGATGTGTTGGTATCTGGGTTTAACGAACAACAAGAAGAGTGGTCAATTGGGATTCGGCATCCCCTTCAAAAAAAGACCAATATCATGGTCATGCAAACCACAAATTGTGCGATTTGTACATCTGGAAGCTATGAACGGATCAGCCGTAATGATCCTCATACGCACCATTTGATTCTCCCTCAAACGAAACAGTCTGAACAAAGTTTGTTAAGCTGTACCGTCATTGCACCACTCGGTATGCTCGCAGATAGTCTCTCTACAGCTGCTTTTTTATTAGGTAGAGAAGGAGGTTATTCTTTTTTAGCCGAACATGAAATACCTGCCGTGATGGTGGATCAAGATGCTGATATGACCCTAACACCGGAGATGAAGGAGGTTCCATCATGGAATTACAGCCAGCACCAACCACAGACCAAACATTTTTGAAATCATCGCCTTCACTAAAAACCTACATTCGGACGCCGAAACGGTATGTCATTGCCATTCTTTTGGTTCTTCTAGCCGCCGGCAGTCTGCACACTGGATTTCTTAGTGGTCTCACTACAGTTGCCACCAGCATCGGGACAGCACTAATTCTTGACTCTTTTATCTCAAGAGTGGTTTGGAAAAACAATAAACACACATTCCCTGATGGAGCTCTGCTCACAGGGCTGATTATTGGCATTGTTCTCAGTCCAGCCACTTCTTTTGCTGTATCTACTTTCACAGCCGCAGTAGCCATTTTATCTAAGCATGTCATCACTTATCAAAAGAAGCCGATTTTGAATCCAGCTGCGTTTGGTTTATGGCTCTCAGTCATTTTATTTTCTTCCAATCAAAGCTGGTGGGGCGGTATGTCTCTTCTACCTTGGTGGACCCTATTCCTTGTGGTGGTCGGCGGTTATTTGGTGACAAGCCGCGTACAAAAGTTCCCGCAAGTTTTCGCCTTTCTAGCCGCATACGGACTCATTCACCTCATATTGGGATTCATTGGCTTAACGGATGCTTCATCTGCTTTTATGACGCCCTACTTAAATGCCGTCTTGTTCCTTGCATTCTTTATGTTGACTGATCCACCTACTTCACCAGCAAAGAATCGTGATCAAATCATCTTTGGTATCCTCTGTGCTGTCGTTTCATGTGTGGACTTCTATTTATTTAACAGCTTATCCTACTTACTCACAGGGCTTTTATGTGCCAATGCTTGGAAAGCCTATCGAACGTACCAAACAAATCAAAAGCGACGGGCAAAAAGGACGAAAGTCGTCTAAATAAAAAAACGGACATCGACTTTTCGACGTCCGTTTGACCATACCTTATAAACGATAACGTGCAATATCTTGATTCAATCGCATGCTTAGCTCATTGAGCCTTTCTGCTGCCTTCGCCACATTGGAGATGGCGGTGACTTGTTCGTCTGTAGATGCAGTGATTTCTTCAATCGCTGCGGCATTTTCTTGAGAAATATGCGCTGCACCATGCATCGCTTTTGTGATGAGGTCGTTTTGTTCCAGTAATGTATTCAGCTCTTTTGCCATCGCATTCGTTTCAACGATGGTTTGTGAAATCGATGTAGAGATGGAATTGAATTCTTGTTCTGTTGCATGAACCGCTTCATCAAGCTCGGCAAAACGATCCATTGTTTTGGACATCATGCCAGCTGTAGCCGTCGTTTCTTCTTTAATGCCTTGAATCATCTGCTGTATTTGAACAGCTGATTGCTTTGTCTGTTCAGCTAAATTCCGCACTTCACTCGCCACAACCGAGAATCCTTTGCCATGCTCTCCTGCACGAGCTGCTTCAATGCTCGCATTCAGGGCCAGTAAGTTCGTTTCGTTTGAAATGCTTTCAATGGTATCTGTGATTTGAGAAATATCTTGTACTTTTGTACTTAACTGCTCAATCCCTGATCGAATGCCTTGAGATGCCTGAATGGATTGCTCATTTGATTGTTTTAATTGCTGGACAATTTGCTGACCCTGCTGGGAAGATTGGTTCGACTGGTCTGAAATTCGTTTGATCTGGTCGCTTTTTTCTTTGACGTTTTCAATGGATTGATTGAACTGAGTCATTTGTTGATTGGCTACCTCAAGGTCTGATGCCTGATGAAGAGTCCCTGTTGAGATGTCTCCAATCGCTCTGCCAATTTCTTCACTGCTAGCGGATGTTTCTTCAGAGATGGCGGATAGATCTGTCGCAGATTCGACGAGCTGGCTGCTCGTTTCCTGCAAACCGCTCACAAGTGCTCTAAGCTCTCCTGACATATGATTAAAACCTTTTGCCAACTGCCCAATTTCATCCGAGGTTTCTTTTAAGCTGGTGCGTTCAAGATTGCCTGCCGCAATTTCTTTTGAAGCAGCCGTGACTTGCTTAAGCAATCTCACTTTTCCTCGGGCTGCCAAATAAAAGACACCCATACTTAAAAGAGCGACACCTGCTGTAATGAGAATAATATAGAGCTTCATCTGCTCTAGTTCTTTATAAAATTCATCCTGAAATACAGCGATTCCTATACTCCAATTCCACGGTGTAAACTGGTTCATATAAGCGAGTTTTTGCTTTTCTTCCCCCGTGGCATCGTCTTTATCCATATAGGTGATATAGTGTGCATCCTCGCCTTTTGCTGTGGCGCCAGCGACCATTTTTTGACGATTTGTCGTGTTATCTGGGATGACGCCGATGTCGTTAACCGGATGAACCTGTGATGAATAATCGGCTCCATATGCGACAAGGTAGCCTTTATTTTTATAGATGAAATCTGATTTTTGAAATTGATACCCTTTGCCGTCGTCATTCTTCGGCCCGTTCAAATAAATACGGGCTTGTTCCTGCGCCTGTTCAAGCGTCAGTTCTTTTTTCTCCACACGGTCGTTCAATTGTTCAAGAGTGGCCATCGCTCCATTTACGATGTGTTTTAAATCTGCTTTCCCTGCATCAATTAAGACATTTTTCGCTAAAAAATACCCCGTTGTTCCTACAAGTCCGCCTGTTAAAATTGTAATAACGATAATGGCTGACATCAATTGAAAAAAGACACTCCTTGAAGCAAACGCTTTCTTTTTCATGTTCTAATTCCCCCTTACTACATATATCGTCATGCAGGGGAAAGTATTAAAAAAGTCATAGAAAAAATCCCTTTCACGTTAGAAAGGGATCTCAGATTGTTGACAAAGGGCTAAAATGAACTTGATTTTAGCCCTTTGTCTTCTTTTCACGTTAGAAAGGGATTTTTTGATTATCGCTCGGTTTCTTTGAGGATGGCTTGATAGAGATCGTCTTCAGGTTTGAGTCCACATACCTCTTGAAGCACACCTTCAATTCCTTTTTCTTTCCTTAATGCCTGCAAGCGAACCGCTTCTTCGTCTTCTGCAAAGTCGTAAGCCAAAGCAGCAGCGATCCCTTTGATTAAGTACACTGGCTGCTTGATCTTTTTCGCTGGACCGATTAAACGGTCATCTGCTCCCAGCTTTCTAAGAGGAGAGCGTGCGACACGAGTCACTTCATCGGAAATAAACGCATTTTCAAATCGTTTGATGATTTTTTGAATGTACGCATCATGTTCTTCTTTTCGGAAGCCATACGCGTCAATTAAATAACTGCCCGTTTCATGAAGGGCACCTTCGACAACTTGACGAATGTCTGGTGTATCAACAGCTTCTTTAATGGTTTTTACGCCTTGCTGATACCCGACATAAGCCGCTAGTGCATGTCCTGTATTGACGGTGAAAAGCTTCCGTTCAATATACGGCGTCAAATCTTGGACAAAGGTCGCTCCGTCAATTTGCGGAACATCTCCAATAAAGCCCGTCTCATCAATGACCCACTCGAAAAATGGTTCAACTGACACTTTGAGAATGTCCTCATGGTGCTGAATCGGAACAATGCGGTCAACCGCAGCGTTTGGAAAGCCAACGGTTTGTGATATCGCTGCTTGCTCATCTGCTGTTAAATGAGAGAACACCGCTTCTTTTAAATGAGCACTTCCCCCAATCATATTTTCACATGCCACGATGTTGATGATATGGTCAGGCTTTTTTTGTTTTAATCCTTCAGCAATTGATGAGGCAATGATCTTCAATACGGCTGGTCCAACCGCTGTTGTAATCAAATTGGCTGTGGCAACGGCCTCTGTTAATGCTGCTGGATTTTGCGAAGAATTGATCGCTGATACGGGCCCGACTACTTCTTGCTTCTGCCCTGGTGCTGCCAGTTCAACCGTGTATTCTCCTCTTTCATTCAGCTCATTGATGACCGCTTCATTCACATCTGTAAAGACAAGCTCAAAGCCTGATGTCTTTAACAAAGATCCGATAAACCCTCTGCCGATATTCCCTGCTCCAAAATGAAGTGCCTTCATATTAGTTCACCTCATTAAAGATGGCGATCAGTTCATCCTGATCCTTTGCATGAATGATCCGTTCTACATTTTCTTCTTCTGAACAGACAATCGCAATTTGAGACAGAATATCAAGATGCTCGTTGTTTTTCCCAGCGATCCCAAAGACGACTTTCGCCACATTTCCTTCACCATATTCAACACCATCTGGAATTTGGATAATCGAAATCCCTGAATGAAGGACTGCCGCTTTCGCATCCTCTGTTCCATGAGGGATTGCAATGCCGTTCCCCATAAATGTAGAAGAAATCTCTTCTCTTTCAAACATTTTGTCGACATAATCACTTGTGACATAGCCGTTTGCTACGAGGACTTCGCCTGCTTTTTTGATGGCTTCTTCTTTAGAACCTGCTTGTTCGTTTAGAAAAATATTGTCTTTAGAAAGTACTTGTTTCATACATGATCACACACCTTTTTTAGAATAAAAATCAGGAAAACAACCAAAACGGGGAGTTCAATTAGGAAAAATTGGACTCAACCCGTTTCGTCATGTTATTTTTTCAATTTCTCAATCAGCTCATCATATTTCGGGCTGTTTAAGAAATTATCCACTGAGATATGCACAGCGCCTGGCAGCTTTGCCTTTGCTCTGTCTGTTAAATCTTTATGAGTAAAGACCACATCCGCATCGTCTGGGATGTTGCTGATAGAAGTGTTTGTCACATCGATATCAAGCTCTGCCTTTTTCACTTTGTTTTTCAGAATGGACGCACCCATTGCACTTGAACCCATCCCTGCATCGCAGGCAAAGATGATTTTGTTCACGTCATCTGGATTGACATCACTTGGAGATGCTGCTTGCTCGTTTGCTTGAGCGTCTTCTTTTTGTGCCGTAAGAGCAGCGGCTGCTGCACTTTTCTTGCCTTTCATGTCCTGCATCTTTTCTGTTGCTGCTGTTAAATCTTCGTCAACTTCTTTAGATGCTTTCAAAATGACCGATGCGACAAGGAACGATACGATAGCTGCTACGACAACACCTGCTAAAACGGCAAGGTGACCGCCTTTTGGAGACATCAGCATAAGCGCAATAATACTTCCTGGTGACGGCACAGCTTTTAATCCTGCATTTAATAATGTGAACGTCAGGACACCACTTGCTCCCCCTGCAATGACAGCCAAAATGAGTTTTGGTTTCATTAAGATGTACGGGAAGTAAATTTCATGGATTCCTCCTAAGAACTGAATGACAATGGCACCTGGTGCAGACTGTTTCGCATTTCCTCTTCCAAAGAACATATACGCAAGAAGAACACCTAAGCCTGGCCCTGGGTTTGTTTCAAGCAAGAACAGAACAGATTGCCCTGTCTTCGCTGCTTGCTCGACCCCTAACGGACCTAAAATACCTTGGTTAATCGCGTTGTTTAAGAATAATACTTTTGCAGGTTCAATGAAGATACTTGCCAGCGGTAGTAAATGAGCATTGACAATGATATCTACACCTGCCGCAAGGGCTTTATTCAGACCTAGTACCACTGGGCCGATAGCATAGAATGCAATGGCAACAAGAATGGCACCGAGGATACCTGCCGTAAAGTTATTCACAAGCATTTCAAAGCCAGATTTGATTCGGTCTTTAAACAGCTGGTCGATTTTCTTAATAAGATAACCGCCCAGCGGCCCCATGATCATGGCACCTAAAAACATTGGAATGTCTGAGCCAACAATGACCCCAATCGTAGCTGTAGCACCGAGCACTCCGCCTCGATGGTCATAGACGAGTTTACCGCCTGTGTAACCAATTAAGAGCGGCAGTAAGTAGTTAATCATCGGTCCAACGAGTGTAGCTAATTGCTCATTCGGAAGATAACCACTTGGAATGAACAAAGCTGTAATGAGTCCCCATGCAATAAATGCACCAATATTCGGCATAATCATGCCGCTTAAATAGCTTCCAAAGCGCTGTACTTTCACGCGGAATCCGCTTTTTTCCTGCATCTGTGAAAACCCCTTTCTTCTCTCCCTTTATTTCGGGCTTTATAGGTCAAAAGATATAAGAACAAGAGTCAGTGAAGCCCTTATACCTATCGTAAAACGCTTTCACTTTCCCTTCAATTGAAACTAAATGTCACTTTGTCACTTAGTGTGTGACAAAATTGAAAAATGATGTGACACTTCTCGGCATACCATAGATGATAGCGGGGTAAAAGTTGAATCTACTGTTGTTTTGGCGCAAAATTCATTGGAATTTCACAACTTTCAAATCGTCACTTCTTGTTTCCTCTACTTAAATCGAATAGGCTTATATTGATCAAACATTCAAGAAACGTCTGCGCAGACAAGACATGACACAGAAAAAGTGAACCATCTTGCTATTTGTTTCGTTTACCTTTTAGAGTGGGCGGTACAATAGAAAGAGCGGTTTTTTCTGTGACTCACAGTTTACTGCCGCTTTCTTTCTGATACATGAGACATTTTCATAGGTAGAAAGGCGGTTATTCACATTGTTGAAATATAGTAAGTGGCTTCTGCTGCTTCTCTTCATGTTCTCATTTTTCATTCCAAAAGAAGCATTTGCTCATGCATATGTGGTGAGCTCAAATCCAGTAGCAAATGAAGAGCTGGATCAGCAGCCTCCTGCAGTCTCGATCACCTTTAGTGAAGGAATCGAAAGCGGATTTCATGCCATTAAGGTGTTTAATGCAAAAGGGGATCGTGTGGATCAAGGAGATACGGTCATCAAAGAGCAAAAGATCATGGAAGCAGCTTTAAAAAAGGATTTACCTAAAGGCATTTACACCATTCAGTGGAACGCGGTATCAGCCGATGGACACTCTGTGTCTGGCATGATTCCGTTTAGTATCGGAAAAGCGGATGGAGGATTTGATCAATTAGATCAAGGACAATCAAGTGAATCCATCGATATGGCTTCAACCATTGACAAAGCCTTTCTGTATACGTCATTCAGCTTATTTCTTGGAACCATTTTATTTGGGCTTCTATGGTTTAAAGCGCCCATAACCGACGTTTTAGCCCGGCGAATGAAGCGACTTTTGACTGTTTCACTGATCATGATGGGCGGAGCACTCTTGTTCCAGCTGCCGATTCAAACAAAATCAGCGGCAGACGTGTCCTTTTTAGGGGCATTTCAACCATCGCTTTTACAAGAAACCATTGCGTCGACTTCGGGTGGGAGTCTGTGGATGATGCTGATGGCGTCATTTGTTCTTCTGATGATTTGGACGATTGTGGCGATGAAAAAAGGAATCTTCACTTCCTTTCGAGTATGGCTATTCCCGCTGCTCATTTTCACTGTGCTCCTTTGGCTGAAAGCACAAATCGGTCATCCAGCCGCTACAGATAATAAAATACTGACAACGTCACTTGACTTCATTCATCTCATTTCTGCATCTATTTGGGTCGGCGGCTTAACAGCCATTGTCCTTCTTTTGATGAAGAAACTGCCGAATGAAGATCAGCCGCTCATACGCAGCACCCTGACAGCTTTTCATCCGTGGGCACTGCTCTCAGTTGGACTGATTGTGTTTTCTGGGTTTGTGAATGCGATTTTTATTCTGCAATCATTTGATGCCCTTTTCCAATCAGCTTATGGACGCACCTTCTTAATCAAACTTGGTTTATTTATCATCATGGGTCTCCTTGGGCTCGTCCATTATTTGATGCTGAGATGGGAAAAGAAGCAGAAACGAAACGTATCTTTACGAGCAGAGTGGATCATTGGGATCGCTATTTTACTATTAACAGCCGTATTCACCAATATCCCAAGCCCTCCGCCGCCTGCACCAGAGCCATTCTTTGGAGCCAATCAGGTGGAGCATCGTGACCTTGTGTCTTTGAGCATTACCCCGAATGCTCCAGGTAAAAACACGTTCGAGGTGGCATTTACGAAGAAGGATGGACAAACGATCACAGACATTCAATCTGTGACAGCTAAGATCCACAAAGTCTCCTTGTTCGGTGATGAAACGCCAAACGAATTTCAGCTGAAACGATTAAAGAATGGACACTTCTCGGCTGAAAACCTCTTACTAAATGAAAAAGGCACTTGGAAAATTGAGATTCATGCATTAACTGGTTCTTTTGACAACATCGATACGACATTCATTAGAAGAAACTAAAAGGAGTTCATATCATATGAAAAAATACGTTAAAGCTTTATTACCAATGCTTCTCGCTTCATTTTTACTGGCGATTCCTGTGAGTGCACACGTGACAGTCAAACCTGATACATCTGCAACGAATGCTTGGGAAACCTATACGTTAAAAGTACCTTCTGAAAGCGACAGTCCGACAACAAAGGTTGTCATCACGATGCCTAAAGGCGTAGAATTCCAGCAATACGAGCCAGTGCCTGGCTGGAAAACAACAACTGAAGAGAAAAACGGAAAAGTCACAAGAGTCACTTGGGAAGCAACTGGCGATGGTGTCCTTGCTGGCCAGTTCCAGCAATTCGTGTTTGTCGCAAAAAACCCTGAAAAAGCCGGCGAAGCGGCATGGGATGCCTATCAATATTACAAGGATGGAACAGTAGTTGAATGGACTGGCGACAAGGACGCTGATAAGCCTCATTCGATCACAAACATTGTTGCGTCTAATACCGTAACGGATTCACATGGTCAAGAAAAACCAAAAGAAGAAAAGGCATCTGAAACAGCCTCTGCTTCTTCTTCACCACTTGTTCTTGGTCTGTCCATTGCAGCCTTAGTTGTGGCATTGATTGCACTTGGACTTGCTTTTAGAAAGAAATAAACCTTACATGAGCGATCGTTTTTTCAAGCGGTCGCTTTTTATTTTCCCAACCTATCATTTCCAATATAGGATTGAATAGGATACTTGTGCGTGCCATAATGAGACACATGACCACCTAGGAGGCTATGAGATGAACCATCTAATCATATTTGCTCATCCCCAGCAAAGCTTAAATCAAACCCTATTAGATCTTGTTGTAAGCACTCTTTTGAACAATGGTCATCATGTGACGGTTCGTGATGTGTATAGCATTGGCTTTCCGCCAGAGCTGACAACAGCAGAAAAGGTTGCCATGAGAAACGGACATGTGCCGGCACCGGTTCAAAGAGAGCAGAAGCTGATTCAACAAGCTGATGTCCTCACGTTTATCTTTCCAATATGGTGGACAGGCTTGCCGGCGATGCTAAAGGGTTATGTGGAGCGCGTTTTTTCAGAGGGGTTTGCGTATGAGATCAATGAAAACGGAGTGGTGAAAAATCTGCTTCGAGACAAAAAAGGGGTCATTATTAATACGCATGATGCACCGAGGACCTTTCTTGATTCAAATATGATCATCACCCCCAGCCATCACATGACGACAGATACAGCCGCCTTCGATCTGATCGGCGTTGAGCCAGTCGAACGGCTCTTGTTCAGCAGCATGGAACAAGCATCTACAGACGACATCCACGAGATACTCAAAGAAACAAAAGAAACGGTGGATCAACTTTTCCCACCGGCTGTTTAACATAAAAAAGACTGCCGAAGCTTCTCGGACAGTCACAGATTGTTGATAAAGGGCTAAAATGAACTTGATTTTAGCCCTTTGTCTTCCTTTTCAGCGTGATAGAAAACCTTTGCAGTCTAGGAAGGACGAGTACTGGCGCGGAGCGAATTTGACATTCGTGAGCACCAGCACGCAGGACTGACAAAGAATGCGAGGGTTTGCCTACACGCTGAGACTGCCGAGGCTTCTCGGACAGTCTTTTTCACATGTTATTCGTCTAAACCAATTGACACATACTTCGTTTCTAAATAAGGCTCGATGCCTTCGATGCCGCCTTCACGACCAATACCGCTCTCTTTCATACCGCCGAAAGGTGCCTGCACAGCGGATGGTCCCCCGTCATTCCAGCCAATAATCCCGTAATCTAGATTCTCAGATATATAGAGACCATTGCGGTAATTCTCTGTAAAGAAATAAGCCGCAAGTCCAAAAGGTGTATCATTTGCTAATTCAATGGCTTCATCTAATGTGCTAAATGTCGTAATGGGTGCAACTGGACCAAACGTCTCTTCATGCATAATGTTCATTGAAGGGTCGACATGAGTTAGCACCGTCGGCTGAACAAAATAATACGACTTCTCATCGTCAAAATGTGTATCGCCGCCGACAAGAACTTTCGCCCCTTTATCCACGGCATCTTGAATTTGGTCGACAATTTTATCGAAGCCTCGCTTATTGATAATCGGTCCGATGGACGTGCCTTCCTCAAACCCATTTCCTACTTTCAGCTTTTCCACTTCTTTGCTGAAGCTTTGCGCAAATGCTTCATGAATTTCTTCATGGACGATTAAGC
Source organism: Bacillus sp. GbtcB10 (assembly GCF_019091365.1). Taxonomy (NCBI): domain Bacteria; kingdom Bacillati; phylum Bacillota; class Bacilli; order Caryophanales; family Bacillaceae; genus Bacillus; species Bacillus sp. GbtcB10. Next base: position 124,407 of record NZ_JAGXJP010000006.1, read on the forward strand.
GATTGGCACAAACACACGTCTGGCCTGCATTACGGAATTTAGATGCCACTGCTTGTTTCACAGCCAATTCAAGGTTGGCGTCCTTATCTACGATCAGCGGGGCATGACCGCCAAGTTCCATAGAAACGTGTTTCACTGTGCTCGCACTGTTTTTGATGAGATGTTTTCCAACTGGTGTTGAGCCAGTAAATGTGATCTTGCGGATCAATGGACTATCTGTGAAGATTTCCCCCACTTCTTTTCCATCTCCAATCACCCATTGTAAGGCATCCTCTGGAATTCCGGCTTCATGGCCTAATTTGACAAGCTCAATGGCCGTAAGCGGCGTGTCTTCAGCAGGTTTCACGATAAACGTACAGCCCGCCGCAAGCGCTGGTGCTGCCTTTCTTGTAATCATCGCCGCAGGGAAATTCCATGGTGTAATCGCCGCAACAGGACCGACTGGCTGTTTTGTGACAAATAGGCGTTTGTTTGTCGTATGAGATGGGATCGTTCTACCGTAAATCCGCTTTGCTTCCTCTGCGTACCACTCAATATATCCAGCGGCATAGACGATTTCCCCTAATGCTTCTTGATACGGCTTCCCGTTTTCTTCTGTGATGATTTTTGCAAGTCTTTCTTTATGCTCGATCATGAGATCAAACCATTTGCGAATGATATTTGCACGTTCATGGGCCGACGTTTTTGCCCATGTTTTGAATGCTTTGTGTGAGCGAGTGATCGCATCTTCAATCTGTTCTTTTGTATGCTGAGCAACTGAGGCAATTTCTTCTCCGGTTGCAGGATTATACACTTTGAGTTCGTTTGTCATGCTCTACCTTCTCCTTCGTTCTTGGATTCATTACATATAGTATATACCCAATGAGTGCCCAACCTAAAAGCAAAATCCATTCAGCTGGCCATGATAAGGAGGCCGGCATCCCTGGAAAATAAAATGAAAGAAAAAGGAAACTGAGTCCAATGGCTAAAACGCCGGTCGTCCGCCAATATTTAATGCGGTATGGTCGCTCAAGCTCAGGTTCTGTCTTGCGAAGTCTCATAAAGGCAATGGACACAATCAAATACCCAACGATGATGCCCACACCGCCTGCATTAACAATCCACACGAGGGCAGGTCGGCCTAGTAATGGTGCAAAAAATGCAAGTGCACCTAAGAACAAAATGGCATTTGTCGGTGTTTTATACTTCGGATGAATATACGCAAACCATTTGGAAATCATGCCTCTTTCCGCCATTGCATAGAGGATACGGCTTGCACCAATGATAAATGCATTCCAGCTCGTCACAATGCCTGCTACACCACCAATGACAAGCACAGTCCCAAACGCCTGATGACCAAGAAGCTGTACCATGGCATCTGCTGTTGCCAGTGATGAAGCCTCAAGCTGACCTTTTGACAATCCTGCCGCTACTCCAAAGACAATGAGCAGATAAAATACAACCGCACTCACAATGGAGATAATCAAAATTCTCCCGATGATCTTCTTAGGTGCGTTAATCTCCGCCGCTACCTGCGGGATGACATCAAACCCAACGAATAAAAAGGGAATCATCACTAACACAGCCATCAGACCGCCAACCCCGCCCTGAAACATCGGCTCAAGGTTTGCAAAATCTCCATTAAATGTAGCTCCGCCTAATAGAAGAAAACCTGTCAGGATAATGGCCACTGTGAACACCGATTGAAAAATGGCAGCAGGCTTTGCGCCAATGTAGTTCAGAGCTGTTAAAAACAGTGCACCGCCAGATCCAATCAATACCCATGTAAAGTAAACATCCCATCCTCCTATATTCCATAGGAAACCAACATGCTGTGTTGGAATGACATAGTCAATGACTGTCGGAAGTGCGACAGCTTCAAACGTAATCACGGACACATAACCGAACAATACGCCCCATGCGGAGACAAACGCTGATTTGATCCCAAATGCCCGCTGGACAAAGACGAGTCCTCCGCCTGTTTCTGGAATCGCAGAGGAAAGCTCTGCATACGTTAGCCCAATAAAAATGACGAGAATGCCCCCTATGACAAAGGCAATCACACTTCCTAAAAATCCAGCTGTTAAAATCCAATCTCCCGAAAGTACAACCCAGCCCCAGCCAAGCATTGCACCAATGGATAAAAACAGTACGTCTGACTGCGACATGGTTTTAGCCATTTGTTGTTTTTGCATACAACCATCCCCCTTTGTTGTTTAGCGTGCTGTGAAGGCGTCTTCGATAATCCCTAGTCCTTCTTGCAGCAGCTCATCTGTGATGACAAGTGGTGTTAAAAAGCGAATAATATTCCCATTGATCCCTGCCGTTAATAAGAGTAGTCCGTGCTTGTTTGCATAGGCTGCAATCGCTGCGGCTGTCTTCTTATCTGGTGTACGCGTTGTTTGATCTTCCACAATTTCAATGGCCGCCATTGCCCCTAATCGCCGGACTTCCCCGATGAATGAGTACTTACTTCTCCACTCATTCGCTTTGTCCTCAATGACTTGTCCAATGTATTCAGATCGTTCATTCAGTTGTTCTGTTTCAATAATATCAAGTACAGCCAAAGCTGCCACACAGCCTAATGGACTGCCAGCATACGTTCCTCCTAGCTCCCCTGGGTCCGCTGCATCAAGTAATTCTTTTCTGCCAACAACACCGCTCAGCGGCAGGCCAGCTGCAAGTGATTTTGACACAGTAATTAAGTCTGGCACCACATCGTAGTGCTCAATCGCAAAATATTTCCCTGTTCTTGCAAATCCTGTTTGGATTTCATCTGCCACGAATACGATTCCATGCTGCTGACAGAATGAAGCGACGTGCTGGACAAAACGCTTCGATGGTACAATGAATCCGCCCTCCCCTTGGACTGGCTCCATCACCACACAAGCGACCGTTTCTGGTGCAACGGTTGCGACAAAGAATTGATTGAACTGATCAATGATGTATTCGTCGTAGGCTGCATCGCTTAATCCTTCAGGTTTTTGATAGTAATAAGGATACGGCGCTTGATAGACCTCTGATGCAAATGGGCCGAATCCAAATTTATAAGGCTTGACCTTGCTTGTCATGCTCATCGTCATATTCGTTCTTCCGTGGAACCCTCTTGTAAATGAGACAACCGCTTGTCTTTTCGTATATTTACGGGCAATTTTCACTGCGTTCTCAACCGCTTCTGCACCTGAATTTAAGAAAATGGCTTTTTTGTCATGGTCGCCTGGTGTAAGGTGGCATAGCTTTTCTGCTAATTCGATATAGGATTCGTACATCATGACATTAAATCCTGGGTGAATCAGGCTGTCTGCCTGCGCTTTGACTGCTTCCACAACCTTTGGATGAGAGTGTCCTACATTTAATGTACCGATGGCCCCTGCAAAATCGATAAAACGATTGCCGTCGATATCGAAAAGCTCGGCTCCCTTCCCTTTCGCTGCAAGATGACGGTTGCCATTACTTACGCCTCTTGCGACGTATTGATCTCTTTTCCCCTGCCATTCCTCTGTTGAAAAACGGTTTGTTGTCGTTTGACTCATTGTCATCCATCCCCTTTATGTCTTTTTTATTATTCTGAATATTTTTTGGTATGATAGAAAGTACCAATATCATTTTTTTCATGGTACCAGAGAGGATGGAATGACGAGATGCTGACAATTCAACTAGATCAAACAGGGGAAAACGGATTTATTTATCATCAAATTTATACAAAAATTAAAGAGGAAATTTTAAACCGTAACCTGCAACCACACGATCAATTACCATCTAAACGAGAGTTAGCAGATACTTTAAACGTCAGCGTCAATTCAGTGAATGGCGCCTATCAGCAGCTGCTTGCCGAGGGATATTTATATTCAGTTGAACGGAAAGGCTTTTTTGTGGAATCACTGGAAACATTTCATGAATCAGGTCAACTGAAACCCTCTTCCCTTCCAGCAGATTTAAAGGAAAATCCGATTGAGCGAGATGACTGGTATTCCTTTTCACATATTTCTGTTGATACAGCCAATTTTCCTTTTAAAAGCTGGCTGAAAAGTGAGCAAAAAGCGATTCATCTCCACCAAGACGCCTTTGGTGAGCTGCCGCACCCACAAGGCGTCTATGAGCTGCGGGAAACGATTGCCCGGCTGATTGGACTTGCACGAGGGGTCAAATGCTACCCTGAACAGCTCATTTTAAGTGCAGGTACACAGTCGCTCATTCATTCGTTATCTAGCATCCTTCCAGCTGATCAAATATATGGATTAGAAAACCCCGGCTACCGCAGACTGTATCAAATGCTGAAAAACAATCATCACCGGATTGAAACGATTGGCATTGATCAAAAAGGGGTGCGGATGAGCGATATTCAGAAGAAAGAGCCAAATGTCTTGATCATTACGCCTTCTCATCAGTTCCCAACAGGGGTGATCATGCCGATTTCTAGGCGGATACAGCTATTAAACTGGGCAGCTGATCAGCCAGATCGCTATATCATTGAGGACGATTATGACAGTGAATTTAAGTACGGCACAGACAGCATACCGGCGCTGCAGAGCCTTGACCGCTATGACAAAGTCATTTATATGGGGACCTTTTCGAAATCATTGCTGCCCGGCTTGAGGATCAGCTACATGGTGCTGCCGCAGCATTTATTAAGACGCTATAAAGAAGAACAGCACTTTTTTATTCAAACGGCTAACCTTTTTACACAATACACCCTTCTTTATTTTATAAAAGATGGCGCCTATCAGCGGCATATTAAAAGAATGAATGGGCTATATGAGGAAAAACGAAAACAGCTCATTGGAGAACTCGACACTGTCTTTCGTGACAATGTACGGATTATCGGGGAAAATGCAGGGCTGCATTTTATCGCAGAATTCCGCTCAGATCGGACGCAGCATGAGATTTTACAACGCGCCAAAGACCGAAAGCTGAAAATGTACGGGATGGACCGTTTTACCCTTGATGAGCATGTGCCTGGTCACAAAGAAGGCTTTGTCCCGCTCGTCCTCGGCTTTTCGCACATGCGGCCAGAGGATATTAAGCCAGCGGTGAAACGCCTGTATGACTCGATTTATGGGAAATGAAACAGCTCATGTAGATGAATCGTGGCGCTCCTTTGACGGGACTAAACCGACAGAGGAGTGTTACGATCACATTCTTTCATAAACGTAATAGTTGATGTGAATATTTTTTTCTAGCAATTTCACGAGTGTTTGAAGGCTTTTTAAGTTGGTTGGCAGTAACGCAATACCATCTCCCTGTTCAACGATTTTGATCATTCCTTCAAACGAATCTAACTCAAATAGGGTTCGATCACCCAGCATACGCGTGGCCTCATGTCTTAATGGGCAAAGCTGATCACGATTCACGACCAATGAAATATCATCATCGTATATCTCTTTGGATTTTCCATATACGTTCAATGCCAAGCTCTTTACCTCTTTTAATTGATATTCCGGTTTTTCCATTTGATTAAAAGAAATAATTTGATCATACACATCCTCTGTTAACTTTTTGTTGATCGTACTTGATGAAGCAATGATAAAATCAGTGGCTTGAATATCCTCTAAAACTCGTTGCTCGTACAAAACGTTAAATAGAAGTTCAGAGCATAAAACGGTCTTTTTCTGTGAAGTCAATTTTTGTTGAATGTCCTTCGTTTCTTTTACGATTTTTTGAGCGTATTGATAAAATAAATCCCCCTGTCCTGTTGAACTGATTCCATGATGATGCCGGATAAAAAATGTTGAATCATATAAAGTTTCAAGCGCTTTGATTCTTTGAGAAATATTGGATTGCGCATACCCTAAAGCTTTAGCCGCTTGATTAATCGATTCTTTTTGATACACCTCTATAAAAATAATCAAATCATTTATATTCATCATGATCACCTATCACTTTTTGTGATAACAATAACACAAATATGTATTATTCAACTGGTTTGAAGTCGATTATGATGGCTATTGAAAGGGAGTGTTTCTATGCATGCCATGCAATATCATGTGGATCTGCCTGCGGATTATGATATGAATATCATTAGAAAAAGAGTACTGAACAATGGATGGAAAACAGATGGATATCAGGATTTATTATTTAAAGCTTATTTGATCACTGAAAAAGACAAACATAGAAGTTTACACAATGGCTATTGCCCATTGTATATTTGGAAACAATCTGAGGGCATGACGGATTTTGTGTTTAAGGGGTCATTTGATCATATTTTACGTTCTTTTGGCTGGAAACAAATCAATATTGGCATCACGTATTCCGTTCATTTAACAAATGACTTTCATCGTAGCACATTCGTTCTTGAAGAGTATGTGACGATTCATCCTACTGATTGCCTTGAAAATCTAGATATCGCCCATCTCTTTTCCCATTTCAACGACAATAAGGGTGAAGTCATCGTATATAATCCCGATAAATGGAAATGCGTCAAATATTCTTTTCTGGACTCATTACCAGAGAATATAGAGCAGCAGATTCACATTTATGACATTGTCCATCTGTCTATGGATCATTCAATGGCCTAATTCCGTTTTACACGAGACGCATGACAAATCCCCAAGGTTAAAATGCCTTGGGGATTTGTCATTTGTTGATGCAAGATTCTCTTACCACCGCTCCTTGTCTACAGCTAATACGGATGACAAGAGGCCTGGAAAAGCGATATCAATGTCGTCCTTTCTGAGAGAGTAGTAACGGTGCTTCCCGTCAATTCTCACTTTCACGATGCCTGCCTCTCTTAGTACTTTAAAGTGATGCGACAGCGTGGACTTGGCAATGTTCATATGATACGTACCGCATGTTCTCTCACCCGCTTCTGCTAAGCAGCGGACAATCTCCAGCCGAACAGGGTCAGCCAATGCTTGCAGCACAGAAATGAGTCTCATGTTTTCTTGGGTTGGATGATTTGGATTATTCATACGATAAATGTATCGTATTTTGTTCTAACATACAATCTCGTTACTCGCCTATGACAAAAAAGACAAAGGGCTAAAATCAAGTTCATTTTAGCCCTTTGTCAACAATCGGATACATGTCATTGAGACATGTATTTTTTTAAGTTCATTTTCTTGTCATGTGCCATTGGTTTTGTTATCATAGCAAAAGTGACCACTCGGTTTCCATTGTGACCATATGGTTTTGCCGATTCGGAAAGGACTTATGAAGATGAACGAAAAGCAAGAAGAGATTTTGCGGGTATCGAAGAAATTATTTTCTCAAAAAGGCTATATGAGTGTCTCCATGCAGTCAATTGCTGATGCCTGTAAAATATCAAAAGCGTCTATTTATAAACTGTTTGATTCAAAGGAAGCTCTTCTATTGGAACTGATTAAATACAATCAGCGCAAAATGAGAGAGATTTCTCAGATCATTCATTCCGAAACGACGCTGTCTAAAAAGGAAAAATTCACAAAAAAGATTAAGCTTGAGCTTGAAGAGTTTAAAGAGAATCATAAATTTTTGAATATGCTGTCCTTTGAAGCTTTTTCACAGCATTCGCCCATCGTCATTAAGCATTTACGTGAGACACGCTCCATTATCATGCAGCGGCACAGAGACATCATTTTAAGCACATATGGTGAATCTGTTGCGCCTTATGTGTGGGATCTTGTGATTGTCCTCAACGGATTAATGAGAGAATTCATCTTGATGTTGGCGATTGAGCACAAGAACATCCAATTAGAAAATGCCGCCGAAATGATCATCGGTGTAATGGACCGTGTATCAATAAAGCCTTGCTCCATTGAGCCTGTGCTAACAGATCAGCTGATGGACTCTTATTTGCTTTCCACACAGGAAGAATATGATGAAGAAAAGCTTGTCATCTCGTACTTAACAAAGTTGAAACAAGAGCTTCACACACTCTCAAATGGAGAAGAAAAGGACGATCTCCTCTCTGCGTTTGAACTGCTGAGTCAAGAACTGTCAAAGGACCAACCGAGAACCTTTTTAATTAGCTCATTGCTTGATTATTTAGGCAAACACAGCGTTTTATCTCAAAACGTGTCACAGCTGAAAAGCATTATTTTATAGATAAAGAAGGGATAATATGAACCAATCAACAACATCGTATAACCGGTCTGTGATTGTTGGGATTTTCCTCGTTGGGGCGTTCGTTGCGATCTTAAACCAAACGCTTCTCATTCCAGCGATCCCGCATATCATGGAAGAATTCAATATCGATGTCAGTAAAGGCCAATGGCTGACCACAGCCTTTATGCTGACAAACGGGATTCTCATCCCAATTACGGCCTTTTTAATTGAGAAATTTTCAAGCCGTTCTTTAGTCTTAACGGCTCTTAGCATTTTTACAGCAGGTACCATTCTTGCTTCGTTCGCCACGAATTTCCCGGTGCTACTTGCAGCACGTATCGTGCAGGCAGCTGGCGCAGGGATTTTAATGCCGCTCATGCAAACGATCTTTTTAACCATTTTCCCAAAAGAAAAACGCGGGCAAGCCATGGGTATGGTCGGACTAGTGATTTCATTCGCACCGGCGCTTGGACCAACACTTGGCGGCTGGATTGTCGATTCCTTTAGCTGGAAGTTCTTATTCTATATTGTTCTACCAATCGGTATTATTGATCTCATTCTTGCTTTCTTCTTAATGAAAAATGTCACACAGCAAAGAGACACTCGTATCGATGTCTTATCGGTGATCCTGTCTTCCTTCGGATTTGGTGGACTGCTGTACGGATTTTCAAGTGTCGGAACGTATGGTTGGACGAGTGCGACCGTTCTGATTTCACTCATTGTCGGCGCTGTGAGCTTGTTCTTCTTTATCCTGCGTCAGTCGAATTTGAAAAGACCGATGCTTGAGTTTGGCGTCTTTAAGTTTGCGATCTTTAGCTTAACGACCTTCCTCGGTATGCTCGTCTTTGCTTTACTGATTGGAACAGAGACGATTCTGCCGCTCTATACGCAGAATGTCAGAGGATTATCTGCCCTTGATACAGGGCTGATCTTATTGCCAGGGGCTCTCTTTATGGGATTCCTATCACCGATTATCGGACGAATTTTTGACAAAGTAGGCGGTAAAGGGCTGGCTCTAGGCGGGTTTACGATATTAGCTGTCACTTCCCTGCCATTTATGATGCTCAGCCTTGATTCATCGATTACCCTCATTACAGTGGCCTACACGCTTCGCTTAATCGGGGTTGGGATGATCATGATGCCGCTGACAACAGCCGGTATTAACTCGTTACCACCGCATTTGATTCCGCACGGGACAGCAATGAATAATACAATGAGACAAATGGGCGGCTCTATCGGGACGGCTGTGCTTGTCTCCATTATGAGCAGCTCTGCTGCCAATGCAGCATTATCCGATCCAATGAAGTCAGCCGTTCATGGCATGAATACGTCATTTATCGTGTCTGGTGCTATTGCGGTCATTGGACTCGTCCTTTCATTCTTCTTAAAAGAAAAACGTAAAAACAAAGTGATGAAGCAGGAGTTATCTTCTTCGTCCTCTTCTTCATAAAGACAAAGAGCTCGGCATATCGCCGGCTCTTTTTTCATATATTTACACACATCGTCCTCTCAGAAAACACATTTGTTCATATAGAGAAGAAAAACCTTGATAATTTGAAGAAAAGAGTTGATAATAGAAACTATTCAATTTGTGAGAAAATTTTTACTATAGGAGATGTATGCATTGAAGGTCGTTAAATTTGGTGGCAGTTCTCTTGCTTCTGGCAAGCAACTGCAAAAGGTATTTGACATTGTCACAGCAGATCCAGCTCGAAAAGCAGTCGTTGTTTCCGCACCAGGAAAACGGCATTCAACGGATACGAAGGTCACCGATCTATTAATTAGCTGCGGTGAACAATATTTACGTTTAGGTGAAGCACACGATTTACAAGAAGCTGTCATCGAGCGATATGCATCGATTGCGGATGAGCTGGGGTTAGGTCATGACATTATTGACACCATCCGGCAAGATGTAAACACGTTATTACAGGCTGATTCTTCTCATCCTGAGCGTTATCTTGATGCGATTAAAGCAAGCGGTGAAGATAATAACGCAAAGCTGATTGCAGCCTACTTTCAGCATCAAGGCGTCGAAGCGCACTATGTGAATCCAAAAGAAGCCGGTCTATTTGTCAGCGACGAGCCTGGTCAAGCGCAAGTCCTTCCAGAATCGTATGATCATTTGTACAAATTAAGAGAACGCTCTGGCATCATTGTGTTCCCTGGCTTTTTCGGTTTTAGTCTAGCGGGTGATATCGTCACTTTTTCCCGCAGTGGATCAGACATTACCGGTTCCATTTTGGCAAATGGACTGAAGGCAGATGTGTATGAAAACTTTACGGATGTGGATGCAGTCTACGCCGTCAATCCAACGATCGTTCATGAACCAAAGGAAATCACAGAGCTGACATATCGTGAAATGCGTGAATTGTCCTATGCGGGTTTTTCTGTATTTCATGATGAGGCACTTATTCCAGCCTTTCGGGCAGGCATTCCTGTTCAGATTAAGAACACCAATAATCCAACGGCCAAAGGTACGAAAATTGTAAATCAACGGGATCATACGAATGGCCCTGTTGTGGGAATCGCATCAGACAATGGATTTTGCAGTATTTATATCTCCAAGTATTTGATGAACCGAGAAGTGGGCTTTGGACGTAAGGTGTTGCAAACGTTAGAGGAATATGGACTTACGTATGAACACGTGCCTTCTGGCATTGATGATATGACCATTATTTTAAGACAGGATCAGCTGGAGGAGCAGCAGATTGAACAAGAGCTTTTAGACCGATTAAAGCTTGTACTTGATGCAGATGAAGTGGTTCTAGAGCGGAACCTCTCGCTTATTATGGTCGTAGGAGAAGCGATGCGTCATAATGTTGGTACAACAGCAAGAGCGGCAAAAGCGCTGTCAAAAGCCAAAGTGAATATTGAAATGATCAACCAAGGCTCTTCAGAGGTGAGCATGATGTTTGGCGTCAAAGCGGCTCAAGAAAAAGAAGCCGTTCAAGCCTTATATGAGGAATTTTTCTCTATGTCCACGGTGCCTGTCTCCATTTAATCAGCAGACTGTCAGATCTCCGGATCGGCAGTCTTTTTGATCTCGCACGATTTGCGCATTAAAGTATATCTATTTCTCGTTTGATTTTGTATGATAGAGACAAATCAACTATTGTTCCGGCCATTGATCGGAGCTACAAGGAGTCCTAATCCATGCCTCGTCAACAACTATTAAAACAGTTTCGCAATTTTCATGATGCTTCTACAAGTATTTTAAACATGATGAGTCAATTCATTCATGTGAATACACTGTTTATTGCTAAAAATGATCAAAACACCAATCAGATTGTGAAAGTGCTAAATCAAGACGAGCAGCTTCTTGAAGAAGGGGAAGAAAATCCTTACGAGAAGACATTTTGCAAGCTGGCGGTCGATCATCGCGATACGCTGTTGATCCCTGATATCCGCTTGGACGAGCGTTCAAAAAACTTAGACGTCACGAAACAGCTGCAAGGCGGATCATTTATTGGGGTTCCCATCGATTTTACTGATGGTACGAACTATGGAACCATTTGTGGACTTGATCTAAGGCCGCAGCAATTTACAGAAGAGCATGTTCATATGTTTGAAACGATGGCATCTTTGTTGAGTTACGTCTTAGAACTCGACCAGGCCAATCGGCAGATTCAGCAATTATCTGTACCGATCGTACCTGTTGTTGACGGTGTCGCCGTGCTCCCTCTTCTTGGTGATATCGAAGAGACACGTGCGCAGCATATTTTAGAAACCATTTTACAGGAAAGCTACAGGCTGTCGCTCTCTCATTTGGTCATTGATGTTTCAGGGACAAAACGACTCAATGAACAAAGCATTCAATACTTGGTCAGCTATGCGCAAACGTTAAGACTTTTAGGCATTTCAGCTGTTTTAACAGGAATAAAGCAAGACCTTGCGCTAAATGCGATTCAATCGAATATTTCATTTAAAGACATCACCATTCGTAAGGATTTACCGCAGGCACTTGCTCATATCGGCCTAACGTTTTCCAAAACAGAATAAGTGATGATACACCAAAAAGGGCTAAACCGAGTTTAGCCCTTTTCTTCTTTTCAGCGTGATAGAAAACCTTTGCAGCCCTAGGAAAGACGAGTACCGGCGCGGAGCGAATTTCACATTCGTGAGCACCGGCACGCAGGACTGACACCGAATGCGAGGGTTTGTCTACACGCTGAGGCTAAACGGAGTTTAGCCCTTTTCTTGTGGTAGCGGTAAACGAATGATAAATGTTGTTCCTTTATGTTTTTCGCTTTTTAAATCAATCTGTCCGTCATGCAAGTCCACAAGCTGCTTGACAATCGACAATCCAAGTCCGTATTCTCCATATGGTGTATTCGTTCTCGAAATATCCGCTTTATAAAAACGTTCCCAAATGTGTTTGACTTCTTCAGGTGCAATGCCGATTCCCGTGTCTTCTACTTCAATGATCGTTTCCCCATTCTCTTCTTTCCCTCTCAAAGAAATACGGCCGCCTTCTGTAAATTGAATGGCGTTCTTTGTGATGTTGACGAGAATTTGAATGAGCCGGTCATAATCTGCGTATACCTTTTGTTCAGGGTGAACCTCTACCATGAGCTGATTGTTTTTCTCTTCAGCCATTCGGCTCAGCTGCTCCTTAATCACTTCAAACGTATCAATGAGTGGATAGTGAAATTTTTGAAGAGTGATTTGATTCGACCTGATTTTCTCATAATCCATATTTTCATTGACGAGACGCAACATTCGTTTTGTTTCATCAGTGATGAGCGCATAGCATTTCTCTTTCTCTTCTGCCGGCACATCCGCAGTATTCAGCCATTCGACCAACCCTCGAATGGTCGTCAGCGGTGTTTTCAATTCGTGAGACACATCTGCGATGAATTGTCGCCTACGCTTTTCGAGCCGGTCAATTTCCTCTCTTGACCGTTGAAGACGATTGGCCATCATATTAAAATCCTCACCTAGTGTACCAATTTCATCAAGGTGTTTGTTTTCAAGATGAATGTTGTAGTCACCATGCGCAATTTTCTCAGTTGCCTCTCTCAGTTTTTTGATACGATTCACATGGAACTTCGACAGAAACAGACTGAGAATAAAGGTAATCGTCAATGCCACAAACACGATGATATATAAATACCGGTTCATTTGAGCAATCAGCTCTTCTGCTCCTTGAATAGGAGCTATGAGCACCACCCCGCCCTTCAGCTTTCCGTCTTCCATGACAGGAAGTGCCACAAGTGATGCTTCTTGATCAAGCCGGCGTGAATCACTTCGCTTGACAATAATTTCTTCTCCTTTTGCGAGCTTGGCCCACAAATCTTTTGTGAGTAACGCTTCATGCGGCGGCATCTCTTGCTGCTGAGATAGCACAGTCCCTTTTTCATCAAAGACGAAAAAACGGATTTGTCTCGTCGAAAGAATGTCTTCAAATGGACGCAAACGGAAGTTCATCTCGGCTTTCGACAATTGTTTAAAATTCTCCAAAATTTCATTCCCATACGAACTCATTTCGTCTACCCTATTTTGATAAGCAATATCTTTCACAAAATGAGACATCAAGGTGCTGATAATAATGATGGCAATGAGCAATAACCCAAGGTGACTAATCAGCAACTGGTAAAAATATTTAATCTTCATCGAACTTATACCCTACGCCCCATACCGTATACAGAAAGGGCTTAGGTCCGTCTCCGATTTTTTGGCGCAATCGTTTAATATGAACATCAACTGTTCGTTCATCACCATAAAATTGGTATCCCCAAATTTGCTCAAGCAATTGTTCTCGTGAAAATACTTGCCGAGGATGCTGTATAAAAAAGCACAGCAGATCGTATTCCTTTGGCGTTAAATTTTCGATCCGTTTCCCCTCTAGAAACACTTCTCTCGTTTTTTTATCTAACTGAAAATGTTCAGTCTCTAGCCGTTCGTCCTCTTTCGCTCCTTCTTCAGTAGATGTTGTTTGAGCAAAACGTCGTTTCACTGCTTTGATTCTTGCCATTAAGGTGAGCGGACTAAAGGGTTTTGTCACATAATCATCTGCCCCAAGATCGAAGCCCAGCACCTGATCAGATTCCGTTTCCTTTGCTGTCAGCATAATAATCGGAACATCACTAATCTGGCGTACTTTTTGACAAATGGTCAGTCCATCCATTGAAGGAAGCATGACATCTAAGATGAGCAGATCCCAATCCTCCTCTTGCTTAAATCGATTCAATCCTTCTAATCCATCATGGACGAATTCCGCTTGAAACCCTTCTCGTTGAAAAAACATATCCGTCATTGTACAAACACTCTGGTTATCTTCAATCATTAATATTTTCATCATCAGCCTCCGCTGTTGCCTTTGTTTTTCTTTATGTAGCTTTATTTTACATGTTCCTTCTCAAATCTCAATTGGATTGATACGATTTCATGAACTTATCATGCTTTGGTCATCTTTTATTCATACTTTTTGATGGAGCTGGGTGTCGAGGTGAGCCGCATTGATTTTTGTTATGAAAAAAAGCTCATCTGATTGATGAGCCCAAATTGTTGACAAAGGGCTAAAATGAACTTGATTTTAGCCCTTTGTCTTCTTTTCAGCGTGATAGAAAACCTTTGCAGTCTAGGAAGGGCGAGCACCGGAGCGGAGCGAATTTGACATTCGTGAGCACCGGCGCACAGACCTGACACCAAATGCGAGGGTTTGTCTACACGCTGAGCTCATCTGATTGATGAGCCCTTTTCCTTGTCATGCCAGCAGTTGCAAGTAAGCAGCGTCATTCCCCTCTTCAACCGCCTGTAAAAGCTGCTTTGCCTGTGATGTGCTGGTGACGCTGCTTAACTTTTGTATGATGTCTTCTGTCGATAACGCACAGCCTGGTGCTCCCCGAGGGATATCGACCCGTTTGCTGATGGTGGACCCGTCAGATAAGTTGAGCTTTACAATCGTAAATCGCCCTTTTGGCACTGCGTCTGGATGGGGTTTTATCGTTTGATCATATACTCTATTTACCCGCTTCATCCATGTCCGCAGCTCTGGTGAAATGGCTTTTTTCGTAAAAGCATCCAGTGATAAAGGTTGTCCAAACACCGCTAGTGCGATGACATACTCGACACTAAATCGTCCCTCTTCTCCCGTCAAAGGTGCCCGCTCCGTGAGTGCGGCATCACCGCCAGGCGGAAACATGACGTCGACCTGTTCGATCTTCTCCTGTAAGGAATTGTATTCTTGTACTAATGACTCGATCGCATCGGCTGCATGATGTGCCGCTGAACAGAACGGATACACTTTAAACCATAGACCTGGCGACACGATACGCCACGCAGTGCCATAGTCTTCTAGCAAACGCCTTTCCGCTAATTTCTGATCCCCATAGAGAGAAAAGAAGCCCAGCTCTCCATCCAGAAGCGATTCACTCCCGCCAAAACCTGAACAAGCTAAATCCATGGACCATACGGCTGTTTTAGCAGCGAGGCCAGCTTGTAATGGTTTCATATCAGCCCCAAACTGCTTTCGCATTCCAGCTGATTGCGCACCTGCAAAGCCGATCGCTTTCGCCAGCTCTTTCTGTGAAACTTGTTTCAAATAACCAATCGCACAGACCGCTGCAATGGCTCCGAGAGTTCCCGTATTGTGCCATCCCCGCTCATAATGCGATTTGCCGATGGATACCCCAAGCCTTGCCATCACTTCAACACCTGTGATGTAGGCACTCAAAAATCGATCACCATATGCCTCACCGTCTGTCAGCTGGGAAAGCAAGGCAGGAATGATCACCGCACTTGGGTGTCCTCTCACATCAGAATGCACATCATCATAATCAAGGGCGTGAATCAGGTAGCCATTTAGCATGGCTGCGGATTGACGGCTGACCTTCTTCCCTTGTCCAATGACGGGAATTTGAGCCGCGCCGCCTTCTTGTTCCACCAGCGCCATGAGCTTCTGAATCCCTTCATCCTCTTTTGCAGCAAGCGCTGCTGCCGCAGCGTCTAACAAACCGTTTCGAGCCATTTGAACGGCCTGTTGATCTTGCAGCGGATCAGCAGATAGCACTGCCTCTGCGAGCTGTTTCGTTAGTTCCATGTTCTTGACTCCAACGCCCGAACCGCAAGCTCGGAGAAGAAAGCAGCGGCAACAGGGAGTGCCTCTTCATTTAACGTAAAGGCAGGGTGATGCCATTCCTCGGTACCGCTCGTCCCCATCCAGACGAAAAAGCCTGGAATGCGCTCTTGGTAAAGGGCAAAGTCTTCTCCGCCTGGTGACTGCTCTGCCTCTACTACTGCGAGATCAAGCGCTCCCGCCGTTTCTTCCACAACCTTTGTCAAACGCTCATCATTCATCACAGAAGGCAAATACGGATGCCATTTCACATCTGCCTTTGCGCCAAACCCTTCTGCGATACCGCTCACGATTTGTTTCATGAGATCTGGAATCATCGCTCTCACTTCAGGTTCAAACGTCCGAACGGTCCCTTCCATCTCGACGCGATCAGGTATCACATTCCATGATGTGCCACCTTGAATACGTGTGATGCTGACAACCGCATGATGCAAGGAACTAATGCGGCGGCTAACAATTTGCTGTAGGGCGCTTGTGATCTGACCGCTGATGGCAATCGGATCAATTGTGTGATTTGGAATTCCAGCATGACCACCCGTTCCTTTAATGTCGATTTCAAACCGATCGACACTCGCCATTAACGCTTTTTCTCTTATCCCGATGGTGCCAACTGGCAGGTTAGGTTTATTGTGCATACCAAATATCGCATCCACTCCATTTAAGACGCCCGCCTCTATGACGTGTTTCGCTCCTTGCGCCACTTCTTCAGCCGGCTGGAACAAAATGCGGACTGTTCCCTTGAGCTCATGTTTCCGTTCGTTTAATAGGACGGCCGCACCAAAAATCGAAGCGGTATGGAAATCATGACCACATGCATGCATTTTCCCCTGTATCTTTGAAGAAAATGGTTCGCCAGATGCTTCTTCAATTGGAAGTGCGTCAATATCGGCTCTCAGAGCAATCGTTGGTCCCTCTTGTTCTCCTTTGATTTCACAAACGACTCCTGTTTGAAGATCTGGGAAATTGAGTACTGTGATCCCTTCCTCTTGTAACCAGCCTCGTAGTTTTTTTGTCGTTTCATACTCTTCAAATGCCAGCTCTGGATGCTCATGAAGCGCTCGGCGCATGTTAATTAAACGTTTGTTTAAAGCTTCATTTCCTAATGATTTCACTGATACTCACCCCTCTAAAGAGTAAAAAGCAGCTTATGCTTCTTCAGCCGCTGCTTCTTTTTGGATAAATCGTTTTGTTCGTTCATTCTTCGTTTCGTCAAATAGTTCGGTTGGCGTCCCTTGCTCGATGATATGACCATCTGCCATAAAAATGACATGATCTGCTACTTCTCTTGCAAACGCCATTTCATGTGTCACGATGATCATCGTTGTTTCTTGAATGGCAATGGATTTAATGACTTGAAGCACACCTGAGACAAGTTCTGGATCTAGTGCTGACGTTGGTTCATCCAGCAAAATCGCATGTGGATCGACCGCTAACGCACGGGCAATCCCAATTCGCTGCTGCTGACCGCCGGATAGTGTAACCGGATAGCTGTCAGCTTTTTGTTCTAGCCCTACTTGTTTCAATAGCTTCATACCGATTTCATTTGCCTGCTGTTTTGTCATTTTTTTCGTCACAAGCAGTGACTCTGTAATGTTTTGCAGGGCTGTTTTGTTTTTGAATAAATTATAGTTTTGAAACACCATGGCCGTTTGCTGACGCAGGTGATGGGCTTCTTTACGTGTATATTTAGACGCATTCAGCTTCGCATCGCCAATTTCAATCGTACCTTCATCTGGCGTTTCTAATAGATTTAGACAGCGCAGCAATGTTGATTTACCGGAGCCAGAAGGTCCGATAATGGCCACAACCTGCCCTTTTTGCACGTCAAGATTAATTCCGTCTAAGACGACAAGGTCGCCGAATGATTTTTTCAAATTGGTGAGCTTGATCATGTCCACACCTCCTTAATTCCGGTAAGGTTTGCTGATTTTTCGTTCAAATAGGTCTTGCAGGAAACTATAAATGATGGTGAGCACCCAATACACAATGCCAACCGCTAAATACGTTTCAAAGTACTTATAGTTGGCCGATGCAATCATTTTCCCTTGCGCAAACATTTCTGCTACCCCAATGGTAAAGGCAAGCGATGTTTCTTTTAAAAGACCAATAAAGGTATTCCCCGTCGCTGGAATGGCATTTCTGACGGCCTGCGGGAAAATAATTCTGACGTAAGACTGCCATCTTGTCATGCCGACAGATAAACAGGCCTCAAGCTGCCCTTCATCCACTGAATTAAGAGCCGCTCTAAAAATTTCTGCTAAGTACGCTGAGTTTTTAATACTTAAACCGATAATGACCGCTGTTAAGGCATCCATTGAGGTCATCGCAGGGAATAGCTGCGGAAGACCAAAATAAATGAGAAAGAGCTGAACCAAAGTTGGAACCGCTCTGAAAAAAGAAATATACAGCTTGGCAAATTGGTATAAGACAGGTATCCGGTTTTTCGTTATAAGCGCGAATACCACACCAATGATAATGGCAAATACCATGGAGACAATCGCCATGAAGATCGTTATCGGCAAGTATTGAATCAAGGTTGGAAAAACCGTCACCATATACTGCCAATCAATGTGATTCATGTCTGCTTTTCACCGCCGCTGTTGTTATTTTTTAATTGGAACTGTGACATCGTCTTTGAAATATTTCTCAGACAATTTCTTCAGTGTTCCGTCTTCTCTTAATTCTTTGATCGCTTGATTGAATTCTTCTCTTAGCTTGTCGTGCTTTTCATCTTTGGCAAATGGGTAGCCGACTTCTTCATATACGATTGGGTTGCCGACGATTTTGAGTGGAAGTCCTGTTTTTTCAATTTGAGCTAACAAGACACTGCGTCCGTTGACGTAAGCATCTACACGGCCATTTGCGACTTCATTTAAGACACCGTCTTGTGTTTCATATGTTTTGATGTTGATTTTCTTGTCTGGATCTTTGCTCTCTAGGTTTTTGGCATGGTTTGAGCCAAGAACAGCCGCCACCGTTTTTCCTTTTAAGTCATCAAGTCCTTTAATGTCCTTGTTGTCCTTCTTGACAATGATTTGTGTTCCTGCGTATGCATACGTATCTGTAAAGTTGAACGTTTGTTTACGCTCATCTGTAATCGCAACTTGGTTTGATACGGTATCCAGCTTACCAGATGTCAGCTGGCCCATCAGTCCGCTGAATTCACTCAACTGCCAGTCTAGTTTGTAGCCTAGCTTTTTTGCAATGGCTTCTGTGACCTCAACATCAAATCCTACTAGTTTGCCGTTTTCTTTATAAGCAAATGGATAGCTTTGGCCTGTAGCACCCACTTTAAGCACTTTTTCGTCTTTGCCTTCACTCTGATTGCCCCCGCCGCATGCCGCTAACACCGCAAGCATTGCCGCAAATAAAACAACTAGCCACTTTTTGTTTTTCATGTTCGTACACCCTTCTTTCCTCTTATGGTTGTGTAATATCTGATCTTAATTGTTTTTTAAAATAAATGGTGATATGGCCTTTGCCTAAATCCTTTTCACCTGCTCTGACATAGCCTTTACGCTCATACATGTCCATGAGCCACGGATGCTTATCAGCTGTCCCAAGAGAGACAAACGGTACCTTTAGTGTGTCCCTTAGCACTTCCGTTTCAACCCACTCAAGCAAGGCTGAGCCTGTGCCTTTTTTTGCCGCTGGTTCTGAAGCAAACCACCAAATATGCGGAACGCCGAATGGTCCTGGCTGTTCTCCCCAAGGCATACGGAGTGATAAGGTGGAGAGAAGCTCTCCGTTTTCTTCCATTACATAGCAAAGGTTCTTTTGTACATTTTTCTGAACGAGGGCGACATCTGCATGTGCTGCTTGGAACTGGATGCCGAGCTCACGAATCGGTTCATAGGCTCTTGTTGTCAGTTCAAGCAGCGCTTCTATATCATCCTCAGTTGCCAGACGAAACGTATATCCCAACGTTAGTCACCTCACCTTTATGTCGTGTAGCGATTTTTTGGCTGTTTTAATCCGAGATTTTCTCGTAAAGTTTTTCCTGTGTATTCTGTTTTGAACAGGCCTCTTTCCTGAAGGATCGGAACGACGCGGTCTACGAAGGCATCAAGTCCTTCTGGCAATAATGGCGGCATCACGTTAAAACCGTCGGCTGCTTCCTCAACGAGCCATGTCTCCATCACATCTGCTAGCTGCTCTGGTGTTCCAATGAAGATATGGTGCCCACGGGACCCTGCAACAGATTGGTAGAGCTGGCGAATGGTCAGGTTGTCCTTTCTCGCCATATTCATCACAAGGTCAAAGCGGCTTTTCACGGCATTTGACGCGCTTGGATCAATCTCTGGAAGCGGTCCGTCTAGTGGATACTGGGAAAGATCAATACCCCCTAAGTAGTTTTGTAAAATGCTAAGGCCGATCTCTGGAACAATCAGCTCTTGTAATTCTTCATACTTCGCTTTTGCTTCTTCGACAGTATCGGCAATGATTGGGAAGATGCCCGGCATGATGCTGACATCCTCTTTAGCTCGCCCAGCAGCCTCTACTTTTCCCTTCAAGCTTTGGTAAAATTCCTTCGCTTTATCGAGATCGTTTTGTGCCGTGAAAATAAGCTCAGCCGTTTTAGCCGCAAGCTTTTGACCATCTTCAGAAGACCCTGCTTGAATGATCACCGGCTGTCCTTGAGGGGTGCGTGATACATTAAGCGGACCCCGTACGGAGAAGAATTCACCTTTGTGCTGCAGCTCATGAAGCTTACTAGTCTCAAAGAATTCTCCTGTTTCTTGGTTTCTGATAAGTGCGTCCTCTTCCCAAGAATCCCACAGACCTTTGACGACATCGACGAATTCTTCAGCTCGTTCGTATCGTTTGTGGTGTGCTAAATGCTCTTCTCCGCTAAAATTTTTCGCTGTTTCTTCAATAGAAGATGTGACCACATTCCATGCTGCTCGTCCGCCTGATAAATGATCGAGTGAGGCAAACTGTCTCGCAATATGGAATGGCTCACTGTATGTAGTGGATGCTGTTGCTGCTAAACCAATTGTAGAGGTAGACTCTGCAATCGAAGAAAGCAGGGTGAGCGGTTCAAATCTCGTTAATACATTTGGATGAGATGTATGATTAATTGATAAGCTGTCGGCTAAAAAGAGCAAATCCAGCTTCCCTTCCTCGGCCTTTTTCGCTAATTGTTTAAAGTAATCAAGATTCATGGCTGCGTCTGGTACTGCTTTCGGATGTCTCCAAGAGGCGACATGATGTCCAGTTCCCGCGATGAATACGCCTAGCTTGAGCTTCCGTTTCGGCTGTGACACTTGTTCTTCATCCTTTCTATATCTTCCTTGTATCAAGTGATTATTTTACAAGATACATTTTTCTGATTGAATTAATCGGTTTTATCCATAAAAAAAGGGCAAATGTTGCGAAAAATGAAAAATAATTATTACTATATGCCCTTTTTACATGATTGTCAACCGCCTTCTGAACCTCCAAAAAAAGGGATTTACAGGCGTTTACGGTGGATCAATTTCAATATTTCCGATGAGCCGGTCCGTGGAGTGTGTCATCAATTGACTGCGCTCCAGTACGTTATGGGCAATCACTGAATGAGTGGAAGATATGGTGCGGACGGCAATCGCTTTTTGAGGAGAGAGATTAATGATGTTATTCCGCAGCACACGTGCTGAGACAACTTCATCAAGAAAAACGGCTGTCGGCTGTCCGATTGAACGATTTAAATAAAAGCGGTTATCACCAATTTGGGGTGAGCCATTTTTAATATACATCACCACATATAAGGACGTTTCTTCAAAGGAATTGTCTTTAATCTCTAAAGGAGCGGTCGTATTGCTGTAGACGGCATAGTTTTGATAGTGCTTAAAACGATTCTGCCATATGAAAGCCTTTGCATTTCCTGTCACGCTGATTGTATACGAAGATGCGAGCTGTGAATGTCCTTCTTGAATAAAGTGATTGCCGTTGATCCCCGCTTCTCCCTCCTGCACCCATATCCCTCGGCTGAATTCCTTGAATTGATTATGCTGAATTAAGATATTCGTTCCTCTGACCATCGCCGCATCGATGACAGAGTAGACGGTATTGTTTGAAAAAACAATGCTGTCTGATTGATAAATACGCAGCGATGTACTTCTAAGCCGTGTGTTTGTCCCTGACTCAATATGGTTTCCTTCTATTAAAATACGATTGGCCATGTAGACAGTCACAGCCGCATCTTCAAAAAGACTGATTTTATTACCTGTGATGTGCACGCTGTCTCCCCTCACATCAATACCCTTTTCAAATCCTTCAATCATATTGCCAATAATGATCACATTGTTTTCCGATTGATCAAGCGGCACACCTAAGCTCGTAATCCCTGCTTTTGTCACGCCCCCTCCCACTGCACGAATCAAATTATTCGCAATGATCATTTCAGTGGCAAAGCCATAGGAGATACTGCTGTCCGTTTGATTGCCTTCAATGATCACACCATAGCCATTGAAATTATAGATAGAGCTGGCTGCGCCGCCTCTGACTATGTTGTTTCGAATCTGAATATTCAGCGGTTCCTCCAAGTTGGTCGCATTTTCTCCGTATCCTTCAATATCAATGCCCATTTTTGGCTCGACCCCGTTTACCCCTGCCCTTTCAAGCAAACAGTCTTCCACAATGACACCATCACAGCCTGTAATAGAAATATTGTTTCGCCTTGAATCAGTGATGGTGCAGCCAGAAATATGAATAGACGAAGCAGGCGAGTACGATTCGATATGGGTCAATAAACCGTGCGGACTGACAATGATGCCGTCTCCCGTACAATTGTTTATTTGAACACGATCGATATTCACATGGGAAGCACCTTCAATACACACCCCGAAGCCCCATTCATGTGTTTTTCTTTCTGGCGGGAGCGCCTTATACACATGCTCATCACGGTCGCCTTCAATCCGCCCGCCCCGAATGGTCACATGCTCTACCTCTCCTATATAAAAGGCTGCATATCCCCACGAATCATTTGGTTTCACTTTGATGACGGCATCTGATGCCATCTCAATACAAATATGACTTGGCACTCGTATGCCGGCATGACGAAAAGGAAAAAATTGATCCCCCCTGTACACCGCATCTATTAGATACGTTCCACTCGGCAGCCAGACGTGGGAGTAGCCCTGTGCTTTTGTCCATTCCAGGCATTCGTTCAGTTTCGCTGTACAGTCTGTTTTCCCGTCAGCAATCACGCCAAAGTCTAATACATTGACAATGGGTTTCTTCAGATCAGATTCATTTACATCCCCCAATGAAAACCCCTCCTTTTTACACATGTCCTCTTGTCATCCTATGCATGTGGGAAAGGTTTGCTTGTACGATATTTCAAATTTTATATAAATTCTTCTGGAATAACTTTCCGATGATTTATACTTGAGCGAATTTTTCATCTTTTTGAGTCTTTACGCCTATTGAACTAACATTTTCCTGTTTTAGAATAGTTTTATATTGACACAAGAACTATACAAGAATATCATTTTTCTCATATCTCTTTTTTTAAGAAAGGATCTATGCCATGTCTACAATTGACCACGATAAAATTGTTAAAAGTGTTCCTCAAAAAGGGTTTTTTGGACATCCTAAAGGACTTTACACACTGTTTTTCACTGAATTTTGGGAGCGTTTTTCTTATTATGGCATGCGTGCACTGCTTATTTATTATATGTACACAGAGGTGACAAAAGGCGGTCTTGGCTTCGACCAGACAACCGCTAATTCGATCATGTCTGTCTATGGTGCGCTTGTCTACATGTCAGGCATTATTGGCGGATGGCTTGCCGACCGGGTATTTGGTTCGTCCAGTACGGTCTTTTATGGCGGGGTATTCATTATGCTTGGTCATGTCATTTTGGCACTGCCTAGCGGTGCAACAGCGCTCTTTATTAGTATGGGGCTGATTATTATTGGAACAGGTCTCCTAAAGCCGAACGTGTCAAACATAGTCGGTGACCTGTATACAAAAACAGACCCTCGCAGGGATTCTGGATTCAGTATTTTCTATATGGGGATCAACATGGGTGGTTTTATCGCCCCATTAATTGTCGGAACACTCGGTCAAAAAGTGAATTTCCACCTTGGTTTCTCACTCGCTGCCGTTGGTATGCTTGTTGGACTGATTACGTTTGTCATCACGAAAAAGCCGAATCTTGGACTTGCCGGCACTTATGTCACAAATCCACTATCAGCTGCTGAACGCAAGAACTTCAAAATTTTCGGTACATTGATCGTGATTGTACTTGCTGTTTTTGCTGTCATCGGCATTCAAACAGGAGCGCTCACGATTAATCTATTCACTTGGTTTGTCAGTGTCCTTGGTGTGCTGATTCCAATTGTTTATTTTATTGTGATGTATTTTAGTAAAAAAACGAGTGCAGTGGAGCAGTCGAGGGTACTCGCTTATATTCCATTGTTCCTAGCTGCGGTGATGTTCTGGGCCATTCAAGAACAAGGCTCAAATATTTTAGCCACATATGCAGATCAGCGAACAAACTTGAATTTCCTTGGCATGACATTAGCCTCTTCTTGGTTCCAATCATTGAACCCAATCTTTATTGTGCTCCTGTCACCAGTATTTGCTTGGTTATGGGTCAGACTCGGTAAGAAACAGCCGTCTACCCCGATTAAATTCTCACTTGGCCTTCTGTTCGCAGGATTATCCTTTATCATTATGATCATTCCTGCCTACATGTCTGGACCACATACACTTGTAAGCCCACTATGGCTCGTTCTAAGCTTCTTCCTTGTCGTCATCGGAGAGCTTTGCTTATCACCAGTTGGGCTGTCAGCCACAACAAAACTGGCACCTGCTGCCTTCTCAGCGCAAACGATGAGCCTTTGGTTCCTTTCAAATGCAATGGCACAAGCCATTAATGCACAAGTGGTCAAGCTGTTTGATAAAGTGCCAGAAACCGTTTATTTCGGGATCATCGGTATGCTCGCCATCATTTTATGTGGTGTCATGCTCCTGCTTACACCGGTGATTAAGAAAGCGATGAAAGGCGTGCATTAAATTGAAAAAGAAGCCTCCCAAATGGGAAGGCTTCTTTTTTTGAATTAAAACCGAATCTCATCATCTCCGTGGATTTGCAACTGGAGCGGTTCACTTTTCACCTGATGTTTTTTCACATAGCGGTGATAGACAACATATCCAATGATCATGAGCGGTACGCCGACATACAGCCCAATCCGCTGCTCGGCATCAAAGGCAAGACTGATTAGCACAATCGAGTTCAGCGTGATCGCAATGATCGGCAGTACCGGATAAAGAGGGGTTTTAAATTTTAGGTTTTCCAGCTTTCCGCCTGCTTTCAAATATCTTCTGCGGAAAAGCAGCTGTGATAATGTAATCGTAATCCAGCCGGTTTGGGCGCTCATGCCTGCAATAGACACGATCCAAGCAAAAACGGTTTTCTCTGCAAAGAATCCTGATAATAACGAAATACCTGTAAACAGGAAAGTGAGCAGTAAGGCATTCATCGGGATGCCCCGCTGATTGACTCGTCTAAACGCCTTCCCTGCCATTCCTTCCTTCGACAAAGAGTACAGCATTCTCGTAGAGGCATATAGGCCAGAGTTCGCCACAGATAATAAAGCAATGATAATGACAAAGTTCATGATATCTGCCGCATAAGGAATGCCCGTTCTCTCAAACACAGTGACAAATGGGCTTTGCAGCACACTTGCTTCCTTCCAAGGCACCATGCCCGCTAAGACAAAAATAGATAAAACGAAAAAGACAAGGGTGCGCCAAACCGTCTGATGAATCGAGCGAGGCACGGTTTTCTCTGGATTTTCACTTTCTCCTGCCGCAATCCCGATCAGCTCCGTTCCTTGAAACGAAAAATTCACCGTGATCATCGTGACGACTACTGCGAGCAAGCCATTCGGAAACAGACCGTCACTCACAAAATGACTAAAGTAAGGAGCTGGTTCCCCGCTCGTCGTTTGAATAAAACCAAACATCGCCGCTCCGCCTACGCCAATAAATAGTAAGATGGCAACAATCTTAATGGTTGAAAAGAAAAACTCCGACTCCCCGAACGCTTTCGCTGACCTGGCATTTAATAAGAACAAACACAGCCCAAATATGAGACACCAAATCCACACATCCACTTGTGGAAGCCAGCGTCTCATCAGCTGCCCTGCTGATAAAAATTCCAGCGCCACAGTGGCTGCCCAGCCAAGCCAATAAATCCAGCCAACAGCAAATCCTGCTGCAGGACTCACAAATTTCGTCGCATACGTATGAAACGACCCCGACACAGGAAGCGCGACTGAGAGCTCTCCAAGACACAGCATGGTTAAATACATAATCAATCCGCCCACAATATAGGAAAGAACAGCTCCAACTGGCCCTGCTTGCCCAATCGTATAGCCTGTTCCAAGGAAAAAGCCTGTCCCAATGACACCGCCAAGAGAAATCATAAATAAATGGCGGGAGGTCATCGCCCTTTTCAATTGTTCGGGCTGATTTTGTCCAACATCCACAATGATGCCCTCCTTCTTCTAAGATGTTCTGTTATCAAAACATGTCTCCATGTAATTATTCCATTTTCAAAATAACCTACTAATTATACATCTTTTATAATAAATATGCTTCCTTCTATCGTCACTGTAACAAAGTCTTTATTTTAGTAATGTTCGCACAACTATACGGTGATTTTGATCATTTGATAGGATGCCTAATATCCAACAGAATTGTACGAAAAAACCAGCATGCAAACTTACATGAGACACTGGTTTCATTTCCCTCTATTCGAGTCTCATTTCAAACAGTCATGAGTCATTTTCCTTTTGTAGACACTCTTTGATAAAACCATCGATTTCTTGAAAGCAGCGATTTTTAGATTCAGCGTGAAAAGTCGCAGAATCTGGATTGGCGAACCCATGCTGCCCCTTTACTATTTTCACGCAAAGCTTTTCCCTTTTCTCCAAAACATCCGCAACCTCCCGAGGGTTAAAAGAAGCTTCAACTTCCGGGAAAAATAACAGCGTTTTACAGGAAGGCGTCATATCAAGAAAATCCCTTATCCTTGAACCATAAAATCCAATGACTCCGGTAAACAACTGATCATATTGGCTGCATTGCCAAGCAATTGTTGCCCCCACACTAAAACCTATCAGACATATGTCTCTCTCTGCATTTTTCGTTTTTAACTCTTTTGCCACATTCAATACGATCTTTACCGATTCATCAAAACCAACTTTATTCATAAAGTAGTCATATGCCTCATTCTCACTGGCATAAGGGAAGTGTTTAGCCTGTCCTAATAAATGAGGACAATAAACCTCAAAACCAGCTTTGTCAAAATGATCGATCATACTCTTCATATGATCATTTATTCCGTATATTTCGTGTACTAAAATCATGACAGGTTTTTGTTTCGATGTATGCAAATGATCACACTTCCCTTTTATTCCGTTTGTTCACTGGAGGATCTTGTACTTTAGAAAGTCATTTAAGTCGACTGATCAACACCCACATAAACTTCTTTCGATGTGAAAATCATAGCATATTTTACCATTAAGTAGTCTATCTCACATTCTCATCAATCGAACTCTCTTCATCATCGTTTGAGAATGCGTTTGGTTTTATCCACCTTTTGTTTTGGGTATAGTTCTATCGTTTATCCGTTCAACCAGTTCAAGGCATAAAGTTGGTGAGATTCGCTCAAGCTAGTTTCAAATGCTTTACTTTTAGGTTGCTTCTCTGTAAGATCATATGTTGTAAATACCAACAAGAAAAGTGGGGAATAAAATGAAAAAAATGTTCTTTGCCATTATTTTAGGCGCTTGTGTTGCATTGATCACAGCATGTGGATCAGCTGCAAATGACAGCGCAAATAAACAATCTGGGTCTAAGGAATCAGGTGACCTTTGGAAATCCATTCAGGATAAAGGCGTATTAACCATCGGTACAGAAGGTACATATGCTCCTTTCACCTTCCATGACAAAAAAACAGATAAATTAACTGGCTATGATGTCGAGGTCATCACAGAAGTCGCAAAACGTCTTGACTTAAAACCAGAATTCAAAGAAACACAATGGGACAGCATGTTTGCTGGTCTGAATTCTAAACGTTTTGATGTGGTAGCGAACCAAGTTGGTAAAACTGGACGTGAAAATCAATATGATTTCTCTGATAAATACACAACGTCTCAAGCCATTGTTGTGACAAAATCAGATAACAATGACATCAAGAAACTTTCTGATGTGAAAGGCAAAAAAGCAGCGCAATCATTAACAAGTAACTATAACAAATTAGCTACAGATGCTGGCGCTAAAATTGAAGGGGTTGAAGGTCTTGCACAATCCATTCAATTGATTCAGCAAGGGCGTGCTGATTTGACGTTCAATGATAAATTAGCTGTCTTGAATTACTTGAAAACAAGCGGTAACAAAAACCTAAAAGTTGCATTTGAAACAGGAGATCCACAAGAAACGTATTTTGCCTTCAGAAAAGGCAGCGGCGAAGTCGTTGACAAAGTGAATGGCGCATTAAAAGAAATGAAAAAAGACGGTACACTTGCTAAGATTTCTAAGAAATGGTTTGGTGAAGATGTTACAAAGTAATACCCTAGGAGTCGTCATTCCTTGGGATCTTCTTCAGCAATCTTTTTGGCCAATGGTGATGCAGGGGATTTATTATACAATCCCCCTTGCCATCATTGCCTTCATTATTGGTCTTTTTATCGCGCTTGTGACAGCTCTTGCTAGAATGTCTAAAATCAAAGCCCTCAGATGGATTTTCTCCATCTATGTGTCGGCCGTTCGCGGAACGCCGCTTTTTGTGCAATTGTTTATTATTTTCTATTTCTTTCCGACATTTAATATCACACTGGATCCATATCCAAGTGCTATCATCGCTTTTTCTTTAAACGTAGGTGCGTATGCTTCGGAAATTATTCGTGCATCCGTCCTCTCTGTTCCAAAAGGACAATGGGAAGCGGGGTATTCGATTGGGATGACCCATCGCAAAACGCTCGTCCGCGTGATTTTACCGCAGGCAGTGCGTGTATCGATTCCGCCGCTGTCTAATTCATTCATTAGTTTGGTGAAAGATACATCGCTTGCCTCCCAAATCCTTGTGGCAGAGATGTTCCGTAAATCACAGGAAATTGCTGCGGCGAACTTGGATCAAATATTATTTATTTATATGGAAGCAGCCCTGATCTATTGGGTATTCTGCTTCATTCTATCGCTCGTTCAACACCAAATTGAAAAACGACTTGATCGATATGTCGCAAGGTAAGGAGGGAACGACATGCTAACAGTCAAAGGCTTAAACAAATCCTTTGGTGAAAATGAGATTTTAAAGTCGATTGATTTTACGATCAACAAAGGGCAGGTTGTGGCGATTCTTGGTCCATCAGGTTCAGGAAAAACAACGATGCTTCGCTGTTTAAATGCACTTGAAATTCCAAATGCCGGCTCCTTTACCTTCGATGATTTCTCGATTGATTTTTCTAAAAAAAATAAACAAGCTGATTTGCTCAAGCTTCGCCGGAAGTCAGGCATGGTGTTTCAAGATTATCATCTGTTCCCACATCGCACTGTTCTTGAGAATGTGATGGAAGGTCCAGTCCAAGTCCAGCGCCGTCCGAAAGAAGCGGTGCGAAAAGAAGCGATTCAGCTTCTGCAAAAGGTAGGACTTGAGGATAAAAAAGATTTGTATCCCTTCCAGCTGTCAGGCGGTCAAAAGCAGCGTGTCGGCATTGCCCGTGCACTTGCCATTCAGCCAGAGCTTATGCTTTTTGATGAACCAACCTCTGCGCTTGATCCTGAGCTTGTCGGGGAAGTCTTAAAGGTCATGAAGGATTTAGCGAAAGAAGGCTGGACGATGGCGGTTGTCACACATGAAATCAAGTTTGCCCAAGAAGTGGCGGACGAAGTGATTTTTATTGATGGCGGCGTCATCGTCGAACAAGGTCCTCCGGAAGAAATCTTCAAACGACCAAAGGAAGAACGAACAAAACAATTCTTAAACCGGATTTTGAATCCAGTGTGATCAAAAAGGCTGTTCTCATCATGTGAGAACAGCCTTTTTTTACCTCTTTCAAAGTAAGCGATTACATTAAGCAAAGCCATTTAAAGGGGCGTGCGAGTATGTTACGATTGAAATCGAGTGTTTAAGAAAGAAGGGAAAGCTTTTGAAGCGGGAACATCTTTTACGTTGGTTTTTTTATTTTGTTGGATTAATTGTACTTGCTTTTGGACTATCGCTGACAGTGAAGGGAAAGATCCTTGGCATTGGTCCGTGGGACGCTTTTCATTATGGACTGTTTCAGCATTTTGGTTTAACCATTGGACAATGGTCGATCATTATTGGTGCACTGATTGTGACACTGACATCTGTTTTCACGAAATCTTTTCCAAAGATCGGCGCCCTGCTCAATATGGTGCTGATCGGCGTGTTTATTGATTTCTTTAATGCAGTATTACCTGCACCACATGGGTATTTACCTGCTTTATATGTGTTTATTACGGGCGTGATTGTGTCTGGGTATGGCGTTGGCATTTATGTCTCAGCCAACCTTGGCGCTGGGCCAAGGGATTCATTAATGTTGCTCATCTCAGCAAAAACGGGGCTGAACGTGCAGTGGGTTCGAAATGGTATTGAGTTAACCGTGCTCCTATTTGCATGGATGCTCGGCGGCCCGATTGGCATTGGAACGATTCTGACGGCCATCTTTACCGGACTCGTCCTTCGCTTTTCATTGCCACAATCGACACGGCTCTTGCAACTGCTCATTACAAAAACAGCGGAGAAACCTGTTCAGACCCTTACCCGATAAGAACAAGCCATTCTACTAAATGAATGGCTTGTTTTGTGCTAAACTAAATAGACGCAATATTCTTAAAACAGGAGATGATCCTCTGATGCAGCTTTTCCATTATCATTACTGGACACCATTTGTTGAGGAGACAGAGAAGGCGTACACCTCATTAGGCTTTGAAGTAAAGGGGCGTTTCGCAAAGGAAGGTTCCTTTCCCCCTCCGCAGACATGGGATGATTTTAGAGAGAAGAAGCCCTCTTTCCGAATCATTGAGATGAGAAAGGGACAGATCAATATCACATTTGGTTATAGTAAAAAAGTCCTTTTTGATCACATCGGCTTTCTAGTGACTGATGATGAATATGATCAGCTGCTGGTACAAGCGCAAAAGAGAAACTGGGCAATCCAGACCGGGGAGCGAAGAACGTTTCTTTCTACACCGATGCGCTTAAGGCTTGAATTGCAGCGGCGGACAGATGTGATTGAAACTGGTGAAGAAGCAATTGCCGAGATGACGATCGCAGTACCTGATTTGACTCATACACCTACGGTCGATCAGTTGCTGGACGGTTTGACACAACCTATTCATTGGAAAAAGGGAGAACGTCTCTCTTTACTTGAAGTGAAGATGATAGATTCTCATGGGATGAATACGACCGATCCAAACGGTGTTCACGTCCTCACACAAGGATAAAAAGCAGCAAGATACGCTGCCTTTTTTATGATTGTTTACGGATTGGAATCCAAATCAATGTCACATGATCTGGAGAATTTATCTCTCCATCTAAAGGGTACGTTTCCATCTCCATTCCCCCAGCATGCTCATATCCTGAGGCAGGAAACCATTCTGTGAAAATACGTGTCCATGTTGAATGCACAGCGATTTCGACAGGCCCCTTTGCCTGAAATACAGCCCACGTACTGGCCGGAATCTGCTCGACTGTCATGGTCGAATCTGGTTCTTCCTCACCTTGCTCAATCCCAATGATATAGTCAAATGTTTCAAGCGTTTCATCAAAATGTGCACATACACCGATATATCCGAGTTCTCCAGCTACATGAGCCAGTGAATCCGTCCATCCTTCTTGATTGACACGCTTCCAAAAGGCGGGAATATCCTGTTTGTTTTGGCTATTCTTTGTTGTTGTCTTTAGTCTTCTGCCCATGATTGAAAATGAATCCTTTTCCACAATTCGATAATGCATCGGTTCGACTCCTTTTATTTGAAGTTCGAAGGAGAGACGGGGGTATGCTTTCACTGTATACTCGCCTGTTTTCACTGCTGCCGGTGTATATCCATGATGCCGCTTGAAGGCTTTCGCAAACGACTCTGGGGTTTCATAGCCATACTTCACCGCCGCATCAATGACTTTCACTTGCTTGGTCATGAATTCTTCTG
The DNA here is from genome assembly GCF_019091365.1 of Bacillus sp. GbtcB10. Lineage (NCBI taxonomy): Bacteria > Bacillati > Bacillota > Bacilli > Caryophanales > Bacillaceae > Bacillus > Bacillus sp. GbtcB10. The sequence continues at coordinate 156,659 of NZ_JAGXJP010000006.1, forward strand.
CCGCAAGGGTTAATCGTCTTTTGCGAATATATTCTGCTACTGCAATTCCCGTCAGCATATGGAATAGCCGCTGATAATGAAATTTAGACATACAGGCGGCCTCTGCCACTTCTTCGATCTGCAAAGGCTGATCCAGCCTCTCTTCCATATAATTGATACTATCCATGATCAAGTGAATCATTTTTCCCTCTCCTTCCTTTTCCACTATATCGAGAACCGCCCGCACCTTCCTGTCATTTTGTGCTTTCATTGAACAGGATGTCTGTTTCTCTTTTGCATGTGTTCATCCAATGGTACAATAAATGTAAAAAATCGAGGTCCGTTATGAAGATTTTCGCTATTCAATTACAACCTTTAGATGATAAAAATGCACGAAAACAAATAGAACAGCTGAAGCCTTTTGTGTCACTTGAAAAACGCGCCGCCGCTGAGCGCTTTCGTTTTTTGATCGATGCAAGAAGAACGCTTTTAGGTGAGGTACTGATTCGTCACATCATTCATGAGATGTACGCACTGCCTATGGAACAGATCATTTTTGAAACAGAAGGGAAGGGAAAGCCTGTTGTCCGGCAAATTCCTTCTTTTCATTTTAATCTTTCTCACTCTGGTGATTGGGTCGTGGGCGCAGTAGATGATGCGCCTGTTGGCATTGATATTGAAGAGATTAAACCGATTGATTTAGCCATTGCCAAACGATTTTTTTCAGCTGACGAATATCAAGATTTACTCTCACAACCGGCAGAACAGCAGGAAGCCTATTTCTTTCATTTATGGTCCATGAAGGAGGCTTTTATTAAGCTGACAGGGAAGGGAATATCCTATGGTCTTTCATCCTTTACCGCTCGCTTGTCAGAGGATGGACAGGCTACTTTGAGATTACCTGATCACGAAGCCCCTTGCGTTGTCCAAACATATTCGCTTGATCCTGCCTACCAAATGGCGGTTTGTACAAGAAAACCCGCTGCGGCTGAGCATGTCGAGATACTCACTTGTGAGAACATGCTGTCTCGCCTTAATAACGTGTGATTTGTTGAAGTGATGACTTGAGCAAATCGATGCCTCGTGCGATTTCCTCTTCTTTTACATGCCAAATGTTCAGCTGAAGTATAGGCTCCTTATGATAAGTAGAAATGAAATGGCGGTCGATCGGCTGAACCATCACAGAAGCCTTTTTTAGCTGCTGAATGAGCTGATTCATCGGAATGGACCGGTCGACACGAACTTGGGTATGGGTAGCTGGCTCCTCTTCTCCCAGCTCATAAGCGCCTTGATCATTTTTCAAACAGGCCACAAGTTGTTTGGATCGAGCTCTATAGGTCGCCTGCATCCTTTCTCTATGACGCTCAAACATCCCGCTTTTCAAATAAATTTCTAAAGCAGCCTGCGAGAGCATCGAGCTGTCGATATCAATAAGCCGTTTATGTTCACTAAAGGGGCCAATCAGCTCGTTTGGTAAGACGACAGCACCTGTTCTAAGCCCCGGAAAAATGATTTTTGAGAAGCTTTTTAAATAAATGACCTTCCCCGCCCGATCATATGAATAGATCGGGTCTCTTTTTGTATCGAATTCTAAATCAGCCAAATAATCGTCTTCAACGATGTAGACATCATATGCTTCGGCAAGGGCTGCAATCGCTATTTTTTCTTGTTTCGACAGACTCGTTCCAAGCGGGTTTTGAAACCTTGGCATCGTATAGAAAAAGCGAATATCCTCCTCCCGAAAGATACGCTCCAATTCCTGAAGATCGAGTCCGTTTTCCGTCCGCTGAATTCCCCGGACAGGCAGCTGGTTTTTCTCTAAGTATTGGAGGAATAGGTGATAGCCTGGCTGTTCGACCAATATGGTCTGTTTTCCATTCGGATACGGGATGGTGCTTAAAATCGATAAGGCCAGCTGAATACCAGAAGTCATGACGATCTGTTCTGGAGAGGCAAACACTTGATAATCCGTTAAACGCTTTGAAATGATTGGCAGTAAAGATGGTAATCCATTGGTGGTGCCATAGATAAATAAATCATTTTGATACAGATCAATCGCTTGATTGATGCAGTGCTGAAAATCGACATACGGAAACACAATGGGATCAGGCGCGGAGGAAGCAAAATCAATCCATGTGCTGCCCTTCTTAACAGCTGACTGATTGGTTTTTACGACAAAATAGCCACTTCTTTCTACAGAGTACAGCAAGTGTTCACGCTCTAATGTATCTAGTGCTTTTATGACAGTGCTTTTGCTCACAGCATATTGAGCCGCTAAGTGACGAATGGATGGGATTTTCATTCCAGCATTGTATTCGCCGCTCTCGATTTTGTTTTTTATATTCAACACAAGCTGATCATATTTCCTCACAGTACTACCCTCCTTGTACCGGTACAGATATCAATAACTCTTATTGTACACTTTACTTGATCCGTTTACGATAAAAAGACAGAACCGGTCAATTCAACTGAAGCATGCATGCTCGTGTAAGGAGAATTCTGATGGATATGTCAAAACAAAAAGCGTATGCTGCTTCGATCGCATACGCCTGTATAATTGGTTTTTCATTCTTGTTTGTCAAAGTAGCCTTAGCATCAGCGAATCCGATAGATGTATTGGCACACCGATTTACTGTTTCTTTTGCAGCGGCTCTTTTGTTATTTCCATTTTTGCGAAAAAAGTATCGTTTTTCCATTCAATGGCGTGATCTCATTTACATTGTGCCTTTTTCCTTGCTTTATCCTGTGTTGTTTTTTGCATTTCAAGTGTGGGGGCTGATGTTCACCTCTTCATCAGAGGCCGGCATTATTCAGGCGACCATCCCTATTTTGACAATGGTGCTTGCAGCATGGTGTTTAAAGGAACGTCCTACCTCGATTCAGGTGCTGTTTACCATTCTTTCTGTGTCCGGGGTGATGCTCCTCTTTGTGGTGAAGGGAATTGATGTGAAACATTCTCATCTCATTGGTTATGTGCTGATCTTACTTTCAGCCTTATCATCCAGTGCCTATAGCGTATTTGCCAGAGTGATGACACGGCGATTCCATGTCATTGAACTGACTTTCGTGATGACATTCTTTGGATTTGTCTTCTTTAATGCTGCTGCTCTCATTCGGCACTCGGTACATGCTACACTACCGCAGTTTTTCAGTCCGTTTACGCAGCCATCCTTTGTATGGTCTATGCTCTTTTTAGGCATTCTCTCATCACTGCTCACAGCGTATTTATCAAACTATGCTCTTTCCCACCTTGAAGCAGCAAAGGTGAGTATTTTTAACAATCTATCTGCTTTCATTACCATTGCCGCTGGCGTGCTTATTTTACATGAAACGATTGATATGGTTCACCTCATCGGGGCTGTGCTCGTTATTGGCGGAGTGATTGGCGGGAATGTGGTGAGGAAGGGGAATTCATAAAGAAAACGGCCCTCGTTTGACGGGGCCGTTGTTTTCTTTTATTGGCTGATGAATTGCCTTTTTGTTGTCTGCTCAATGACATGCCTCATATGTTCTGCGAACTGCTCGAGGTGTGTGTTGATATACATGTGCCCTCCTTCGAAATCAGTACGTTCGATGGCGTTTGCCCATGTTAGCCAGCCGTCTGCGTCTTCCATGCATTTCTTATCTTGCTTTCCGTTCAATAAATAAACGGGTGATTTAATGATTGTTTTGTCTGTGTGCTGGAAGGATTCTAATGCTTGATAGTCGGCACGTAAGGATGGTGTAAAGTAATCCATCATTGGCTTGTTCTCTAACAATTCTTTTGGAATCCCGCCCATTTCAGCGATATGCTGAACAAATGCTTCATTCGATAAATGGGTCAATATTTGTCTTTTTGTTTGCGGTGGCTGAATGGCAGAAATGACAACCGCTGCCGGATCGATGCCTTCCCTTTCTAGCAACTGAGTCAGCCTGTACACCACAAGTCCGCCCATGGAATGTCCGAACAAAATAAATGGACGGTTTAATTTGCCTGTCAGTCCTTCTTTATACAATTCAGCCAGCCGGTCAATGCTTGTTTCAAGCGGCATGAGGTTCGTTCCATGACCCGGAGGCTCTGCTGCTGTCACTTCGGCCGTGTCCTTCAGCTGTTCAAAGAGCGGACGGTAAGAGGCGGAATATCCGCCAGCAAAAGGAAAACAAATAAGCTGAATGAGATCTGATTTTTTTTCAAAGGTTTTAAATAATTGGTTCATACGTCCTTACCCCTTTACGATCGTTTCAAGAATCTGCGCAAGTTGATCTGCCTGCGGTCTTTTCATCATGGTCACATGGTCGCCTTTTATTTGATAATACGAGCACGTTTCTCTCGTGTAAGCTTCCCAATCGGCAAATTTCTTCTGGAAATCTGTGGCGTGATCGCTGCTTTGTATAATATAAAACGGCACAGAGAATGGGTCTTTTTCTAATTCAATGGCTTGTGACATGATGGTATTATGAGTCTGCATTTGCAAGTATTTATCTAAATAGTGATCATTCATAAATTGATGAACGACTTCATCCTTTTCTGCTTCTTTGAGGATTTTCTGCTTCACTTCTTGGAAGCTGAGCCCTTGTAATGCTTCTGGTTTGATGCCGACGAGGTTCCCCATACCTAGGACGAGGGCGAGCATTTTCACTTCTTCTTCGTTCATATCGGCATGAAGCGCTTGATCTGCCTCATCTCTTAATACCGGAACCGTATCTAAAATGATCAATCCTTTTGGCGCTTTTCCTGCATGACAGAGTCTCTGATTCATTCCGTAAGCAAGATGTCCGCCCATGGAATGCCCTGCCAAATAATCAATGCCTGGTCGATAGAATGTTTCAATGGCTTCAATAAAAATGGTGACAAGCTCTGTATAATGAAGGAATTGTGGTTCTTCATCCTCATACAAGCCCGGAGACTGCAAGGCATAAACAGCTCCTTCATGTGTCATGAGCTTTGCCACATCGATATACCCCATCACCGTTCCACCAGCAGGCGGTGCAAAGAAAATTCTCGGTTCAGCCGGATCCCCTTTTTTCAACTCGATTACATAGTCTTTCGGCGCTCTTTCGACAGGCTCGCCTGTTTCTGGCACTGTGTCCAAATATGCCGCTAACTGTGCTGGCGCTGGGTGCATAAAAATCCATTTCGGATCAACACGGACACCTTTTTCTTTTAATTTGGCAACGGCTTGAATACTCATAATGGAATCTCCACCTAAATCAAAGAATGAATCATGAATTCCTACTCGTTTGACACCAAGCACTTCACTGAAAGCTGTCACAATCAGCTGCTGTGTTTCTGTTGCCGGTTGATCGTCTTCATGTGAGGATGAGACTGCGTCTGTCGGCTCCGGCAGTGCTTTTTGATCGACCTTCCCATTTGTTGTGACAGGAATTGCGTCAAGTACGATAAAGTAACTTGGAATCATATAGCCTGGCAGGCTTTCCTGTAAAAATGCTTTCCATCCGGGAACAGGCTCTCCCCCATCTATGACAAGGTAAGCTGCCAGCCGTTTTGAGCTGCCGTACGTTTTAGCAATGACGGTACATTCTTTTACTTGTGGGTGTTTGAGCAGGGCTGTCTCGATTTCTCCACATTCAATTCGGTAGCCTCTAATTTTGACCAAGTTGTCTTTTCGGCCAAGGTATTCAATACTGCCATCAGACCGCCATTTCCCTAGGTCACCGGAACGATACAGTTTGTCCCCTTTTAATGCCGGGAATGGATTGTCAATAAACCGCTCCTTCGTGCGCTCTGGGTCATGCAGATATCCTTTTGCCAGCCCTGTTCCGCCGATATAGATTTCTCCTTTGACGCCTGTTGGTACTGGATTGAGATGATCATCAAGTATGACAACCGTTGAGTTGGCGACTGGCACACCGATTGGCACTGATCTTGCATCCTCCGGTACGTGTGTGACTTGATAAGTGGTCGCTAATGTTGTGTTTTCTGTTGGACCGTAAGCATTGATCAGCACACCCTTCATATGTGGCAATGCCTTTCGTGCATGCTCACTAGACATGGCTTCTCCGCCAACGAGTAATGTACGGTATCCAGCCACACTTTTTGGATCATGCTCAATCAGCCGGTTGAATAATGCAGTTGGCAAACAGTTGGCTGTGACTTGATGCGTTTTGATTAAACGAGTTAATTCGTCCATATTTAGAGCAGCATATTTCGGGATCAGAACCAGCTGACCGCCACTTAGCAGCATTCCCCATAATTCAAAGGTAAAGGCATCAAATGCATAGTTAGACAGCTGAAGCATTTTATCTTCTGAACCAAGCTCAATATAGTTTGTTTCTTTCACTAAGCGGACCACACCTGCATGAGGAAGCATCACGCCTTTTGGTGTGCCTGTTGAGCCTGAAGTGTAGTTCACATAGGCAAGCTGGTCTTCTCCTACAATCGATTTTTCCCTTTGATACACTGCGTCTGTTTCTGGTAACGGCTTGTCCATTTCAATCTTTGTGCCGCTCAGACCGTCTAAACGATTGATCAGATGCGACTGGGTTAAGATGATATCGCTTTGTGTATCGCGAACGATCAGACCAATGCGGGCATCTGGATACTCAGGTGACATCGGTACATAAGCAGCACCCGACTTGACGATCCCTAGAACTGAGACCATCATGTCAAACGAACGATCAAACAGCATCGGGACAAGTGAACCTGGTCCAACGCCCTTTGATTGTAAATAGGCAGCCAGTTTTGTCGCCTTCTCGTCTAAATCTTGATACGTCATATGCTCTTCCATATAAGATACAGCAATCCGGTGCGGGTCACGCTGCACTTGTTCTTCAAATAATTCTTGCAGCGTACGCTTTGGATAAGGCGTGTCAGTTTGATTTTTCCCTATGATCATGGCATCCTGTTCTGTTTTGTCCATGACGCAAAAGTCAGCAAATGTCCGTTCAGGCTGAGCCGTCATGCCATCTAACAGATTGAGATAATAATTCATCATACGGTGGATCGTTTCTTGCTCAAATAAATCCGTATTATATTCCACATGGATAGACAGCTTGTCCTCCTGCTCAAATACATGCAAGGTGAGATCAAATTTAGAGACGGTATGATGGACCATCACTTGTTCCGATGTCAGTCCTTTTAGGTTGATATCCAGCGAATCAGTGACATACCCCATGGCGACTTGGAAAATTGGTGAACGACTTAGGTCTCTATCAATTGAAAGGTCATCCACAAGCTTGTCGAATGGATAATGCTGATGCTCAAAGGCTTTTAACGTCATTTCTTTCACCTTTGCCAGTAAATCGGCAAAGGTATCGGCTTTTGAAACGTCCTGTCTCAGCGCCAACGTATTGACAAACATGCCGACGAGCTTCTCTGATTGTTCGACATCACGGCCAGCGATCGGCGATCCAACAATGACATCTGTTTGTCCAGACAACTTGTGAAGCAGGACATAATAGGCTGACAACATCGTCATAAATAGTGTTGTCCCCTGCTGCCTCGACAAGGCATGTAAACGACGAACAAGCGGTTCATCTATCACGATTTGCTCTGTAGCCCCATTAAATGTTTGAACCGGCGGACGAGGACGGTCAAACGGGAGCTCTAATACCGGCAACTCTCCTTGTAACGTTTCAAGCCAATAGCTCTGAGCCTTCTGGTGGTTCTTTAATTGCTCATTCTCCCAATGAACATAATCGGTCCATTCAACCTCAAGTGCAGGTAGCTCAGGCGTTTCCTCTGATAATAGCGCACCATACACGACTTCTAATTCTTGAATAAGCAGGCTGAGCGACCATGCATCGGAAATGATATGATGCTGCGCACAAAGCAAGTAATATTCCTCTTTCCCCATATCAACAATTGTCCACTGTGCAAGCGGTCCCCGTTCTAAGTCATAGATGCGGTTCGCCTCTTGCTGAATCAGCTGTTCCAATCTTCTCGCTCTTGTTTTTTCATTAAATAATGAGAAATTCGCAACGGTTACTGATGGCGGAAGGTCTTCACGGATGACTTGAACCGGCTTGCCGCCAATGGTTTGAAATGTTGCGCGCAGTGCTTCATGACGTTTTGTTAAGAGACCGATCGCCTTTGTTAACGTTTGGATGTGTAATTGGCCCATCAGCTTCCAAGCACCTAATATATTGTAATGATGGCTCTTTTCTAATGTAGATAAGAACCAAATCCGCTTTTGAGCGTGTGACAGCTCATAGCTTGTTCGTTTTTCCATCTTTGGAATGCTGGCTTCCTGAATGGCTGGTGCTTCATTGATGTCATCGACCATTTGTGCCAAGTGTGCTAGATTCTTGCTTTCAAACAATATTTTTAGCGGCGCCTTTAGTGAAAACTCATGATTAATACGTGAAATCGTTTGAGTGGCCTTTAATGAATGTCCACCAAGGTCAAAGAATTGATCCTCTTTGTACACACGATCGACTTCTAAAATATCCTCCCATATGGCCGCAAGCACCTGCTCTGTCTTCGTTTCTGGCAATTGCTTTTCAAACGGCTGTGCGTGTTTGTGATGGAACTGTTTGAGGGCTTCGTGATCAATAGAGCCATCTTGTTTTTTCGGTATATCTTCCACTTGCCTGATGTCCCATTTCCCCTCTATGATGCCTGTGATCTTGTCAGCATCCACTTCTTTGCCTGATTGCACCGTATAGTACAGTTTCTTTTCAAAAAATGGTATTGGTGCTGGTTGAAGATGTTCAGCGATTTCTTGATTCGCCCCATCTAGGCCGATAAATAGATGCGCTTCATTCAGCCGAACACCTAGACATAATGAATGGAGTCCTTGTTTTTTTCCAATCAATTGAAAGCCCTTGCGAACGGTTAGCGCGGCCCCAGTATGTCCCTGAGACAAACCAAGATTATCCCACATGCTGAAATTCAAGGAAATCGCTCTTCTTCCCTCATGATAGGTAAGGGCATGTGCGAGTCCATCTAAAAAGCTGTTTGCAGCAGAATATGCACCAAATGTTGTGCCGCCAAAATAGCCATTCACTGATCCAAAAAAGACGAGTGGAACTGACGGGTCATGCTTGAAGGCTTCTTGCAGCACCCAAGCGCCATCTGCCTTCCCTGAAAGTTCTTTGACGAAATCTTCTTCTGTTGTATGAGCCAATGTGTACGTATCCACATGCTGAAAGTGCTCAGATACATTGCCAGCACCGGCTAAATGAAGCGCTCCTCGGATCGACTGTCCGAAATGCTTTTCTGCTTCATAAATCGCCTGCTCGACGTCACATAAATTCGTCACATCGGCTTGTACATAAAGGACGTCTCCCAGACCTTTAAGCTGTGAGAATGACGCCTCTTTTTCTCTGTCTTCTTCAAGGGATGTCCGTCCAATTAACACGAGCTTCAAGCCAAATTGGAGCATTTGCTTAGACAGTTCAAATCCAATACCGCCAAGCCCGCCAGTCAGCAAGTACAAGCCTTCATATTCTAAAAACCCTTCTGTCTGAGGTGCCGTCATCATATTCACTTTTTCCAGCTTTGGTACGAGGCGCTGGCCATGCCGGTAAGACACTTCTGCTTTCAAATGAATCGCACCTAGTTCGTCCGCAATATGCTTGGCATCCTGTTCCACATTCTCCGCTTCAATATCAAGGTGAGACACTTCTGCCCCTTCCCATTCTTGCGGGATGGTTTTTAATAATCCGGCAAGAGACGTTTTCTCCACATGAAGCTCATCTTGCGGTTTCACCAATTGACCACCTTTTGTGACAACAACGAGACGCATCGGCTCTTTATTTTCTTGTCTCAATGCTTGATACAAATACAAAATGGATTGGCTGGTGCTTGCATTCAGTTCTTTGAACTGCGCAGGGCTCGCAATCATCTCCTTGTCTGACACATTCCACAAGTGAAGCATACGGTCAATTTTTAATTCATCGGCTTCAAGCGCCGCCACAAGCCTGACGTAATCCCCCTTGATTCGAGGGTTCATCTGATACATCCCTTTTGACAGGCGTAAAAATTCATGACCCTTTTTCACAGAAACATAAGATAGGTTCATTTGTTCAAATTGGGCATAAAGCGATTGATAAAGCCCTTTTTCATCCTCAAATACGAGTACATGATCAGTGGATACCGGCTGAGATGGACCGATATTCTCTTTTACCCAAATACGTTTAAAGAACCAATCTGGGAGGGTTTGTTCATTTTCCGAAGCAAGATCAAGTGCACGTTCAATGTCATGAAACACCCCAGCTTTCAGTGCCGCACCTAGTTGAGCACGTTGGATTTTTCCGCTTTCTGTTTTCGGAAATTGGTCTTTTTTCACCGGAATGATGTGGTCAGGTTCGATTCCCATTTTGCGAATGATGCTCTCTCTAATCTGCTGAATCATTGTGATTTGATCCTCTATCGAATCCTTCTGCGTGACAAAAAAGACGGCGAGTGTGTCATTACTTGATTCGGGATTGTAAATGCCGTACGCAGCGGCAAAGGTGACTTCAACCCCCTCAACCTCTTCCACAACGGCTTCAATTTCGTAATTCAAATAGTTCGCTCCGTTGATGACGATGATATCCTTTTCCCGTCCTGTGAGGACTAGGCGCCCTTCATGAATAAATCCTAAATCTCCTGTATGAAACCAGCCGTTTTCCGCAAATACTTCTTCATTCGCTTCCTCATTTTGATAGTAGCCCATCATAATCGTTGGACTCTTCACCTGCAAGCGGCCGACTTGATCTTCTGGCAGCACATGGTGATGCTCGTCTACAATCCGAATCCATACAGAAGGGATGGGTGCACCAACTTCTGTAAAGGTCATCTTGTGCGGATGATCGTGCGCCACATATTGAATCTCACTTGTTAATGAGGTCTGATCAATGGTCAGTTGTCCACCCTGATCATCATGACGCATGAATTCTTTTGACTGGACAATGGCTGATGATGTTTCTGACATGCCATAAGCCGGCACCATCGCATGGCGGCTTAATCCGTGCTCACCCATGATGTGCATGAAACGCTGCGTCACTTTTGGAACAACTGCTTCGGCGGCGTTCATGATATAGGTCAAGGTGGAGAGATCCCAGCTCCCTTTGCGAATGTCGTCTTCATATTCATTCATCATCGCAAAGGCAAAGTTTGGCGCCCACGTCCTTGTGACACCGTATCTTTCTACCCAATCCAGCCACACCATCGGCCGTTCGATAAATTGATCAATGGATGGACTAATTTGCTGGCAGCCGAGGTACACATCATGTACATGAAACATGACAATGCCCCCTACATGATCAAGCGGCATCCAGTTCATTGATACATCCTCATGCGTGAAACCATTTGCCTGCTCAAAGGAAATGATTCTAGATAAAATGCTTTGATGGTTGTGCCGGATACACTTTGGCACACCCGTACTTCCTGAGGACAGCAACTGAAGCACAGGCTCATCCGGCTCTGGCTCATAATGCTGTTCATCTGGATCACAGGCAAGTAATGTTTCGATTGTTAAAATCGGAATCGCTTTTGATTCAAATGTTTCACGCAGTCCTGCAATGTCCTCAGCACTCGCTTCGTTTGTAATAATGAATGGCTCATTTTGCAGCTGAAACACGCCCTTGAGCTTGTTCACTCCTTGATTCATTTCATCATACACAGGCGGTACAGAGACTGGGGTTGGAATGATTCCACCGAGAATACAGCCCCAGAATACCGTGATAAAATCTTGATGGTCCTTCAATTGAAGCAGCACTTGATCGCCGTTTGAAAGTCCGGCTGCCCTTAATCCAGATAGGACACGTTCCGCTCCTGTGAGTAATTCCGGGTAAGTCTGGATCACCTCATGACCGCCTTCTTTGAGATACGTGACTCCGCGATTTGGTGACATAAAGGCGGCTCGGATCAGTACCTCTGTCAATGTGACTGGTGTACCTGGCTTTCTGATCACATCACCTCCATAAACAAGAGCTGGTGGTTTTTCTTGTGCGGAGGATTGTATGGTTTGGCTGACTTCATCTTTTGAAAACGATTCGTTTCCATTTGTACGCTGTCTATCTGGGAAGAGGTCATCTAAATGATAGGGTGTTTGTTTTTCTGTCTGACTCTCTATCAAAACGGCTGCTTCCTCTACTCCATCTATGGCTTTCGTGCGCTCTTCTATCTTTCTTCGTTCCTCTTCATCTAGTACATCAATGGCAAGCAGCGCCTCGGTATCGACCGCTCCACTTTCTTTTCGCGGCAAGGAAGGGACTAGGACGAGTGTGGCTGGCACTTCATCAGGATGAAGCGGGCCTTTCATCAAATCCTCTCTTGTCAGCGAAGGGTCCTTCGCTTGTGCAAAAAGCACAAGCGATAGGCCTCCTTCTTGATTTTTCTTCGGGATGAGCGCACATTCCTTTAGTGGAAAGTGAAGCATGAAGACTTTCTCTAATGCTTTGAGATCGATTCGTTTTCCATTGATCCTGACAATATGATTTGCTGCATTTCCTTTTCGTCTACTAACTAGCATTCTTCTTCTCCTCCTACATCCAATCCAAAATCTGAATCTTGCTTTCTTCTGTCCAAACGCCGACATCCCCTGTCGGATAAAGGTATTCGCCTGTTTGATGTTTGAATGGATGCGGAATTTTATGCGCCTCCATCCAATCGGCTAGCTCTCCAAAAAGTGCTTTGATCTCTTTTGCGCCGATAAAAATATCTCCAGGAAATCCAACCGGCATGAGCTGATGTTCTTCATTCAGGACATATATTTCCGTTTCATAGGTAGAATCATGTACGCCTGCATATATTTCTTCTTGGTCTGGGTATAGCACGCTGACATGTGCGTTTTTCGCCCAATCACTGATCATCCGCTCTTTTTCCTCATTTGTCACAATTGTGAAGGAAGATAGCGGCGTATCCACTTGTTCTGTCATGGCTTCAAGTGTGTGAATCAGCTGTTGCATCAGCGTTTGTATTTGCTTTTCTGTATATTGATGTAAGTTGTATGTGATCCGAAGCTCCAGTGTATCTCCCGGCACTGCGACAAGGGTTAAGTCATAATTTGTTTCTTCATGACTGGCGATGTCTAAAATGCGTACGCCATACGGCTCAATGGACTCAATCGGATAGTTTTCAAACACGACAATGCTGTGAAACAATGCCTCTCCATTTGGAATTTCCGTCATCTGCTGAATATCTGGCAGTACAGTATACTCGTATTCTCTCATCTGAAAAACGGTTTCCTGTGTATAGGCGAGCAATCGCGCAATCGTCCAGTCCGAATGGATCGAAAGACGAAGCGGCAATGTGTTAATAAAGAGCCCTGTCATGCTTTCCACTTCTGGTAAGTCGGCTGGCCGGCCAGATACGGTCACCCCAAATATGACATCCTCTGCGCCTGAATGAAGGTGCAAGAGCAGTCCCCACGCTGATTGAATCAGTGTGCTCAACGTGACCTTCTGCTTGCCTGTCATCTTCTCCAGCTTCAGTTGCATCTCTGGCGTCAATTTGACGCTGGACTGCGCCATGCTTGCTTCTTGGTCTGAAGCATGTTCTTCGCCGTCTCCTGGAAGCGGTGTCGCTTCCTCTACGCCTGACATATAACGCTGCCAGAATTCTTGCGCCTTCTCTTGATCCTGCTTTTGCAGCCATTCGATAAAATCTTTATATGGACGGACTGTAGAAAGACTGATCTCTCGTTCGTCCACAAGAGAGCGATAAAGCGCAAAGGATTCCTGAATAAAGCTGAACAAACTCCATCCATCGATTAAAATGTGATGAAAACTAAAGACAAACGTGCATCTTTCCTCATCACAACGGAATAAAGCAATCCGAATCAGCGGTTCATCTATATGGTCTAAATTGAAATCCTTTGAACGATCAGATACTAAAAAGTGTTCGATTGTCTCTTCTTGCTCCTCGTCACTCAGGTGGCGCACATCGTGCAGAGTGAGGTGGATGCTTCCTTCTGATTGAATGAACTGAACAGGCTCCTTCAGCCCTTCCCAAGCGAATTTTGTTCTCAAAATGGAATGACGTTCTACAAGAAGATTCCAAGCTTGTTCATAGGCATCGCCGTTTGTTAAGCCTTGGAGCGTCATATGCACCTGACCAAAATAAGCTTGTGAGGCTTGATCTAGCAGTGCATGAAACAGCATTCCTTGCTGCATTGGAGACAGCGGATACACATCGACTACATTGTCTGGAAGTTCATCTATTTGCTTTTGCGTGAGCTGAACCATCGGAAAATCAGATGGTGTAAAGCCGCCGCTCGTTTCAACACAATGCATCAAGATGATCTCCATTTTTTCTTTAAAACGTTCAGGTAACAACCGCACCTCTTGATCTTGCAGCAGTTCACGATTGATCATAAAGTTCATCTGCAACTGACCATCTGTCACATATCCATACACATCGATCAAATGCTGTCTTTCTGCTTTCGGATCGTGAACATGTCCATTTCGCTCGTCTGCTATATACAGCTTGGCTTCGCCATCTGCCTGATCTAACTGACCGAGGTAATTAAAGCTCATCTGCGGCGTTACCGTTTTGAGTAAACGAGATTCTGTCATGTATTGAAGCAAACCATAGCCGATTCCCTTTTGCGGCACAGCTCGTAAGGTTTCTTTGACGTCTTTGATTTGTCTTGCAACATCGGTTTGTATAAAAGGAATAAAAATAGGATAAGAGCTTGTAAACCAGCCGACTGTCCGTGACAAATCCATCTGTTCAAATAAATCCTCGCGTCCATGCCCTTCTAACGTGATGAGCATTGGCTTTCCAATGGCTTGCGTGAGTCCTGCTAACAGTAAATCGTTAATCTCTGTTCGGTATGCTTGTGAGGCCTGTCTAAGTAACATATCTGTTTGTTCCTTTGTGAGCTGAACCGACAGGATCTCTGCATGTTCTTCTATATTAGAAAGCGCAGGCAGTTGGAAAGGAGAACCTTCTTCCTCTTGATCCTTGATTTTTTGCCAAAAAGAGGCCTGCGCTTGTAATTGATCGGTTTGTGCATATTCGTATAAGGCATCTGCCCACTGCTTATAGGAGGCGGTTTTTTTCGCAAATAGGATGTCCTGCCCCGTAGCAAGCTGTTTCAATCCATTTAGTACATCTTCTTGTATCATGCGCCATGATATGCCATCCATGACGAGATGGTGTGCAGCAATAAAGAGCTCAGACGTGTCTTCACCTGTATGAAAAAGAATGGCTTTGATTACTTCTCCGCGCTCTAATGACAATGTTCCTTGACAGGCACTTGTCTCCAAGCGGATTTGTTCCCGTGCTTCCTCCTGAGATACATTCGTCACATCAAAGAATGTGACACAAGGTGTGATGCCAGGCTCACGAATGGTTTGAATCCATGTGCCATCTGCCTCTTTTGTATATATAGCTCTCAGCATATCGTGATGATCGACCAGTTTTGAAAGAACCTGTGTTAACTGTTCATGTGGAACAGATCGCTTCATTTCAATATGCGCCGATAGATTCCAATAATCTTGATTGGTCATCGATTGCTCAAAGAACCATGATTGAATCGGGAGAAGACGAACCTCTCCTGTCACAGGTGATTGATCATAGACCGTAGAGACCTCTGCCTTTCTCATGGCTTGTGCGAGTTGTGAGATGGTCTGTTTTTCAAATACATCTCTCGGCTGGATGACGTAGCCTTCCTGTGCTAAGCGTGCCACCATTTGTATGACAATAATGGAATCTCCGCCAAGCTCAAAGTAGTTATCATGGACGCCAATAGAAGGAACGCCTAGCAGCTGAGACCACACTTTTTCTAACACACGTTCTTCCTCAGTAGCTGCTTTGTCAATGGCTGTTTCTACTTCTTCTTGTCTCCACTCTGGCGGGGGAAGACGCTTTTGGTCTACCTTGCCATTTGGCGTGAGCGGTAATTCATCCAGCTCTATTAATAGGCTTGGTACCATATAATCTGGCAGGATGTCTTTTAAGTTTTTGCGAATGTCTTGCGTGGTCATGCCGCCTTTTTGGACAAAATAACCGATCAATCGCTTATGACCACTCTCATGCTGATGCGGGATAACGGCACATTCTGTGATGTCATCAAATGTCAGCATAGCGGCTTCAATTTCTCCACATTCCACGCGGTGTCCGCGAATTTTCACTTGATGATCGATTCTTCCAAGACAGTCAATGATGCCATTTGACAGCCAGCGGCCCATATCGCCTGTTTTATATAAACGCGCTCCTTCTTGGAAAGGATGCGGGATAAATGATGATGCTGTTTTTTCTTCATCTCCAAGGTAACCAAGTGCTAGCCCTGTGCCGCCAACGTAAATTTCGCCGATGACGCCTTGCGGAACTGGCTGCATTTGGTCATCTAATACATAAGCTTGTGAATAAGCAATAGGCTGTCCAATCGGGACCGTCGCCTGATCTTCTTCCAGTGCTCGAATGTGATGCACACAGGAGAATGTTGTATTCTCTGTTGGTCCATAACCATTTAAAAGCCCTTCAGGCAAATACGGTAGTGCTTTTCGGATATGAGCGGCTGATAAGGCATCTCCGCCGATCAATAATGCATGAAGTCCAGATAAAGCTTCTGGATGTTCTTCTGTTAAACGGTTGAACAGCGGCACAGTCAAGAACCCTGTTGTAATCTGATAAGTTTTTAGTGCTTCCGCTAATGTATCCATTGATAAAATGGTATTTCGATCCGTCAGTATGAGCCTTCCCCCGTTTAAAAGGGCACCCCATATTTCATACGTAAATGCATCAAAAGAGAAGCTAGCGATTTGTAAAATGCGCGTTTGTTCATTAAGGGTGACATAGTCTGTTTCACACACAAGCCGGACGACCGCTTGATGCGGGATCAGTACTCCTTTTGGCTGTCCAGTTGACCCCGATGTGTAATTGATATAAGCAAGTCCATCAGGTCTTAGTGCAGCGGGCATGACCTCTGCTTCTGGTAAAAATTCTTCATACCCTTGATCAAGACAAATGAGTTCCGTTTGATGGATGGATACTTTTTTCAGCCATTCATTTTTTGTCAGTAAAAGCCCAATCCCTGTATCTCTCAGCATATAGTCAATGCGGGCATCTGGATATTCAGGATCAATTGGCACATAAGCCCCTCCTGCTTTCACAATGGCCAGCACCCCAAGAATCATTTCAGGCGATCTGTCGATGAGCAGTCCAACTGGTTCATGCGGCGTCACGCCTCGCTGCTGCAAATAGGCTGCTAGACGATCGACTTTCTCATGTAACTCTTGGTACGTCCACTCATCTCCCTGGAACTCGAGCGCCACTGCATGAGGTGTCTTTTTCACTTGCGCTTCAAATCGTTCCGTCATGAGTAACGGACCTTTTGGTTGATCAGTCTTTCCGCTCCATTCATAGAGCAATTGATGCTTTTCTTTCTCTGGCAGGAAATTCACTTGTCTGATCGGCTGCGCTGGATTTTCACAAATTCCTTCAAGCAGGTGCTCGTAGTAGGCAAGGAATCGCTCCATCGTGTCATCAGAAAATAAATCCGCATGATACTCAAGTTTTAACTGAAGACCTTCAGCTCCTTCAAACACAAACAGGGAGAGATCAAATTTCGCTGTATCATTATCTTCAATGGCTAAAACCGACGTCGCCTCTCCCATTGGAGAAGCTTCAAGCGGTAGGTTTTGCAGAACAAACATGACCTGAAACAGCGGCTGCTTACTGGCATCACGCACAATATTCAATTCATCGACCACCATCTCAAACGGCACATCCTGATGTGCATAAGCACCGACGGTTGTCTCCTTCACTCGCTCTAATAATTCCGTAAAGGCTGGATTCCCGCTATGGTCGATCCGAAGCGCCAATGTATTCACGAAAAATCCGATTAAATGCTCCATTTCCGTTCGATTTCTCCCAGCAATGACCGAGCCAATGACAAACTCATCCTGTGAAGACAATCGATGTAATAGAGTAGAAAAAGCCGACAGCAAGGTCATATACAGTGTGCTGTCTGTTTTCTTGGATAGCTCAGCAATCTTTTTAGACAGTGACTTCGACAGTTGATATGTTTTCGTCTTCCCTTTGTAGGATTGAACGGCCGGCCGCGGATGATCATATGGCAATACCAAATCTTCAACAGGTGCCGCAAATTGCTCCTTCCAATAGGCAAGCTGCTTATCTAGTGGCTCTCCTGTCAAATACTCCTTCTGCCACAGTGCGTAATCCGCATATTGAATAGGCAGTGCCGGCAAGTGAGGCTCCCGCCCTTCGATCGCCGCTGTATACCACTCAGATAATTCTCTTGCAACAATGCCAATCGACCAGCCATCTGACACGATGTGGTGAATGGACATCAGCAAGATATGCTCTGCGGATGAAAGTCGAATCAGCTTCACTCGAAAGAGCGCTTCGTGTTCTAATTGAAAAGGTGTGGATGCCTCTTCTTTCGCCCATTCAGCCGCTTTTTGTTCTTTCTCTTCCTGTGACGCTATGCCTGAAAGGTCCATCACCTCAAGCTCTGGAAGGGCCATCTGTTCATGAATGACCTGTACCGGTTCATCCCCGCTCATCGTAAAGGACGTTCTGAGCGATTCATGTCTTTCCATCATATGATGCAGACTTTCCTGAAGCACCTTGATATCTAAAGGCCCATTCATCCGAAACGAAATCGTATTATTGTAAAATGGCAGATCCGGCTCTAATTGATAGAGGAACCACTGTCTTTGCTGGGCATAAGACATCGGAATTTCCTGACCCATCTCCATTTTTCTCATCGGAATCACTTCATCTGCTTTGGCATTTGAATCGATCCAGTCTGCTAATTCTCCGAGTCTCGTATGTTCAAACAACACAGCAAGCGGCACGTCAAACCCTGTTTTTTGTCTAACCGTAGACAGCATTTGCGTCGCCTTCAGCGAATGGCCTCCTAGTAAAAAGAAATGATCGCCGCAGCTGACATCCGAGACATCGAGCAACTCTGACCAAATGTGTGCGAGCAGTTTCTCCGTTTCTGTGTGAGGTGCTCTGTTGTCTGAATCCATTCCGCTTTCCTCTATTAATTCATGAAAATATGCCTCGTCTGGCGATCCATCTTCTGTTTCTTTCCAATATTCCTCAGGAAACAAATGCACGGCATATTCACCAGATAGACGGGACTGTAAACACGTATGAATCGATTGATAAAGCCGCTCTTCCACCGCCTTTGTTTGATCAGTTTTGAAAAAGACGTAAAAGGTCTGCTCTGTTTGCATCTCCGCATCCGCATGGACCATCTCGTGAATCTCTTTCTTCGATCGATCCAATCCCGCATAAATGAGCGGAGCATCTTTCATCAGACATGCGAGCATCGTTTGGAAGCCTGCCTGCTTTGAAATTGGAAGATAACCTCTTTCTTTTAACATGCCTTTTATCATGGAGCCTTCACTCATGCCAATCTCGTCCCACATGCTGAAACTAAAGCAATATGGCTTCACTGTAGATGTCAGCTTCTGATAATGAGCAAACTGTTCCACGAACTCATTGGCAGCGCAATAGGCGCCGACAGTCATACCGCCCTTTAGCGTTCGGGCTGACGAGCTGGAAAGAAATAAAACATTCCTACGTTTGGAGGCAGCTTCATGAAGCGCAATCGTTCCATATACCTTTGCTTCGTACATGTCATTCAGAGACACAGATGTCATATCAGCAAGCAGTTCTTCTTGAATAATACCTGCGAAATGAATGATGCCATCCAGCCTTCGATTTCCGGCGACCTCATGTCTAGAGATGATTGCTTCTACCTCTTTTTCAGCCGTGATGTCTGCTTTCTCATAAAGAACCTTGCCGCCATGCACTTTTGCCTGCTTTTCTAGCAAAGACAATGTCTCTTGCTGGTCACTAGAAAGTGCCTCTCTCTCTTTCCTTCCAAGCAACACGAGATGTGCTTGATAAGATGTCAGTAGGTGTTCACTGACTAAACGTCCAATTCCGCCTAGCCCGCCTGTTATGACATAAAGCCCAGATGATTCAAATGGCGGCTCTTCCCTTTTCTGTTCCTTTTCCAAATGAAGAGGTGCTAAAAAGGGAATATAACGAACACCTTGACGATAAGCAGCAACATGACGGTCTTGGTCATGTGTAAGTTCTGCCATCATCGCCATTGCATGGGAATGACTAGATACCGATTCTGCTAGAGAAAAATCAAGACATTGCACCTTGATAAACGGCCATTCATGCTGAACTGCTGTCATCAGTCCGGCTGTCGTTGCTTTTTCTACATCGTGGATATGATCCCCCGGCACATTCATCGCATGGGCTGAGACAAAAGTGATGGCCACCTGCTCCTCATAGACGGAAATGGCTTTTGTTAAAAATAATGCACTCATGCTGCCCGTTTTCTGCGCTTGTTTTGCCTTGGACACATAAAGCTTGTCTTCTTGGTTTGTATAGTTCCAAAGGTGAATGATGTGTTTCACCGAAACGCCATACGAACGGAGCGTCTCAAAGAGTTGTTCGTAGTCAGACGGCCGATTCGGGTGGATGATGAAGTGAGTGTGTGTGAGTTGTTTGAACGCTTGACCCGGTTCAACCGTAATGTATGTTTGTTCACTGTTTGCAAAAGATTTCAATTGATCTGCCAGTCCTAATGGATCTGCAAAGATCACAACGTCCCCTATGATCTGCTTGTCAGCTGCATCAAGTGGAGCAGGTATCCACTTCTTTTGATAACTCCAATCAGGCAAGGTATGTTCATTTTCAAGTCTCATGTCCATTTCCATGATCATTTCATCAAATTCGCCTTCTTGCCATCTTGTCTTGAGCTGTGCCCTTTCTATTTTTCCAGAGCTTGTTTTGGGAAATGCATGCTTCTGGACAGGAATGATGCGAGATGCAGACAAGCCCATTTTTGTTGCAATATGGGATTTAATGTGCTGACTTGCCCTCATAATATAAGCTGGCTCATACAGCTTCGGTGTAAAAAAGAGAATCAGTTCATCGGATGCAGAAGCCTCCATTCGGACGGAACAAGCAGCCACAAAGCTCGTTTCTACTCCCGGTACTTCCTCTGCTATGGCTTCAATTTCATAGTTGTGATAGTTTTTCCCGTTGATGATAATCATGTCTTTTTCTCTACCGGTTAGTGTCAGCCTTCCTTCGTGCAGGAAACCTAAATCACCCGTGTGAAACCAGCCATCCGCTTGAAATACTTCTTGATTCGCTTCGTCATTCCGGTAATAGCCCTTCATGGTGGTTGGACCTTTTATTTGCACACGGCCAATATGATCTTCTGGAAGAAGCTCATGCTGATGATTGACGATGCGTATCGTGATACCTGGAATCGGTTTGCCCAACTCTGTAAAGCTGACGGTTCCTGTCTCACGTGCTTCTGCTGGTCTTAGCTGCTCTGTCAGCGACGTTTCCTCAAAAGTCAGAACCCCGCTGTTTTCATCTCCACGCTCAATCGCAAAGGAAAACACAACCGCTGATGAGATTTCAGACATGCCAAAAGCCGGTCTGATCACATCTCCCTTTAAGCCGTGCGGAGCAAGCAGGTGTAGAAATCGGTGGATGGTTTTTGGCACGACCGCCTCTGCCCCATTGATCATGCAGGTCATCGCCGACAGATCCCAAGACCCTGATGAAATCTCTTTCTCATAATCATTGATCATCGCAAATGCAAAGTTAGGTGCCCACGTCTTCGTTGCACGGTAGCGGTCCATCCAGTCAAGCCACCGCAACGGCTGAGCGATAAAGTCATCCGTTCTTGCCCGAATCTGCTCGCAGCCTGTGTACACATTGACAAGGTGGAACATCACGATGCCACCAATATGATCTAAAGGCATCCAGTCTAATGAGACATCCTCTTGTGTAAATTGATTTGCTGCCACTGTTCCTTTGACGTTCGCCAGCACACTTCTATGGGAATGCTCTACACACTTTGGCATCCCTGTACTTCCAGACGTTAAGATAAAGAAGACGGAATCATCCGGCGCGGCAGGATGAGCGGCTGTATCTCTTTCTAATGTCAGCATCGGCTCAACTGCTGCGACACGTAATTGGTCTGTATGCCACAGTAAGGCTAACCCTTGCACCTCCTCGATCAGTGAGTCATCTGTTAGGATGAGCGGATGCTCGAGCAGCTTCCAAGCGTGATGAAGCTTCTTCACTGCAGCATTCATCTCCCGATAGGTTGGGGCAGCCGACACAAGCGTTGGAACAAATCCGCCTAATACACATGCCCAAAAGGCAGTGACCATGGCATGATTCGATGAGAATTGAAAGAAAACAGGATCTCCTGCCTTCAGCCCCAGTGCCCTTAAACCAGTCAGAACCCTCTCGGCGTCTCCTTGTAACTGCGCATAAGATTGTGTGAGTTCGTTCTTGCTATTCACGATATACGTAAGCCCATTTGTCGTTTTTGCAGCCTCTGTTAAGACTTCCTGTAAGGTCTGTGCGCCTTGTGTGACGTCGAGATCCCCTCCATAGGAAAGAGCGGGCGGCATATCGGCCAAAGCAGGTACAGCCTTTTGCGTCTGTATCGCTTCCGCTGCGGCCTCCTGCTCAATGTGCTTGTCGAGAAATAAATGAGAGAGGTGATACGGCCGCGGTCGAATGGTTTTTTCACGTGAAAAAACAGCGAAGCGTTCGATTTCGTTGGTTTGTAAAATGGTTGTCTTTACATCTTGTAAAATCGCATCCATTGATTCATTTCTACTCGTTTGGTTAATGGTTGATGGTTTCATATGAGTTCCTTTCCTTTTTTGTTAGGCAGGACTGCAAGGCTGCATCCTGCCTAATCTAAAGTTTACAAGACTCGTTCTCTATTTGTTTGATTGACAATATGTTTGATCAGCTTTGCATTTTGAACTGCACATTCTTTCTGTTTGAACATATCAGCATGCCGGCCATAGCCTTGGTATTGGGTAAAAGATCCGGCTGTTGCCTGTGTCCACTCTTCCATCCAGTCCGGGATCGCTATTTGTTCTTCAGATTGGATGAACGTAATATCTGCCTGTATTTTGCCTTGATTCACCCCCTTAACAAATGTTTCATAGTAGGCGCGCGTCTTTTGTGCAAGCGCTTCTTGAACAATCTCCCCTTGAGCAAGTTCGTTTTGTTTCGTTTGATGAACAATCGCTTCAATATCATCATCAATGGATCGTCCTTCTAAATCACTTTCTCCAATTTTCTTATAGGAATCGATCATGATGACTTTCTCGACTGTCCGTCCTACTTGTTCAAGCGCTTGAACAAGCTCAAAGGCGAGGTAACATCCGCCTGAGTACCCCATCAACGTCAGCGGCCCTTTTGGCTGAAGGTGCTGAATATGCTGAACGTACTGTGCCATTCGGTTATTCGTTTCAATAAAATCAAAGGCGATCAATCGGACATCATCAAGCGTTTTTGCTGCTTCCTGATAGATAAAGCCGTAGCCTGGTAATGGCGGAAGAGCAAAGACTGTTGATGATTGAGATTCATTGAATACAAGATAGCCAGCGGTTTCACCGTCCTGATGCTGAATATAACGACTAAGCGCTTCAATCGTCGGGGTCTCAAACAACAAATGAATCGGCACCTGAACCTCAAACTCTTTTGATACTTTGGACAAAAGAGACATCGCTTTTAAAGAATGTCCGCCAAGCTCAAAGAAATGGTCATCTGTGCTAATATCCTCTCGTTCAAGTACTTCTCGCCACATTACCAGCAGCTTTTGTTCCACTTCATTTGCGGGCAGTTTCACACGGCGGTTTCCTTGCGGTGCCTCTGGTTTTGGTAGCTGGCGTTTATCAACCTTCCCGTTTGGCGTAAGTGGGAGGTTCTCCAGTTCAATCAGCTCATGAGGCAGCATATAAGCTGGAAGACGCTCTTTCAGCCTTGATTTGATGTCATCGAGTTTGCCTTTCCATGCATCATCACACGTGATATAGGCAAGCAGCCTTGTATGATTGGTTTCATCATGATCCGCTAGGAGTACAGCTTGTTTTACACCTGGGTGCATGAGAAGGTTGGCTTCAATTTCTGTCAGTTCAATTCGGTGTCCTCGAATTTTCACCTGATCATCGAATCTACCTGCATACTCAATTAGACCGTCTTCTCGAAAATAGGCTAAATCCCCCGTGCGATACAGCCGCTCACCCGAAGCAAAAGGATGAGGAATAAACACTTGTTTTGTCAGATCAGGACGATTCAAATACCCTTTTGCCAGTCCTTTGCCGCTCAGACAAAGCTCTCCAACCAATCCAATCGGCTGAAGCTGCCTGTGCTCACTCAATATATAAGCGCCCGTCTGGTTGAGCGGCTTCCCAATTGGAATAGAATGTGCCTCTAAAGGGATCGCTTCATCTATCGGATAATATGTGGCAAAAACCGTTGATTCGGTTGGTCCGTATACGTTCAACAATCTGCCTTTTCCCATCACATCAAAGGCTTTTCTCACATGCTGAACCGATGCCCTCTCTCCCCCAAACAGCACCTTACGCACACCGCGCATCCAGTCTGTTCCTTCATCAACGAGAAGATGGAATAAAGCCGTTGGAACAAACATGACAGAAATATGCTCTCCTTTTATCAGCTCAGTGAGCTTCCCCATATCTAAAATGGTTTCTTTTTGCGGCAGGACAAGCTTTGCTCCGTTTAAAAGCGCACCATATACATCAAATGTAAAGCCATCAAATACGCTATTTGATAACGACAACAATGTATCTGTTTCTAAAATGGTTAAATAATTCGTATTTTTGACCACCCGGGCAATATTGGAATGGGTCGTCATGATGCCTTTTGGCTGTCCGGTTGTTCCAGATGTATACATGATGTATGCCGTATCATCTAAACCAGCTTCAAGTGGCAGATTCTCTGAGCTCATCAGTAAAATTTCTTGATCATCTGCAAAAAGATACGTGCCATCAAATGCGAGTGACCTCGTCTGATTGATAAAGGATGAATGAGTCAGAAGATGCGTCGCTCCGCTGTCTTTCAGCATATATTGGATACGGCTTTCTGGATAATCTGGATCAATCGGCACATAGGTGGCACCTGCTTTTAAGACAGCGAGTAAGCTGACAATGAGTTCAGGTGTCCGCTCTGCTAAAATGGCGGTCACCGTTTGATGACCCACCCCATTTTTTTGCAAATGCCTTGCCAGTCGATTGGCTTGTTCGTTCAGCTCCGCATATGTCATCGTGTGATCACCTGCTGATAATGCCACTGCATTCGGCTGTTTTCGGACATTATGCTCAAACCACTTTGTCAAATAAAGCTGATCATGCTCCAGCTCAGGTGCATTCCATTCCTCTAACATTCGCTGTTTTTCCTGCTTTGTCACAAGTGTCAGTGTATGAACTGACTGATCTGGATGTTTGATGGTCCCTTTGATCAAAAGGGTCAGCTGATCCTTTAATTTATGGACAAATGCAGGATCAAATGCACGCTGATTAAAGGCCAGCTTCAGCTGCAATTGTTCCCCAGGTGATGCAAGTAAATTGAGATCATAGTTCGATTTCTCATAGACATTCATGTCTTCTACTGTAAAGCCAAGCAGTGACTCCTGCTCGTCTTTCTTTGCAGCAGGGACATTCTCAAACACCACAATATGATCAATGAGCTGCTGCTGACCTGCCTTAGCCTGAATATCATAAATCGGGATATATTGGTGCGGTTCAGCCGCTAAAGACTGCTGCTGCGTCTCTGATAATAGAGAACGGAACGTCATTTGGTCTGTCAGCTGAATTCGTCTTGGAATGACATTGATGAACAACCCCACCATCCGGTCCACACCAGCTAAATCTGCCGGACGTCCTGACACAACCGTTCCAAACAACACATCGTTTGAGCGCTGATACCTGCTGAGTAAGATAGACCAAACCGATTGAAGCGCACTGCTTAACGTGGCATTCTGCTGCAAGGCTAACTCTGATAAAGCAGCTGTTTCTTCTTTACTCATGGCCCATTCGATTTCGCCTAATTCATGCTCATTTGTTTGCTTTCGCTGTTCTTTAAAAGTCGACTGCCCCTCAAAACCAGCCAAAGATTGCGTCCAATATTCAAGTGAGGCTTGTTTATCTTGTTTTTCCAGCCATTGAATATATTCTTTATATGGCTTGACTGGCTCCAGCCTGTAAGGGATGTCATGCAAAAGTGCATGATAAATCGCAAACAATTCCTGCACAACTAGGCCAAAACACCAGCCATCTAGAAGGATATGGTGATAGCTCCATATCCAGCGATAGCTTGAAGGACCCGTTTGAAAAACAGAGGCCCGCATGAGCAGATCCTTCGAGAGATCAAATCCTCTCAGCTGATCCTTTTGTTTAAAACGATCAATACGTTCAAGCTGTTCACTTTCAGAAAGATCCTGTATGTCCACAACATCAAGCTGGAAAGGTCGATTTTTTAATACAACTTGGACAGGACGCTTCACTTTTTCGTGGAGGAACACGGTACGAAAAATATCGTACCGTTCCACAATGATATTCATGCTTTTCTCAAGCAAATCATGCCGAAGTGTGCCCTTCACGTTCATATCCATTTGTTCTACATAAAAGCCTTTTTCTTGATGATGGAGGGTATGAAACAGCATTCCTTCTTGCATCGGTGACAGATAGTACATATCTTGAACTTGATCCCTTTTAAATTGACTCATCTATTTCATTCCTCCTTTCCTTCTTCATGACTGATCTAGTGGTGTTAGGTCAATTTCTCCTCAAGCATGTCAAAGATATCGTCCATTTCATCCATTTCAAGGTCTGCAGCCGAGAAGTCACTTGGCGTAAATTCTCGCTCTTGATGCGCTAAGCAATGGGTGATGATGGATCTGATTTTCTCCTTCAACAGTGCGATGAACTGCTGTATCGTTTGTTCTTCATATTCACTTGCACAATATGAGCACGACAGAATGAATTGATTGTGCTGAACAAGACCGCTGAGGTTCAGCTTATAAACAGCTTCGGATTCAGGGCTCGCTTGACGGCCCATATCATAGGTTGAGGGCCCAAAGAGTTCTGTCGTCACTTCCTGATCAATCTGCCCAAGATAGTTCAAGCTGATTTCAGGCTGCACGTGTTTGACTGACGGTTCGGATGGTGTCATGTATCTTAAAATACCGTAACCAATCCCTTTATTCGGTACACGCCGCAGCATCTCTTTCGTTCCTTTGATAGCATCTGCAATGGTCTGATTCGGTTTCGCTTCAAGAACGACTGGATACATGCTCGTAAACCAGCCAACTGTGCGAGATATATCTAATCCTGATAAAATATCCTCTCTTCCATGACCTTCAAGCTGTACATATACATGAGATTGACCTGTCCATTCCTGAACGGCCAGCCCGAGCGCACATAGAAGAATATCATTCATTTCTGTTGTGTAGGGAAGATGGATATTCGTTAACAGATGCTCGGTTTCTGCTTCTGTCAGCTGCATTTTGACCGCTTTCGTATCTGCGATTTTTCTTTCTTTTACTTCATGGTCAACAGGTAAAGTCGTAAACGGTCTATTTTCAATCGCTGCCCAATACTCCTTCTGGTTTTTTAGCAGCTGTGACTGCGCATATCGTTCAATCGCTTCTGCCCATTCTTTGAAAGAGTGCGTTTTTGGCGGCAGAACCATCGTTTCTCCTTTTTCTGCCTGATGATAAAGAGACATAAAGTCTTCTAGTAAAATCCGGCAAGAAACGCCGTCAATCACAAGATGATGTGTGATGATGAGTAAGTGATCACCGTTTTCTGTATGGAAACAAATCACTTTCATCAATGGACCCTTTTCAAGATTCAGTTGACGCTGATACTCATTGGCGTATGTGGAAATCGCCTGTTTCACATCTTGCGCTTTTGAAACATCACAAGAAATAATTGAAAATGGTTCTGTCAACTCCCGCTGATTGTATTGCAGCATGTCATCATGCTCCTGTCTGAACACCATGCGCAGTGCATCATGATGTGAGAGCAGTTTTTGCAGAACTTGTTCTGTGACAGCCAAGTCAAACCCTTTTGGTGCATGAAGCATCATTGAGAGATTCCAGTGGTGCTGGTGATCAAAGTTCCGTTCAAAGAACCAGCGCTGAATCGGTGTTAAAATGACCTCTCCTTCCACAGCTGACTGATCGGCTGTGAGAAGGTCCGCTTCTTCGATATATGGGCGAAGCTCCGCAATTGTTGGGTATTGGAAAAGCAGTTTCATATCGAGCTTCCAACCTTCTTGCGTGAGTCTGCTTGCCATTTGGATGCCTTTAATCGAATCTCCGCCAAGGAAGAAGAAATGGTCGTGAATACCAACTTGGCTGACGCCAAGCACATCTTCCCAAATGCCGCAAAGCAGTGCTTCCACTTCATCTCTTGGCGCTTCGTATGCTGTTTGATTCGCTTCCATATCAGGTGCTGGCAGTGCTTTGAGATCCACTTTGCCATTTGCCGTCATTGGCAGCTGGTCTAGCTTGATGATCCATGATGGCACCATATATTCTGGCAAGATGCGCTTTAAGCTTTCTTTCAGCGTATCCGTTTCTTTATCTGTGATGACGTAAGCGACAAGAGCGTCTTGATCACTTGCGTCTTTGACCGTTGTCACGACGGCTTCTTTCACTTCATTTAGCGTAAGGAGCTGTGCTTCAATTTCTGACAGCTCAATCCGGAAGCCGCGGATGTTCACTTGATGGTCTTTTCTACCGAGATAAATCAGCTCGCCATCCTCTGTCCATTTCACCAAATCACCTGTACGGTACATGCGCTCTCCTGGATAAAACGGATCTGGGACAAATCGTTTGTCCGTTTCCTCTGGGAGATTCCA
>NZ_JAGXJP010000059.1:0-318 GCF_019091365.1 Bacillus sp. GbtcB10
GCGCAGCGTGCTGAAAATGAGTTTATTGACATGAACTGGGGCATTATGGATGAGTTTTCAATTAGTCTGGGAAAAGATGGTCACGCTATTTTGCTCAATTGTGACACACTTTCCTTTGAATACAGCCCATTTCGGCAAGGGGGTCTGGCACTTGTCATTGCCAATACAAATAAAAAACGAACACTTGCAGATTCCAAATACAATGAGCGCCGTACGGAATGTCAATCTGCTTTAAGCGATCTTAGAAAAGAAGTAGATATCGGTCATTTATGTGAGCTCACGGAGGATGAATTCGCTAAGCATGATCATTTGATACAA
>NZ_JAGXJP010000060.1:0-315 GCF_019091365.1 Bacillus sp. GbtcB10
TCCATGTGTTCCTACAACAACATTTTTGCCTTCATATTTATCTAAAGCCATTTCAATGCCTTTAATTCCTCTTTGTTGGGCACTCTTGTTTGACTCTCCACCTTCCCAAGAAAAATCAGGGTTGTCCCAAACCTTTCTAATTGCTTGCTCAAAATCATTAACATCTTCCTTCGTTAGCTTTCTTTCTTTAAATTCATCTACAATTTGAATCTCCCTGCCCAGTGTTAATGCTATTCCTTCAACCGTTTGTATAGCCCTTAAATATGGACTTGAGATAACATGATCAATGTTTTCTTCTCTTAGTAACTCTTTGAC
>NZ_JAGXJP010000061.1:0-313 GCF_019091365.1 Bacillus sp. GbtcB10
GATCAACGGTTCGGATATCCTCTCGTTGGCGCATTCCCTGCTTTTAGACATTGTGAAATAAAATTCGTACAGTGATCTTCGAAATATTTATAGGCTGGATTTCGTTTATCCCAATACGTTTCAGCATATTGAACAGCTGCACGCCGGTCATAGTGAAAAGCTCTTCCAAATTGGTCTTCATTTTGGAAGCGCCCATCCACCTGATCTTCCTTTTGTCGTTCTTCTAACATCATCCGATCTTTCACAAGCGTGTCGTTATAAAGAAACGCTTCTCTTTTCTCATCATGTTCCTCTAAATAAAAAGAATCGTCTA
>NZ_JAGXJP010000062.1:0-309 GCF_019091365.1 Bacillus sp. GbtcB10
GTAACTTATCGTAAAAAGAAAAGCCAAGCAAAACGAAAAGCGTGGAAAAAATACGGCCTACAGGGGCGCGGGAGGAAAAAATAATGACACAAGAAACAAATCAAAATGAAGTAGTGGTACAAAATAACGCAGTGGCGAAAACAAATACTGGAAGTAATTATATTACAGCTATTTTAGAAGAAACAAAGCAGGGGTTCGTTGAAGCGAATAACGGACTTGATATGGATTTCGTCCGAATGGGTGAATGGTTAACAGTTACTAAGAAAGGTAATTTTGTTGAGAAGGACGATGAAAACGTATCGTACGGTG
>NZ_JAGXJP010000063.1:0-309 GCF_019091365.1 Bacillus sp. GbtcB10
AGCATTTTTAAGTACTTGTGCCATTTGTTCACGAGTTAAAATATCATCTGGACCATACTTCCCATCACCAAAGCCATTCACAAGTCCTGCTTTAGCAAGTGCTCTGATTTCTTTTTCAAACAAGTGTCCTTTAATATCTGTAAATGGATTTTTGAAGCTAGCATCTGCATCTACTGGTTTTACATACATATAAATCATACGAGCAACTTGCCCACGAGTTACATTATCACCGAAGCCAAAGATATTATTTCCGTACCCTTGCACTACTTTACGGTTTGTTAAATCATAAATTGCTTTTGTAGACCAGTG
>NZ_JAGXJP010000064.1:0-307 GCF_019091365.1 Bacillus sp. GbtcB10
CGGCCTTGAATATCACTATCATCAAAGTATTGTTCAAACACTTCCGCTAGTTCATCTGTACGATCGTATACATCATTGGAATTTTCACGATTTCCAGTGAAGGTGAAGAAACGACCATAACTGTAAATTTCTAAACCGTGTTTTGTATTTTTCCTTCCAGTACCTAACACTGATTGTGGAAGGCTACCTTTGATGATGATGTGGATGCCTTTTCCTGAAGGTGAAAACTCTGTGTAGCTATCTAATGTATCGATAATTTCAGTTGCAAAAGCATTTGTTTTTCCATCCGTAACACACTTATCGATAT
>NZ_JAGXJP010000065.1:0-304 GCF_019091365.1 Bacillus sp. GbtcB10
TGAATCTTTAATGAATAAAGGAGATTAATGTATCTATTTATGTCTTTTTTATGAATCTCTTGAAAATGATTTTGATGATTTGACGATTTGAATTTGAATTAGTTTTATCTATATTATGATCTTGAATTCTCGGAATTATTGAATCTCGAATTTTGATGATGAAATCAATTGATGAGATAATGATCTAATATACGTTTTGAGTGACACAGGACTAGATTCGATCAAGGAGAGACAGATTGATTAATGCAGGAGGAATGGGTCATCGCGCCGGAGTTAGACATGATAAGAGGTGGGACATCTGGCC
>NZ_JAGXJP010000066.1:0-303 GCF_019091365.1 Bacillus sp. GbtcB10
ATACACGTTCACTTACTGTTTCTACCACACCTTTTACACTAGTTACTCCGCACATCCCTTTTTCATGAGATGGTGCATAGATAGCTGTTTTAATAGGATTATTTTTGTATGTGGTTTCTTCTATATCTAGCCGATTACCAACAGGGTTAATTTCTGCCTGAATTGTTCCTTTCCCCTTATGTTGCCAGCCAAGGTTCAAAGTTTTCTTTTCCCCCTCAGTTAATCTTACCTTTTCTGATGCTACTTGTTGTCCATTATGCTTGAGCACGACTACTGTTTCAGGATTTGCATATTTTGCTTCTA
>NZ_JAGXJP010000067.1:0-303 GCF_019091365.1 Bacillus sp. GbtcB10
ATAAATCAGATCGGCAAAGAAGGTGTCAGGGTGATTGGCTGTCTATGTATACACGTTTTTACTGGTGCCCCGTATGAAGTAGTGCCGCTTGCGGAATATTTAAAGCAGATGACTGATTGGACGGTACAATCTGTCACGCTTCCGGGGCATGGGGAGGAACTTCAGCACAAAGGCATTCTCTATCAGGAGTGGATTGCCACCGCTGAATTAGAACTCTTATCTCTTTACCGAACATGTGACACCATTTATTTGGTCGGCATTACTATGGGCGGGATGATTGCCTCATATTTAGCAGCGAAGTAT
>NZ_JAGXJP010000007.1:0-62334 GCF_019091365.1 Bacillus sp. GbtcB10
GAGCCAGGATCAAACTCTCCGAAAAAGTACAAAACCGAAGTTTTGTTTTTCGTCAGCGTTTGACTGACTACCTATGAAGTATCATAGGATTTTTTT
The DNA here is from genome assembly GCF_019091365.1 of Bacillus sp. GbtcB10. Classification (NCBI taxonomy): domain Bacteria; kingdom Bacillati; phylum Bacillota; class Bacilli; order Caryophanales; family Bacillaceae; genus Bacillus; species Bacillus sp. GbtcB10. The sequence continues at coordinate 97 of NZ_JAGXJP010000007.1, forward strand.
ATAAAAACTCGAATTAACAGGTACGTTTTGTCTTGTTTAGTTTTCAAAGATCATCTTCGCCGTTCTTAGCGGCTTTAATAATATAACATTTCGCTTCATCTTATGTCAACAACTTTTTTCAAGTTTATTTCCCGAAGCGTTTGTGTTTGTCACTGTGTGTCAGCGACGATTAATAATATATCACGAAAACATTCTATTGGTCAACGCCTTTTCAGAACTTTTTTTAAAATAGTTTTATTGTGCATGTTAAACCCTTGTCCTGCATACAATCAAGTAACAATCTTGGACAAGGCAGGAGTGTTTGAATTGAGTCGATTATATGTGTTGCCTATTAAACGGCTGAAGCAAGTAGTCATTATTCTTGTAGCAGCCCTTGCAGCTGCAACCTTTTTTTATGTACAAAAGGCACCGCCGCTGTCTGTATTTAAAACAGAACAAGGACCCCGAGCGATTTATAAAGGAGAGACCTCATCAAAACATGCATCCCTTACGTTTAATATTGGCTGGGGAGATGAGAAGGCTGTTCCTATTTTAAATGTCCTCCGAGAGTACGATATAAAGAACGCCACTTTCTTTCTGTCTGCTTCTTGGGCTGAGCGTCACCCGGATATTGTGAAAAGGATTAAAGAGGATGGCCATCAAATTGGCAGCCTTGGCTATGCATATAAAAATTATAGCCAGCTTGAAGAAAACGAAATTAAGCGAGATCTTGTCCGTGCACAAAATACATTCCAAAAGCTTGGACTGGAAGACATTCAATTATTAAGACCGCCAACTGGGCAATTTAATGAAACGGTATTGAAAATTGCAACACAGTATGGCTATACCGTTGTCCATTACAGCATCAATTCTCAAGATTGGCTGAACCCGGGCGTCGACCAGATTGTTCATAATGTAAATGATCGAATGAAAAGCGGAGACATTATTCTCCTTCACGCCTCAGATTCAGCCACCCAAACCGCTCAAGCCTTACCAGCCATTTTAAAACACTTAAAAGACAAAAATTTAAGAAACGTCACGGTTGGCGAGCTTATCTCTAATACAAAAACAAAGTCAACTGAGGTTAAGTAGCTTTTGCTTTTGAAAACCGCGGCATAGCTAATAACTGAAACGCATTACAACCTAATAGCGGGAATAGCATTAAATACAGCCAGTCCTCTTCATTGACTCTAAGCGCCGGAAACCATTCTAACGACGTGATGACGACCATGAGAAACATTGCAGAAATAAATGTTTTCTTAGAGGACTGCTGCTGTTTAAAATAAGACACGATCAATGCAAACACACCGATAAAAACAGGCAGCCACAAGTATGGAAGAAATGATTCATTCTCCCCGAAAAACAAAAACCGCAAATAAGCTAAATCAAACAGCACGAAAATCACAAGGAATAACTGAATTGTATTCCATAAAGAATGCGACCTGAAAATCTCCAGCGCAAACCGGTGCACTGTCAAAAAGACAACAAACCCCATCTGACTGATTACACTAAAGATCATCCCCACACCAATAAACCAAAATAACACTGACGCAATCTCTAAAATCTCAAACGATACAAACAGCTTCTGATATTTCCCCCACTCCAGCGCAAAACCTACCACGCTTGTAATGACCGCTCCAACAGCCAGCACAGAGAAGAAAAAACGAACTAAATCCCGACTTTTCATTGAATTGACCCAACCCCTATTTTTGTTATGTATAAATTCACGTGAAACATTCATATTAAAAGTAAGACATGTAATGAAAGGAGCCACAGTATGTCAAAAGGCATCTTGCGTATAATGAGCTGTTTTCTTCTTTTATCTCTAACAGCTTGTGCTCCCAAAACCCAATCCTCATCTAATATGGACTATGACGAAACGAAAAAAATGGTCGTCGATATTTTGAAAACAGATGACGGTAAAAAGGCCATTCAACAGTTATTAAATGACGAGGCAATGAATGAAGCTTTGGTAATGGATGAACAAACTGTGAAAAAAACAATAGAGAAAACACTAACTTCTGATAAAGGCAAAGAGTTCTGGAAGAAGGTCTTTGAGGATTCTAAATTTGCCGAGACTTTCGCAAAATCCATGCAGCAACAGCATGAAAAGATGTTAAAACAATTGATGAAGGACCCTGACTATCAACAGATGATGATGGATATTCTCAAGGATCCTGAAATGGAAAAGAAATACGGTGAACTGGTCAAAAGCAAAGAGTTCAGAAAGCACTTAGAGAAAGTCATCACAGAAACATTAAGCAGCCCTCTCTATAAGAAGAAATTCGAAGATGAGCTAAAAAAAGCAGTCTCTGAAAGCAGCAATGATTCCGGTTCACAAGGAAGCGGCAGTTAAACATCACCCGAGTGGCACAAGGTCCACTCGGGATTTCATTATGCTTTTACTGCTAATTGTTCAATGACTTTATTGGCAATGCGTTGATACACTTCCCCTGTCGGATGACTCGCATCATAGACGGAAGGTGCAAAATCGTCCTCATTCCAATCAGGCTGTCTTAAAGGGATTTGACCAAGGACTGATACTCGCAGCTCCTCCGCCAGCTTGTCCCCGCCGCCCTTTCCAAAGACATATTCCTTCTCACCTGTTTTTTTGCTTTCATAGTAACTCATATTCTCAACGACCCCTAGCACCTCGTGATCTGTTTGCAGTGCCATTGCACCTGCTCTAGCAGCAACGAAAGCCGCTGTTGGATGCGGTGTCGTCACAATGATTTCTTTACAGCTCGGAAGCATCGTATGAATATCAAGTGCCACATCACCTGTTCCAGGCGGAAGGTCTAATAGTAAGTAATCTAATTCTCCCCACTCTACTTCGTGGAAGAAGTTATTTAGCATTTTACCAAGCATCGGTCCTCTCCAAATGACCGGTGCGTTTTCTTCAACAAAAAAGCCCATTGAAATCACTTTGACGCCAAAGCGTTCCACAGGAATAATCTTTTCCCCTTTAACTGTCGGTCTGACGGTGATTCCCATCATATCCGGTACACTAAAGCCGTAAATATCAGCATCGATCAGTCCCACTTTTTTCCCTAGACGAGCCAGTGCCACAGCCAGGTTAACGGAAACAGTTGATTTCCCAACGCCGCCTTTTCCACTCGCAATCGCTAAGAACACAGGCGGATTTTTAGAGTTGAGCAAATTTTCTTCCTCATCCTGTGACGGCATAAACTTTTCAAGCGTTTCTTGAGGCAGTTCTTCAAAACGAAGTCCTACAGTGTTCGCGCCGGCTGCTTTTAAAGCTTGTACGATGTCTTGCTGCAGCTTCATCTGCTCAGCAGTGCCTGTCTTGGCAATCGCCACTTTTAAGCTCACATGTTCTTTTTCAGGCTTTAGGCTGATTTCCTTGATGGCATCCAGCTCACCAAGCGGTATATGAAGGAAAGGTTCGTCCATCTTCCCAACTAGTTTTCTCACATCATCTTGTCCGATCATAGCAGAACCTCACCCTTTATTGAATTCGTTTACAATCCAAGTATATCATACATATCCTTACAATGTCTGTCCTCTTTGCCTGCGATAAACAGGAAAAAGCCCCTTATTCAGGCGGCTCTTTTTGCTCTGTTAAATATCTGAGAATGCCTTTATAAATCGAAGCAGCAATTTGATCCTGATATTTAGGAGTCGCCAGCTGACCAGCCTCTTTTGGATTCGATAAAAATCCGATTTCGACAAGCGCTCCTGGCTTCGTGACATTTTGCATTAAATAAATCCCATTGATTCGCTTCGCCTTGCGATCTGTGTTTTCAAGGTTGTTGCGCAATTCATCTTGAATGAACTTCGCTGCTTTTTCATTCTCTTCATACTTTCCGTAAAAGAACGTCTGTGCCCCGCTCCATTTGTTCGATGGAATCGCATTTAAATGAATGCTTAAATAGAGATCCGCTTCAGATTCATTGATGACTTTCACACGGTTTCTCAAATCCTCCGCTTTCTTTCGGGCATAACCCTTTGTATTCTTTGATGATAAATCAGAGTCATCCTCCCGGGTCATGAGAACAAGCGCTCCCTGCTCCTGCAAATAGTCTCTTATCTTCATGGACACATCTAGTGCAATCTCTTTTTCGAGCAGCTCTCCTCCTACAGCCCCGCCATCTGGACCGCCGTGCCCCGGATCTAAATAGATGATCTTGCCGCTCAAAGGCAAGTTCCACGATTTCCACGAATCATCATTTAGAAACTGAAATCTGAATAAGAATAAGAGGACAATAAACCCGATTAAAAACCCTGTCCATTTCAGCTTTCTTTTCATCCCTGTCCCTCCCATACACCATTATTTTATAGATATGGGACAAGGGCTGGAAATATGCTTAGTGCAGTCGAAGCTTATGCCTTTTTTCTGATTCCCGAAAGCCTTCCTGCCACCATTTACTTAAAAATTCCTTCGCAAATGGATACAGACACGACATCTTACGCTCCATTCGGAACATATTCCCCCACGATTGCAAACACCCTGCTAGCTCCTCAACCAGCTCATCTTCTTCATGAACTGACCGCTTTTTTATATCATCGAATGATTCACCATACTTACTCGACTCACCGTATCTCCCACCTGCTAAAAAAGCCTCAATGGCGAAATCAATACAGCCATCACTCATAATCCCAGCTGGATCATCTGCAAATGGGAACAGCTTCTTCGTGAATTTCTCGGAAGCGACCGTCACCTGTTGAAGAGACAATGTACGCAACAGCTTCTTTTCAAGCGTGACATCTCGTTTTGTTTTCAATTGATAAAATGAAAGAACTTCTGCCATGGACTGAACTCCTTTTTTTCTTTGTATTGTTCGTTGGTTTGAACAAAACATGCAGTTCAGTAAATGGAAATCAGTGAGCTAACGGATTGGAAAATTGTGATAAAATGAACATATATATAGAAAGAATAGAAAAGGGGCAAAATTCATGAAGAAATGGATGTATATCCTATTGCTACTAACAGTCGTCTTGTCTGGTTGCAACAGTCAAGCAACCGAGCAAAAGAGCGACATAAAAGAAATAGAAGACATATCATTAAAACAGCTTTCCAAACACAAAAATTCTTATATTGGAGACAATGGAGCAGTCGGCGCTATTTTATCAGATCTTCCAGGTAACGTGATTCGCGAGTATGAAATCGTAGATGAAAAAGCGCTAAAAGTGACATACGGTGTGAAAGAAAATACCAATGATACAGAAGAACAATTTGATTCATTTTGGTTTGATAAGAAGGATACCATTGAAAAAAACTACTTATATAATGCATTGGCACTTTTTATTCTTATCGATAACGTGGAGCAAGTGACACTCAAGATGAACGCTAAAGACGAGCCATCCGTCACGTTTAAAAGAAAACAGCTACAAAAAAAGCTGCCTCAGTCTTTTAAAGTGTACAAAGACGATACAGCGCTTTGGCAAAAGGAACTGGTTGATGGAGTTGTGAAGTCAAAAGATAAACGTCTAGATGTATACAATGCGTTTCCCATCAAGAAATAATAAAAACAGAGGGCGTCACCCTCTGTTTTTTGATAATTATGTAGTAAAAGCTTGAATCAATCGTTGTCGAAAGTTTTGATCTGCTACTACGGTAAGTATAAATTCATCGAACACTTCCCCCATCCAGTGAGAATTCTCCGCTTTCAGGTCATTGATGAATAGAGAAATCGATATAGTTGATGTATCCGTTTTTCGATATAAAGCAGCAGTGACAACAAACAACGTCGATCCACCTTTATACCAAATATATTGATCTGTTTCCGTCTTCAATATTTCTCCCAGCACAATTTGGCTAAAAAGACGCTTTTCTTCTGTTGTTAACAGCTCATCCTGTAGACGTTTCATAAAATGTGCATATTGATTCGTTGTAGACCTTGTCATCTTTTGCGTCAGTAAAGATTGAATACGCAAGCTTAACAAGTTCTTTTTCATCAATGTTTCTTCTAACGCCTTTTTATGCTCCGGGTCATTTTTCATGATATGAAAAATCTCAATCATCAGAGATTTGTATTGTTCATCAGTTACATCGCTTATTTGCTTTAATGCATCCTGCTCATGATCAGATACATAGGCTGGCCACAAAACCTTGGGTGTCAGCGGCATGAGTTCATCATGTTCTGTAAGACCTGCTTGTTTCATCTGATTATTGATCTTCTCTAAGCCCAGCAGGTCAATCAAATAATCAGTACAAGCATTCGAACTGAATTGCATCATCCCTTTGGCAACATCTAATAAAGTTGCATGCTCAGAAAAATCGTTGACCTCCAGCCAGTATGTGTGAGCACCGCCATCGGTTCTATCAATATAAAACCGCTCTATATCAGACAATGTCACTTTTTCATCTAGCTTGATGTCATCGCTGGATACAGCTTTAACAAAATGAAACAAAACCATTAATTTCATCGTACTTGCAAGTGGTGTTTTTTGATTACCATTCCATTCTAATACCACATCTTCATTTTCAATAATTGTTACTGATACGTTCTTTTTGTTTTTCCTGACAAATGTCAAAAGATCCTCTTTTGTTTTCTTCAAATGTTTCTCCTTTCCAAACCACTATAGATTCTCGTCTCCAATATAACAAAAATTTGAAACAAAGGCACAAAAAAGCAAAGGGTTGTGAATACCTTTGCTTCTTGGTGTGTTTATTTACGAAGAAGCTGCAGCTTCATCCCATCATGCGTAGCTTCAAATCCCAACTTTTCGTAAAAACGGCGTGCTTCTGGCCTCTGTTTGTCAGTTGTCAGCTGGATCATATGACACCCGCTGTCACTTGCTCGTTGAATGGCCCGTTTGATCAACAATGTGCCAATTCCTTTCCCTCTATGAGTCGAGGCTGTACGAACTCCTTCTATTGAAGCTCTCCATCCTCCTTGATACGTTAGAAATGGAGTCATTGTTAATTGGAGAACCCCGACTACCTCTTCCCGATCACAAGCCACGATTAGTTCAATATTGGGATCCGCTTCGATCGAATGAAAGGCATTGAGATAGCTTTCTAATAATGGACGAGTGTAGCGTTCTCTCTTTTGGCCTAATTTGTCATCTGAAAGCATCAAAACGATGTTGTCGAGGTCTCCTTGGACGGCTTCTCTAAATGTCAATTGATTCAGATTCAATGAACACACCTCCTATCACGGAATGGAAGCCTTTATTCATTTGCCAAAATACCAATTGATCGCGTTCTCATATAAAATTTTATCCACCGCTTCCTCATCAAACATCCGTTGAATCAACTCAACATCACCGTATTCAAATGGACGTTTCGCCCTTGTAGATGGAAGGTCTGTACCAAACATCAATGCATCAGGATTCGTTTGATAAATGGACGTCAATGCATGTTCCACGTTTAAATCGACTCGCCCAAAACCAGTTGCTTTTACCCGAACCCCTTTATCAACCAGCTTGAGCAAATGCGGCAAACCTTCTTCAGATAAGCCTAAATGATCAATCGAAATAGCCGGTAGCTGTTCAAGCGTAGGTGAGATGTCAGGGAGATGCTTAGCGTCTATGTAGAGCTCACTATGCCAGCCCACCAGCTCATACACCCTTCTCGCAAAATAGTCGAGCTTTGAAATATCCTCCGAACCGCCCCGCTTCACATTAAAACGTAAAGCTTTGACCCCATGTTGATCCAAATGAACAATCTCATCGTCAGTTGCTGTAAAAGGTAATTGTGTCACACCGCAAAAAGTCGGTCCCATTTCATCTAGTGCTTTCAACAAATAGCCTTGATCAAAACCCTGAAATGACCCTGACACAATCGCTCCACCTACAATCCCCAAATCAGCCGTCTCTCTCCTATAATCATTCACCACATAACTCGGCGGTGTATATCCTTGGTTTTCTTGAATGGGAAAATTAAAATCAATGATATGGAAATGTGCATCAAAGATCCTCATGCCCGCGCCCCTCTTCTGCTTATTTGACCTGATTATATCAATAGAGAAAGCCAAGGGATATTTGGAATGACGAATTACTTCATATCATGAAAACTTATCAAGTTTTCCATTCCTCTCGTAAGATGGCATAATAAAACTCATCCCACCACTCATTTCCTTGTGGTATACATTTTTTAAAATATCCCTCTCTCCTCATACCCATTTTCTCCATCACTCTCCATGACGGCACATTTTCAGGCTGACAAGTGGCAATGATTCGATGTAAATTCATTGTGTGAAAACCATGATGTAGGACAGCAAATGCAGCTTCTGATGCATAGCCTTTGTTTTGATATGCAGAGTTGAAGACCCAGCCAATTTCATATGTGTGCTCACCAAAGTAAGGATGAAACACGATATGCCCGATGCATGTATGATCTTCTTTTAATAGAACAGCAAAATTCTTGGCCGTCTTAAGACGATTATTTTTGACAAATTCCTGCGCCTCTTCTCTAGAAAAAACACCTTCTGGCATATACTTCATCACCGCTAGATCAGATGTATATGCATAGACATCCTGCCAATCATCCTCAATAAACGGTCGAATGAGACATCTTTCTGTTGTTAGATTCATAAATGCCATCCCCCTTTAACATCATTTGTTAAACAGAAACCTGACTATGATCCTATTTTATATGTTTCCAGACAGAAAAAAACACAAATAAAAAAGCACCAGCAGGATGCTGATGCTTTTCATATAGGGTTTGTCTGTACAAACCTTTGTAAAACGTCCATACAATATAAAATTGATTAACGTTTTGAGAACTGAGGTGCGCGACGTGCGCCTTTAAGACCGTATTTCTTACGCTCTTTCATACGAGAGTCACGAGTAAGAAGTCCAGCACGTTTAAGTGGTGTACGGTACTCAGGATCTACTTCTAGAAGAGCACGAGAGATACCGTGACGAATTGCTCCAGCTTGACCAGAGAATCCACCACCGTGAACATTTACAAGAACATCGTAGCTGTTAGCTGTTTCTGTGATGTTCAAAGGCTGTTTCACGTCTTCGATTAAAGCAGCGAATGGAATGTATTCAGTAATTTCACGATTATTAACGACGATACGGCCTTCACCTGGAACTAAGCGAACGCGCGCTACAGAACTTTTACGACGACCTGTACCGTAATATTGAACCTGTGCCAAATTGTTAACCTCCCTTATAATTAACCGCGAAGTTCGTAAACTTCAGGTTGTTGTGCTTGATGTGGATGCTCAGAACCACGGTACACATTTAATTTTTTGAACATTTGACGACCTAGTGGACCCTTTGGAAGCATACCTTTGATAGCAAGCTCCAACATTTTTTCAGGGTAGTTTGTACGCATCTCAAGAGCAGTTCTTTGTTTCAAACCACCTGGGTGCATCGTATGACGGTAGTAAATTTTGTCCGTCAATTTCTTACCTGTTAATTCAATTTTCTCAGCATTGATGATGATCACGTGATCACCTGTGTCAACGTGTGGTGTATAAGTTGGTTTGTGCTTACCGCGCAAAAGTGATGCTACTTCAGTAGAAAGACGACCTAGAGTCTTACCTGCCGCATCAACCACTAGCCATTTGCGCTCAATTGTGCTTGCGTTCGCCATTGGTGTTGTACGCATGAGTTTCCCTCCTAAATAAATCAATGAATTTTCCTGAATCAAATGCTACGTTCTATTTCAAAACACAGATAAGTCTTCCGGGGCTTATTTGTGGGGTTGAAATACATACCATATGATATCTTATAACTTTCTGCTTCCTGTGTCAAGAACATGTTACACCTGGTTTAGTTGTCATAGAAAACTTCCCATAAATACAGTCCGTGACTGGGCGCAGTCTTGCCTGCCGCTTCGCGATTTCGGGCGGCAAGCATGGCTTTTATCTCCTCAGGGTGAAATTTACCAGAACCAATGTCAAGTAACGTGCCGGCTATAATTCGCACCATGTTGTATAAAAAGCCATTCCCTCTCACACGCATTTCAAGCCCGTCTGAGACGTTTTTCCACTCAAGGGCGTAAATCTCCCTCACCTTGTCTTGAACCTCTGTATTGGCCGCACAAAAGCTTGTGAAATCGTGTGTGCCAATGAGGTGCCCAGCAGCTTCTCTCATTTTGTCGACATCCAGCGGATAAGGATAGTGACAGGCATACTGTCTCGTAAACACATTTTGGTGCGTTTCCGTTGAGACCCTATAACGGTACTCCTTCGACACAACACCAAATCTGGCATGAAACGACTCATCCACTTCTTCAGCCTTTAGAACACGAATGTCATCTGGCAGCAAGCTGTTGAGGGCAAACGGCCATCTCTCCATCGGGATGGCAAGCGGGGTGTCAAAATGGATGACCTGCCCCTTTGCGTGAACGCCACTGTCTGTCCGGCCAGAAGCCACAATCGGAATCAGTTCGTCTTGTTTATGCATTCTAGCAAGGGCAGATTCAATCTCCGTCTGAATGGTTCGCTGTCCTGGTTGCACTTGATACCCTTTAAAATGTGTCCCATCGTATGATACGGTACATTTTACTTTCATCTAGGCATCACCTAATTTCTAAGCAGCACAAGGAGTGCTGTTAACAGGATGAATAAAAGCAACGTGAACGTGTCTTTCATGCCCCAGACAAGCTGACGGTATTTCGTACGCCCTTCTCCCCCGCGGTAGCCTCTCGCTTCCATAGCGGTCGCCAATTCCTCCGCACGCTTAAACGCACTGACGAAAAGCGGGACAAGCAATGGAACAATCGCTTTTAAACGATCTTTCACGGGTCCGCTTGTAAAATCAACACCTCTTGCCATTTGTGCTTTCATGATTTTGTCTGTTTCTTCGAGTAAAGTCGGAATAAATCGAAGAGAGATAGACATCATAAGAGCAAGTTCATGAACAGGTAGCTTGATTTTACGGAAAGGATGCAGCAGCTTCTCCATACCGTCTGTCACTTCAATAGGTGTTGTGGTCAACGTCAGAAGTGTTGTCATCATGATGAGATAGACAAAACGGAGTGAAATGAAAATCCCCTGTTTTAGACCTTCTTCATAAATATTCAGAAAACCAAAGTGAAAGAGCAAAGCGCCATCCTTTGTCATGAAGATATGCAGAATAAAGGTAAACAGAACAATCCAAAGGATGGGTTTCATTCCTTTGAGAATAAAGTACAGCGGCACCTGAGACACCATCACCACAAGAATAGTGAAGACACCTAAAAGCCCGTAAGTGATGTAGTTATTCGCAAAAAAGACAATAAAGACAAAAAAGAAAATTGATAACAGCTTTGTCCTTGGATCAAGACGATGGACAAAAGATGTACCCGGCACATATTTGCCGATAATCATACTATCCATCATGATGTCGTGTCCTCCTGATATAAAGCTGTTAAGGCTTCTGCCATTTCATCCATGGTCAGAAGCGGTCTTGGAAACGTCATCCCAAGCTTTTCTTCGACAGCCTGCTGGAATTTGATCGTTTCCGGGAGGTCCAGTCCGAAAGAAGACATGTCTGTACGATTGGCAAATAGCTCCCTCGGCGTACCTGTCGCCTTCACTGTTCCTTTGTGCATCACAATCATTTGATCCGCATAATGAGCGGCATCTTCCATACTGTGTGTCACAAGGATCGTCGTCAGGTTGGCTTTTTGATGAAGCTCATAGAACATGTCCATGATTTCTTTACGTCCGCGTGGATCTAATCCCGCAGTCGGCTCATCAAGCACAAGCACTTCTGGCTCCATCGCTAGAACACCTGCAATCGCCACACGTCTCATTTGACCACCGCTTAATTCAAAGGGTGATCGAGATAACAAGGATTCAGGAAGGCCTACAAGCTTCAGCATCTCTTTAGCCTTGGCTTCTGCCTTTTCTTTTAGAACGCCGAAATTCATCGGACCAAAACAGATATCCTTCAGAATCGTCTCCTCAAAGAGCTGATGTTCAGGAAACTGAAACACGATACCTACCTTTTTGCGAAGAGATTTCAGTTCCTTCTGCTTTTTATTGGCTTGTAAGACTGTATCTCCAAGCGCAATGCTCCCCTTTGTTGGTTTGAGCAGTCCATTTAAATGTTGCAGCAATGTCGACTTGCCAGAACCCGTATGACCGATGACAGCAACATAGCTGCCTTCTTTGATGGAAGCATTGACATCATACAAAGCGAGACGCTCAAACGGCGTTTTCATTTGATAACGATGCTCTAATTCTTTGATCGTAATGTCCATAGCTCTTTCACCAATCCTTCTTGTGTCAAATGGGCATTTGCAAGCGGCACACCTTGCTGCTTCAATTGCTTACTCAACCGGTAGGAAAATGGCAGATCAAGTCCAATCTGAACCAGCTGTTCATCTAGTTCAAATACTTCCTCTGGTGTTCCCTCGGCAAATTTCTTCCCGCCATTCATCACAATGACACGGTCTGCCTTCGCAGCCTCGTCTAAATCATGTGTGATGGAAATGACCGTGACCGTTCCTTGTTCCTTCAGTAGTCTGACGGTTTCTAACACTTCTTCACGGCCAATCGGATCAAGCATTGATGTTGCTTCATCCAAGATCATGATGTCAGGGCTTGCGGCAAGTACACCAGCGATCGCTACTCTCTGCTTTTGCCCGCCTGATAGATGGTGCGGCTCTTGATCAAGAAACTCCTGCATATTGACCTGTTTGACAGCCCAATCTACACGCTCTATCATCAATTCCCGCTCAACCCCGTTATTTTCTAAACCAAAAGCCACATCATCACGAACCGTTGAGCCAACGAATTGGTTGTCTGGGTTTTGAAAGACCATGCCGACCTTTTTGCGAATATCCCAAACACTTTCTTCTTTCAGCTCAATCTCACCAACCTTGACCGTTCCTGCATCCGGTAAAATGAGCCCATTCAGTACACGGGCAAGTGTGGATTTACCTGAACCGTTGTGGCCAACAATGGCAAGCCATTCATTTTGATTCACATGCAATGACACTTGGTCTAAAGCGGGCTTGTCCGCATCTTTGTGATAACGAAATACAATGTCTTTTACGTCAATTAATGTCTTCTCCATCTCTACCGGACCTCCTCTCAGCTCAACCTCTACTTTGCCTATTGCTAAAAAGCCGTAGTATCTAAAAAAGGGCATAGATCCAGTTATGAACTGTCCCGCCCTTTCTTAGATACACGATATGTGATTAAACTAATTCAATGACAGCCATTGGTGCGCCATCGCCGCGACGAGGTCCAAGCTTCATGATACGAGTGTATCCACCTTGGCGATCTTCGTAGCGAGTTGCAACGTCAGCGAATAATTTTTGAAGTGCATCTTGGTTTGTTTCAGCGTTAGCTACTTCGTTACGAATGTAAGCTGCAGCTTGACGGCGAGCATGAAGATCTCCGCGTTTGCCAAGAGTGATCATTTTTTCAACTACAGAGCGAAGTTCTTTCGCACGTGTTTCAGTTGTTTCGATGCGTTCGTTGATGATCAAATCAGTCGTTAGGTCACGAAGCATTGCTTTACGTTGTGCACTAGTGCGTCCTAGCTTTCTGTATGCCATGTGATGTCCCCTCCTTAATTAGAGATGCTGTATGAATAAAAAACACACGAAAATCCTAGTTCACAATGAAACTAGTCAATCGTCCTTACGAAGACCCAGTCCAAGTTCTTCTAGTTTCGCTTTCACTTCTTCAAGAGATTTACGTCCAAGGTTACGAACTTTCATCATATCCTCTTCTGTCTTGTTAGCAAGCTCTTGAACAGTGTTAATACCCGCACGCTTCAAACAGTTGTAAGAACGAACAGAAAGATCAAGCTCTTCAATTGTCATTTCAAGCACTTTTTCTTTTTGGTCTTCTTCTTTTTCAACCATGATTTCTGCATGCTGAGCTTCGTCAGTTAACCCAACGAAAATATTTAGGTGTTCAGTTAAAATCTTAGAACCTAGAGCGATCGCTTCTTTCGGTCCTGTGCTTCCATCAGTCCATACATCTAGTGTTAATTTATCATAGTTTGTGATTTGCCCAACACGGGTGTTCTCCACTTGATAAGTTACACGAGATACAGGTGTATAGATTGAGTCGATCGGAATCACGCCGATAGGCTGATCGTCTCTTTTGTTTGCATCAGCAGGATTATACCCGCGACCTCTTTGTGCAGTCAAACGAACACGGAAGCTCGCATTTTTGCCAAGAGTTGCGATGTGAAGATCTGGATTTAAGATTTCAATATCGCTGTCGTGTGTAATATCAGCAGCTGTTACAGTTCCTTCATCTTGTACATCAATTTCAAGCGTCTTCTCTTCTTCAGAGTAGATTTTGAGTGCAAGCTTTTTAATGTTTAAGATAATCGTTGTAACATCTTCAACCACGCCTTCGATCGTTGAGAATTCGTGTAAGACACCATCTATCTGGATCGATGTTACAGCTGCACCAGGAAGTGAGGATAAAAGGATACGACGAAGGGAGTTCCCTAAAGTGGTACCATATCCACGCTCAAGTGGCTCTACGACAAACTTGCCATACTTGGCATCGTCGCTGATTTCAACCGTTTCGATTTTTGGTTTTTCAATTTCGATCATCTAATAAAACCCTCCTTCAAAACGTCGAAACCTCGAATAGAATCATATGAGATTCCATCCGAAATTCCTCATTGTTTAGTCCCGTATGTGCTCAGGCAACGAGTCGTGTATTCGTCTCATAAATAACTGTATCATAACCCATTATTGACAGGGACACAAAATCTATACAAACAAATTACACGCGGCGACGTTTTGGTGGACGGCATCCGTTATGAGGAACTGGAGTTACGTCTCTGATTGCAGTAACTTCAAGACCTGCAGCTTGAAGCGCACGAATTGCAGCTTCACGACCAGAACCAGGACCTTTAACAGTTACTTCAAGTGTTTTAAGACCATGTTCGATAGAACCTTTAGCAGCAGTTTCAGCAGCCATTTGTGCAGCGAAAGGAGTAGATTTACGAGAACCTCTGAATCCTAATGCACCAGCACTTGACCAAGAAATTGCGTTTCCATGAACATCAGTAATCGTTACAATCGTGTTGTTGAAAGTGGAACGGATATGAGCGATTCCAGCTTCAATATTCTTTTTCACGCGACGTTTACGCGTATTTTGTTTACGAGCAGCAGCCATTCTTTAACTACCTCCTTTACTTATTTTTTCTTGTTAGCTACAGTACGACGCGGACCTTTACGAGTGCGCGCGTTGTTTTTTGTGTTTTGTCCACGAACAGGAAGTCCTCTACGATGACGGATTCCGCGGTAGCTTCCGATTTCAATTAGACGCTTAATGTTAAGTGAAACTTCACGACGAAGGTCACCTTCTACTTTAAGTTTGTCAATGATATCACGGATTTTACCTAGTTCGTCTTCAGTTAGATCGCGAACGCGAGTGTCTTCAGAAACACCTGCTTCTTTAAGGACTTGTTGAGCCGTCGTACGACCAATTCCAAAAACATATGTTAAAGAAATGACAACACGCTTATCACGTGGAATATCTACACCAGCAATACGAGCCATGATTTGGGCACCTCCTTGTTATTAGCCTTGTTTTTGTTTATGTTTTGGGTTTTCACAGATCACCATTACTTTTCCTTTTCTGCGAATCACTTTACATTTTTCACAGATAGGTTTAACAGATGGTCTCACTTTCATGTGTTTCCAACCTCCTTCTTCCGGAGTTGCTTTATTTGTAACGGTACGTAATTCTACCACGAGTTAAGTCATATGGAGATAATTCTACCGTAACTTTGTCTCCAGGTAAAATGCGAATGAAGTGCATACGGATTTTTCCTGATACATGAGCCAAAACTGTATGACCATTCTCTAGTTCAACTTTGAACATTGCATTTGGCAAAGTTTCTGCTACAGTACCTTCCACTTCAATTACATCGTCTTTCGCCATTCAAGTGTTCTCCCTTCTTCAAATCAGTAACTTGCTCTCTGATAAATGTCCAAATGAGATGTTCTCAATTGTCCATCTATCACCCGACCTGTTTTGAATATACTGTTCTGAACTTCCGGAGATACGCAATCATAAAAGGTTAAATGATTGATATTTTTTCTTAGGAGAATGAATTTACGCTTTTCTCCGTCTGCGATTAGTACATGGCAGCCATCGAACACGCCGATGACAACTGTATACTGATCTTGTTCTTTCCTTGGACTATACAGACAACCTGCCCGATTTGGGCCTGAAAGGCTTCAGTGAAGACCTAAATCTTAGTCAGTATATCAAAACCTGTATCTGTAATCGCAATCGTATGCTCAAAGTGAGCACACTTTTTCCCATCAACCGTTACAACCGTCCAGTTATCAGCCAGTGTTTTCACATATCGGCTGCCTGCGTTCACCATCGGTTCGATGGCCAACACCATTCCAGGTTTGAGCCGTGGGCCTTTGTTCGGCGGACCATAATGAGGAATTTGAGGGTCCTCATGAAGATCCTGTCCGACCCCATGTCCAACATATTCTCTAACAACTGAGAAATTCTCACCTTCAACATACGTTTGTATGGCATGGGAAATGTTTGACAGACGTTCACCTGGCTTTGCTTCCTGTAAGCCCTTATATAGAGATTCCTCTGTGACTTCCAGTAGTTTGCGGTCCTCATCACTGATTACCCCAACTGGATAAGTCCAAGCAGAGTCACCATGATAGCCATTTAACTTTGCGCCGATATCGATACTAATGATGTCTCCATCACGTAAAACCCGTTTACCAGGAATACCGTGAACGAGTTCTTCATTCACCGAAACGCAAATGCTCCCGCGAAAACCATTATACCCTTTAAAAGATGGGATTGCACCCTGCTTTGTAATAAAACGTTCGGCAATTTGATCCAATTCTTTTGTCGAAATACCTGGTTTTATGTGTTTCTTCAGCTCTTCATGAGTCAGTGCGACAATGCGTCCAGCTTCTCTCATAATCTCAAGCTCGCGAGGAGTTTTACAGATAATCATTTATTTAATCCCCCAAGCAGGTCCTTGATATCAGCGTAAACATCGTTAATGTGCTTCGCACCATCAATGTTTGCAAGATATCCTTTTTCTGAATAGAAGTTCAGTAAAGGTTCAGTCTGCTTTAAGTTCACT
This sequence comes from Bacillus sp. GbtcB10, assembly GCF_019091365.1. Classification (NCBI taxonomy): domain Bacteria; kingdom Bacillati; phylum Bacillota; class Bacilli; order Caryophanales; family Bacillaceae; genus Bacillus; species Bacillus sp. GbtcB10. The sequence continues at coordinate 17,044 of NZ_JAGXJP010000007.1, forward strand.
TCAAGTCTTGTCGAAACGGTTTCTGCATTATCATCTGCACGTTGATAAAGCTCGCCTCCACACTTGTCACAAACATTTTCTTTAGCAGGTGGATTGAATACTAAATGATATGTTGCTCCGCAATCTTTGCAAATTCTTCGGCCAGTCAGACGCTCCATCAAAGCATCTTTATCGACTTTAATATTAATGACATAATCAATCGTTCTGCCAAGGTCCTTTAGAATGTCTTCTAAAGCTTCAGCCTGAGCGACTGTTCGCGGAAATCCGTCCAGAAGAAAACCTTGTTCACAATCATTCTTGCCAAGTCTTTCTCTAACAATACCGATTGTGACCTCATCAGGAACAAGCTCTCCTTTATCGATAAAGGATTTTGCTTCGAGCCCAAGTTGTGTCTCCTCTTTCATAGCAGCACGGAACATATCTCCTGTTGAGATATGAGGGATCCCATAATCATCAACAATTCGTTCTGCCTGAGTGCCTTTACCAGCACCCGGAAGCCCCATTAAGACTAAGTTCATTTCGGATTTCCCCTTCCTTACTTAGAGAGGTTGGGCAGGAGCCCAGCCCTCTGTTTTATTTCATAAATCCACGGTAGTTTCGTTTCACTAATTGGCTTTCAAGCTGTTTCATTGTTTCAAGTGCAACACCTACAACAATGAGAAGACTTGTGCCGCCAATTTGTGCAGCGGAAGGTAATCCAGCGAATTGAATGAAAAAGATAGGAAGTATTGAAATCACGGCTAAGAAAATGGCGCCCACAAACGTGAGTCGGTACAAAATGCTCGTAATTCTATCTTGAGTCATTTTCCCTGGACGAACTCCCGGGATATAGCCACCCTGCTTTTGCAGATTTTCAGCCATTTGTTCAGGGTTTACTTGGACAAAGGCATAAAAATATGTGAAAGCAACAATCAGTGCTACATAAATCGTCATACCGATTGGCTTAGTATAGTCAAAGTTGTTAGTTATCCAGGTTGTCACATTATTTGTTCCGAAGAACGATGCGATCGTCTGCGGAGTAATAATGAACGAAACGGCAAAGATGACTGGAATCACCCCTGCTGGATTCACTTTCAATGGAAGGTGCGTTGCTTGACTAGCAGACATTTGTGCACGGCCAGTTCCTTTTGAATACTGAATCGCAATCTTTCTCACTGCCATTTGAATGTAAATAACACCGATAACAATGACAAGAATAGCAATCACAATAAGGGCAATTTTCAGGATTTGCATGAACAGCTGTCCATCTCCACCTACAAATTGCTGAGCGTACACTTGCTTTAATGTTTGAGGGATACCTGCGATGATACCGGCAAAGATAATAATCGAAATACCGTTACCAACACCGTGAGCAGTAATCTGCTCTCCCAGCCACATTAAAAATGCTGTTCCCGCAGTGAGTACGACCGCAATTAAGAGATACGTTGAAACACCTGGGTTTTCAATCAGCATGCCTCCTGCCATATTGTTAAATCCATATGACATTCCTAACGCCTGGATAAATCCTAGAACAATTGTAAAATACCTTGTGAATTGTGCTAATTTTCGGCGGCCAACCTCTCCTTGCTTTGACCACTCAGTAAACTTCGGTACAACATCCATCTGCAAGAGCTGGATGATGATCGAAGCAGTGATATACGGCATAATCCCCATTGCAAGAATGGAGAATTGGAAAAGTGCCCCGCCCCCAAACGTGTTGAGGATTCCGAAAACACTCATTTGATCCTGTGCCTGGAGAACTTCGGCGTTCACATTAGGCACAGGGATGAAAGCACCTATACGAAAGACGACTAACATTAAAAGTGTAAATATAATCTTATTCCGTATATCTTTCACACGCATAAAATTGGAGATTGTCTTAAACAAGTTAGATCACCTCGGCTGTACCGCCAGCAGCTTCAATCGCTTCTTTAGCAGAAGCAGAGAATTTATTGGCTTTTACAGTTAATTTTTTTTCTAATTTACCGTTGCCAAGAATTTTTACTCCTGCTTTTAACTTGCTTATTGCACCAGTCTCTAGAAGAAGTTCAGGAGTGACTTCCGTTCCTTCGTCAAAACTGTTTAATCTGTCTAAGTTGATTACCGCGTAATCTTTACGGTTGATGTTTGTAAAACCACGTTTTGGAAGGCGTTGGAATAAAGGCATTTGACCACCTTCGAATCCAGGGCGTACACCGCCGCCAGAACGAGCGTTTTGACCTTTATGACCTTTACCAGAAGTTTTACCGTTACCTGATCCAATACCACGACCAACACGGTTGCGTACTTTACGTGAACCTTCTGAAGGCTTCAATTCATGAAGTTTCATTTGGGCACCTCCTTATCGATTAAAAATGTTTTATTGTTCTTTAACAGAAACTAAATGAGACACCTTGTTAATCATGCCGCGGATCGCTGCATTGTCTTCATGTACGACTGTTTGGTTTGTTTTCTTTAGACCAAGAGTACGAACAGTGACACGCTGATCTTCCGGGCGACCGATTACACTGCGTTTGAGGGTAATTTCTAATTTATTTGCCATTATTGTTCCCTCCTTATCCTAACAGGTCTTCTACAGATTTTCCACGAAGCTTCGCTACATCTTCAGCACGTTTAAGTTCACTTAAACCTTGAAGTGTTGCGCGGATCATGTTGATCGGTGTATTAGAACCTAGAGATTTAGAAAGGATATCAGCTAGACCAGCAAGCTCAAGTACCGCACGCACTGGGCCTCCAGCGATAACTCCTGTACCTTCTGAAGCAGGCTTCAATAGAACGTTTCCTGCACCGAATCGACCGATGATTTCATGTGGAATTGTAGTTCCAACCATTGGTACTTCAATTAAATTCTTTTTCGCGTCTTCAACAGCTTTGCGGATCGCTTCTGGTACTTCTTGTGCTTTACCAGTACCGAATCCTACATGACCGTTTTTGTCACCGACAACAACTAAAGCTGCAAAACGGAAACGACGTCCACCTTTAACAACTTTCGCTACCCGGTTAACCGTAACTAAGCGTTCTTCTAACTCTAATTTGCTTGGGTCAATACGACTCATTCGGATGTGTCCCTCCTTCTTTTATTAAAATTTAAGTCCAGCCTCACGAGCAGCTTCAGCTAGAGCTTTTACACGTCCATGATATAAGTATCCTCCGCGGTCAAATACCACGTTAGAGATGCCTTTTTCAACAGCACGTTTTGCAACAAGTTCGCCAACTTTAGTAGCAGCTGCAGCGTCAGAACTATTCTCGATCTTTAACTCTTTATCAAGAGTAGAAGCACTTACAAGTGTTACACCGTTAACATCATCAATTACTTGAGCGTAGATGTTCTTGTTAGAACGGAAAACGTTAAGGCGAGGTCTTTCAGCAGTACCTGAAAGTTTCGCACGAACACGAGCGTGTCTTTTAAGACGAGTAGCGTTTTTGCTAGTTTTCGTAATCATCCGAGTCACTCCTTTCTTCACATTAAGCGATCTTACTTACCAGTTTTTCCTTCTTTACGGCGAACGAATTCACCTTCGTAACGAATTCCTTTACCTTTGTAAGGCTCTGGAGCACGGACAGCGCGGATGTTAGAAGCTAGAGCTCCTACACGCTCTTTATCGATACCTTTAACGATTACTTTCGTTTGAGATGGAACTTCTACTTCAACTCCAGCCTCAGGAACGATTTCAACTGGGTGAGAGTATCCAACGTTAAGAACAAGTTTGTTTCCAGATTTAGCTGCACGGTAACCGACACCGATTAGTTCTAAACCTCTTTCGAAACCTTTAGATACACCTTCAACCATGTTTGCAATTAAGCTACGTGTTGTACCATGTAATGCACGGTGTTCTTTATTTTCAGACGGACGGCTTACAGTTAAGACGTTGTCCTCAATTTTAATTTCCATATCAGGGTGAAATGCACGAGTTAGTTCACCTTTTGGTCCCTTTACTGTCACTGTGTTATCGTTGTTTGTCACAGTTACTCCTGAAGGGATCTCGATTAGCTTTTTACCTATACGAGACATACCAAGCACCTCCATTCATCTTAAACTTTTTTTACCATACGTAAGCAAGTACTTCTCCACCAGCTTGTTTAGCACGGGCTTCTTTGTCCGATAAAACACCTTGTGATGTAGAAATAATTGCGATTCCAAGTCCGTTAAGTACACGTGGTACTTCATTTGATTTCGCATATACGCGTAAACCAGGTTTACTGATTCTTTTAAGACCAGTGATAACACGTTCGTTGTTTTGGCCGTATTTAAGGAACAAACGGATAATTCCTTGTTTGCTGTCTTCGACGTACTCAACGTCACGGATAAAACCTTCACGCTTTAAGATTTCAGCAATTTCTCTTTTGATTTTTGAAGCCGGTACTTCTAGCTTCTCATGACGTACCATGTTCGCATTGCGAATACGAGTCAGCAAATCTGCAATCGGATCTGTCATAACCATTATTTAATAACCTCCTTCCCATTTATGGGGATTACCAGCTGGCTTTTTTAACGCCAGGAATTTGTCCTTTATATGCAAGTTCGCGGAAACAAATACGGCAAAGTTTAAACTTGCGAATTACTGAATGTGGACGTCCACAACGTTCGCAGCGCGTATACTCTTGAACTTTAAACTTTTGTTTGCGTTGTTGTTTCGCAATCATAGACTTTTTAGCCACGATTTCGCCTCCCTTTCATTGATTATTTCTGGAACGGCATACCTACTTGAGTTAATAACTCACGTGCTTCTTCGTCCGTGTTGGCAGTCGTAACGATAACGATATCCATACCGCGGACTTTTGTTACTTTATCGTAATCAATTTCTGGGAAGATTAACTGTTCTTTAATACCAAGCGTGTAGTTTCCACGACCGTCGAAAGATTTCTTAGAAATCCCGCGGAAGTCACGTACACGTGGTAAAGATACAGAAATAAGTTTATCAAGGAAATCGTACATGCGCTCTCCGCGAAGTGTTACTTTCGCACCGATTGGCATTCCTTCACGTAGACGGAATCCAGCAATAGACTTCTTCGCACGAGTAACGACAGGTTTTTGACCAGCGATAAACGTTAATTCTTCAACAGCAGTATCGATTGCTTTAGCGTTTTGAACGGCGTCACCAACACCCATGTTGATCACGATTTTTTCGATTTTTGGCACTTGCATTACTGATTTGTATTCAAACTTAGAAACTAATGCAGGTGTAATTTCTTTTACATACTTTTCTTTAAGGCGGTTCATGAGAAAGACCTCCCTTCCTTATTTACTATTTATCTAGAACTTGCCCAGATTTTTTCGCTACACGGACTTTCTTTCCGTCCTCAACTTTATATCCAATACGTGTCACTTCACCCGTTTTAGGATCAAGCGGCATTACGTTTGATACGTGGATCGGCGCTTCTTGTTCAGAAATTCCGCCTTGAGGGTTAGCTTGGGTTGGTTTAGAGTGTTTTTTCACAAGGTTAATACCTTCTACTAAAACACGGTCCTTTTTAGGGAAAGCAGCAAGGATGACACCTTGTTTACCTTTATCTTTACCAGAGATAACCACTACTTTATCGCCCTTTTTAACATGCATTTAATCGCACCTCCTTGAGTCGCGGATTGTATTCATTAAAGTACTTCTGGTGCTAAAGAAACAATTTTCATATAGTTATTTTCACGAAGTTCACGTGCTACTGGTCCGAAGATACGAGTTCCACGTGGGCTCTTGTCGTCACGGATGATGACACATGCATTTTCATCAAAACTGATGTAAGATCCATCGTTTCTGCGAGCTCCGCTCTTAGTACGAACGATAACTGCTTTCACAACTTCACCTTTTTTGACAACGCCTCCTGGTGTTGCTTGTTTAACCGTACAAACAATGACATCACCGATGTTAGCCGTTTTACGTCCAGAGCCACCAAGAACTTTAATCGTTAGTACTTCGCGTGCGCCAGAGTTGTCAGCTACTTTTAAACGAGTCTCCTGTTGAATCATTAATGTTACCTCCCTTCGGAAAAAGAAATCCGAACTTTATTAGATAATAACAGCTTCTTCGACAACTTCAACTAGACGAAAGCGTTTAGTCGCAGATAATGGACGAGTTTCCATGACCTTTACGATGTCTCCGATTTTTGCTTGGTTGTTTTCATCATGTGCTTTGAACTTTTTAGAGTATCTTACACGTTTGCCATAAAGTGAATGCTTTTTGTATGTTTCAACTACAACAGTGATGGTTTTATCCATTTTGTCAGAAACAACACGACCTTGATACACTTTACGTTGGTTACGTTCGCTCATGTTTGCGGGGCCTCCCCTCTAATTATTATTTATTAGCAGCGATTTCTCTTTGACGAATCACAGTTTTCATGCGTGCGATTGATTTACGCACTTCACGAATGCGAGCAGTGTTTTCAAGCTGCCCAGTCGCTAATTGGAAACGAAGATTGAAAAGTTCTTCTTTAAGAGACTTTACTTTTTGTTCAATTTCAGCAGTGGTAAGGTCACGAATTTCATTAGCTTTCATTTGATTCACCACCAATTTCTTCACGTTTTACGAACTTCGTTTTAATTGGCAATTTGTGAGATGCAAGACGAAGAGCTTCACGAGCAACTTCTTCAGACACACCAGAAATTTCAAATAAAACTTTGCCCGGTTTTACTACAGCTACCCAGCCTTCTGGAGCACCTTTACCGGAACCCATGCGGACCTCTAGAGGTTTAGCTGTGTATGGCTTAGAAGGGAAAATTTTGATCCAAACTTTACCGCCACGTTTCATGTAACGAGTCATAGCAATACGAGCAGCTTCGATTTGACGGTTAGTGATCCAAGAAGCTTCAAGAGCTTGGATACCGAACTCACCGAAATGTACTTCAGTACCGCCTTTTGCACGACCACGCATTTTTCCACGATGTTCTCTGCGATACTTCACGCGTTTTGGCAATAACATATTATTTTCCTCCTTCCGCAGTATTCTTCTTAGTTGGAAGGACTTCTCCACGATAGATCCATACTTTTACGCCAAGCTTACCATAAGTAGTATCAGCTTCAGCAGTAGCATAGTCGATGTCAGCACGAAGTGTGTGCAATGGAACAGTACCTTCACTGTAATATTCAGAACGAGCAATATCTGCACCGCCAAGACGACCAGAAACCATTGTTTTGATTCCTTGTGCTCCAGCACGCATTGTGCGTTGGATTGTTTGTTTTTGTGCACGACGGAATGAAATACGATTTTCAAGTTGACGAGCGATGTTTTCAGCAACTAGCTGAGCATCAAGATCTGCTCTCTTGATTTCAAGAATGTTGATGTGTACACGTTTGCCAGTTAGGCTGTTAAGAGCTTTACGAAGTGCTTCAACTTCAGATCCGCCTTTACCAATTACCATACCTGGTTTAGCCGTGTGGATTGTGATATTTACGCGGTTTGCAGCACGTTCGATTTCTACTTTAGAAACAGACGCGTCAGACAAACGCTTGCTGATGAATTCACGGATTTTCAAGTCTTCATGTAAGAAGTCAGCGTAATCTTTTCCTGCGAACCATTTAGATTCCCAATCACGAATGACGCCAATACGAAGACCTACTGGATTTACCTTTTGACCCACGGATTATCCCTCCTTCTTTTCTGATACAACGATTGTAATGTGGCTAGTACGTTTGTTAATTGCGCTCGCACGACCCATAGCACGTGGACGGAATCTCTTAAGTGTTGGACCTTCGTCAACGAATGCTTGAGTAATCACTAGGCTGTTAGCGTCCAACTCGTAGTTGTGCTCAGCATTTGCGATAGCAGATTTTAATACTTTTTCAATAATTGGTGAAGCAGCCTTAGGTGTAAGGTTTAAGATAGAAACTGCTTCTCCTACTTGCTTACCTCGGATCAGGTCCATTACTAGACGTGCTTTACGAGGAGCAATACGGACTGTTCTTGCGACAGCTTTAGCTTGCATTTAAAAGCCTCCTCTCATTAGCGTCTTGTTTTTTTATCGTCACTAGCATGACCTTTGTAAGTACGGCTTGGTGCGAATTCGCCCAATTTGTGACCTACCATATCTTCAGAAATGAAAACAGGTACATGTTTGCGTCCGTCATAGACAGCGATTGTGTGACCGATGAATTGTGGGAAAATTGTAGAACGACGAGACCAAGTTTTTACGACTTGCTTTTTGTCAGTTTCATTCAATTTCTCGACTTTAGCCATCAAATGATCATCAACAAATGGTCCTTTTTTTAAGCTGCGAGCCATTGTGGAACCTCCCTTCGTGATTGAACTACGGTCCTAAATGAACCGTAGACAACCCCGTTACTTGTTTTTACGACGACGTACAATGAATTTATCAGACTTGTTGGTTTTCTTACGAGTCTTGAATCCAAGAGTCGGTTTACCCCATGGAGACATTGGTGATTTACGTCCGATTGGAGCGCGTCCTTCACCACCGCCGTGTGGGTGATCGTTAGGGTTCATTACAGAACCACGAACTGTTGGGCGTACGCCTTTCCAGCGAGAACGTCCAGCTTTACCGATGTTGATTAGTTCGTGTTGTTCGTTTCCAACTTGACCGATAGTCGCACGGCAAGCAGAAAGGATCATGCGTACTTCACCAGAGTTCAAACGTACAAGAACGTATTTACCTTCTTTACCTAGAACTTGAGCAGAAGTACCAGCAGAACGAACTAATTGTCCACCTTTACCTGGTTTTAATTCAATGTTATGCACAACTGTACCAACTGGGATGTTGATAAGTGGAAGAGCATTACCTGGTTTGATGTCAGCTTCTGGTCCAGAAGTAACTTCAGTACCAACTTGGATTCCTTTCGGAGCAAGAATGTAACGTTTCTCACCATCTGCATAGTTTACAAGAGCGATGTTCGCTGAACGGTTTGGATCATACTCGATTGTAGCAACGCGTCCAGGTATACCGTCTTTATCACGCTTAAAGTCGATGATACGGTATTGACGTTTGTGACCGCCACCTTGATGACGAACAGTCAATCTACCTTGGTTGTTACGTCCGCCTTTTCTGTGAAGCGGTGCAAGCAACGATTTTTCTGGTTTGTCAGTCGTGATTTCAGCAAAATCTGAAGTAGTCATGCCACGACGACCATTACTGGTTGGTTTATACTTTTTAATCGCCATTTTGAATTTCCCTCCTTCTTTTTAAGATTTACGCTTCAAAAATTTCGATTTCTTTGCTGTCAGCAGTTAATTTCACGATCGCTTTTCTGCGACGGCTAGTCATACCAGTGTAGCGTCCAACGCGTTTTGATTTACCTTTGTAGTTTTGAACGTTGACTTTCTCAACTTTCACTCCAAAGATTTCTTCAACAGCGTCTTTCACTTCTGTCTTGTTAGCTCTGACATCAACTTCGAACGTATACTTCTTCTCTGTCATTAGATCAGCAGAACGTTCAGTAATGATAGGGCGCTTTAGAACATCACGAGGATCTTTCATTATGCAAGTCCCTCCTCTACTTTTTCAACCGCTGCTTTAGTGATCAGAAGTTTGTCGTGGTTGACAACGTCAAGAACGTTGATACCGTTAGCTTCAACAACTGTTACTCCAGGGATGTTACGAGCAGATAAAGCAACTGTTTCGTTTGCATCCGCAGTGACGATCAACGCTTTCTTCTCAACAGATAACCCTTTAAGGATGCCTGCGAATTCTTTCGTTTTCACTGCATCAAGAGTAAGATCTTCAAGAACGATGATGTTGTTGTCGATTACTTTAGAAGACAATACTGACTTGATAGCCAAGCGGCGAACTTTTTTAGGTAATTTATAAGAATAGCTGCGTGGTGTTGGACCGAATACGATACCGCCTCCGCGCCATTGTGGTGAACGGATAGAACCTTGACGAGCACGACCTGTACCCTTCTGTCTCCAAGGTTTACGACCTCCGCCACGTACTTCAGAACGAGTTTTTACTTTGTGAGTTCCTTGACGTAAGGAAGCTCTTTGCATAAGAATAGCATCGAATACTACGCTTTCGTTTGGCTCAATTCCAAACACAGAAGCGTTTAATTCGATTTCACCGTTAGTAGAACCGTTTTGGTTAAATAATGCTACTTTTGGCATGACTTGTTTCCTCCTTTCCTAAGAGAGTTATTTAGTTTTAACTGCACTCTTTACAGTTACTAGAGATTTTTTAGCTCCTGGTACGTTACCTTTGATCAAAAGAAGATTGCGTTCTGCATCAACTTTAACGATCTCAAGATTTTGGACAGTGATTTGCTCTCCGCCCATACGTCCTGGAAGAAGTTTACCTTTGAATACTCGGTTTGGATCAACAGGTCCCATTGAACCAGGACGACGGTGGTAACGTGAACCGTGAGTCATTGGTCCGCGTGATTGTCCGTGGCGTTTGATAGCCCCTTGGAATCCTTTACCTTTTGATGTTCCTGTTACATCTACGATATCTCCATTTGCGAAAATATCAACTTTGACTTCCTGACCAACTTCATACGCATCTAACTCCACACCGCGTAATTCTTTTACGAAGCGCTTAGGAGCAGTTTCCGCTTTAGCAACGTGGCCTTTCTCTGGTTTGTTAGAAAGCTTCTCACGTTTGTCGTCAAAACCGATTTGGATTGCTTCATAGCCATCCGTGTCAGTAGTCTTCTTCTGAAGAACAACGTTAGCAGCAGCCTCAACAACAGTTACAGGGATAAGATCACCGTTTTCTGCGAATACTTGCGTCATACCAATTTTTCTACCTAAGATTCCTTTGGTCATTCGTCACACCTCCTATAATATGTGTTTTCTATTTGAATTAAAGTTTGATTTCGATATCTACACCGGATGGTAAATCTAAACGCATAAGTGCATCAACTGTTTGCGGAGTTGGATTCACGATGTCGATTAGACGTTTGTGAGTACGCATCTCGAATTGCTCACGAGAATCTTTGTACTTATGCACCGCACGAAGGATTGTGTAAACTGATTTTTCAGTTGGAAGCGGAATTGGACCAGATACACTAGCACCAGAACGCTTAGCCGTTTCAACAATCTTCTCAGCAGATTGATCAAGAATTCTATGATCATATGCTTTTAAACGAATACGAATTTTTTGTTTTGCCATTATTTTCCCTCCTTTTCGCCTACTTACGTTAGACAGTTCTCCGTGAGAAAAACCTGATCACCTTGCCATGGCAAAGCGGCCGGGTGTGTCAGCAACCTCTCACTTCATCGCAGTCAAAGACCAACATGCACTATTGTACCAAATTGGCCTGCGTGTTGCAATAATAAATCGGATAAATTTATGATTTGCACACTTTTCATATTATACAGGGGTTCAGCCTATAAATCAAGCTTTCCCTGAAGATGATGTGTAGCTGTCTTCCTGACGATACGAATAAATTCTTCTGGCTCTTCAATATGCGGAGAATGCGCAGATTTTTTAAAAGTAAACCACTCTTTTATTGGTGCTGTAAGTTGATCAACATATGGTTTTGATACAGCAGCTGGTGTAATCATGTCATGTTCCCCAATGATAAAGTAGCAAGGTATTAATATAGAAGAAACTCGGTATTGAATGCTTTCGTTCATCAGCTCATCCCACAGCATATCTTGGCTATACTTCTGTCCCATAAGGAATTTCCACTTATCTTTTAGCTGATAATGCTTACTAACGAGAAATGCATACAGCATTTGAAAAATGGGCTTCCACCTATGCGTGAGCCCTACTTTTGCGAACTCTTTATATAGTGAGAACAAAGCATGAGCAGAGGTGCGTTTCCAAGGGGGTGGTGTCAGCAATCTTAGACATCGAGTGAAGAAATGCTTGCCTTGATATTTTTTTAGAAGAAGTTCGTACGATACAATATCCTCTTTTAATACATCAACCACCTGACTAATTCCATAATAGGCATGATACAAATCTGGGCGTTTATGTACAGCTTGTATGGCGATTAATGATCCCCATGAATAACCTGCAATGTATATTTTCGCTTGATCAGTATAGGAAAGTAGTTTTTCTGTAAGCTCAATCGTATCCTCTACGAATTGCCCAATGGTCATAGAAGACTCAGGAATGTTTTTTTGATAAGACAGTCCTGCACCACGCTGGTCCCAATGGACAACAGTGAAGTCTTGATCAAGTTCCTTATGAAAGGAATCGATATAACTCATTTGAGCTGAGCCTGGGCCACCGTGTAAAAATAATAAAACAGGTTTTGTTTTTTCCGCTTGATCTTCTTTTATCATAATCCATTGATCAAGCCCGCCAATCAGCCATTTTTTCAACATTGTCTTCGCCATTCCAGTGATCCTCTCGGTTCCATTTAGATTCTATAGCTTATAGTAGCCGTTATGCACTGGAAAAGCAAAAAAAGAGACCCTTTTGCAAGGAGTCTCTTTTAACAGTTATTACTTAATGATAGTAGAAACGACACCAGAACCTACAGTACGTCCACCCTCACGGATAGAGAAACGAGTTCCTTCTTCGATAGCGATAGTAGAGATAAGTTCAACTTCCATCTCAGTGTTATCGCCAGGCATTACCATTTCAGTACCTTCTGGAAGATGTACGATACCAGTTACGTCAGTTGTACGGAAGTAGAACTGCGGACGGTAGTTAGTGAAGAATGGAGTATGACGTCCACCCTCTTCTTTAGAAAGTACATAAACTTCAGCTTTGAAACGGCTATGTGGAGTGATTGTACCTGGTTTAGCAAGTACTTGACCACGTTGGATATCTTCACGAGATACACCACGAAGTAGTGCACCGATGTTGTCACCAGCTTCAGCATAGTCAAGAAGTTTACGGAACATTTCAACACCTGTAACAGTTGTTTTACCGTTTTCTTCTTGAAGACCGATGATTTCAACTTCGTCACCGACTTTAACTTGTCCACGCTCAACACGACCAGTAGCAACTGTTCCACGACCAGTGATTGAGAATACGTCCTCAACTGGCATCATGAATGGCTTCTCAGTGTCACGCTCTGGAGTTGGGATGTACTCATCAACCGCATCCATAAGTTCGAAGATTTTTGCTTCGTAATCAGCATCACCTTCAAGAGCTTTAAGAGCAGAACCTTTGATAACTGGTACATCGTCACCAGGGAAGTCATAGTCAGAAAGAAGGTCACGAACTTCCATTTCAACAAGTTCAAGTAACTCTTCATCGTCAACCATGTCACATTTGTTAAGGAATACTACGATGTAAGGAACACCTACGTTACGAGAAAGTAGGATGTGCTCACGTGTTTGTGGCATTGGACCATCAGCAGCAGATACTACTAAGATCGCGCCGTCCATTTGAGCAGCACCAGTGATCATGTTTTTAACATAGTCAGCGTGTCCTGGGCAGTCTACGTGTGCATAGTGACGAGTTTCAGTTTCATACTCAACGTGTGCAGTTGAGATTGTGATTCCACGCTCGCGCTCTTCTGGAGCACCATCGATTTGGTCATAAGCCATAGCTGTACCTTTACCAGATTTCTTATGAAGAACTGTTGAGATAGCAGCAGTTAGAGTTGTTTTACCATGGTCAACGTGTCCAATTGTACCAATGTTAGCATGCGATTTGGAACGGTCGAATTTTTCTTTAGCCATTCTAAAAATCCTCCTTAAAGGTTCATTGTATTTGGTATGAGTGATAGAAAGTGAAGAGTTACCTCCCACTTTCTGATCTTCAATAGTAGTTATACTTTAGTTTAAAGGCAAAATCAATTATTCACCTTTATTTTTTTTGATGATTTCTTCACTGATGCTCTTAGGCACTTCTTCGTAGTGATCCATGTGCATAGTGAAAGTACCGCGTCCTTGTGTGTTAGAACGGAGTGCAGTTGCATATCCGAACATTTCAGAAAGTGGAACCATAGCGCGAACAACTTGAGCGTTACCGCGAGCTTCCATACCTTCTACACGTCCACGACGAGATGTGATATCACCCATGATGTCTCCCATGTATTCTTCTGGGATAACGACTTCTACTTTCATCATTGGCTCAAGTAGAACTGGGTTACATTTGCTGACAGCATTTTTCAATGCCATAGATGCAGCAATTTTAAACGCCATTTCGTTAGAGTCAACATCGTGGTAAGATCCATCGAATAATTTTGCTTTGATGTCGATTAATGGGAATCCAGCTAATACACCATTTTCTAGTGAATCTTCAAGACCTGCTTGAATTGCTGGAATGTATTCACGTGGAACAACCCCACCGACGATTGCATTTGTGAATTCGAAGCCTGCGCCTTCTTCGTTTGGTTCGAATTCGATCCAAACGTGTCCGAACTGACCGCGTCCACCAGACTGACGTACGAATTTACCTTCAACTTTTGCACTAGAACGGAATGTTTCACGGTACGCAACTTGAGGAGCTCCTACGTTAGCTTCAACCTTGAACTCACGCTTCATACGGTCAACAATGATATCAAGGTGAAGCTCACCCATACCAGAGATGATCGTTTGACCAGTTTCAGTGTTTGTTTGTGTACGGAATGTTGGATCCTCTTCAGCTAGTTTAGCTAAAGCGATACCCATTTTATCTTGGTCAGCCTTAGATTTAGGCTCGATTGCTACATCGATAACTGGCTCTGGGAATTCCATAGACTCAAGGATAACAAGATTTTTCTCGTCACAAAGAGTATCACCAGTAGATGTATCTTTAAGACCAACAGCTGCTGCGATATCCCCTGCATATACAGTAGAGATTTCTTCACGGCTGTTTGCGTGCATTTGAAGGATACGTCCAACACGCTCACGCTTGTTCTTAGAAGAGTTCTTCACGTAAGAACCAGAATCAAGTGTTCCAGAGTATACGCGGAAGAAAGTTAGTTTCCCAACATAAGGGTCAGTCATAACTTTAAATGCAAGAGCTGCGAATGGTGCGTCATCAGTAGACTCACGTACAACCTCTTCATTTGTATCTGGCAATGTACCTTTGATTGCAGCAACATCAGTTGGTGCAGGAAGGTAGTCAAGCACAGCGTCAAGTACAAGCTGAACACCTTTGTTTTTGAAAGCAGATCCAACAAGAACTGGGTAGAATTCAACATTCAAAGTTCCTTTACGGATTGCAGCTTTCAATTCAGGAATTGTGATTTCTTCACCCTCAAGGTATTTTTCCATAAGCTCTTCATCAAGCTCAGCGACAGCTTCAATCAAGCTGCTGCGAAGCTCTTCAGCTTTGTCTTTATACTCAGCAGGGATTTCTTGTGCATCAGAGCGAGTTCCAAGGTCATCTTCGTAGAAGTATGCTACGTTTTCTACAAGGTCGATGATTCCTTCGAATTGATCTTCAGCGCCGATCGGCAATTGAATTGCATGAGCGTTCGCTTGAAGACGATCTCTTAATGTGCTTACAGAGTAAAGGAAGTCCGCACCGGTTTTATCCATTTTGTTAACGAATACGATACGAGGTACTCCGTAAGTTGTTGCTTGGCGCCAAACTGTTTCAGTTTGAGGCTCTACACCTGATTGTGCATCAAGAACAGCAACCGCACCATCAAGTACACGCAAAGAACGTTCAACTTCAACAGTGAAGTCTACGTGTCCTGGTGTATCGATGATGTTTACACGGTAACCTTTCCATTGTGCTGTAGTAGCAGCAGAAGTGATTGTAATACCACGTTCTTGCTCCTGCTCCATCCAGTCCATTTGTGAAGCTCCTTCGTGAGTTTCACCAATTTTATGGATACGACCAGTGTAGTACAAGATACGCTCAGTCGTTGTCGTTTTACCGGCATCGATGTGAGCCATGATACCAATATTACGAGTTTTGTCTAAGGAGAACTCTCTTGCCATTGGGTAATTTCTCCTTCCTTATTAGGGAATAGTTTTTTTAGTTTGGTATAAATCCTACCAGCGGTAGTGAGCGAATGCTTTGTTCGCTTCTGCCATTTTGTGTGTATCTTCACGTTTCTTAACAGCAGCACCAGTGTTGTTAGCTGCGTCAAGGATTTCGTTAGCAAGACGCTCTTCCATCGTTTTTTCTCCACGAAGACGAGCGTAGTTTACTAACCAGCGAAGACCTAAAGTCGTACGACGGTCTGGGCGAACTTCTACAGGAACTTGGTAGTTAGCTCCACCTACACGACGTGCTTTAACTTCAAGAACTGGCATGATGTTTTTCAAGGCTTGTTCGAAAACCTCCATCGCTTCATTACCAGTACGTTCTTTGATGATATCAAATGACTTGTAGAGAATAGTTTGTGACTTTCCTCTTTTACCGTCGATCATCATTTTGTTGATCAAACGAGATACAAGTTTAGAATTGTAAATTGGATCTGGCAAAACGTCTCTTTTTGCTACAGGACCTTTACGTGGCATCTGAATAGCCTCCCTTCTCTTTTAAAAGGATTTCTATCTGTCTTTCATCTCAATTTCATTGTCAGCTGCCTGACTCCACTGAACTGAACTCAACTTCTAAAAACCCTTATGTTTGTTTATATTATTTGCTTTGTTTAGGGCGTTTTGTTCCGTATTTAGAACGTCCTTGCATACGACCGTCAACTCCGGCAGTATCAAGCGCACCACGAACGATGTGGTAACGTACACCCGGTAAGTCTTTTACACGTCCGCCACGGATAAGTACTACACTGTGCTCTTGTAGGTTATGTCCGATACCAGGAATGTAAGCTGTTACCTCAATCAGGTTAGACAAACGTACACGAGCATATTTACGTAGTGCTGAGTTTGGTTTTTTCGGTGTCATTGTACCGACACGAGTACAAACCCCGCGCTTCTGTGGAGATGTTACGTTAGTGTGCTCTTTTTTGAAACTGTTGTATCCTTTGTTAAGTGCAGGAGACTTTGAGTTTTCAACTTTACTCACGCGTCCTTTGCGTATTAGCTGATTAATTGTAGGCATGTTGTTATTCCTCCCTTCATTACTTTTTTTATAACCCACATACCCAGGTGGTTCATCAAAAGGCAAAAAACAATGCTTTTGCATTTTAAGCATGCAAAAACAAAACAAGTACGCTATAACATAATGGCAACAGCTGCTGCCCCAACTTCAATTCCGCAGGCCTTGCCGAGCTTTTTCATGGAATCTACCACTAAAATGTCTACACCCTTCTCTTGCGCTAGTTTCATTACACTAGCGGTTAAAGCAGGATCAGCATCTTTCGCTACGACGATTTCCTTCACTGAATCTCGTTTCAGAGCTTTTACTGTTTGCTTCGTACCAATAATAATGGATTGAGCCTGTGATACTTTATCATAAGACATCGAATATCCTCCAAAGTAACAGGTTTTATTTTGAGCACCTTGGTTATATTATCATCATGGCAGAAGGATGTCAATATCGTTTGACAGATTATCTTGACATCCTTCACCATTTTTTGATGATTTTTATAGAAATCTTAAGAGAAAGATTACTCTACAGGAACCATATCGTCAGACGGCTGCACTTGTGAAACCGGCTTAACTTTACGGTAGTTTGGCATTCCAGTTCCAGCAGGAACAAGTTTACCGATGATGACATTCTCTTTCAAGCCAAGCAGTTCATCACGTTTTCCTTTGATCGCCGCATCTGTTAGGACACGAGTCGTTTCTTGGAAGGATGCTGCAGACAAGAATGAGTCTGTTTCAAGCGATGCTTTTGTAATACCAAGAAGAACTGGACGGCCTGTTGCAGGACGTTTGCCTTCGAATAGTACTTTTTTGTTCGCTTCTGTGAATTGGTGTACATCAAGAAGTGTGCCTGGTAATACATCTGTATCCCCTGCATCAGCGACACGCACTTTACGAAGCATTTGGCGAACCATTACTTCTACGTGCTTATCTCCGATTTCTACCCCTTGCATACGGTATACTTTTTGTACTTCATGAAGCAGATATTCTTGAACAGCTGTCATATCAGTTACTTTAAGAAGTTCTTTCGGATCGATTGAACCTTCTGTCAGTACTTGACCACGAGTGACTTTGTCACCTTCAACAACTTTCAGACGTGCATTGTAAGGAGCTGTGTAAGAGCGAGTTTCAACTTCGCCTTGAACCACAATTTCCTGTTGCTTGTCACGAACATCGTTAATTTCAGCAACGACACCATCAATTTCAGAAATGGTTGCCTGCCCTTTCGGATTACGCGCTTCAAATAACTCTTGGATACGAGGTAAACCTTGAGTGATATCGTCTCCTGCTACCCCGCCGGTGTGGAACGTACGCATTGTAAGCTGTGTTCCTGGCTCACCGATCGATTGTGCAGCGATGATTCCAACTGCTTCACCGACTTCAACGTCAGTACCAGTTGCAAGGTTACGGCCGTAGCATCGTTTACATACACCATGAGGCGTGTTACATGTAAATGCAGAACGGATCCATACTTCCTCGATTCCTGCTTCAACTACTTCAAGTGCTTTATCTTCATCAATTAGTTCGTTTTCGCCAACAATGACTTCGCCCGTTTCAGGATGAATAATTGGTTTTCTTGCAAAACGTCCGATCAGACGTTCTTCAAGTTTCTCAATAATTTCATTTCCTTCTTTAATGGACTTCGCCAAGATTCCACGGTCTGTACCGCAATCTGTTTCACGGATGATAACATCCTGTGCAACGTCAACGAGACGACGCGTGAGGTAACCTGAGTCAGCTGTTTTAAGAGCTGTATCGGCAAGACCTTTACGCGCTCCGTGAGTGGAAATAAAGTATTCCAATACTGTTAAACCTTCACGGAAACTAGATTTAATCGGAAGTTCAATGATACGTCCAGCCGGGTTGGCCATCAGACCACGCATACCAGCCAGCTGAGTGAAGTTAGATGCGTTACCACGCGCTCCAGAGTCACTCATCATGTAGATAGGGTTGACTTCATCAAGGGACTTCATCAGTTTACCTTGGATGACATCTTTAGAAGAACTCCAGATCGAAATGACTCTCTCATAACGCTCTTCTTCAGTAATCAAACCACGTCTGAATTGCTTCATGACGTTATCTACTTTTGCTTGCGCTTCTTCGAGGATTTTTTGTTTATCGTCTAGTACCACGATATCAGATACACCAACCGTAATACCGGCTTTAGTAGAATATCTGAAACCAAGATTTTTCATGCGGTCAAGCATTTTAGATGTCTCAGTGATATGGAATCTCTTAAAGATTTCCGCAATGATTTTACCTAAAATACCTTTTTTGAACGGTGCATTGATTTCTTGTTTCTCGATCGCAGCTTTGACATCCTCACCTTTTTCAAGGAAGAAGCGGTCAGGCGTTTTTTCTTCAATATTGCTCTTAGTCGGTTCATTCATGTATGGGAATGATTCCGGTAAGATTTCGTTAAAGATCAATTTTCCAACTGTTGTAATCAACAATTTAGAACGCTGTTCATCAGTGAATGTAACGTTCTTCAACGAGTTAGCTGCAACAGCTACACGTGTATGAAGATGCACATACCCATTTTGATAAGCTAGAAGGGCTTCGTTCGTATCTTTGAATACCATACCTTCTCCGATAGCACCTTTACGCTCAAGTGTAAGGTAGTAGTTACCTAGCACCATATCCTGAGATGGCGTAACAACAGGTTTTCCATCTTTCGGGTTCAAAATGTTTTGAGCAGCAAGCATTAAGATACGAGCTTCAGCTTGAGCTTCAGCAGATAATGGTACGTGAACCGCCATTTGGTCACCATCAAAGTCAGCGTTGTAGGCAGTACATACAAGTGGATGCAAACGAATTGCGCGTCCTTCCACAAGTGTAGGTTCAAACGCTTGAATACCAAGTCTGTGAAGAGTTGGTGCACGGTTTAGTAAAACTGGATGCTCACGAATTACTGATTCTAAAACATCCCAAACTTCCGGCTGCACGCGCTCAATCTTACGTTTCGCGCTCTTAATGTTGTGAGCTAATCCTTTTTCAACAAGCTCCTTCATCACGAATGGTTTGAATAGTTCAAGAGCCATTTCTTTCGGAAGTCCACACTGATACATTTTCAAATGTGGTCCAACGACGATAACGGAACGTCCAGAATAGTCAACACGTTTACCAAGCAAGTTTTGACGGAAACGTCCTTGTTTCCCTTTCAGCATGTGAGAAAGAGATTTCAATGGTCTATTTCCTGGTCCTGTTACTGGTCGGCCTCTACGTCCATTATCAATCAAGGCATCGACAGCTTCTTGAAGCATACGCTTCTCGTTCTGAACGATGATGCTTGGCGCGCCAAGATCTAATAAACGTTTCAGACGGTTGTTACGGTTGATGACACGACGATAAAGGTCGTTCAAGTCAGAAGTAGCAAAACGTCCGCCATCAAGCTGAACCATTGGACGTAATTCTGGTGGAATAACCGGAAGTACATCAAGGATCATCCAAGACGGTTTGTTTCCTGAGTTACGGAAAGCTTCCAACACTTCAAGGCGTTTGATCGCACGTGTACGACGCTGTCCTTGAGCTGTTTTTAGCTCTTCTTTGAGTGTATCTACTTCTTTCACAAGATCGATATCTTGAAGAAGTTTGTTAATTGCTTCTGCACCCATAGCTGCTTGGAAGGTGTTACCGTATTTATCTAAATAAGCACGGAATTCTTTCTCAGAAAGAAGTTGTTTCTTCTCAAGCGGTGTGTTGCCCGGATCAGTCACGACGTAAGAAGCGAAGTAAATCACTTCTTCTAACGCACGTGGTGACATATCTAGAACAAGACCCATACGGCTTGGGATACCTTTGAAATACCAAATGTGGGAAACTGGGGCAGCCAGTTCGATATGCCCCATTCTCTCACGACGGACTTTTGCCCGTGTTACTTCTACACCACAACGGTCACATACAACACCCTTATAACGAACGCGTTTATACTTTCCACAATGACATTCCCAGTCTTTTTGCGGTCCGAAGATACGTTCACAAAAGAGACCATCTTTTTCCGGTTTCAGTGTACGATAGTTAATCGTTTCAGGCTTTTTCACTTCACCAAAAGACCAAGAACGGATTTTATCAGGTGATGCGAGACCGATGTTCATATACTCAAAATTGTTCACATCTAGCAAGGGGCCTACCTCCCTTTTAATCTTCGGGTTATACCCTAGTCACTTGCTCTAATCGTTTCTGCTATTCTTTTGTGACTGCGTCACGTTCAAGATCGACAGGTGCGAGGTCTGCAGCATCTTCGTCATTAGATAACGCTAATCCGTCTGCTTTCTTCGTTTCCTCATCGTCTTCTAAATCTCTCATTTCTATCTCTTCTTCATCGCCAGATAGGATTTTCACATCCATACCTAAACTTTGAAGTTCTTTAATTAATACTTTGAATGATTCAGGGACACCTGGTTCAGGTACGTTATCCCCTTTGACGATCGCTTCGTATGTTTTCACACGACCCACAACGTCATCCGATTTTACAGTTAAGATTTCTTGAAGTGTATATGCTGCACCGTAAGCTTCAAGTGCCCATACTTCCATCTCTCCGAAACGCTGTCCACCAAACTGTGCTTTACCGCCCAGTGGCTGCTGCGTAACAAGTGAGTATGGTCCAGTTGAACGTGCGTGAAGTTTATCGTCAACCATGTGAGCCAGTTTGATCATATACATGATTCCAACAGATACACGGTTGTCGAATGGTTCACCAGTTCGACCGTCATAAAGGACTGTTTTCGCATCACGGGACATACCTGCTTCTTCAAGCGTTTCCCAAACATCTTCCTCACGAGCACCATCAAATACTGGTGACGCAATGTGGATGCCTAGGTAACGTGCAGCCATACCCATATGAAGCTCAAGTACCTGACCGATATTCATACGAGATGGTACCCCTAGAGGGTTTAACATGATATCAATCGGTGTTCCATCTGGAAGATACGGCATATCTTCTTCTGGAAGGATTTTGGAGATAACCCCTTTGTTACCATGTCGTCCGGCCATTTTGTCACCTTCAGAAATTTTACGCTTCTGAACGATGTATACACGGACTAACTGGTTAACACCTGGTGGTAATTCATCTCCATCTTCACGGTTAAAGACTTTGACATCATGGATGATTCCGCCGCCACCGTGTGGTACACGTAGAGACGTATCACGCACTTCACGAGCCTTTTCACCGAAGATTGCATGTAGAAGACGTTCTTCAGCTGTTAGTTCTGTTACACCTTTAGGCGTTACTTTCCCGACAAGAAGGTCTCCGTCTTTTACTTCTGCACCAATACGGATGATTCCACGCTCGTCAAGGTTGCGTAAAGCATCTTCCCCAACGTTTGGAATATCACGCGTAATTTCTTCTGGTCCAAGCTTTGTATCACGAGCTTCTGATTCATATTCTTCAATATGAATAGAAGTGTAGACGTCATCTTTTACAAGGCGCTCACTCATAATGATCGCATCCTCATAGTTGTAACCGTCCCAAGTCATGAAGCCGACCATGACGTTACGTCCTAGAGCCAATTCACCTTTTTCCATAGAAGGACCGTCTGCAAGGATTTCTCCTTTGACGACTTCATCTCCAACACTTACAATTGGGCGCTGGTTGTAGCAAGTCCCTTGGTTAGAGCGGACAAATTTCAGCAAGCTGTATTTGTCTAGGTTTCCTTTGACTTGTTGTCCGTCAACGTCTTCATAACGGCGAACCCAAATATTCTTCGCTTCAACACGTTCTACAACACCTGGGTAACGGCAGATCACAGCAGCACCAGAGTCTTTACCTGATACATACTCCATACCTGTACCAACAATCGGTGATTCCGGCTGCATCAAAGGCACAGCCTGACGTTGCATGTTCGCTCCCATTAGAGCACGGTTAGAGTCATCGTTTTCTAAGAATGGGATACATGCTGTCGCTGCAGAAACAACCTGCTTCGGCGAAACGTCCATGTAGTCAACGCGGTTTCGAGGAACAACGGTGTTTTCCCCTCTAAAACGAGCAATGATATTATCATCGATAAACGAACCATCTTCACCTAATATAGCGTTCGCTTGTGCTACAACGTAGTTATCCTCTTCATCAGCCGTTAAGTAATCGATTCTCGGCGTCACTTTACCTGTTTCAGGGTCAACCCGGCGGTAAGGTGTTTCAATAAAGCCGAAGCGATTCACTTTCGCAAATGAAGATAGAGAGTTGATCAAACCAATGTTTGGACCCTCTGGTGTTTCAATCGGACACATACGACCATAGTGAGAATAGTGAACGTCACGAACTTCCATTCCTGCACGCTCACGTGTCAAACCACCCGGTCCAAGCGCTGACAGACGACGTTTGTGCGTCAATTCAGCAAGCGGGTTTGTTTGATCCATGAACTGAGAAAGCTGAGAGCTACCAAAGAACTCTTTAATAGAAGCGATCACAGGACGGATGTTGATCAGCTGCTGAGGTGTGATCGTATTCGTGTCTTGAATCGACATTCTTTCACGAACAACACGCTCCATTCTACTTAAACCAATACGGAATTGGTTTTGCAGAAGTTCACCTACAGAACGCAGACGACGGTTACCCAGGTGATCGATATCATCTGTGTCACCTACTCCATGAAGCAGGTTAAAGAAGTAACTGATTGAAGCAATGATGTCAGAAGGCGTGATGTTCTTCACAGCTTCCTCTACATATGCATTACCAATCACGTTGATCACTTGCTCGCCTTCTTGATCAGTTGGTGCATAAATCTTGATAGATTGAAGTTCTACTTCATCCTCTACTACGCCACCGTTTGGATAAAGCTTTCTAAATCCGATGCCGTTTTCTAAGTATGGAAGAACTTTATCAAGCACTCTTCTATCTAAAATTTGACCTTTTTCTGCTAGGATTTCACCTGTTTCAGGATCAACTAGCGTTTCAGCCAATTTTTGATTGAATAGTCTATTTTTAATATGAAGCTTCTTATTAATCTTGTAGCGTCCAACATTTGCTAAGTCATATCTCTTCGGATCAAAGAAGCGAGAGTCTAGCAAGCTTTTCGCATTTTCAACAGTTGGCGGCTCTCCGGGACGAAGACGCTCGTAGATTTCGAGAAGTGCTTTATCGGCATTCTCTGTATTGTCTTTTTCCAACGTGTTGCGTAAGTATTCATTCTCGCCAATGAGGTCAAGAATCTCTTGATCAGAGCTGAAGCCGAGAGCACGCAAAAGAACCGTAACCGGCAACTTACGTGTGCGATCGATGCGTACATAGACTACATCCTTCGCATCAGTTTCGTATTCTAACCATGCGCCACGGTTTGGAATGACAGTCGCAGTAAAACCTTTTTTACCGTTTTTGTCTACTTTACCACTGAAATATACACTTGGAGAACGTACTAACTGAGAAACGATTACACGTTCCGCACCATTAATGATAAAAGTACCTGTGTCTGTCATGATTGGGAAATCACCCATAAACACATCTTGGTCTTTTACTTCTCCAGTTTCTTTGTTAATTAAACGAACTTTTACTCTTAGTGGAGCAGAGTAAGTTACATCACGTTCTTTTGATTCTGCTACAGGATACTTAGGATCCCCTAGGCTGTAATCAATGAATTCAAGAGAAAGGTTACCAGTAAAATCCTCAATTGGGGATATATCTTGAAACATCTCTCTAAGACCCTCATCAAGAAACCACTGATAAGAAGAGGTTTGAATTTCAATGAGATTTGGTAATTCTAACACTTCGCTTATGCGTGCGTAGCTTCTGCGCTGGCGGTGTCGTCCATACTGAACTAGTTGACCTGTCAACTGATTCACCCCTCAAATCATGCGTATTATATGTGTAAAAAGTATTTCTGTCTTTCAAATGTCAGTAAAGAAATACTTTTACAAGACAAAAGAAAAAAGGGTTTCTAAAATAAGAAAACCACATCCAAAAACAAATACCGATTTTATTAGTTTTCCCAAGTATGCATAATTTATACAAAATAGTTGTTTTTTAAGCCTATCAAGCAAAATATACACATTGGCATTTTATAATGTTAACACAGCTAGGAAACTGCGTCAAACTTTTTTAGCTTTGATAATATAGTAGCCCTTTTTTTTCATAACGACCGTCACTTCTCCAAAAAGTTGCTCTAATTTCTCAATCGCAGATGGTCCACCTTGTTTTTTCTGAATAACCACCCACAACTCACCTTCCGGCAATAAATGATCAGCACTTTTTTCAAAGATCGCATGTACTACTTTCTTCCCTGCCCGTATTGGGGGATTGGTCAGTATAGAGGCAAAAGCAGCTGATGAATGAACATTCGAGAACAAATCACTTTGATAGATGCGGACATTATCAATGCGATTATGCTTAGCGTTTTCCTTTGAAAGTTCGACTGCTCTTTCGTTCACATCAATCATATGAATGGTGCGGCCTGTCATTTCGTTTGCTAACGATAAGCCGATCGGTCCATAACCGCAACCGACATCTAAGACGTCGCCATCCAAGTCAGGTTCTTCAAAAGCTTCAATTAAAAGCCTCGAACCATAGTCGACTTCTTTCTTAGAAAACACTCCACTGTCACTTGTAAAAGTAAAGCTACGGTTTCTCAAGGTGAAGTCCCATGTCTGTTTATTACTTTTCACTGATGGCTTTTCCGTATAATAGTGGTCACTCATGGTGAATAGACCTCCTCTGGATTCAATCGTTTCAGGAGATAAGAAAAGAAAAAGCCCGCCAGTAAAAGCGAGCTTTCCCAAAAGATTAGGCGAAGATTACTTAACTTCTACAGAAGCGCCAACTTCTTCAAGCTTAGCTTTAAGTTCTTCAGCTTCTTCTTTAGCAATACCTTCTTTAAGTGGTTTTGGAGTGTTGTCAACAAGTTCTTTAGCTTCTTTCAAGCCAAGACCAGTGATTTCACGAACCACTTTGATAACTTTGATTTTTTGGTCTCCAGCACCAGCAAGTACTAGATCAAAATCAGTTTTTTCTTCAGCAGCAGCACCGCCACCAGCAGCTACAGCTACAGGAGCAGCAGCAGTTACGCCAAATTCTTCTTCGATTGCTTTTACTAAGTCGTTTAACTCAAGTACAGTTGCTTCTTTAACTGAAGCAATGATTTCTTCGATATTTAAAGCCATTTGTAATTCCTCCATTTTAAGTTTTTTTACGTCAAGTACGCATTAAGCGCCTTGTTCTTCTTTTTGATCTGCAACTGCTTTAGTAGCAAGAGCAAGGTTACGAACTGGAGCTTGAAGAACGCTAAGCAACATAGATAGTAAGCCTTCGCGAGACGGAAGTTCCGCAAGAGCCTTCACTTCTTCTACAGTCGCTACGTTTCCTTCGATAACACCAGCTTTGATTTCTAAAGCTTCGTGGCTTTTCGCAAATTCGTTGATGATTTTCGCAGGTGCGATAACATCTTCGTTACTGAATGCGATAGCGTTTGGACCTGTTAAGAAATCGTTTAAACCCGTTAGTTCAACTTGTTCAACTGCACGGCGAGTCAAAGTATTTTTGTAAACTTTGAATTCTACGCCAGCATCACGAAGCTGTTTACGAAGTTCAGTCACTTCAGAAACTGAAAGACCGCGGTAATCTACGATTACAGTAGACATACTGTCTTTAAATTTAGAAGTAATTTCATCAACGACAACTTTTTTAGTATCGATTGCATTGCTCATGGTTACACCTCCTGTACATTCTTTGTGTAACACTTATACCGATCAGGCCATCACGTTCCTAACGAACGGTTCTCCATATAAAAAGCCTCCATTAAGACATGGAGGCTGTATATACAAGCATACGTTAACGTAAGACTGTGACATATACACCTCGGCGGGTTAATTAAGCCATAAGGCCCCTGCTGTCTACGGTATAAATGATTATTCTATTTTACAACATTTTGATATTATCAAAACGGTTGTGACAAGTCAAGAATTATTTTGCAGAGAAAGAAGATGGGTCCACTTTCACGCCAGGGCCCATAGTAGATGTAACAGAAACGTTTTTCACGTATACACCTTTAGCCGCTGCAGGTTTTGCTTTAAGGATTGTGTCATAGATTGTTGCAAAGTTCTCAACAAGCTTTTCGTCCTCGAAAGAAACCTTTCCGATTGGCGCGTGGATGTTACCAGCTTTATCAACGCGGTATTCTACTTTACCAGCTTTGATTTCATTGATTGCTTTTTCTACTTCGAAAGTTACAGTTCCTGTTTTAGGGTTTGGCATAAGACCTTTTGGTCCAAGTACACGACCGATCTTACCAACTTCACCCATCATGTCAGGTGTCGCAACGATTACATCGAATTCGAACCAGCCTTGTTGGATTTTAGTGATGTAATCAGAATCTCCAACGTAGTCTGCTCCAGCAGCTTCTGCTTCTTTTGCTTTTTCGCCTTTAGCGAACACAAGAACGCGTTGAGTTTTACCAGTTCCGTTAGGAAGTACAACTGCACCGCGGATTTGTTGATCGTTTTTACGAGGGTCTACGCCCAAACGAAAAGCAACTTCTACAGTCGCATCAAATTTCGCTGTATTTGCTTTTTTTGTAAGAGAAACAGCTTCAGCTACATCATACGCTTTAGTACGTTCGATTAGCTTAGCAGCTTCTACATACTTTTTACCTTTTTTAGCCATTATAAAAATCCTCCTTATGTGGTTTTAGCGGAATAACCTCCCACGAATAAGGGTTGCGAACTTGTCAAAACCAAACTCGCAACCCAACAAGACAAAAAATTAATCTTCGATGACAATACCCATACTGCGTGCAGTACCTTCAACCATGCGCATAGCTGATTCAACGCTAGCAGCGTTTAAGTCAGGCATTTTTGTTTCCGCGATTTCGCGTACTTTATCACGCTTAACAGTTGCCACTTTATTACGGTTAGGTTCACCAGAACCAGACTCAATACCAGCTGCTTTTTTAAGTAAAACTGCAGCAGGTGGAGTTTTAGTAATAAATGTAAATGAACGGTCTTCAAAAACCGAAATTTCAACAGGAATGATAAGACCAGCTTGGTCAGCTGTACGAGCGTTAAACTCCTTACAGAATCCCATGATATTAACACCGGCTTGACCTAGTGCAGGTCCAACTGGTGGAGCTGGGTTAGCTTTTCCAGCAGGAATTTGCAATTTAACAACTTTTACTACTTTTTTAGCCACGAGACACACCTCCTTAAAGTCCGTGATGTGGTAATAGGGGAATCCCCCTCCCACTCAACAACTTCATTCTTTATATGAATGACGAAATAACTAGCTAGCGATCTTGAGCGAACTCAAGACGTACCTTTGCTATATTACCACTTCTATACACTCATTTCAAGCTCTTTTAAATTACAATTTATCGATCTGTGTGAACTCAAGTTCCACAGGAGTTTCTCTACCAAACATATTAACGAATACTTTGACTTTGCTTTTATCATAATCAATCTCTTCGATAGAGCCTGTGAAGTTAGCAAATGGTCCATCGATGACCTTGACTGTTTCTTTAAGTTCAAAGTCAATTTCTGTCTTGCGCTCTTCAAGTCCCATTCTCTTCAGAATGGTTTCCGCTTCGCCAGGTAATAACGCTGTCGGCTTAGAGCCTGATCCAGCTGATCCAACGAATCCTGTCACACCTGGTGTATTACGAACGACATACCAAGAATCGTCAGTCATGACGATTTCTACTAGCACATATCCAGGGAATACTTTCTTTTTCACTACTTTTTTCTTACCGTTTTTAATGTCCGTTTCTTCTTCTTCTGGTACAACAACGCGGAAAATTTTATCCTGCATGCCCATTGATTCAACACGCTTTTCCAAGTTCGCTTTCACTTTGTTCTCATAGCCAGAGTACGTATGCACAACATACCAATTCTTTTCCATTTTCGTTCAGGACTATTTAGTCCTTCCCTCCCCACATTTCGTAATGTCTATTTGACGAATCTCGAGTACCGGTAAATATTTTCAAGCAATTGAAAAAACCCGTAAAACGGGTTTTTTGGCAAGTCATATTATGATCTATTATAGCACGTTCAGCAGACCATTATTCAAGTATTAATGAATTAATTCGATTAATTGTGAGATTCCTATATCAAGAAAAGAGAAAAAGATGGCAAAAAATACGACTGTTAAAATAACAGTGATCGTGTAGCGGACCATTTCGTTTTTCTTTGGCCAGCTGACCTTTTTCATTTCTTTCCCGACACTTTTTAAGAAACTGATAATACGCATGTAAAAGACCTCCACAGATTAAAGAACGCAAATCCTACTTCGTTTCTAAATGTGTTTTATGTGAATTACAAGTCTTGCAATATTTCTTAACTTCTAATCTTTCAGCTGCTGAAGCAACACTTTTCATTGTCGTATAATTGCGGCTTCCGCAGTCTTTACAGGCTAGAGTAATCTTTTTCCTCATATTTACACCTATTTTCTCGACATCATTTCCTTAGTACCTTATCACAGTGTCGAAAAAGCTGTCAATATAGGTTTGATTAGAGACTGATCTCGCGCAGCTCTAAATATTTCTCTAATTTTCTCTTTACTCTTTGGAGTGCGTTATCAATTGATTTCACATGACGGTTTAAATCTTCAGAAATCTCCTGATAGGACCTACCATCAAGATAAAGCACAAGTACCTTTCTTTCCAGCTCGCTTAGTAATTCACCCATTTTCATTTCAATATCATCAAATTCTTCTTTGCTAATGATTAAATCTTCTGGGTTAAGCGCTTTAGCACCGGAAATGACGTCCAATAATGTTCTGTCCGATTCTTCATCGTATATCGGCTTGTCTAATGATACATAGGAATTTAACGGGATATGTTTTTGGCGAGTAGCTGTTTTAATTGCGGTGATAATTTGGCGGGTAATACATAATTCTGCAAAAGCCTTAAATGAAGTAAGCTTGTCCTCTCTGAAATCGCGGATAGACTTATAAAGTCCGATCATCCCCTCTTGGACAATGTCCTCTCGATCCGCTCCAATCAAGAAATAAGATCTTGCTTTCGCACGTACAAAATTGCGGTATTTCGTTATTAAATAATCTAGCGCATCACTATCTCCGACATGAACCCTTTCAATGACTTGTTCATCTTCCAACTGGCAAAATTGCTCTCTGATGGACTTACCCTTGCTGTTGTTTAGATTCACTTCGATCCCCCCGACCGCACCTAGATAGAAATATTATACAATAATGGTTGAAATATCGTCAAGCTATTCCAAGTTTCCCCGCCGCCATTTTTCAAACGTTTTCAATACATCTTCTGACAATTCAATTTTGGATGCTGGTTTATCAGAAGTAATCTTTTTGACACGTGTTTCAATCTTTCGTTCAATCACTTCTATCTCTCTTAAGAGCTCTCGTGCTGACTTACGAAGTGCACCCTGTCCAAAAATTGCCCATTGTTCTGTATAATCAGAGGTCGCCACATGAATTTGCGTCCGAATGTTATTCAAGTCTTGTGCCAGTTTTTCAATCCGCTCATCAGCCGTTTCATTTTCTCTTGTAAAGATGACCTCTACTCGGTGGTTTGTCCGCTTCTTTTCGATTCCTTTGACCATATGGGCATCGAATACGACAATGACTCGATACCCTGTATATGCTTGATATTCTGCTAAATGTTGAATCAGCACGTCTCTGGCTTCTTCAAAGCTGTTTTCTTTTAAGTGCTGCAAACGAGGCCATGCACCTATCATGTTGTATCCATCGACTAAGAGGATGTCCATCTCTATTCTCCTAACGGATAACGTTTTCGATACACTTCATACATCAATAGACTAGCGGCAACTGATGCATTTAATGAAGTGACCTGCCCGGCCATTGGCAATTTAATCAAGAAATCACATTTTTCCTTAATCAATCGGCCAATTCCTTTTCCTTCACTGCCGATGACAAGAGCGAGAGGCATCGTGCCGTCAAATTGTCTGTAGTCCTGCTTCGCAGATGCATCTGTTCCTGCGACCCAGATTCCTCTTTCTTTCATTTCATCAAGAGCTCTGGAAAGATTGGTTACTTTTGCGACCGGGATATGTTCAATGGCTCCAGTAGATGCTTTCGCAACAGTTGTCGTCAAGCCTACCGCTCGTCGTTTTGGAATGACGATTCCATGTGCACCAACAGCATCGGCCGTACGCATGATCGACCCTAAATTGTGCGGATCTTCAATTTCATCTAAGATGATGAAAAATGGTTGTTCATTCCGCTTTTCAGCAATTTGATACAGATCGTCCAATTCTGCATATTCATATGCTGCTACTTGTGCAACGATTCCCTGGTGCTGACCTGTTACCATCTGATCAAGCTTTTTCCTCGGAACATACTGAATGGTGATATTTTGCTTTTTCGCGAGTTCAATGACCTGCTGGGCTTGTCCTTTTACAGTGTTTTCTGCCATCCAGAGCTTATATAACTCCCGATCTGACTTCAGTGTTTCAATCACTGCATTTTTCCCAATCACATAATCATGTTGCTGACTCATTTGTCTTCCTCCCTGACGTTCCGATTTCAATCGCCTGACTAATCAACTCTTCTAAGCGTTCGTCCTGCTTCTCGATAAATAAATAACCCATGAGCGCTTCAAACGCTGTACTATAACGATACGTTTGAACGTCTGTGTTTTTAGGCACTGTGCCTGATTTTGCATTTCTTCCTCTTTTCAGCACCGCTTCTTCCGCTTCTGTGAAAAAGCCCTTCTGCTGAAGCTCAAATAAAATAGCGGCCTGAGATTTAGCTGAAACGATCTTACTTGCACGTTTATGAAGCTCATTTGGTTTGGTCGCCCCCGTTTGGAGGAGGTGATGCCTCACGTATACTTCAAAAATGGCATCACCCATATAAGCAAGCGCAAGTCCGTTCAACTGTTTTCCGTCTTTCAGCTTTTCAAAATTCAACATGACCTATTCTCCTCTTTTCCAGCGCGTACCTTGAGGAGTGTCCTCCAATACAATATTCATGCTCTTTAACTGGTCACGAATTTGATCAGACAATGCGAAGTCACGATTCCTTCTAGCTTCATTCCGCTTCTCAATTAATGCTTCTACCTCTTCGTCAAGCGTGTGCTTTTCTTCTAGTGAGAAGCCGAGGACGGATGTGATTTCTTGGAACAAGCCAATAAATGCCTTGATCACTTCCTCAGAAGTATGATCATTTTCCATATAGTAATTCGCTTGTTTCGCTAGTTCAAATAAAACAGAGATGGCATTTGCCGTATTGAAGTCATCATTCATTTCAGAAATAAATGTCGCACGCTGCTCTTCAATCTTTGTCAGCCATTCCGTGTTATCCTCTGTTAAATTGGTACTGCTCTCAAGGCGATGATGTAGATTTGAATAAGATGTTTTGAGTCTGTTAAATGCACTCTTTGTACTTTCCAATAAGTCAATGGAGTAATTGATTGGATGACGATAGTGAACCGACAGCATAAAGAAACGAAGCACATCTGGATCTTGTTCTTTAATAATGTCATGTACGAGCACAAAGTTCCCAAGTGATTTTGACATTTTTTCATTCTCAATATTAATATACCCGTTATGCATCCAATACTTCGCAAAAGGTTTTCCTGTCAAAGCCTCAGATTGAGCAATCTCATTCTCGTGATGAGGGAACGTTAAATCCTGTCCGCCAGCATGAATGTCAATCGTATCGCCTAAATACTTTTTGACCATCGCAGAGCACTCGATGTGCCAGCCTGGCCGCCCTTCTCCCCACGGGCTATCCCAAGAAATCTCCTGATCCTTTGCGGCCTTCCATAATGCAAAGTCGAGTGCATCCCTTTTCTTTTCACCTACACGAATACGGGCACCTGTCTTTAATTCATCAATCGATTGGTGAGACAGTTTTCCGTAGCCTTCAAATGAGCGTGTGCTGTAATACACGTCACCATCTGCTTCATAGGCGTAGCCTTTTTCAATCAATGTGGCGATAAACGCAATGATATCATCCATATTTTCTGTCACTCGCGGGTGAAGGTCTGCTTTTTTGCAGCCTAATGCACTGACGTCCTCAAAGTATGCTTGGATAAATCGATCAGCAATCGTTGGGACATCCTCGCCTAATTCATTTGCTGCTTTGATGAGTTTATCATCCACATCAGTAAAGTTGGATACGAAATTCACATCATAGCCGCTATATTCTAAATACTTACGTACCGTGTCATATACAATGGCAGGTCTTGCATTCCCGATGTGAATGTAGTTATACACGGTTGGTCCGCATACATACATTTTGACCTTTCCTGGTTCAAGTGGGACAAACTCTTCTTTCTTACGTGTCAATGTATTATAAATATTGATTGTCATGATTGTTCTTCCTTTCTGCTCAATGAAGCCAGTTCACGTTTTAGCTTTTCCATTTCTCGCTCCAATTCTTTGAAACGATCAGAAACGGGATCTGGCAAATCTTGATGATTGAGATCACGATTGATTTTCTTTCCATTTTGAACGACCACTCGCCCAGGTATACCTACAACAGTAGAATGGTCTGGTACGTCTTTTAACACAACAGACCCCGCACCAATTTTGGACCCTTTTCCTACGGTAATGGAACCGAGCACCTTAGCACCAGTCGCAATCAGCGCATCGTCCAAAATAGTTGGATGCCGCTTTCCCTTTTCTTTCCCTGTTCCCCCTAATGTCACGCCTTGGAAAACAGTGACGTTATCGCCAATTTCACATGTTTCCCCAATCACGACGCCCATGCCGTGATCAATAAAGAACCGCCGGCCGATGGTTGCTGCTGGATGAATCTCAACCCCTGTGAAAAACCGGCTGACCTGAGAAATGATCCGCGCAAGAAAATACAGTTTACGCTTGTAAAATGCATGCGCAACACGATGAGCCCAAATCGCATGAAGCCCTGAATAGGTTAGCACTACTTCAAGATAGCTTCTAGCAGCAGGATCTTGATCAAACACAGTATCAATATCTTCTTTCAGCATTTTGAAAAACACATGCTCCCCCCGTTCTTCCCCATCAATCTCTCTTAGGACTTGCTCTCTTTTTTGGACAAATAAAAAACGCCTCTGCCATATGACAGAGACGTTTTGAAAACGCGGTTCCACTCTGTTTAGAAAGCCCTCATTTCGCAGCCTTCTCAACTTCATCCCATAACGGAGGGTACCGCCCTTGCATACTAACATACGTGTTCCTCAAGGGTCTTGAGGGTGCATTTCCAACGTCTGCCCATAAGTCTCTTTCAGCCGGTGAAGACTCTTTCTGTGATAGGCGAAAACATTGTACTTCTCCCTCGCAACGATTTTCCTTATATTTGTTTAATGCGGTTTAATACCGTCTCTTTACCTAGTAGTTCAATACTTTGCGGAAGCTCTGGGCCATGCGTTTGTCCAGTGACAGCCACACGAATTGGCATGAATAGTTTCTTACCTTTATGCCCTGTTTCTTTTTGCACAGCTTTAATGGCAGCCTTGATTTCATCAGGTGTGAAAGACTCAAGACGTTCAAGCTGACCTGCAAACGAAGCCATCACTTCTGGTACTTGCTCTTCTGCAAGAACTTCCTTTGCCTCTTGATTATACTCAATTTGTTCCTTAAAGAACAACTCTGTTAACTCAACAATTTCTGCTCCGTAGCTCAATTGCTCGTGGTATAGAGAAATGAGTTTGCGCACCCACGTGTTTTCTTCGTCTGTCAGCTGCTCGCTTACCTTGCCTGCCTTTTGAAGATGTGGAAGTGTAAGTGCCACAACTTGATCAAGATCAAGTGCTTTCACGTATTGGTTATTGACCCATTTTAGTTTATGCATATCAAATAGAGCTGGTGACTTAGAAAGTCGATTGACATCGAAAATATCGATGAACTGCTCTTTTGTAAATAGTTCCTCTTCGCCAACTGGAGACCACCCAAGTAGTGCAATGAAGTTAAACAAAGCTTCTGGTAAATAGCCCAAGTTCTTATACTGTTCGATGAACTGGATAATTGATTCATCACGTTTGCTTAATTTCTTGCGGTTCTCGTTTACAATCAGCGTCATATGTCCGAACAGCGGAACATCCCAGCCAAATGCATTGAAGACCATAATTTGTTTAGGTGTATTCGAGATGTGATCCTCACCACGAAGAATGTGAGTCATTTTCATCAAATGATCATCCACCGCTACAGCGAAGTTATACGTTGGTGTACCATCTTTCTTCACAATAACAAAGTCACCGATGCCGTCTGTTTCAAATGAAATCTCGCCTTTGACCATATCGTCAAATTTGATGATTTCTCCTTTAGGCACTCGGAAGCGGATGCTTGGCTCTCTTCCTTCAGCAATCAGCTTGTCCTCTTCTTCTTTTGATAAATGACTGCATTTACCAGAGTATCGAGGCATTTCACTGCGGGCAATTTGTGCTTCACGCTCTTCTTCTAGTTCTTCAGCCGTACAATAGCACTTATACGCCAAGTCTTTCTCTAGCAGCTCGTCATAATATTTTTTGTAAATATCATTACGCTCTGATTGTCTGTAAGGACCGTAGCCCCCATCTTTATCAATGCTCTCGTCCCAATCAATCCCGAGCCACTGCAAATGGCGAAGCTGGCTTTCTTCTCCGCCTTCTACATTACGCTTTTGATCCGTATCCTCGATTCGAATAATAAATTTGCCGCCTTGGCTGCGTGCGAACAAATAGTTGAAAAGAGCCGTTCTAGCATTCCCAATATGTAAATGACCAGTTGGACTCGGTGCATAACGAACACGCACTTCATTTCCCATGAGTTTAACTTCCTTTCATCTGCATCATGTTGTCTGACACCAATTTTTTATAAACGTATTTTATCATCAAAACCCATTCTCATCAAAATGGATTTTACTTTTTCTGAAGAAGTACGGTTGCTTGAGAGGCAATTCCTTCGCCTCTTCCTGTAAATCCAAGTTTCTCTGTCGTTGTTGCTTTGACATTCACCTGTGTGACATCTGCCTCAAGGGCTTCTGCGATTTTCTCACACATTGGCTGAATGTAAGGTGCCATCTTTGGTTTTTGCGCCATGATCGTGCAATCGATATTCACCAGTGTATAGCCTTTTTCTTTTACAAGCGCCCACACGTGCTGAAGTAATTTAAAAGAGTCTGCATCTTTAAACTCCGGATCCGTGTCTGGGAAATGTCTGCCGATATCTCCTTCTGCAATCGCACCTAGGCAGGCATCCGCCACAGTATGAAGCAGTACATCCGCATCTGAATGCCCAAGTAGACCCTTTTCATAAGGGATCGTCACACCGCCAATAATAAGAGGTCTTCCCTCTGTTAATTGATGTACATCAAAACCTTGTCCTATTCTAAACATGTTCTAGTACCCTCTTTCCGCATCCATAATTGCCTTGGCAACCAATAAATCATCCGGTGTTGTCAGTTTAATATTGGTATAGTCTCCTTGGACAATATACACACTCTCACCGTGTAATTGTTCCACAAGACTGGCGTCATCTGTTCCAAGAAAGCCTGTCCGCTCCGCATGTTCATGCGCTTCTTTTAAAATAGAATGACGAAAAGCTTGTGGGGTCTGGACTGCCCACAAGCTCTGACGTTCAATGGTTTGTTCCACTTTGCCTTCTTGAACGCGTTTGATTGTGTCTTTCACTGGTACCGCTACGACTGCGGAGCCTTTTTCAATCGCTGCTTTAACGAGCAAGTCAATCTGTGTATGCTTAATAAAAGGCCTTGCGCCATCATGAACAAGCACGATGTCCGCATCTTGCACAGCCTTCAATCCTTCGTATACACTTTGCTGCCGTTCTTCACCGCCAGTGACAAGTGAAACAGGCGTTTGAAAAGCGTGTACCTTCAGTAGCCTTTCAAAGTCACGACGCTCTTCTTCATTGATCGCTAAGATCATGCGTCTGCATTGTGAATGAGCGTCAAACACCTTCAGTGTGTGGATGATGACCGGCATTCTTTTCAATTCAATAAAAAGTTTATTGCGGCCGGCCTTCATTCGCTTCCCCTGCCCCGCAGCCGGAATAACTACTTCATAATACATGTTCGTTCTCCCTTTAGAGCGCCTTCTCCAGAAGTTTTGGCTTCGCAAAAATCATTCTTCCAGCAGCAGTTTGCAGCACACTCGTGACGAGCACATCAATGTCTTTTCCAATATAATTGCGTCCTTCTTCGACCACAATCATCGTACCGTCATCTAAGTAAGCAACACCTTGGTTATGCTCTTTCCCGTCTTTGATGACCTGTACCTTCATTTCTTCCCCAGGCAGTACAACCGGTTTGACTGCATTGGCTAGATCATTGATGTTTAACACTGCTACTTTTTGAAGTTCGCATACTTTATTTAAATTAAAATCATTTGTCACAACAACACCTGAAGTTAACTTAGCGAGTTTCACAAGCTTGCTGTCAACCTCTTGAATATCTTCAAAGTCACCTTCGTAAATTTCAACTTTAATATCCAGTTCTTTTTGGATACGATTTAAAATATCAAGACCTCTTCGGCCTCTATTTCTCTTTAATACATCAGAAGAGTCTGCAATATGCTGTAATTCCTCGAGTACAAATTGAGGAATGACCATCACACCTTCTAGGAATCCAGTTTGACAAATATCTGCGATTCTTCCATCAATGATAACACTTGTGTCTAAAATTTTCAGCTTTTTATCTTCTATTTCAGGTTCATCATCAGCTGCTCCTTTTTTCTTTGTGACCTTTGCAGATCGAGAGAACAGCCCCATCATTTCATCCTTCTTCTTAAACCCTACCTGAAATCCAAGGTATCCTAAAAAGAAAGCCAGGAAAATCGGAATAATGGTACCAAAAATATGATATGGGATATTGTTTAGCGGGATCACGTTTACAATAAGATATGCTAGAATAAGTCCAAATACTAAACCGAAACTTCCAGATATAAGATCAGGAAGAGGCGCCTTCAATAGAGAATCCTCGATCCATTTCACCCAATTAACCACATAGCCTGTGCACCATTTACCAATGATAAAGAACACAGCGGCTCCTATTAGTGCTGAAGAGTAAGCATTTGTTATGAAAGGTATGTCCTTCACATTTAACAGCAGAAATAACTCTGGAATGATAAAAATCCCTACAACTGCACCGAAAATGATAAAAAACGCCTGAACGATTCTTTTTAACATACCTTCACCTCCTTTATTTTTCATCTGTCAATCCACCTTCATCTGACATTGATATATGCTTAAGTTTCCTATCATCATGAACAGAAAACAAAACCATCATTAATATACCCATATTCATCCATTTTTAACCGTATTTAAGAAAAATTTCTCTTTTTATAGCTGACGGTCGATATAATGTTTTTCTTGCAGTCTTTTTAATCCTTTTTTTATCTTTTTCGCTCTTACTTCTCCAATTCCTTCTACTTCATCCAAATCTTGTACATCTGCTTCCATAATTCGATCTAGCACACCAAATGCTTCGACCACGTTTTCAACGATCGGCATAGGCAATCTAGGGATTTTATGAAGTAATCTGTATCCTCTTGTGTACACATATTCGTCAATATTTGTAGATGCTGGATAGCCGAGTAACTTGTACAAAATAGAGTCATCTAAAAGTTCAAAGCTCGACATATCTTGGAGCTGTTTCAGCAGCACATATGGATCTTTGATCTTTTCTTTCACGTAATCTTTAATAAATAAAGCCGCTTCCTGCTCCATATCTGTAATCAGCTCATTGACTTGCAGACGGATCAAGTGTCCTTCTGTCCCAAGCTCTTTGATATACATATTGATTTCATTTTTGATTCTAAGTACCATTTCATAACGATGCAGCACGGATAATACATCACCAAAGGTCACAAGCTCTTCAAATTCTAAGGCGCTTAACGCAGAAATGGCATGATCTAAAATGGTTTTATATTTCTCAAGTGTTTGTATCGCTTGGTTGGCCTTCGTCAAAATAAAACCAATATCTTTCAGCGTATATCGTCGATTCCCTTGGTATAAGGTAATGACGTTCCGACGTTCAGAAATGGCAATGATTAAGCAGCCTGTCTGCTTTGCTACACGTTCAGCCGTTCGGTGTCTCATGCCTGTTTCTGATGAATGAATGGTTGCATCCGGCATGAGCTGTGTATTCGCATACAAGATTTTTTGACCAGAGTCACTTAAAATAATCGCCCCATCCATCTTCGCCAATTCATATAAATGTGCTGGGGAGAATGCAGAATTAATATGAAATCCTCCATCTACCACACTTTTCACTTTATCGTTATAACCAACAACAATGAGCCCTCCAGTATTGGCTCTTAGGACGTTTTCAATCCCTGCCCGCAGGGGTGTCCCCGGTGCCACAAACTGGACAATATCTAAGAGATCGACTTCTCTCGCTCCTTTTTTCTCTTTTTCCATTTCTATGATCCCCCTAGTGAAATACGAAGTGCCTCTGCTACATTTTCTACACCGACTAATTCAATCCCTCTCGGTTTTTTCCATCCATCTATATTCGCCTGAGGAATAAACATTCGTTTAAATCCTAGTTTAGCAGCTTCCTGCACACGCTGTTCAATTCTTGATACTCTTCTGACTTCTCCCGTCAGACCCACTTCTCCTATAAAGCAATCTGCTTGATGCGGCGCTGCATCTTTAAAGCTTGATGCAATACTAACGGCAATAGCCAAGTCTATCGCTGGTTCATCAAGTTTCACACCACCTGCGACCTTTAAATAGGCATCTTGATTTTGCAGCAGCAGCCCTACCCGTTTTTCTAAAACGGCCATAAGCAATGACACTCGGTTATGATCAAGGCCAGTAGCCATTCTCCGTGGATTCCCAAAGCTCGTCGGTGAAATAAGTGCTTGTATCTCCACTAGAACAGGTCTTGTTCCTTCCATTGAGGCAACAACACACGATCCAGATACACCTGCTGACCGCTCTTCTAAGAAGATTTCTGATGGGTTTAATACCTCTGTGAGCCCTTCCTCTCTCATTTCAAAAATCCCTAATTCATTCGTTGAACCAAAACGGTTTTTCACTGCCCGTAAAATACGAAACGTATGATGGCGCTCCCCTTCAAAATAAAGAACTGTATCCACCATATGCTCTAAAAGGCGCGGCCCAGCAATCGAGCCTTCCTTCGTCACGTGACCAACGATAAAAATAGGAATACCATTCGTCTTGGCAATTTTCATCAGCTGGGCAGTGCATTCCCTCACCTGAGAAACAGATCCAGGAGCTGACGTGATATCGCTTTGATAAACGGTTTGAATTGAATCGACCACAACAAAAGCGGGTTTCATCTCTTGTATAGCAGACGTTATATACTCCATATCGGTTTCAGCCAAAACATGTAAAGAGGCACTTTCAATACCGAGACGGTCCGCCCTAAGCTTCGTTTGTTTGATTGATTCCTCACCAGATATGTATAACACATTCTGATTTTGATCTGATAGCTGTGCTGAAACTTGTAATAATAGTGTGGACTTCCCAATCCCAGGATCACCGCCAATAAGAACGAGTGAACCTTTGACAATTCCACTTCCTAATACTCGGTTAAATTCTTCTAAATTCGTTTTAATTCGGGGTTCTTCGGATGTTTCAATTGCAGATATAGGTGAAGGTTTTTGAATGGTTTGAACAGAATGATTAAACGCACTTCGACGATTTGCCGGCTCTTTACGAACGACCTCTTCTGTCATACTGTTCCAAGTGCCGCAGCCGGGACATTTCCCCATCCATTTGGCTGACTCATAACCGCACGATTGGCATATAAATTTTGATTTTGACTTAGCCATAGATTGAAGAATACAACTCCTTATACTGGTCAGAAAATAAGTAAAGGGAGGCATCCAACTTACTGGTATGCCTCACACTTTTTTCTTACTATATTAGTTCGTAGCAGCCGTTGCTTTTACGACAATTTCTCCATCTTCTACATCTAATACGATATGTTGGCCCTTTTCAATATTGCCTTTCAGCAATTCCTCAGAAAGTCGATCCTCGACGTGCTTTTGAATCGCTCTTCTTAACGGACGAGCACCATACTCAAGATCTACGCCTTCGTCGGCAATCTTGGCTTTTGCTGCTTCCGTCAATTCAATTGAAAGGTCCTGCTCTTTTAGTCGTTTTGTCAATTGATCAGACATGAGAGACACAATCTCTTTTAGATGTTTCTTTTCGAGTGAGTGGAAGACAATGATTTCATCAATACGGTTGATGAACTCCGGTCTAAACGCACGTTTCAACTCACCCATTACTTTGCCTTTCATATCTTTGTAATTTTGACTTTCATCCTGCACGTTAAAGCCAACATATTTATTGCGCTTCAGCTCACTAGCTCCAACGTTTGAAGTCATAATCAAAATCGTATTTCTAAAGTCAACAGTACGACCTTTAGAATCAGTGAGACGACCATCTTCTAACACTTGAAGTAAGATGTTAAACACATCAGGGTGCGCCTTTTCAATCTCATCTAGAAGCACGACAGAATACGGCTTTCTTCTCACTTTTTCAGTCAGCTGACCGCCCTCATCATAGCCCACATAGCCTGGAGGTGATCCAACAAGTCTTGAAGTCGAGTGTTTTTCCATGTACTCAGACATATCAATACGAATCATCGCTTCTTCATCACCGAAGATAGACTCAGCGAGTGCTCTTGCAAGCTCAGTCTTACCAACACCTGTTGGCCCTAAGAAAATAAAGGAGCCTATCGGACGTTTCGGATCTTTTAGTCCAGCACGGGCACGTCTTACAGCTTTTGCAACAGCAACAACTGCTTCATCCTGTCCAATGACGCGAGAGTGGAGCAATTGTTCCATGTTTAGAAGCTTATCTGTTTCTGTTTGAGCAATTTTTGAAACAGGTACTCCCGTCCAGCTAGAAACAACCATTGCGATATCATCCACAGAAACCTCTGAATTCTCTTGTCCCTGCTTTTCTTTCCAAGATTTCTTCGTCACTTCTACCTTTTCACGCAAACGTTGCTCCGTATCACGAAGAGAAGCGGCTTTTTCGAATTCTTGACTTTGAACAGCTGCATCCTTTTCCTTGCGTACTTCATCCAGCTTTTGCTCAAGTTCCTTTAGATTAGGCGGTGTTGTGAAAGAACGTAAACGAACTTTTGAACCCGCCTCATCAATTAAGTCAATCGCCTTATCTGGAAGGAAACGATCAGAGATATAACGATCAGAAAGCTTTACCGCCGCCTCAATGGCTTCATCTGTAATAGACACACGGTGATGTGCTTCATAACGGTCTCTAAGCCCTCTTAAAATTTGAATACTTTCATCAACAGATGGCTGGTCCACTTGAATTGGCTGGAATCGACGTTCAAGTGCAGCATCTTTTTCAATATATTTACGGTACTCATCTAACGTTGTTGCCCCGATACATTGAAGCTCACCACGTGCTAAAGATGGTTTTAGAATATTAGAGGCATCAATCGCACCCTCTGCTCCTCCTGCACCAATCAGTGTATGAAGCTCATCAATGAAGAGAATGATATTTCCAGCCTGACGGATTTCGTCCATGACTTTTTTCAAACGATCCTCGAATTCACCACGATATTTCGTTCCCGCTACAACGGTTCCCATATCAAGTGTCATGACTCGTTTATCACGCAAAATTTCAGGCACTTCGTTGTGAATAATTTGCTGTGCGAGGCCTTCTGCGATCGCTGTTTTACCAACACCAGGCTCTCCAATCAAGACAGGGTTATTCTTTGTTCTTCTACTTAGGACCTCAATGACACGCTGAATTTCTTTGCTACGGCCAATCACAGGGTCCAAGCTGTCCTCTTTCGCAATAGCCGTTAAGTCTCTTGCCAAGCTATCTAAAGTTGGTGTATTGGCATTGCTATTAGATCCTGCCGCAGATGCACCCGTTTCATTGCTGCCTAGAAGCTGCAATACTTGCTGGCGTGCTTTATTTAAGCTTACTCCGAGGTTATTTAAGACACGGGCAGCTACCCCCTCTCCCTCACGAATAAGACCTAAA
This sequence comes from Bacillus sp. GbtcB10, assembly GCF_019091365.1. NCBI lineage: Bacteria > Bacillati > Bacillota > Bacilli > Caryophanales > Bacillaceae > Bacillus > Bacillus sp. GbtcB10. The sequence continues at coordinate 59,629 of NZ_JAGXJP010000007.1, forward strand.
AGAATATGTTCTGTCCCTACATAGGAATGACCAAGCTTTCTCGCTTCATCCATAGAAAGCTCCGTAACCTTCTTCGCTCTAGGTGTGTAATGAGGAATAGCTTGAGACACCTCTTGCCCTCTTCCAATCAAGCTCTCGACTTCTTTTTGGATTTTATCTGAAACAAGGCCCAGTGCTTCTAATGCTTTTGCGGCGATGCCCTCACCTTCACGTACAAGACCAAGTAAAATATGCTCTGTTCCGATGTTCTTATGGCCTAGGCGAATGGCTTCTTCTTGTGCAAGTGCTAATACCTTTTGAGCTCTTTCAGTGAATCTTCCAAACATCATATCGTTTCATCCTCCTGTCCATTCCTATGCATTTCTAAGCGCAGCCTTTCTCTAATAATTGCTGCTCGTTTTATATCTCTTTCATTTGGTTCCAAGGCTCCTCCTGAATATTGCTGAAGGAAGCCAGGCTGTGTCAAAATCATGAGTTCATTCAGTATATTACTTGAAAGCCCCTTAATGATACCTAAATCAATTCCAAGTCGCACATCTGACAAACACTTAGCCGTTTCCTTAGATTCAATCATGCGACAATTAGCCAAAATCCCCAAGGAACGGTACACTCTGTCTTCAAGTTCAATTTTAGACGTCTGATATAATGCCTTACGTGCAGATCGCTCTTGTTCAATGAGCTGCGCCGTCACACTATTCAAGTCATCTACAATATCTTCTTCTGATTGACCCAGTGTCATTTGATTTGAAATTTGAAAGATGTTTCCTATTGCTTCGCTACCCTCACCATAAATTCCTCTGACCACAAGACCTAATTGATTAATTGCAGGAATAATGCGATTCATTTGTCTTGTCAGGGCTAATGCTGGTAAGTGCATCATGACTGAAGCCCTAATACCTGTACCTACATTGGTCGGACAGCTCGTTAAGTATCCTCGCTTTTCAGAAAACGCATAATCCACTTGCTCTTCAATCCAGTCATCTATTTGGTTAGCTGCTTTTAGTGCATTAGCCAGCTGAAATCCTGGGAACAAGCATTGAATACGAATATGGTCTTCCTCATTCAGCATGACACTGATTTCTTCATTTTCTGAAAGCAAACAGCCTCCAAATCTTGATTCTGCTAAATTGGGGCTAATCAAATGCTTTTCAACAAGTACCCTTTTAGCCAAAGGCTGCGTGTCATTCATTCGAATCAGAACAAAGTTTCCAATGTCCTTCACTTCCTGGCTCGCAAACTTTTGCTCGAATTGCTGAAGAACAGCTTCAGCCTCCTCTTGAGAAAACTGAGTTGGGAAACGAACATGCTCTAGATTGCGTGCCAGCCGAATACGACTGCTTAGAACAATGTCACTTTCTGGTCCTTTCTGTTTCATCCATTGACTTAATGCGTCTTGAATAAAATGCTGGAGCGACATGTCGTTAATCTCCCTCCCTCTGCTGAGATTGCTCATGCTCTAACGCACGAATTTGATCTCGAACTTCCGCTGCTTTTTCAAACTCTTCCTGTTCAATCAGCTGCTTCAGTTCTTGCTGCATTAACTCAAGTTTCCGGCGAACATGCAGACTACCGGCAATCCGTTTAGGGACTTTTCCATTATGGACTGTATTTCCACTATGGACTTTCCTTAAAACAGGATTTAAATACTGATCAAAGGTTCGATAACATTCTGCACAGCCAAAACGGCCTGTTTTCCTGAATTGCTGAAAAGTTAAGCCACACTTAGGACATTGATCCACTTCTCTTGCCTCTTGAAAAATAGATGATCCTTTATTCGCACTTGTGGTAAAGCTAGGATCAATATTCAATAAGCCTGATAATAAGTTGTGAATCGAGAAACCTTGGTTTCCACTCATAGCATATGAATCACTGTTTTCTTTTGCACATTGTTCACATATGTGCATTTCTTGTTTTTCTCCATTTATTACTTTCGTAAAGTGAAAAGTGGCTGGTCTCTCATTGCATTCTTGACAAATCAATCTTTTCACCCGCTTTACTTTAATTTCAAAGCATTTAACATCGCTTTCATCATCCGAGCTCTCAGTTCATCTCGTTCAGGTAAATCAATGTGTAAAACAGAACGGTCCATGACACTAATCATCATCTTTGCTTCTCTTTCGGATAAAATGTTGTTCTCAACAAGACGCATGATGATATGATCAGATGCAGCCTGTGATAAACGATGATATATTTGGGAAATAATGTTGTTCAATAAATCGACTTCATCATTCATTTTGACTTTAATGATACGGATATAGCCACCGCCGCCACGCTTACTTTCGACGATATAACCTCTTTCGCTCGTAAAGCGTGTATTGATAACATAGTTAATTTGTGAAGGTACGCATTGAAACTTATCTGCAATTTCATTGCGTTTAATTTCTAATATTTCTCGACCATTCTGATCCAAGACTTCCTTCAAATACTGCTCGATGATATCAGAAATATTTTGTGCCACTCCGCCTCCTCCTCCATTGACTTTGACTATATTTGACTTTAATCTTACTATAAATTTTTTCGATCGATTTTTCAAGATAATCGCTCAACTAACAATATTATTTCCACATTTATCTGGTGCCAAACGTCCCAAAAACACAAAAAAGACCAGTTCCGATTGGAACTGATCCTTTGAAAAGCTTGGCGGCGTCCTACTCTCACAGGGGGAAACCCCCAACTACCATCGGCGCTGAAGAGCTTAACTTCCGT
>NZ_JAGXJP010000068.1:0-303 GCF_019091365.1 Bacillus sp. GbtcB10
AGGAGACCCAATTGGTTGGAGCTCGCGCTCGGAGCGATATTTTCGGTACCATAAAACTGCAGATGCATCCATGGTGGAAATTGTAGCTATACATCTTGAAGGGGATGCTATACAGTGGTTTGACTGGTTTGAACATACTTATGGAGCCCATTCATGGCGACAATTCAAAGAAGGACTACTGATCCGCTTCGGACCAACTTATTATGAGAACATTGACGGACAACTAGCAAAGATCCGACAAACCTCCACCATTCAGGAGTACCAAACCAGGTTTGAAAGGTTATCTAATCAAACTCGTGATTG
>NZ_JAGXJP010000069.1:0-302 GCF_019091365.1 Bacillus sp. GbtcB10
AAGAACCGATAAAGAGAGTGTAATCAGAAAAAGAGCGGATGAACGTGAGCGAATGTCACAGTGAATTGATAACATAATAGACGCTTTACCAATCGTTGGACTAGCAATGAGAGAGCAGCTAACCTTTTCTGTATTAGGGAAAGAGAAGGTTCTTTATTATCAGCAGCACGGGAACATTGTCTTAGGGTTTAAAGCAGGGGACGTTGTAGCTCCCGGGTTCCAAAACTTTTCGATGTTGAAAAATGGGAGAGGGCCATCATTTATCCAGATTCCTAAAGAGGTGTACGGTATACCTATGGACA
>NZ_JAGXJP010000070.1:0-302 GCF_019091365.1 Bacillus sp. GbtcB10
AGTTCTATCAATGGCATAATCATAGGGGAAATTTGGATAAACTCTGGGGTCTTATGGTTAACTCGGGTAGTCATCAATTAGTTGTCATCATCATATAGGGGGTGTTACTTGTATCTCAGATTTTGATGATGAAACTAATTGATTGTGTTTAGATGTTTAACTGCATTTTGAGTGATGCAGGTCTACTCGATCAGGATTAGACAATTAACGCAGGAGGAATTGACGTTGCGCTAGAGGAGATCACGTTAGGATATTGGATGGTAGAACGCTTCGGACGTCGGGCATCGGGCCAAGGGGAGCGG
>NZ_JAGXJP010000071.1:0-296 GCF_019091365.1 Bacillus sp. GbtcB10
CGCGTCATTTTTTAACGTTACAACAGACACGCTTCTCGGCTTCGAGAACGAACAGAATGACCCTTTGTTAGATTTACTATTAAGCGACATTAAAAGAGACTATAACAAGCTAAATGGACGCGAACAAGGTAAGTATGCTAAACAAATGGCTGTTTACTCTAGAATGTTACTTCAAAACAAAGATTTGTTGTAATATAATTCCATCATAGTAGAAAAGTTTCCTAATTTGTAGCGGTAAAATATTACATTATTTTACTATTCGTGGAAGAGGACTATTAGTTAGTTCTCTTCTTTTT
>NZ_JAGXJP010000072.1:0-296 GCF_019091365.1 Bacillus sp. GbtcB10
AATACCTCTTTTGCTTTTGGCTCTTCTACATCGATTTCTACGATTTGAAGTGGCTCCCCTGGCTTAAATGCAACAGCAGCTCTACTTTTCAATTGAATCCCTACTTTCTTTTTTTATTGTTTACACCACTAAGATTACACTTTATAATTTTAATTACAATACTGACAAATTTGTCACTATAAACATTTTTTTCGCGAGAGGAAGGTCAAAAATTATGGTTATTCATTATAAGGACAAGGAATTTTTCACTGGAAAAGATTTAGCTTTATCTGTGATAGGAGGGCGTTGGAAAATAG
>NZ_JAGXJP010000073.1:0-293 GCF_019091365.1 Bacillus sp. GbtcB10
TGTCCTCCGAGGTGCTCGTTCATTCGGCAGTCTTTTAATAAGATAGCAATACCGATGGCGGTCAGCGCTGGAAGAATAATCGTAAAGAATTCAACAAGGAAAAAGACTTCATTGAGTGTATCAATAATCATGATTATCACATCCATTTCATTACTCACAGTGTACTATACACCTTATGAAATGTCTAATGGAACAAACAGGTGAAATCACGGTGAAGTGAAGGAAAGTAGAACACCTAAGGAGGCAAGCAAATGGCTGATTCTCAAAAGAAGGGGCGAATCATTTTTCATATT
>NZ_JAGXJP010000074.1:0-290 GCF_019091365.1 Bacillus sp. GbtcB10
GTGTTGAAAAATTCAAAGTGTTGGGGTGTTAAAAGTGTTGTAAAAGTGAGAGAGTCCTCCTCCTCCCTCTCCTTAGTTTTGTAATCATTCAAGAGAGGTGTAAGGCTTGTAAGGATTATCTTCTAAACTCATGAAAAGGAGAAAGCACTATAAAGAGGTGTTTGGTCTTAGCCTATTGAAAGAAGACCATTAGTGGATGCCAGTAACCTCGACGGAGGAGAAATCAGAAGTGGATGTAGGTCACAACGACTGAACCACTCTAAATTCTGTTTTGCTTTTCTATTTGTACA
>NZ_JAGXJP010000075.1:0-289 GCF_019091365.1 Bacillus sp. GbtcB10
TACGTCTTTCACGAACTTCTTGCTCCGCATCTACACGAAACGAATGAATTTCATCTTTCGCTTCTACGTGCGCTTCTTTCTTCAATGCTTCTGCATCACGCTTTGCATCCTCAACAATTTGTTCGGCCATGTTTCTTGCGGCGGATATTTTTGCTTCTGCAATGATTTTACGAACAGAGTAGCCAACAACTAAACAGATTAGGCTCAGCAAAATGGAGATGATCGTAAACGTCGTAGGCGACATATTTTCACCTCCACTTGCTATGAACTTGGTTTTACAAATAAAGTG
>NZ_JAGXJP010000076.1:0-289 GCF_019091365.1 Bacillus sp. GbtcB10
CTGTATGTGCATGCACCGCCTGATAAGGTCCCGTTTGCTTAATCGTCTTCGTCAACGTATTGACAAACGTCCATGGAGAGGCCGCTCCAATACTTGGGTCATAAAAAATCCGCCCGCCAAGCTGACGAATTTCCTCATCGTAATCACAGACATTCTCCCGGTGGGTAACGAAATCAAATTGAAGAACATTTCGGTCGATTGCACGATAGATGTACATGATCATCGTTTCTGCACCGCCTCTGTTCATCCCGCCCACAACATGAAGTACACGCTTTGGCTCATTCATCCC
>NZ_JAGXJP010000077.1:0-289 GCF_019091365.1 Bacillus sp. GbtcB10
ATGCAGAGCAAGGGGGCTGCAGCAATGGTGCAGATCGAGGGGGTTGAGGCGAAGGCTACGATGGCTGGCAACAGTAGTCGTTGCTAGCCAGAGCACAGCGACAGCGGTGATGAAGGAGGCAGCGAGGGTCGTGGTAGGCTGGGCCGTGAGCGACGTCATCGCTGGCTGGGCAGCAGTGGCGACGGTGGTGGCAACTGGCGTTCGTAGCAACAAGGGGATCCGCGACTATGGCAGCAAGGGGACCCATGACTACGACGGTGGTAACTGCCCTGTTTCGGTCACCACAGAT
>NZ_JAGXJP010000008.1:0-57792 GCF_019091365.1 Bacillus sp. GbtcB10
TGGCGGTCCGGACGGGACTCGAACCCGCGACCTCCTGCGTGACAGGCAGGCATTCTAACCAACTGAACTACCGGACCTCAGTAACTTGCCCGAAAAAGCAATCGTGGTGCTCCTTCAAGCAAGTGAGGAAAAATTAGCTTAACGCTAAAGTAAATCAATGACCCGTACGGGATTCGAACCCGTGTTACCGCCGTGAAAGGGCGGTGTCTTAACCGCTTGACCAACGGGCCAAAACATGGTGAGCCATGAAGGACTCGAACCTTCGACCCTCTGATTAAAAGTCAGATGCTCTACCAACTGAGCTAATGGCTCTCGGTTTGTGAAAAGTAATTCTGAAGAAGTTGTACTGCGTCAAACCAATCGCTTTAAAAAAGCTGGAACATCGCATCCTAACAAGTTTCAGAGACCTTTGCAACAACGAGATTTATAATATCATAGAGTAATTACATATGGCAATACGTTTTTCGACATTTTTTTAAAAAAAGTGTCGGATTTGATATCTTCTGTTAAACCGCCTAATCCTGCAAGCGCCTTCATTCAATCATTGGCTACTGCCCAATCCAGCACACAGAAACGTTTGATTCCGACCAATATTGGTTATACAAGAAACAAACAACATGGTGATTGAAAAAGGAGGAAGCATAGGATGAGTTCATTTAAATTAGGAGATAAAATGCCCGATTTTTCACTGCCAACAGTGCAGGGCGATCGCATTGAGTTTTACAAACATTTAGAGGAGCATCAAAGCTGGCACCTCATCGTTTTCTTTAGAGGATCATGGTGCCCAGTATGTGTCGAGGAATTAAAAGAGCTGGAAAAACAGCAATCCTATTTTCAAGACAAGGATATTCACTTAATGACGATTTCAACAGATAACCCTGAAGACTTGAAGGAATTTGCAGACAAAGAGGGACTTTCTTTCCCCATCATGTCTGACCAAAACCTCACATCATTGAAAGCCTATGAAGTCTTCTATCACGGGGAAGATGCCCCATATGAAGATCACGGGGTGCACGGAGAACCTGCCTATTTCTTATTAAATGAAAAAGGCCAAGTCCTCTATCAGCAAAGACAAACAAGTCCATTTGGCAGACCGCACGCCAACGAACTGCGCAAAATCATTCAATACATTCGTAAAAATTTAAAAGGCCAATATAAAAGCCTAAAATAAAAAAGAAGCTCTCATCAGAGGGCTTCTTTTTTATGAATGTTTTTTGTTGTATAGCCAATCTGCGGTGAAAAACACAAGAAGACCTGTCATTAAAATCACAAAAGTCACAGGTGTACTCTCACCTTGAAAAAAAGCGTAAGACGCATGTCCTCCTAATGCTAGAAGATAAAAAACAAACGCCGATCCTGCTGCTTTTTGTGCATTGGCTTGTTCTCTTTTCGTCGTTTTTTTGAAAAACATTGTATCTATTCCCCTTTAAGATGCTTTCTTCATTGTCACACGGCGAAGTGCCTGTGATCGGATATACTCCATTGGTCCAATTCGCCAGACGTGTAAGCAAAGGGCTGAAATGGCGATTTGCAGCAGAGAGATCAACAACCATGACAAGACGATAAGGGGGGCGTTGATTTGACCGCCAAGACCCAATCCCCAGCTGTAAAAAAGAAGCGAGCAGATGACATTTTGCAGGATATAGCAGCTAAGCGCCATTTTCCCTACATATTCAAACCAAGTCCACATGAACCATGACTCCGTGCGTGCTAGAAGCTTCGCCACGACAGCAATATAGAAAATAGAGAGGAATGGCGAAAACACATAGCGCACCACGAATTCCACTATGTCATTTGGTACAAAGACGAGCGCATTCAGCGGCAGTCCAATCCACAAACCCATTCGGAACAATGTTTTCCGCAGAGTTTGCCCACGCTCATTTGCATAAAATACACCGGCTCTCATCATCCGCACACCTAATAAAAACAAAAAGGTATTCATTGGGATAATAAAGATTGCTTCTTCTCGGTACATCAAAAAGTGCTGTAATCGGTCTTGAACTTGAGATATCCATGTCTCCGGCAGTTGTTCTTCGTACGCTGGTTCACTGCTCTCGTCATAGGATTCATTTTCCAATTCAGAGGAAGAAAATACAACGAGAAAAGCCGTCACCAACAAATGAATGACACCCGAGACAATCATGCCTTTTTTGATGCGCCGACTCCCTCCACGGACAATAAACGCCACAAGCAAACCCGTGACGGCGTAACTCATGAGCACATCATATTCCATCACTAGCGCAAAATGGACAAAGCCTTCAATAAATAAAAATAAAAGAATCCATAAATATGTACCCGGCCAAGTCGTATTTTTTCTTTTCGCCTGCTGGTATTTCAGCTCTAGCCCTACGCCAAACATGATTGTGAGCAGCGATAGCATTTTGCCATAAACGAACATAGAGACAAGACTTTCAAGAAAACTACCATTTTCATATTCATCCGCAATCTGATCTGTCGCAAAGGTATCCCCTGCGTATGCAAAAAACCAGACGTTTGTACCCAATGTACCTAATATCGCAAAACCTCGTAAAATATCTAATAATCGTATTCTTTCTTTCACTAGAACGCTCCTTCCTTTTTATACAGTTATCACATTTTGGTAATGACAGGAAGAGCGTTCCGTAGAAATTAAGGAATATTTAAACAAAAAAAGACACCAGTAAAATGTGTGATTTTACTGGTGTCTGATCAGTCTATAATGATGGACGGTACACGCTGCGGACAACGTTCGTTTGGGAACGGTCTGGTCCGACTGAGAAAATAGAAAGTGGAATACCTGTTAATTGTGAAATGCGCTCTAAGTAATGACGGGCATTTGCAGGCAGTTCACTTAAATTCTTCACACCTGTAATATCCTCTGTCCAACCTGGCATTTCTTCGTAGACAGGTTCACATTTCGCTAATTCATTTAGACTTGCTGGGAATTCTTCAGTGATTTCTCCGTTCAATTTATAAGCGACACAGATTTTCAATTTCTCAATCCCTGTCAGTACATCGATGGAGTTAAGAGATAAATCTGTAATTCCGCTCACACGGCGTGCATGACGGACAACAACACTGTCAAACCAGCCAACACGGCGCGGGCGGCCAGTTGTCGTACCGTATTCACGGCCAACTTCACGAATTTGATCGCCAATTTCATCATGGAGTTCTGTCGGGAATGGGCCATCACCTACACGAGTTGTGTAAGCTTTTGATACGCCGACCACATGTTGAATTTTCGTAGGACCTACACCAGAACCAATCGTCACGCCTCCAGCCACTGGGTTAGATGACGTCACGAACGGATATGTCCCTTGATCGATATCAAGCATAACGCCTTGTGCCCCTTCAAAAAGAACACGGCGGCCTTCATCTAGAGCATCGTTCAATACAACAGATGTGTCCACAACATATTTTTTCACTTGCTGACCATATTCATAATACTCATCTAAAATATCTTCAATTTTGAAGCCTTCTGTGTCGTACATTTTCTCTAAAAGACGATTTTTCTCTTCTAGATTACGTGCAAGCTTCTCTTCAAATACTTCACGATCTAATAAATCTGCGATACGGATTCCGACGCGGGCAGCTTTGTCCATATAAGCTGGTCCGATTCCTTTTTTCGTCGTACCGATCTTGTTAGCCCCTTTCCGCTCTTCTTCTACCTCGTCCAATTTTAAGTGATAAGGCAGAATGACATGGGCTCTATTGCTGATTCTGAGGTTATCTGTACTCACATTCCGTTCGTGAAGATACGCAAGCTCAGTGACCAACGCTTTAGGATCAACCACCATTCCATTACCGATGACACAAGTTTTCTCTTTGTAAAAAATACCGGACGGAATGAGGTGTAGCTTGTAAGTCACTCCATCAAATTTGATTGTGTGACCTGCATTGTTTCCCCCTTGATAACGGGCAATCACCTCTGCATTTTCTGAAAGGAAATCGGTAATTTTCCCTTTCCCTTCGTCACCCCACTGCGTACCTACTACGACTACTGAAGACATATCGTGCACCTCCGTTAACCTTTCAAAACGTTATCTCTTTCAAACACATTTATTTTATCAATGGACAATGAAAAAGTCAACGTGAAATCCGAACATTAATATCTTGAAATCAAATTTTGTTCGTTTTACATGTGAGGAAAAGCGCTTTAATTGCTCATTCTACGCTTAAACAAGGAGATTTCGATCAAAATTACTGTTTTTCTCATTTCCGTTTGTTCAGTGATTTTCAATCAATTGAATCATCGAACTTGCCATAAAGTCGGGTGAGTATGGTCTACCTTTTCTCAGCCACCACTCAGCTGTTCCAACATAAGCAGAAATGACAAATTGCTTCTGCATTTCGAGAGGAACGTGTTGTGGATCAGGTGGTGAACCTGTAACTTCTTCGAGCCCCAAAGTAAAGCTTTCTTCAAAAAAAGCACTGGCCGTCTGATGAATATTAAGCTCTCTTCCTCTTTTCAAGAGAATCTGATACTCCTCTTCATGTTCCTGCAAATGCTGATAAAAGCGGTAAATATACACATATGCTGCATGATCGCTCTTCCACTCACTTTCATGTACAGGAGCAAAAATAGCGATTTTCATGACATCAAACATCTCATCCATGACCTGCTGAGCTAAGTCAAACTTATCCTCATAATGCTGATAGAAGGTGGTGCGATGGATTCCTGCCTTGTTCGTCAAATCTTGTACAGAAATCTTCCCCCATTCCTTCTCCTTTAATAACTGAAATAATGCTTTTCTTAATTGTTGCTTTGATTCAGTTGCGCGCTTATCCCCTCTGTAGCAGTCCGCCACAAGCCGCTCTCCCCTTCCCATTTTCTTCAACAGATTTCGCCTTTCTGTTGGTTGAATCCTTTCTCCTGATGAATTACCTTAAATCTAACACAGTGAAAAAAAGGAATCATCTGACAACCCATAAGGAGTGATGATCATGGAAACAACAACACCTAGTGCCGTTCAGAAAGCGTTATTAAGAGGGAAAAATAAGCAGGACCCGTATCACCCATTTGATTGGTACGCCAAAATGCGTCAAGAATCCCCTGTTCATTTTGATGAACACAGCCAAACATGGAGTGTCTTCACCTATGAAGAAGCAAAGCGCGTCACCATCGATAAAGATACCTTTTCTAGTCAACCTCCTCAAGACCACCGGAAACATTCACTGATGAAAACAATGGTCATGATGGACCCGCCAAAACATACACGAATCCGTTCCATTGTGAGCAAAGCCTTTACACCCCGGGTGATGAAATTGTGGGAACCACGCATTCAAGAGTTAATGGATGATCTCATTGGACAAATAGAAGGTAAGGAAGAGATTGATCTTGTTCAAGACATCTCCTATCCGCTTCCTGTGATAGTCATTGCAGAGCTTTTAGGTGTGCCAACAGAACATAAACAATCCTTTAAAGAATGGTCCGATATTCTCGTCAGCATGCCTAAAAGTGAACATGAAAAAGATGTCGTTGAATGGCAAAAAACACGGGATCAAAGCGAAGCGGACATGATGGCGTTTTTTGCTGACATCATTGAAGAGAAGCGGCAGAACCTTAGTGAGGATTTGATTTCGCTTTTAATCCAAGCGGAGGAAGATGGAGATAAGCTGTCCGCAGACGAATTAATTCCTTTCTGCAATCTTCTCCTGTTAGCAGGCAACGAAACGACCACCAACCTGATCTCCAATATGATCTTTAGTTTGTTAGAAAATCCGGGGTCGTATGAAGCGCTCGCTCAATCACCTGACCTCATTCCTCGAGCTGTGGAGGAGGCTGTCCGTTTTCGTGCCCCTGCGCCTACCATCGTCCGGTATGTCACAGAAGACACCGAACTTGGAGGAAAAGTCTTGAAAAAGGGAGACAGTGTGATTGTCTTTCTTGCTTCTGCGAACCGGGATGAGCGTCAATTTCCAAACGCACATGAGTACGATATACACCGGCACCCTAATCCCCATATTGGCTTTGGCCACGGCATTCATTTCTGCCTAGGCGCACCACTTGCTCGCCTAGAAGCATGCACTGCCATCAAAGCCATACAGTCACGATATGGATCACTAGAGCTTCTCTCTTACGTCCCAATGACAAGCAGCGGTATGTATGGGCTAAAAGAGCTAAAACTCCGTGTCACGCCTCGATCATAACAAAAAGGACTCCCACGAGATGGGAGTCTTTCTTAATCAGGTGTAATTCCTTCTGTATTCATGAGCACCACTCGATATCCATCTGGATCTTCAATCGTCACGCCTCCTCGATCCCAGTACGGGTTCGTAGAGGTGACATGCCGTCCGCCAAATGCGATCAGTCTCTTTTTCATCTGCTGAAATTCTTCTTCATCCGGAATATAGAATACAAGCAGCTGCTCTGGGTGGGGAACAGGCAAGCTTTCGTCTTCTTCATGTTTGGTGATTTCCAGATGAACATGCTGGTGAGGAAGCCCAAGCATGACCCCATCATACCCTTCATGCTGATCAAATGAGCCTATTCGTTTCAGCCCTAAACCTTCTTCATAAAAAGAAACAACCTCTTTCATGTTGACGGTCGGACGTGCGATGCGTAATTGAGCGGCTTCGAATTGTTGAAACTTCATCAGTCATCACTCCTTTTCTCCCTTTAGTATACGATCTGTATTTCTGTCTCTCCTCCTCATTTCGAATGTTTTTCAGTCATTCTTTCGATGTAGATGGATCAAAAAAGCCCAGCTTCTTGAGCTGGGCTTTAAGCACCGGGCGGAACACCCGCATCGTCAAATCTTCTTTCTAAATTGACGAATTTGTTATATTCTTTCACGAAAGCCAGTGATACCGTTCCAACTGGACCGTTACGCTGTTTTGCAATAATAATTTCAATAATGTTCTTATTCTCTGATTCTTTGTCATAGTAATCATCACGATAAAGGAACGCCACAATATCGGCATCCTGCTCAATACTTCCTGATTCACGAATATCAGACATCATCGGACGTTTGTCCTGACGCTGCTCTACCCCACGAGAAAGCTGTGATAAGGCAATGACCGGCACTTCAAGTTCTCTTGCTAGTGACTTTAAAGCCCTAGAAATTTCAGATACCTCTTGCTGACGGTTATCGCTTGATCGTCCACTCCCTTGGATGAGCTGTAAGTAGTCAATCAGGATCATACCAAGCCCATTTTCTTGCTTCAAACGGCGGCATTTCGAGCGAATTTCACTGACTCTAATGCCAGGTGTATCATCAATGAAAATCCCACTGTTTGATAGCGAACCCATCGCCATTGTCAGCTTACCCCAGTCCTCTTCTGTGAGATTACCGGTTCTTAGGTTTTGTGCATTGATATTTCCCTCGGCACAAAGCATACGCATGACCAGCTGCTCAGCACCCATCTCTAAACTAAAGATGGCGACACTTTCATCCGTCTTGGTCGCGACGTTTTGGGCAATATTTAACGCGAAGGCTGTTTTCCCTACGGACGGACGAGCGGCTACAATAATCAAGTCATTTCGCTGGAAGCCAGCTGTCATCCGGTCAAGCTCTGAGAAACCCGTTGGAATCCCAGTGATATCACCTTTTCGATTATGAAGCTGTTCAATATTATCATATGTCTGAACAAGAACGTCTTTAATGTTTTGGAAAGCTCCTGAGTTTTTACGCTGAGCCACTTCCATAATGGTTTTTTCAGCATCACTCAATAGATCTTCTACTTCATCCTCACGCGTATATCCATCTTGTGCAATGGTTGTCGCTGTACGGATCAGACGTCTTAAAATGGATTTTTCTTCCACAATTTTTGCATAATATTCAATGTTAGCGGCAGTTGGGACAGAGTTCGCAATATCGGTTAAATACGAAATCCCGCCTACCTCTTCTAGTAAGTCTGTATTGGCAAGTTCTGATGTCACCGTGACAAGGTCAACCGGTTCCCCTCTATCACCAAGTACAAGCATCGCATTGTAAATCTTTTGATGCGACATTCTATAGAAATCCTCTGGAATTAATACTTCAGAAGCGAGCGTTAGCGCAGATGGTTCTAAAAAAACAGCACCTAATACGGCCTGCTCGGCTTCTATATTTTGCGGCGGCAGCCGGTCATCGAGAAGTTCCGTCATGCCAAGCACCGTCCTTTCATAAAAAAATACGCTACTCATCATTTTAACATTTTCATCAATAAAAAAGTGAAAAACATCAACTATAGTCAAAATTACCATGTCGATGTTTTGTTGAACAGCGAAACAACACACTTCAAATAGAAAAGACTCTGTAACATAAATTGTTATAGAGTCCTTTGTATCGCTAATGGAATTTGTAGCTGTTGTTCACACATGTGATCGATACTCCAACATGGCATGAACACGCACATGATCAAATATTGAAAATATCAGGTGCGTTTTTTAATCTATCGTTTTCTTAACTCCGTAATTCACCTTTTGTCCAATGTCATATAAAGACCCGTTTTCATACCCAATAGATAACACCAAATCGGGAATAGAATCATATCCGTTTTTGGCTAAGTCAAAGAGCTGTGCACCATAATGTGATGCAGCAATACGGGCATTTTCTGCTGTGTATGGGTTTTTCAGAAGTTCTTCTTTGTAGATATCAAAAATATTCGCTCCGGTATCCGTTACAAATTGACCGTTTACAATGCTTAAATCTTTTAAATTGTAGCCTGTCACCGTTTTGATTTGATTGACAAGGTGGAACTTTGCAAGTGAATCCGGCGTGAATTGAGTCGAATCATCATTTCTACTTTTCATAATATGAAAAAATAGTTCTCTTGTATTGTTGCTTGTATTTAATATGTCTTCTATTTGGTTGATCATTGATTCATCAGTTGATCCACTCACCACTAATTTGAAATGATTTGGGTCAATGGTAAAAGTTAAATTGGCGTTTTTAGGAATGTTCAAACCATTGGTAGAAAACAAAGCTTGCAGTTGTTCATTCACCTTTTGACGATTCAATAGTTTCTTTTCGACACTTTCTTGGGTAGGGTCGTACCGATTTTCATTACGGAAGGCGGCATCATTAAAATTATAATACCCTCCTCTCCCATGGTTAGCCCATCCAATTTCCATAGAGTAAGCAGCATCTCTTTCTGGTTTGGTTAGGTCACTTCTGAAATAAGGAGAGTATGGATTTCGATACTTATCAAATATATGACCATGAGGATCTTTGAATCGTTTGTTTTGTTCATTTATTTTTTCGTATTTTTCATCTAATATTTTCATCCGTCTATCAGATTCGGTCATCACTTCATTTGTACTTTTAATAGCTGATTGACCTTTAGAATCTATTTGGTTCAAATTGTTCGAAGAACTGGCTGTATATGACGTATTAATATTCATTTTGATTCTCCTTTTTTAAGAAAATAGTGATTATTAAATATATCGGCAATTCAGTTAAAATTTGTTAGTTTAATGTCGATATAGTAATTATTACAAGGAGGGTTAATATATGACAAATACTATCTTTAAAAGTTTATTATTACCAGCATTATTATTGGCGCTTGTTACTAGTTTTTTTGCACCTAAGTCAGCGGAAGCAGTAATTACGGGGAATAACAGTCCTAACACTGCAAGTTCAATGGGATATTGGAAAAATAGTCGTTCAGACACGACAATCTTACCTGAAGGTGAAAATGAAGCGTATTATCAATTTACGATCAATAAAGGTGAAAGAGTTTATGTCAGAAGTTCGTATAATAAGCAATATACTGGGATGAAAATCGAGGTTTATAACTCAAAATATTCTGATGCGAAAACAGAAGTAATTAATCCTGATTCAGTAACGCCCTTTATTTTTGCAAATACTGGTGACGTGACTTCAACTTCAGAAACTTATTTTGTGAAAGTAACCCGTGGTACATATAGCGGAAACATGTATTTTACTGTTTCCATTCAAGATCGTATTAAATCTGGAAATGGGACATTCAATTTTACAGGCACTGCTACAAACTTGGGGAATTCTTCTTTAAATTTTTTAGGGGTTGATTCTTCTGTCATTACAATGGATTTAACGAACAATTCTTCTATTCCTAAAAGTGCAATTGTCAAATCGATTACGACAACTAGCACTCAAACACCCAACCAAGGGAATGTCACACACAAACTGATGTCTAGCGATAGTAACATTTGGTATCAATCACTTTTCTCCTCTGCAACAAGTGGTTCTTATCGTATATCTCTGGATGATCAATTAAGAGTCGCTCAAAAATGGAGCTTTAAGTACAACGCAAAAGCTACCGCGAGATCTACTATGAGCAATGTCAAAGCCGATATCCGTTACGAATATGATGTCACAGATGGATTTTAATTGAATCGTGTTTACAGATATGTACACCAATATGATCAAAAAGTAAGGGCACATCCCTTACTTTTTTTATTGCCTCATTTTTGATGTTATATGTTATTTCGCCACTTTTAAAACAGCCCCTCCTCTTTCAACACGCTCTCTAGCAGAACCCCGACTGACCATTTCATTTTGTTATGAATGAAAATGTTAAAAAGAAGAGTAGTGTATTTTTGTATGAAAGGACGGTGCTTGGTATGGCGGAACTTCTCGATGACCGGCTGCAGACGCAAAATATAGAAGCAGAGCAGGCCGCACCAATGAATTGGGCGAAATTAACATTTACATAACTTTATGAACATTTGACTTTATAATTAATAACTATTATTATTTGGTTTGCTCACATGATAATTGAGAATCATTTTCACTTGAAATTTTCAAGTAATACTCTCATCCAACCAATATTCACAAGCCTGCTTTTATCACCATATGAGGATCATTTTGAGGAAGGGAATTTTTATATATGTTGAAGCGCCCTGAAGAAATGGGTACTGAGAATTCACTTTTCGGGGAAAGCCGTCCTTTTTTTATACCTGGGACGGAGCAACTGGATATCACAGCACACCCATACAGACTTTTTATATTTAAACCGAATACCACTCCTCCCGCCGCTGGTTTTCCAGTCATGTACATGCTTGATGGGAATTCACTTTTTGGCACAATGGTCGAAGCCATTCGTTTACAGTCAAGAAGACCTGAGAAAACAGGAATCGTACCTGCCATCATTGTGGGAATTGGCTATCAGACAGAAGAACCCTATCATCCGCTTAGGCATTATGATCTCACTCTTACCGCCCCTGATGCTTCCATTGGGAGGAAAAGAAAGGACTTCTCCATCCATACATATGGCGGCGCTTCTACTTTCTTTTCATTTTTAGAAAAGACGGTAAAGCCTTATATCGAAAAACGCTTTCCGATCAACCAAAGTCGTCAAACACTGTTTGGGCATTCTCTTGGTGGTCTTTTTGTATTACACACACTATTTGAGCACCCTGATGCTTATCAGACATATATTGCAGGGAGCCCTTCTATCCACTGGAACAAAAAATTATTTCTAGAAAAAGAACACCAATTCACCAACTATGTACGTCAGGTGCCTATGGATGTCAGGCTGCTTGTAGGTGTAGGTGAATTAGAAAAACATCATCCATGTCAAATGAATGATCATGCCAATTCACTAGCAAATCGTATGTTGCCTTTATCGTCTTACGGCTTGCATACTGCCTATCACGAGTTCCCTGAAGAAGGACATACGTCCGTTTTGCCGGTGCTGATGAATTATGCTTTTCGTTTTGCACTCTATCATGATGATCCTTTAACAACCACAGACATGAAAAAAAGCTAGTGAACACACGAAACATAGTGATCTATCTCAAAAGATTGCCCTTATCACATGCGCAGGACGGACAACGAATGCAAGTATTTCTCTACACCCTACGCACCCTGATCTCCATCAGGGTGCTTTTTTGACAGAATAAACACACCATTTTCCAGCTCTTTCTGATACAATTCAATTGAGAATATTTATCAATTAATAAGAGATCAGGTGGTTTTATGGGAAACAATCATCAATTATGTACAAAGGTAAATGCTGAACAATGCATTTATCGATTAACATATACTGAAAAAATAAATAATGCAGATCTTCCACATACGGAGCAGCAGTTGTCAGATACTTTCTGCCTCCTTTTTAGCATAAGCGGCAGCGGTTTACTTACATTGAACGATCAAAGATGGCGATTGAAACATCTGACACTCTATACGATGATGCCTGGGGAAACATTTATGTTGAAAACAGAGCCTTATCAAAAACACGAGCTCTATCTGTTTCGCTTTCAGATGTACACGCCGCAAGGTCAAAACATAGAAGAAGTATCAACTGAACATGCCCGCTCTTTACTGAATGTATGGCAATTTATCGATATTAGCTCGATTGAACACATTCATTCTTTACTGTCCGACATGACAGCAGAATGGCAAAAACCTGAATCCATTAGCATTTTTAGAAGCCAAACCCTTTTTCAACAGCTCATGATGCAGCTTTTCACACTGCATAAAGAAGACATTTGTGACACAACACACGCCCTTTTTAAAACAAAACAATATATCGATCAACATTCCGAAGAACCTCTCAGCCTTACAAGTCTATCTCATATGGCTGGTATCAGCGCCAATCATTACAGCGAGCTATTTAAAAAGCATTTTGATGTGAGTGTCACTGATTATATCACCAAGAAAAGACTGGCTAGAGCCAAACAGTTAATGGCGAAAGGTCATGCAAAGCTCAAAGACATTGCACAGGACATCGGCTATCAAGACCCCTATTACTTTAGCCGGATCTTTAAGAAAAAAACGGGTATCACTCCTTCTGCTTATATGAAAAGCCGTCAACGGAAAATGGCTGCCTATGGCCATTCCATACTCGGGCAGCTCACACCTATTCATATCATCCCATATGCTGCCCCTCTTCACCCTAAATGGACAGCACATGACTTTGAGCATTATGCAGAAGAAATTCCGATCCATCTGAGTGCACATCGTATCAACGAGCACGCTGAAGCCAATATACAGCAATTGAAGAAAGCACAACCTGAGCTGATCATTGCCAATGATCATGTGACAGAGGCAGAAAAACAAGCGTTGGAAACCATCTGTCCTGTTCACTTTGTTCCATTCACACAATTGGATTGGCGCACTCAATTCAGACAAACAGCTCTGTTCTTAAACGAAACGAGGGAAGCAGAAGAATGGCTGCTTCATTACGAAGAACTCGTTAATCAAGCGAAAAAGGAATGCCTTGTTGATCATCCACCAAGAACCGTCCTGCCTCTTCGTATCTTTCAAGATCAGCTCTACTTATCTGTCAATCGCACCTTGTCAGAAGTAATTTTTCATGACATTGGCCTTCTGCCAGCTTTTCAGAATGATGGCCAGCTCATCGAAAAAAAAATCAGCATTCACTCTATACAGCAGTTAGACCCAGATGCCATCTTCCTTTTGTTGCATAAAGAACCAAAAACCCTTGCTTTTTATCAAAAGTTAAAGCAACAGGAGGCTTGGCAAAATCTCAAGGCTGTGACGCAACAAGCCGTCTATCCACTCGCTTCTGACCCTTGGCGTGAATACACAGCAGCCAGTCATCAACGAGTCATTCAGGACCTTTTATCTTTTTTTCCGTAAAAAGTCCATCACTAGACAGATCATTGTCTATGGATAAAAGGACGAATGACTACTACAATCTTTAATTGAGAACAATTATCAGTTAAAGGAGAAAACAAATGAAAAAATGGTTCGCATTGCTTATCCTTTGTATCATGACGATCATCGCAGCAGCCTGTGGTGCTGCAGAAAATAAACCGGCTTCAAACACAACCAAAAGCAAGTCAGCTGAAGCAGCAGAAACAAACATCAAATACTTAGATCAAACGTACAAACTGAAAACACCAGTGAAACGAATCGTCATTGCTGGAAGCCTAGAATCGATGGAAGATGCAAAACTACTTGGTATCGACCCTATTGGTGCTTCTACTGTCGGCGGCACTTTCCCTGAATTATTTAAAGACATTACAGCAAAAACAGAAGGCATTGGGGAAAAAACAGAACCAAACCTAGAAAAAATCTTAAAACTAAAACCAGACGTGATACTCGGATCAACCAAGTTCCCGCCTGCAACAATTAAAAAACTAGATAAAGTCCAAACGACGATCCCAGTATCACATGTCTCTTCCGACTGGGAAAGCAACCTTTTATTACTCGGTGAACTGACTGGCAAAAGTGAAGAAGCGAAAAGCATCATTTCTGATTATCAGAAAGATCTCAAACAAGCGAAAGAAACCCTGAAAGACAAAAGCAACAACAAAACAGCTGTCATTTTACGCATTAGACAGGGCGACCTGTACGTGTACCCTGAAGACGTATACTTCAACTCTACTTTATATGGGGACTTAGGGTTTACAGCACCAAGTGATATCAAAAAAGCCAAAGCACAAGCAATGATTTCATTGGAACGCCTAGGCGAACTCAATCCTGACTATATCTTTGTTCAGTTCTCCCAAGAGGAAAACTCATCGAATCCAAATGCATTGAAGGACTTAGAGGGAAATAAAATTTGGAACAGCCTAAAAGCTGTGAAAAATGGGCACATCAATGAAAATGTCGTTGATCCTATGCTTCAGGGAGGAACAGCACTAAGCAAAACAACTTTCCTTGATCAGGCTGTCAAATGGCTAGATCAAACCAACTAAAAAGATGCGCATCTTGACAAAGGGCTAAACATTTTAGCCCTTTGTTCTTCTTTTCAGCGAAGCTTGAAAACTTGAAGGAGAGAATACACATGAACGGAACGTTTCTATATGACGAATTGAACGGGCGGCAGCTTGATATTTACCTTCCACCGGACACCTCTATTGATGTTCCAGCTGTCTTTGTACAAGATGGCTCTTCTTTGTTTAGAACCCACCTGCTAGAGATCGAAAGCATGATTGAAGCCAAAACCATCTCGCCAATCATCATCGTCGGTATACACCCCTTCAATCGACTTGACGAATATACACCATGGAAAGCATCATCACTGCATTCTGGATTCCCTGACTTTAAAGGTGAGGCACAGACATATGTGTCATTTTTAGCAAATGATTTGCTTCCATATATCAAAAGAGAATACCCAGTCAAACAGACCGGTCATGAACATAGCCACGTAGGTGCTTCATTAGGTGGACTCTTTGCTATTTATACCTTATTCATGTACCCTGACCTTTTTAAAAACATCGCATCTATCTCTGGGTCATTTTGGTATCAAGATTTTCTACCGTTTGCTAAACAACAAAGCATTCAGTCTGTGGACCACCTTGTCTATTTGTCTGTAGGCAGTGAAGAAGGGAAAGGCAAAACATCTGCCCAACAGCACATGCCTTTATTCAACAAACAACTCCATGATCTTTTATTACAGAAAGGGATGCAGGAACGAAAGCTTCACTTTCACATTGAACAAGGAGAGGGCCACCATCTGAAACAATTTCAAAAAAATTTCTTATCGGCCATCAAGTGGTTTTATAAAAGAAAACCCAAATTTTTTATCAGCAAGTCACAAAGTCGATATGGTATATTGGAACGTATAGATTGAAAGAGGAGGGATTTGCGCATGAGACCTTTACAAATCTCAGCCGATACCGCACAAAAGCTTGCTGCATCACTCAATGTACCGTTAGAGCAAATCATGCATATGCCGCAGCACATCTTATTAGCTAAATTAGCGGAGCTTGAACAGAAGAAAGATCGTTCTTAAAGAAATAAAGGAGTTTACATTCATGGAACAACAACTAGAAAAATCAACATTTCATCCTCGCAGTACAGGGCAAACCATTTTGCTGATTGCTGGGATTTTACTCATTGCCTTTAACCTGAGGCCAGCCATTACGTCTGTTGGTCCTGTGATCGGTGCCATTCGTTCTGATTTACAGCTTTCAAATGGACTGGCTGGTTTCCTCACGACATTACCACTGCTCTCATTCGCATTGCTATCTCCCATTGCACCTAAAATCGGAAAACGTCTTGGGAATGAACGAACACTTTGGCTTGGGCTTGCTGTCCTGCTCTTTGGGATTGTCATTCGTTCATTGGGCAGCATCACCTTTTTAATGATGGGAACAGCGCTAGTCGGCGTCGGGATTGCGATTTGTAATGTGCTTTTACCTGGACTTGTGAAACATAAATTCCCTGCACATGCTGGATTAATGACAAGCGTGTATACGACATCGATGTCCGTTTTTGCTGCACTTGCATCTGGTGTCAGTGTTCCGCTCAGTCATGCGATGCCTGGCGGCTGGAATACATCATTCCTTGTCTGGGCCGGACTTGCCCTTCTTGCGATGATGGTGTGGGCGCCGCAGCTTCTTCATCAGAACACAGCGGCTGTCAAAAGCATTTCACTCAAAGAGCAGCCAATATGGCGTTCACGTGTCGCATGGCAGGTGACCTTTTTTATGGGCTTGCAATCATTCCTTTTCTACAGCAGTATCGCATGGTTTCCTGATATTTTGACATCACATGGCATGAACCTAGCGACAGCGGGATGGATGCTCTCTATTATGCAGTTCACTGGTCTGCCATCCACCTTCTTAACGCCCGTTTTTGCAGAAAAATTAAAAACGCAAAGACCGCTTGTCGTCGGCCTTGTCCTTGTGTATTTACTCGGCATGATGGGTCTCCTTCTCGGAGGGTCGACGCCTATTCTTGTCATCTCTGTGCTATTCATCGGCGTCGGACAAGGGGCCAGTATCAGTCTTGCCCTCACATTTATCGGATTACGAACAACCAATATGGAACAAGCAGCTGCCCTTTCTGGAATGGCGCAGTCACTCGGTTATCTATTAGCCGCTGTTGGTCCATTCATGATCGGTATCCTTTTTGATGCGACACATACATGGACGCCAGCCATTATCATCTTTATCATCGTCCTATTTTTCATGTTTATATCCGGTATGCGTGCTGGACGAAGCGTCTATATTTCAGATCCATCATAAACAAAGGGCTAAAATAAAGTTCATTTTACCCCTTTGTCTTCTTTTTAGCGTGATAGAAAACCTTTGCATTCTAGGAAGGACGAGTATCGGCGCGGAGCGAATTTGACATTCGTGAGCACCGAAACGCAGGACTGACACCGAATGCGATGGTTTGTCTACACGCTAAGAACCCGTCTCACGAGGAGACGGGTTCTTTTCTGTTTATGCTTGTTCTGTGACGTGCACTTTTAATGTTGCTTGTACTTCTGGGTGAAGCTTCACCGGTACATTTGTGTATCCTAACGCACGGATGGCATCATTCAACTCGATTTTACGCTTATCGAGTTTGATTTGATGTTCTTTTTGCAATTTATCAGCGATCTGTTTGCTTGTAATCGAACCAAATAGACGACCGCCTTCACCTGATTTAGCAGTGAGTTCCACTGTCAGCGCCTCAAGTGTTTCTTTTAATTGTTTCGCTTGCTCAAGCTCTTGGATGGCATTCTTTTTCTCTTTGTTTTTCTGCCCTTCCAATGCACTTAGGTTCGTTGGAGTTGCTTCAACAGCTAACCCTTGTTTGATGAGAAAGTTGTGAGCGTATCCGTCAGCTACATTTTTGACTTCGCCTTTTTTCCCTTTGCCTTTTACGTCTTTTAGAAAGATGACTTTCATCTTTGAACCCCTCCTTCGAAATATTCGTCTATGGCAGCTTTTAACTTCTCTACCGCTTCTTCAATGGTTATACCATAAATCTGGGTCGCAGCGTTAGTTAAATGACCGCCGCCATCTAATGCTTCCATAATAATTTGAACGTTGATATCCCCTAACGATCTTGCACTAATACAGACCGTATCGTCATCTCGCCTTGCGACAGCAAATGATGCTTCAACCTCACTCATCGACAAGAGAGAATCAGCCGTTTGTGCGATCGTAATTTGATCATAATACTCAGACCTGTCAGACGGCAAGGAAGCAATCGCTACCTGATTTTGATACAGCTCTGTATGCTGAATGAGCTTTGCCCGTTTGATGTAATGATCGACTGTCTCTTTCAAAAACTTTTGCACAAGGACAGGATCTGCCCCTTTTGCACGAAGATAGGATGCTGCATCGAACGTTCTTGACCCCGTTCTGAGGGAGAAACTCTTCGTATCCACGATGATCCCAGCAAGAAGTGCTGTGGCCTCAATCATGTTAATCCGCAATTTCTTCGGCTGATACTCTAACAGCTCTGTCACAAGTTCTGCTGTAGATGAAGCATACGGCTCCATATAGACAAGTAAAGGATCACGGATAAATTCCTCACCACGTCTATGGTGGTCAATGACAACGACGTTTTCGATCTTATTTAGCAGTCGTTCTTCCATCACAAGGGACGGTTTATGTGTATCTACGACCACAAGCAATGTGTCATCCTTTGCAAGCTCCATCGCTTCCTCAGGCGTGATAAAACGGGACCAAAGTTCTTCATAATTTTTAATTTCACTAATTAAGCGTTGAACGCTGTCCCCAATCTGGTTGGCATCAATGACGATGTAACCTTCTTTTCCATTCGCCTGAGCAACCTTTAAAATCCCGATCGAGGCACCGATAGAGTCCATGTCGGGGAACTTATGCCCCATGATCATGACATTACCGCTTTCAGATACAATTTCTTTTAAAGCATGTGAAATGACCCGTGCGCGTACTCGTGTCCGTTTTTCCATTGGATTGGTTTTTCCGCCGTAGAATTTCACTTTCCCATTCGGCTGTTTAATCGCTACCTGATCCCCGCCTCGTCCGAGGGCAAGGTCAAGACTTGACTGCGCAAGTGCGCCAAGTTCTTTTAAAGAAGGAACAGACGCACCGATTCCAATACTAAGGGTAAGCGTGGCGCTATGTGCCCCTGTTTTCTCACGAACCTCGTCTAAAATGGAAAACTTCGACGCTTCAAGCTCTGCTAAGATGCTCTCGTTTAATACCGCCATAAATCGTTCAGATGAAATTCTTTTTAGGAAAATGCCGTATTCTTGTGCCCAATTGTTTAACAGCGATGTGACTTCACTATTTATCGCGCTACGTACCTGATCATCAAGACCCTGCGTCACATCATCATAATTGTCTAAAAAGATATAAGATAACACCGTTCGTTCATTTTCATACTGTCTTTCAATCTGCACTTGTTCCGTGACATCAAAGAAATATAAAAGGCGCTCTGACCGTTTAATAATGACTTTGAATTTCCGGTCATTCAGCGTCACATTTTCTGTCTCAACCTCTTGTTTAATAAGAGGCACAATGGATTCAAATGTATCATACAAGGATCTGCCGACAAGTGTGCTTTCATGGAAGCACGAAGCGAGAAATGGATTGGTCCATTCGATATAATACTGGTCATTAAACAGCATAATACCAATTGGCATCTCCATTAATGCTTCTTCTCCAACCTTTTTGACTCGATAGGATAATGTTGAAATATATGAATCAATCTCTTTTTGTACCTGCGTATCTGCCCACTTTAAAAAGTAGAGCACACCCGCAAGGACTAAAAGACCAACCGCTCCTATGATCCAATTAAAATAAAGGTTGAGGAGGACTGTGATCACCGCAAGAACAATTAACGCGAAGATCGGATACTTGATGACAGGTTTTCGATAGAAGCTTGGCACTGATATCAACTCCTCAACATTCAGAGTGAATTATTTGTTTTTACTTTTTCTCTTAAATCAAAGCCTATGTCAGCAATCCCTATAATACGCACAATCACACCGATTGGCGGAAAGAGAATCGTCAATACGACGGCAAAAATGGGTACCACTTTTGAGATGTTTTTTTCGTGGCAATAATAGAAGATAAAAGAAAAGCCCTGAATAAGCACCAGTATAAATAAAATTTGAAAAGCACTCGTTTGCACGAGCGATAAAAAGCTGCCTTTCTCCGGCTGAATCAGCATCAAAAGCAGTGTGAGTAAATAATACCATACCATGCTTTTTGGCAGTCGCATATCCTTAAATTTCTTAAGAGCTGGCATGTCTGGAACAAACCGTTTGATCAACGGCCGCACAAACCAATGATTGACGAAAGACATCAGCGTGACAAAAATCAAAAGCGCTACAGGTAAAGAATTTAATGCCGTATCCTGCATCTCTCTAAACTGCTTGAGTTGTTTTGCTATGTCCTGATCAGAAGCGCCAGATTGTTTTAAGGTACTCTCTACCATCGGCATGATTTGGTCAATTGATTCCTTTGCGACACCCAGTATATCTACTTGAAACAGCTGGACACTGACAACAAAGTAAATGAGAAAACTGAATAAGTAGATCAGCGCACCCGTAATGATAGCCTGACCTGGCTGCCTCCTGCTGTAGAAAACACCCATACCTATTCCAACAGCAATCAGCATTGGCGCACTTAACAGCCCATTAATAGACCCAATTAAAAAGCTGATCACTATGCCAATAGCGCCAGCCGCAATTCCTTTTTTCAAGCCATGCCTGATTGTATAGAGAATGATCGGAATCGGAGCAGCCATGAAGAAAATAATGGATAAAAGTGGCACATACAAATAAAACAGCGTCATTACCGCAAAAATACTGATCATGATAGCGCCTTCTACTAACGCTTTTGTTTGTTTCACACCTTCACCTCAATCCAATCATTTTTCTATATCTTGCTCAATGTGTACTTCTATGTATACGTACGATGTACGCTCCGTCATATCTTGACCCAACCTTTATTTTACCATAGCCGCAAATCGCAAGTAAAATGCAGGCTATCCCAAGAGCGTTTCACGTGGAACAACTTAGATCGTCTTGTACATGCAACTTTTCAGACAGCATGTTACAATTTTTTAGATTATTCTTAGCTATAAACCCTGAATTCAAGGTCAAAAGCTGTTAGAATAGAAACATCATCAATAAAAGTAAGAAGGAGAATTCACATGGGAAAAACACTCGTATTCGGACACAAAAACCCTGACACAGACACGATTTGCTCTGCTATCGCTTACGCTGATCTGAAAAACAAAATTGGCGTTCAAGCAGAAGCTGTCAGACTTGGAGAAATCAATGGAGAAACACAATACGCATTAGATTTCTTTAAACAAGAAGCACCTCGTTTCATTGAAACGGCTGCAAACGAAACAAAACAAGTCATTCTTGTCGATCATAACGAATTCCAACAAAGTGTAAGCGATATTGATCAAGTACAAGTGACAGAGGTCATTGACCATCACCGTATTGCCAACTTTGAAACAAGTGAACCTCTTTACTATCGTGCTGAGCCAGTTGGCTGCACAGCAACGATCTTAAACAAAATGTACAAAGAGCACCAAGTCACAATTGAAAAAGAAATCGCTGGTTTGCTTTTGTCTGCGATCATTTCTGATTCCTTGCTATTCAAATCCCCAACATGCACACAGCAGGATGTTGATGCTGCGCATGAGCTGGCAAAAATCGCAGGAGTAGACCCTGACGTATATGGTTTAGATATGCTGAAAGCAGGAGCTGACCTAAGCCAAAAAACAGTTCAAGAATTAATCACACTGGATGCAAAAGAATTTGCACTAGGTAACAGCAAAGTCGAAATTGCACAAGTTAATACAGTTGATATTGCTGAAGTAACAGCAAGACAAGCTGACATCGAAGCAAAAATCAATGAAGTTATCGCAGCGAAAGGTCTTGATCTATTTGTTTTAGTGATCACAGACATTCTAGAAAATGATTCTCTTGCGCTTGCCCTTGGTGCTGAAGCAGCAAAAGTAGAAAAAGCATTTAATGTCACACTTGAAAACAACACTGCTTTACTCAAAGGTGTTGTATCAAGAAAGAAACAAGTCGTGCCTGCACTAACAGACGCACTTTCTTCATAAACATAAAAAGACTGCTGACATCTTCAGCAGTCTTTTTTCTTCTTTTAATGAATGTACATATCGCTGACAAGAACATCCTTTAGCACGCTTGTTGGAATCGTGAATTCAACTACACCCATGTAACCAGGCGCCACATCATATTCGTTGAAGGAAATCACCAGTTTGCCTTTTGAATTGATATAGAAACTTTGATCTGGCTGAATCTTCTTAAACGGATCAACCGTATCTTGCTTCGTCATCCAGTAAATCTTATTTGAATCCTCTTTCATCTGTTTCTTCATTTGTTCTTTAATATTTTCACTAATCACATCAATATAACGGTCATCTTTAAACAGACTTGGTAATGTAATGAGTACATGGTTTTTCTTATCCACCGTATCATATGTCATTTCCTCTGCCGCAGAAGCCTGAGTTGTCACCTTGTATCGACCTAGTGAAAGAATTTGATCATTATTTGTTCTTACTTCATATCCGCTCTCTACACTCAAATGACCATTTTTATAACCCTTTGTTTCCTTTTCAAAATCTTGATACAGCTTTTTGTTTTCAGCTAAATATTTTTGATTCAGGCTGTCTTGTAATTTTCCGTCCCCAAGCCCTGAAACGTGTGGTGTTTTGAGATCAATATTTGTTCCCTGATCGCTCTTTTTAAATTCTGTGAACGTCACGACTTTCACAAGCTCTCCAATGACGGGTACTTCTGAAATCGCTCTTGCTGCCTGCGGACTGACATTTACAGTGGTGACAAATAAAGCAGCCGCAGCAACCAGTCCGATCGTCCATTTCTGAAAATGAGGTTTCTTGTTTTTTCGTTTTAATGTCCGTTCAACCATAGCATCGTATTCCGGGGGAATAGGGATTTCTAAATATTCCTCTTTTAACTGTTCCAAATGCTTATCCATTTATATTTCCTCCTGCGATAATTCTACTTTTAAAAGCCGCAACGCCTTATATAATCTTGTTTTAATGGTGTTTTCATTTTCTCCAAGAATATGAGCAATGTCCTCTAGCTTTAAATCCTCAAAGAATCTTAATATAATGATGACCCGATACATCTCCGGCAAATCTTCTATCGCCCGTCTGACATCTTGATCCTCATAGACATCCGATTCACCCTGTGATAAAAATTCCAGCGTGTCATCGTCTGTCACTTGCACACGCTTCTTCTTTCGTAAAAAGTCGAGGGCAGCGTTTACGACGATTTTATAAAACCAGCTATGCATCTTAGTCGCATCCTCTAATCGGTGAACAGATTTGAGTGCTTTATGAATCGCCTCTTGAACGACATCCATCGCATCTTCTGGGTTTTTGACATAGCTATAGGACAATCGATAAAAACTGTGTTTATGCTCCATTACGTAATCCGCAAATTGATCATCAATCTTTCGTTTCTTCATTTTACAAAGAGCTCCTTTATCTTAAATGCGCATCTGTTATTTCTTACATTGGATAGACGCGCATCTGTTAAAAATAGTTTGCGCTCCATTATTTTTTTAACATGTCATCCCATTTACGTTTCTATACAAAAAGAGCGAACCTGACGGGTTCACTCTTTTAAAGCCGTTATTTTTTGATAAACAAATGGTTTGAGTGGTGATAGCGGATGAATGATGGACACTCCTGTTTCCTGCTCCACCTGCTTTGCAGCGTGAACCATCGAGAGCTGCATCACACAAATATCTCCATGCTGCTGCTTCACAGATTGCCTTAACTGTTCCATGATTCGCTCATGGTAGGCTTGTATATCACCGTTCAAGCAAAGATGAAAGACATCCTCTAGCACAACCACTTCTGCCTTCAACTGCTTTCCCCGCTCTTTTACATATGAAGACAGTCGCTTCATCGTTCCTTCTACTGTATCTGGGTTTGAAAACACCAGCTGAAGCGGACCCTCTCGCTCACAAATCTGCTCAAATAACGGCTCATCTATCGGAACAATTGGTTGTTTGAACAGGTGCTGCTGCTCCCCCAAAGCCGCAATGTATTGTGTACACGTTAATAAAACAAGATCAGCCTCTCCTTCTTGCATGAGTCTGTTGATGGCATAGGTTTGCTGCTGCTCAAGATCAAATGCGGGATCTTGTTTGGCTCGTTCCATAAATGATGAATCGACGATGTGATGCAGATCAAATCCTGTGTCATAGAAAGCGTCGTCAATGTAAGAAATATTAGATGGATGTGCGTGAAGGCAGTGTAATCGAATCATTAGGTCCGCTCCTCATAAAAGTTTTCACTCATTATATCAATCCTTGTATGAAATAGGGAGCAACATGACCATATTGTTAGGGAGATATTGAAGGAGGGATTCTACCTTGAAAGAAGATCAACAGCCTAAATCATCTTCAGAGTCAGAAGAAACCTTGACGAATCGACAAGGTCACCCGGTAACAGATAATCAAAACATGAGAACCGTTGGGAATAGAGGACCGACTACGCTTGAAAACTACGATTTCCTAGAGAAAATCAGTCATTTTGATCGTGAACGCATCCCTGAACGTGTCGTTCACGCACGAGGTGCCGGCGCACACGGATACTTTGAAGCCTACGGTACATTCGGTGACGAACCCATTTCCACTTATACAAGAGCCAAATTATTTCAAGAGAAAGGAAAAAAGACCCCTGTCTTCGTTCGATTCTCTTCTGTTATTCACGGCGGACATTCACCAGAAACTTTACGCGATCCGCGGGGATTTGCGATCAAATTTTATACAGAAGACGGCAACTGGGATCTCGTTGGGAACAACCTCAAAATTTTCTTTATTCGAGATGCTTTGAAATTCCCTGATTTGGTTCATGCCTTTAAGCCTGATCCTGTCACCAATCGTCAGGATGGCGAGCGCATTTTTGATTTCGTTTCACAATCACCTGAAGCAACACATATGGTGACATTTCTCTTCTCACCATGGGGCATTCCCGCCACATACCGGCACATGCAAGGCTCTGGCGTCCATGCCTATAAATGGGTGAATCATGAAGGAAAAGCAGTACTGGTCAAATATCACTTTGAACCAAAGCAAGGAATTCGCAACCTGACACAAGAACAAGCCCAAGCCATTCAAGGGGAAAACTTTAATCATGCCACACAGGATTTATATGAAGCCATTGAACAAGGGGATCATCCTGAATGGGAAGTATACGCGCAAATCATGGAAGATGACACCCACCCCCATCTAGACTTTGATCCACTCGATCCGACAAAGCTCTGGTACAAGGATGACTATCCATGGAAACCGATCGGACGAATGGTGCTAAACAAAAATCCAGAAAATTATTTTGCAGAAGTGGAACAGGTTGCCTTTGGGACGGGGGTTCTTGTAGACGGATTAGATTTCTCAGATGATAAATTGCTGCAAGGACGTACCTTCTCTTACTCTGATACGCAGCGATATCGAGTCGGGCCAAATTATTTACAGCTGCCGATCAATGCACCGAAAAAGCATGTTGCCACCAATCAGCGAGATGGGCAAATGGAATATCATGTGGATCAAGGAAAAGGACAAAACCCACATGTGAATTATGAACCGTCCATTCTCGGAGGATTAAAAGAAGCGCAGCAAGATGGAAAGGATCATACGCCTTTTGTAGAGGGTGAAGTCAAGCGAGAAGCCATTGACCGCCCGAACAATTTCGGACAAGCCGGAGAAACCTATCGCCGCTTCAATGATTGGGAACGTGAGGAACTGATTAAAAACTTAGTCAACACCTTAGCTACCTGTCAAAAAGACATCCAAGACCAAATGATCGAAAACTTCACAAAAGCTGATCCTGACTACGGAAAACGTGTGGCCGATGGCTTAAAAGCCTTCAAACAAGAGGAGCCAAGCGGTCCCATTGGCTCAACAGGCGCGGCACAGGCTGTCAACGATGCGATCAACAACAGCACCCCTTCAGATCCTTATTAATGAAAAAAGAATGCAGCGGAGTGGCTGCATTCTTTTTGTATACATCTATTATGCGTTTTGACCTTTTTTGATCCATTCTGCTACATTTACTGTACGTTTCGCCTGATGTTTTGCGGCTGCTTCTGCATCCTCTTGGATCTTTCCATTTTGGTCAACAGTCACACTCACACCGTAAGGGTTACCCCCTGCGCCGTATAAGGAATCATCCGTGTATCCAGGAGCGGCAATAATGGCTCCCCAGTGGAACATCGTTGTATAAAGGCTCAGAACTGTCTGCTCCTGTCCGCCATTTGGGTTTTGTGCAGATGTCATCGCACTCACTGCTTTGTTTGCTAGTTTCCCTTGGAACCATAAACCGCCTGTTGTGTCTAAGAATTGCTTCATTTGAGCCGGTAAGTTACCGAAACGTGTCGGCATGCTGAAAATAATGGCATCTGCCCACTCTAAGTCACTTAACTGAACTTCAGGGACATCTTTTGTTTCATCTAAATGTGCTTTCCA
This sequence comes from Bacillus sp. GbtcB10, assembly GCF_019091365.1. NCBI lineage: Bacteria > Bacillati > Bacillota > Bacilli > Caryophanales > Bacillaceae > Bacillus > Bacillus sp. GbtcB10. The sequence continues at coordinate 26,063 of NZ_JAGXJP010000008.1, forward strand.
TGCTGGATTTGATGCAACAACGGCTTCTGGTGCCAATTCAGGAACCTTTAAAATTTTGACTTCAGCACCAGCTTCTTTCGCTCCAGCCTCAGCCCATTTTGCCATCTGATAGTTTGTACCTGTTGAACTATAATAAATAATCGCTAGTTTTACGTTTTCCACTTGTTCCATCTCCTTTTGTTTGGTTTGCCCAAATAGCTTCTGTAAAAATCCCACCTGTATTCCCCACCTTATTTAAATTGACGACGATACCACAATGCCGCAGCATCGACTTCTTCTCTCGTTAGCTGATGTCCACGATTTTCCCAATGAAGCGTTACGGATGCTCCCGCCTCCTGAAGCAGTTGCTCCAGTTCCTGAGATTCCTCAGGACGGCACATTGGGTCATTTTCACCAGCTGCTATAAAGACTTGTTTCCCCGCTAATGAAGGTAATGAAACCCCTCGTCTTGGGACCATTGGATGATGCAGGATCGCTCCTTTCAGCGCATCTCCGTAATGGAATAACAGACTTCCAGCAATGTTCGCCCCGTTTGAATAGCCGATGGCTACCACATTGTGACGATCAAATCCATACTTATCTGCTGCTTCCCCGATAAATGTATATAATTCCTCTGTACGCTCAATTAAATCTTGCTCATCAAAAACACCCTCTGCCAAACGCCTGAAAAAACGCGGCATGCCGTTTTCTGATACATTTCCTCTCACACTAAGAACAGATGCTTCAGGGTCTACCACTTCTGCAAGCGGCAATAAGTCTTGCTCTGTCCCGCCAGTTCCATGCAGCATGAGAAGGACAGGTTTTTGTTCATTCTTTCCTTTTTGAAAAAGATGCTTCATCATGAATCTCCTTTCCCTTTGATTTCTCTTACCTCAATCGGCAGCACAATTTGTTCAATTTGACTACGCTGCGCCTCATATTGCGGTGGCAGTTTCAACGCTTCACCCATCGTTTCCACAGATTCATCGTGTGCAAACCCTGGAGGATCGGTCGCAATCTCAAATAATATGCCGCCAAGCTCTCTAAAATAAATCGCATTGAAATAATTTCGATCTTGCACAGGCGTCACTTGATATCCGCTTTGCGCAACATGTCTTTGCCAATCTAATTGATCCTGATCATCTGTTGCTCTCCACGCAATATGATGTACAACTCCCACGCCCATACGTCCTCGTGCAACAGGTGTCTTGTTCACATCAATGACATTGCCGATTTCTCCAAACGAACGGAATCTCACATAATCTCCTTCTGTGCCGACTTTTTCAAGTCCCATCGTTTGTTCTAGCAGCTGCATCGTTTGCTCAGGCTGTGAAGTTAATAAAACAGCTCCGCCAAACCCTTTAATCGCTACTTCTGGTGTCACCCCATTAAATGTCCAGTCATTCTGTTTTCCTTCTTCACGCTCTACAAGTTCTATCAATAAACCGTGCGGATCTTCAAATGAGAGAAAGGCCTCACCAAAGCGTTCAATCAATTCATAAGAAACGTCAAACTGCTCAAGGCGTTCCTTCCAAAAAGAGAAGGCACCGGTCGGTACGACATATGTTGTCACACCTACTTGACCTGCTCCAATTTGTCCCTTTTGTGCACCTGGCCAAGGGAAAAACGTAATAATGGTACCTGGAGAACCTCCTTCATTTCCAAAATATAAATGATATGTGCCTGGATCATCAAAATTGACGGTCTTTTTCACGAGACGCAGACCTAAAACACCTGCATAAAAATCAACGTTCTCCTGAGGATGACCAACAATTGCTGTGATATGGTGAATTCCTTCTGTTTTCTTCACTTCTAATGACCTCCTCTTCATGACGTAACATGTCCCTACTCATTATGTCTTGACTGACGCTTTTATATTATCTCGAATTCGAGATATATGACCAAAAAAATATATTTATCTCGAATTAAGGATATTCTTTTTTGAAATAGATGTCAATGATTTTTGTTTTTTTCTTTTCAAAAGCAGGTCGCTTTATATATAGCAGACCTGCTTCTCCTTAATTATTGAAGCAATTTTTTCTTTTTTAAATAGGCTTCGGCTACTTGAAATGCATCTTTCCCCTTCACATTGACTTCGTAATTCATTTCTCTCATCTCATCATCTGTGATTTGACCAGCGAGCTTGTTGAGAGAGGCCTCAATCTCAGGATACTCTTTTAATGTCTCCTGTCTTAGCAAGGGCGCTCCTTGATAGGGCGGGAAAACATGCTTGTCATCATCAAGCACCTTCAACTTGTATTGTCTCAATTCACTGTCTGTTGAATACGCATCGACCAACTGGATATTCCCTTTTTGAAGGGCTCGATATCGAAGTTTCGGTTCCATCGTGACCACATCGTCAAAAGAAAACTGATAAGCTTTTTGAATGCCTAAATATCCATCCTGACGATCAGAAAACTCTAAAGTAAAGCCAGCACGTATACGATTCTTGATTTGACCCAGATCTGAAATCTTTGATAAATCATATTGATCCGCTAGTGATTGAGGCACGGCTAAAGCATATGTATTGTTATAAGCCATCGGCTGAAGAAGCTGAAGCTGAAAGGATGACGCCAAACCTTGGCGCGCTTGCTCATACACTTTTTCCTTATCCGTGCTTTTCGCTGTTTCTTTCAGAAATTCAGAAATCGCTGTCCCTGTAAATTCAGGATAGATGTCAATATCACCAGACCGCAGTGCTTGAAAAACAAAGGACGTCTTACCAAGACCAGGCTTAAGATTGACTTGGATATCTGTATCCTGCTCAATTAAAAGCTTATACATGGAGATCAAAATTTCAGGCTCTGACCCCAGCTTCCCTCCAATGGTGATCTCTTTCTTTTCTTGTTGAAACAGCAATGGGGTAGCGACAACTGCTCCTGCTATTACAGCAAATACCGTCACAGAGATCACGGTTTTTTTAAAGGAGATTTTCTCAAGTGTCCGCAAGACCACATCAAATAAGAGCGCAAGTAATGCAGCTGGAATAGCACCAATGATGATCAAAGACATATCATTTCGATCAATTCCAAGCAGAATCAGACTCCCTAATCCACCTGCCCCAATAAGAGCTGCAAGAGTGGCTGTCCCTACAATGAGGACCATCCCCGTTCGGATACCTGCCATGATCACAGGCATAGCAAGAGGGAGTTCTACTTTTAATAAGCGTTTGCGGTGATTCATTCCCATAGCGAGCGCCGCTTCCCGCAGCGACGGATCGACCTCACGAATGCCTGTATATGTGTTCCTTAAAATAGGAAGAAGAGCATAGACGACAAGAGCGATAATTGCAGGCACTTGACCAATCCCAACGAGAGGAATCAGCAGTCCAAGCAGCGCCAAAGACGGAATTGTCTGCAAGACAGCCGTCACCCCAATGATCCACTCTGCTATCTTAGGGACTCTCGTTAAATAAATCCCTAATGGAATGGCAATCAAAATCGCTAGAAATAACGCAATGAAGGAAATTTGAATATGCTCAAGTAAGGCGTGTCCGAGCTGATCTTTTCGAGCCCATAGCACACTGGTCCATTCATTCATGTGTCTCGCCCCTCTCAGCAGAAGTACCGGCTAAATACTGAATCACCGCTTGACGAGTGATGAGTCCAATCCGTTCCCCATCCTTCTCAACAACAAGCTCTTCATGCTCTGCCAGTCGAGATAGAACCTCTTCCAGCGTCGCATGGATGGAGACCACCTCATCGCCTAACAGATCATCTTGAGGCATGGGCTGAGAAATAGTTGTCAGCTCAAATGCTTGATGGTCTACATGACGGGCAGCTCCTGAAACAAACTCCCGCACAAATGGATTAACTGGATGCTGAATCAATTCCTCTGGGCGACCAACCTGCACCACTTTTCCTTCATTCATCACACATATCCGATCTCCAAGTTTCATGGCTTCCTGCATATCATGTGTCACAAAAACGATGGTCTTTTGAATACGGCGCTGTAACTCAAGCAGATCATCTTGTAATTTCTCTCTCGTCAGTGGATCTAACGCACTAAAAGGTTCATCCATTAGGACAATCTCAGGATCAGCAGCAAGTGCCCGTGCTACGCCTACTCGCTGCTGCTGTCCTCCTGAAAGCTCTGCTGGCTTTCGATGTCGATAGGTAGAAGGCTCAAGCCCCACCATGAACATCAACTCATCAACACGCTGATTCGTCTCAGTCCGCTTCCATTGTTTCAGCTCTGGCACTACAGCAATATTCTCTTCTATGGTCATATGAGGGAACAGCGCAATTTGCTGAAGCACATAACCAATATCCCAGCGCAGCTCATAAATATCATAATCGCTGATGGTTCGACCCTTTATGTAAATCTCACCTTCTGTAGAAGAGATGAGACGATTGATCATTTTCAAAGTCGTCGTTTTCCCGCTTCCACTAGGTCCAATCAATACAAAAAATTCACCTTTTTGAATCTCCAAATCAACAGATTGAACGGCATAGCGGTCATCAGAAAATTGCATCGATACATTCTTAAATTCAATCATCTTCCCACGCCCTGACTGCAAGTATATTTTAAAATACCAATATGACAGATTAACCTAGTATTTGTATAGAACAAACTGTCACGTTGACTCTCTTTTTACATACTTCCCCTAGTTAGACTGCCAGAAACGACTTTCTCATAAAAGTGAGACAAATAAAAAAAGCGAAGAGCTCAAGGCCCTTCGCTTTTAAGTCAACGACTTACTCACCAGTAACGTATGGAAGTAATGCCATTTGACGTGATTTTTTAATCGCTAATGTCAATTTACGTTGATACTTAGCGCTAGTTCCTGTTACACGACGAGGTAAAATTTTACCACGCTCAGAAACAAACTTTCTAAGAAGATCAACATCTTTGTAATCGATGTGCGTGATTCCGTTAGAAGTAAAGAAACATACTTTACGACGTTTCGCACGACCGCCTCTGCGTCCACCTGCCATTTGTTTTCACACCTTTCCTTTGGTCATTTTTTTCAGATCAATTAGAATGGCAAATCATCATCGGAGATGTCAATCGGTTTACCATCATTCGCAAATGGGTCATCATTGAAGCTATTTCCCTGATTACGATTTTGGTTGTTTTGATTGCCATATGGATTTTGACTTGGTTCATTTCCAAATGGATTCTGATCATTTTGGCTGCCGCCATAATACTGGCCTCCGCTATTGCCACCGCCGCTGTATCCACCTGAACCAGCACCGCCGCTTTTAGGCTCAAGAAATTGAACACTTTCAGCTTGAACTTCTGTCACGAAGACACGCTGTCCTTGCTGGTTTTCATAGTTTCTTGTCTGCAAGCGACCGTCTACACCGGCAAGACTTCCTTTTTTCAAGAAATTAGCCACGTTCTCGGCTTGTCTTCTCCAAGTAACACAGTTAATGAAATCGGCTTCACGCTCTCCAGATTGATTCGTAAACGTACGATTCACAGCTAGAGTAAACGTGGCTACAGCCGCACCATTAGGCGTGTAGCGAAGCTCAGGGTCTTTTGTTAGTCTTCCGACCAATACAACACGGTTTAGCATATTGAAAGACCACCTTTAAATATATATTTCAATGATTTATTCTTCTTCTTTAACAACAATGTGGCGAATGATATCGTCACTGATCTTAGCTAAGCGGTCAAATTCTTGAACTGCTGCAGCGTCAGATTGAACGTTTACGATTTGGTAGAAGCCTTCACGGAAATCGTTGATTTCGTATGCAAGACGACGTTTACCCCAATCCTTTGTTCCAGTGATCTCCGCACCGTTAGAAGTTAACACGTTATTAAAACGGTCGATAACTGCTTTTTTAGCCTCATCGTCAACTGTTGGGCGGATGATGTACATAACTTCGTACTTTCTCATCTGATTGCACCTCCTTTTGGTCTAAGCGGCCCTATACGGGCAAGGAGCAATAAATTATATTACTCACAATTGTATATTATAACAAATTACTTTGCCTATGACAAGAACCTATACGTTAAAACGGAAATGAATGACGTCTCCATCTTTCACTATATATTCTTTACCTTCTAAACGAACTTTTCCTGCTTCTTTTGCAGCAGACATACTTCCGCCAGCTAGTAAATCTTCATAAGCAACCGTTTCAGCACGAATAAATCCACGCTCGAAGTCCGTATGAATGATTCCAGCACATTCCGGCGCCTTCATTCCTTTTTTAAATGTCCAAGCACGTACTTCTTGCTCACCTGCTGTGAAATACGTAGCTAAGCCAAGAAGTGAATAAGACGCTTTAATCAACTGATCTAAACCTGATTCTTTGATGCCTAGCTCTTCAAGGAACATTTGCTTCTCTTCTCCTTCAAGCTCTGCAATTTCAGACTCAATCTTCGCACAAACGACGATGACTTCAGCGTTCTCGCCAGATGCAAACTCACGAATTTGCTGTACATATTCGTTTCCGTCCTGATCTGCTACTTCGTCCTCACTCACATTTGCTACATACAGAATAGGTTTTGACGTGAGTAAATGAAGTTGCTTTACAAGCTTCTGCTGCTCATCTGTAAATTCAACCGATCTTGCAGATTTTCCAGCTTCAAATGCGTCCTTCAGCTTTTCCAAAATATCAAATTCAGCTACCGCTTCCTTATCTTTTTGTTTCGCAAGCTTACTCACACGAGTTAAACGCTTTTCAACCGTTTCTAGATCAGCCAAAATCAATTCTAAATTAATCGTTTCAATATCTGACACTGGGTCAACCTTACCTGACACATGTGTAATGTTATCATCAGCAAATGCTCTCACCACGTGACAGATTGCATCTACTTGACGAATGTGAGAAAGGAATTTATTCCCTAAACCTTCTCCTTTAGATGCCCCTTTCACAATACCAGCAATATCAGTGAATTCGAAAGCAGTCGGAACTGTCTTTTTTGGCTGCACTAATTCTGTCAGTTTTTGCAAACGCTCGTCTGGAACTTCTACAATTCCGACGTTTGGATCAATGGTACAGAACGGATAGTTAGCAGACTCCGCTCCAGCCTGTGTAATTGCATTAAATAGCGTTGACTTCCCGACGTTAGGTAAGCCAACAATACCAGCTGTTAAAGCCATTCTTTCATCTCCTCTATATGAAACGTGCTCGTTATACTGCGTAATATGAACCTAGAGCAATTATAAGTAGGTTTACATGAAAAGACAAGCTAACCATCATGCATTTTCAATAGAAGAAACATTACCAAAAAGACTAAATCGGAGCTTTAAAATGAGAAATTACAGCTGTTTCTCTGAACAAAAGACAAATTTCATCAAAAAAGCATGAGGCCTACTTAAGCAGTTGGCTCCTCATGCTTGACGAGAATTTTCTTCATTTTTCGTTCAAAATCTCTTCTTGGGATCATCACGCTGTGCCCGCACCCTTCGCATTTAATACGAATATCCATGCCCAAACGAATAACTTTCCACCGATTGGCACCACATGGATGGGGTTTTTTCATTTCAACGACGTCATGTAACCCAAATGCTTTATCTGCCATCAGCATTCACCTCTCTTGCTCACTTCATTAAATCTATTGTACAAAAAAATGCCGATAGAGAGCAATGCACAAAATAAAGAGCCGCTGTCATGTATCAATCCCGTTCTTTTTTATAGAAAAAACCCTTCTTTTAGATCATTTTATTTGTGACCAATAGTTACTTAAACTCCGCTTTTTTTCAATATTGTCACAAACACTGTAGGTCAAAAGGTTTTTATTGGTAGAACGCTGTGGTTTTTCCATATTTTTTGATTTATGATATCTGCATAAATGTTATGTGAGGGAGCAGGTACGATGGTCAATCGAAAGGATAGATTAACCGACAAAGATTATAAAATCATATCCGATCACGCTGGAAACGCAGAGAATTACCAGCAGAACCATACGATAGAAGTAGGTCAGCATACGCTCACTGTCAACGATTTTCTAAAAATAGATCATCAATTATATGGTTTAACGATGCAGCAGGAACAGTCAGATGAGTTCATTGTCGCGTTTCACTGTCCTCTGCCAAAACAAATGACGGTGACATCGACACAAGATGTTCAAACGGCTACCCAATCATTGTTAAAAACGGATTATGCCTACCCCATTGAAAGAAAATCCTTAGCCGGGAAACAAGATCATGTCTTTTTTAAAGGGAAGGAATACATCGAGGACGTCTGTCAGAAGCACCCGAATGCAACCATCTATCTCACTGGACAAGCGCTTGCCGGTGCTGTTTGTGCTTACATTGCGACAGAACAGCCAGCTGTCAAAAAAGCCATCACATTCGATAGCCCAAATATATGGAGCAGCCTGGCACCTTCCATTCAGCAAAAAGCAGTAGAAGGAAAATATACCCATGTTCTCACGGAATATATTCAACCCAATCATTATGTAGGTTTACTCAATCGCCATGATCATGGAGTTGGACAAGTCAAGTACACCGTACCACCCCGGGAGCAGGGATCGGTCCAAGAATCCATAAAATATAAACCAAGAGAAATTGACACCTTTTTAAGATCAGCTTTTGCATCAATGAATATAGAGTGGAACGAATCATTTGATACAAATGCATTTTTAGCTCTCGTTTCAGGAGAATTCAAAGTAAATGGGTATTCATTCCATTCGAATGGAACCGCTCGTATTTTAGATGAACAGCTTGATCACAATACAAGTTTTACAGCGATGCTTTTACAAGAAATCCATTCAGGCCGTGCATATGCACAAAGCGGGCTTGAAATTATCATAAAATCCCATTTACTAAAAAATTCATCATATGATCTACAAAGTATTATTGAACATGAAGTACACACTGTATTTGAGAAAATAGATGGAATTGATGATAGTGTAAAAGATGCCGTCCATCATGTAAAACAAGAACTGAAAGGACTTGTCGGCTTCGGTCACTATGATTTATTAACCCATAGCGATGTAGAAGCACTGTTAGAGGAAGTAAGGATGGAGCAGCCGCAATCAACCTTTTATTCTCATGAAAAACAACTGAATGCCTTGTACACCTTGAGAGACTACGAACAAGAACTTTCCACCCTTTCAAGACATATGTACACAATGGGTGATGACTATGCCAAGGCAGATAGACGCCTTGCGATGCAAATGGGTATTCGTTAAGAAAGGAGTCGCCATATGATCAATCAAAATAAACCTCCTAGTGACGCCCAGCGTTTCTTGCAAAATGTGAGTGCCCGCCGCTCCATGTCTGTATTCGAAAGTCAATCTGCACCACAAACACAATCGCAATCACCTGAAGAAATTGCCGCTATTCAGGCAATGCGCAGAGAAGGACAACGAAAAGATTTAAAGCGATTGCTGAAAATGCGGCTTCACGATGAATTGGCAAACACACGCATGCACTTGGAGTACCAATTGTCCAAAACAGAAGACATGATGAACCAGACAACCATTGTCAAACAACACGTATCCCAGCATTTAAAGGGACAAGCCATCTCAGAAATAGAGGAACGCATGCAGCGTCTCCAGCACATGCCTGTATATGACGATATCAAGGAAGCGATTGATTCCATTCGGATAAAATAAGCACTTCTCTTTAAAAGAGAGGTGTTTATTTTATTTTATCAGTATAATTTTTAGAACGGAAAAATATCTTTTTACTTAAAATCGGATACAGCATTAAACAGACAAGCAAATAAAGATTGAGCAAGCTGTAAATCGGATACAAGAAAGCAATCAAATCAGCAAATCCAAGAGAGGTTAAAGGTGCCATCAAAAGAAGCATGATGAATACAATGAACCAGCGGGGCATTCGTATAAAAGAGAGCATGCGGCTGGATAAACCAAATAATCCCGCAGCGGTTGTTGTATAAATCGCTAAACAAAGAACAATGGTCATAAACACAAACAATGATGTTGGTGCCCCCTCTAATACTGTAAACAAAGGAATCCCTTCTGCTGAAAGACTCCCAGAAATATCAACTAGTATTTCGTTATACACATAAGAAATGACACCAAAAATCAAACCGCTTAATATACTCGCAACTTTGGCCTCTCCAAGCCCCTTCATTTCTTTCCCCACTGAAGATAGCACCGCCACAACAGATAATATATTCAAAGAAGCAAAGACGATACTGGCAGGCCAATTGTATTGCTGGCCAAAATCAATTCTCCACATATGATCATGATTCATATAATAAAAAACAAACGCATAGATGAGCCCCGCCACCAAAATTGGTATAATGAAAGCATTCACAGATAAGAGCCCTTTCACATCCCAGAAAAAAATCATAAATGAGAATAAACAAAATGCACCGATTCCAACCCAAAATGGCACATGATACATCTCAAGTGTCACCCCGCCACCGGCAATCATGACTGTTGTTGTCGTGAATAGATAAAGAACAATTAAAATATCATACACCTTGGCCAGCCAAGGACCTACAAGACGCTCTAACACCGGCACAAAATGATCGGCACGAACCTCATAACTGATTTTTAACACCACATAGGTAGACAGCATAAACATGAGCGTAAACAGTAGAATGGCTAGTCCGCTATCAAGGCCAAAAAACTGCCAAATTTCTTGACCGGAGGCATATCCCGCTCCTATCAAGCTTCCTAAAATTAAAAGCGTCCACCTTGAACCAGCCTTCCACACAATCATCACCTCATAGGTATAGAATTAAGCTTGTTTCCGTATACTGATACTAACTACTATGACAAGGAAGTGAGACCTATGAATAGCAAGAACGGTCTTTTTTTAAGAAATAGGGTGAAAGAATACGTGTCCCATACGGATACAAATGCCATTCAGCAGCTTAAAAGTATTTTATTCTCGCATCTTCAGAAAGCAGGAAAAAGACCCGTTGCCATCGTCTGCATAGGAACAGACCGCTCAACCGGTGACTCTCTAGGTCCACTTGTAGGAACAAAGCTTTCAAGTCTTGATTTAAAAAAGCTGCATGTATACGGCACTCTCTCTGACCCAGTGCATGCGGTCAATTTAAAGGAAAAGCTCGCTGAAATTGAACAAGCTCATAAACACCCATTTATCGTAGCCGTTGATGCCTGTTTAGGTAGAGTGAAAAGTGTAGGATCGTTTCAAATTGGAGAAGGACCGTTAAAGCCCGGTGCAGGTGTGCAAAAAGAGCTGCCAGAAGTAGGTAATATTCATATTAATGGAATCGTCAACGTGAGCGGTTTTATGGAATACTTCGTTCTCCAAAACACACGTCTTCATCTTGTAATGTCTATGGCCAATACACTTTCTGAAAGTCTATCCCACATTGATCAAATGGATTGGACGAGAGAAAAAAGCCGTTCTCTTTTCATCCCTATTCAAAATATCACGGGAAGAATATAAAAAAGACCATCTCATATCAAGATGGTCATTCCGATAATTCTCTCGTAGAAAGCAATTCAAGAATTCTTTCTAAATCTTCATTTGAGAGAAATTCAATCTCAATTTTCCCTTTTTTCTTCTGTTTCTTGATCGTCACTGAAGTACCAAAGTAATTTTGTAAGAAAGATTCTCTTTCTTTCAACATGCGATCCTTTGGTGCTTCTTTTTTCTTTGTTTCACGTGGAACATTTTCATTTAATTGCTGAACAAGTTTCTCAACCTGACGGACATTCAATCCTTCGTCCACGACCTTCTTTACCAATGGAGCCAGCTTCTTTTTGTTTTTCAAACTAAGCAACGTGCGTCCATGTCCCATGGATAATGTTCCATCCGCAATTAGCTTTTGTACTTCATCTGGTAATGTTAATAAACGAAGGTGGTTCGCAATATGCGGTCTGCTTTTTCCTAACCGCTTGGCTAATTCCTCTTGAGTCACACTTAAGTGATCTAGTAAGGAGGCATAGGCTTCCGCTTCCTCTAATGGAGATAAATCCTCGCGCTGTAAGTTTTCTAAAAGAGCGATCTCCCTCATCAGTGTTTCTGAAAATTCCCTGACGATCGCAGGAATCGTTGTCAAACCAGCTTGTTGTGCTGCACGGAAACGGCGTTCTCCTGCGACAATGTCATATCCTTTAATCGATTTACGAACAATAATCGGCTGTAAAACACCGTGCTGCTGAATCGATTCCTTGAGATCAGACAATGCATCATCATCAAACGTTTTCCTCGGCTGATAAGGGTTCGGACGCAAATCCTTCAACTTAATTTCTTCGACAGTTTCTTCATTGGAATCCACATTGTTAAATAGCGCATTAATACCCTTTCCAAGACCTTTAGCCATTCGCATCCACTTCCTTTGCTAAGTCTAAATAGACATCTGCACCTCTTGAACGTGGATCATACAAGATAATAGGTTTCCCATGACTAGGCGCTTCACTTAGTCTCACATTTCTCGGAATCACGGTCTGATAGACTTTATCTCTAAAGTATTTTTTTACTTCTTCGATGACTTGGATTCCAAGGTTTGTTCTTGCATCAAGCATTGTCAGTAAGACACCTTCAATGGCAAGGTCGGTATTTAGATGTTTCTGCACAAGACGAACCGTATTCAACAATTGACTCAATCCTTCAAGCGCATAATATTCACACTGAACCGGTATTAAAACAGAATCGGATGCAGTTAACGCATTAATCGTCAGTAATCCAAGTGATGGCGGGCAGTCAATAATCATATAATCATAATTTTGCTTCACAGATTCAAGTGCTCTTTTCAGCCTCACTTCACGTGAGATCGTAGGCACAAGCTCAATTTCCGCCCCTGCAAGCTGTATCGTCGCAGGAATGACATCAAGATTTTCGACCTCTGTCGTCTTAATCACATCAAGTACATCTGCATCGTCTACTAAAATATCGTACACGCACTTCTCTACATCGGCCTTCTCAATCCCAATACCACTCGTGGCATTTCCCTGCGGATCAATATCAACTAACAACACTCGTTTTCCTATGTATGCTAAACACGCACCCAAATTAACAGAAGTTGTCGTCTTCCCAACGCCGCCCTTCTGGTTGGTAATCGCTATGATTTTCCCCACGATGTCACCCACTTTCAACTTAACAAGTTTCTCATTCATTCATACTTCCTATTCTATCAAAAAAAGTATGAAACGTTTGCTTTTTTTGTTTCTCCACTATAAATTCGTGAATGAATCTGTGTTTCCGTACATGGATAGATGCATAAAAATACGTTTTAAAAGTATATTAATATATCTTTTTGAAGAAAATAACGAGACAAAAAACCCCCACTTTTATAAAAGTGAGGGAGATACAATCAAAAGTTTAGCCCGCCAATTTTTCGGCCTTCACTTACAATGACTTTAGGTGTCACTGTTTTATAGTTCTTCTTTTTCAAAAACCCATAGGGTGCTTTAATGGTAAATGTCGCATGTCCAACAGCGTCCCCGGTTTTCGCGTAAGCCTGCCATACAATCTTTGAACAATAAGTAGGGTCCAAGGATTGAATAGACATAGTGATCGAATATCGAGCCTTCGGATGGTCTTTCACGTAATCATGCGCCCAATCCCCTGCTAAATCTGCCTTTTCCTGATGATTAATCCGAATCACCTTTGTATTGGCACTATAGCGAAACCAGCTTTGAATGGAATCAATATTTGGATGCTGCCGGAACCCAGGAATGGATGCATAGCTTTTCTCATTAATGACGATGCCTGCATGACCAATTAAACCATTCAAAGCACCAGTGCTCGTCACCAATATATCCCCTTTTTGAGGCATAATATCGGTTCCAGGATACGGTTTACCAAAAAGATGGCGAATGGTATTCGGCCTTTCATCCGTTACCACTTCATCCTGTTTGTTTTGCCTTAAACCATAGTTCTCCAAATCATCATCAGCTGTGATCACATCGATCGCATCGTCCTGAGACGCTTGCTCTTGATTTAATTGTTGAACCGTTACATCTGTCGAAACCACACCTTGTTTCTTCAGAGTACTCAGTTCTTCTTTCGTAATCGTTTCTTCTTCCGCTGAATGAGTATTATGATTCGTTGACGTGCTCACAGCAAATACAGTCGTTTCATTTGAAAAAAGAGAAAAAGAGAATAGTAAATAACAGATAATAGCAAAAATAGTCTTTTTCATTTTCATCGGTTACATGTCACCTCCCTTCTACTATGAAAATCATATTTTACCAATTAATTAATAATAAGTAAATATCATGAATTGAAGGGAGAGAAAGACAAAAAAGCTGACGAGTAATGCTCATCAGCTTCTTTCTATTTAGGAATTCGAATCGTTAATTGGATATATTCCTCAAATTCTTCTTCCTCGGTATTTATTTTAAGTCCGCTGTCTTCTACCATGTGGAGAGACTGACGAATGGTATTCATCGCAATTCGCGTATCTCGGCTAAACGCCTTACGTTTCGGCTTCGGTTTGCGATCTGTTTTTTGTTCAAGCATCTTCACTACACGCTCTTCAGTCTGTTTCACATTCAGCTGCTTTTCGATGATTTCCTGCAACAGCGTGATCTGTAATTCTGGCAGCTTTAGAGGTACAAGTGAACGGGCATGCCTCTCAGAGATTTTTTTCTCCAAAATGGCTTGCTGTACCTCTTCAGGCAACTTTAAAAGTCTTAGTTTGTTTGCAACAGTCGATTGTCCCTTACCTAAACGCTGAGCAAGCGCTTCTTGCGTTAAATCATGAAGCTCTAAAAGACGTGCATAAGCATGAGCCTCTTCAATTGCAGACAGCTCTTCTCTTTGCAAATTTTCAATCAATGCCACAGATGCCGTTTCCGTATCAGTAAAATCTTTTATAATAGCGGGGATCTTCTCCCATTGAAGAGTTTGTACCGCTCTCCAACGTCTTTCGCCGGCGATCAGTTCATATTTTCCTTCTTCTTCTGTTGGTCTAACAACAATCGGTTGAATAATGCCATGGGTATGAATGGTTGTGGCCAGCTCTTGTATCTTTTCTTCTGAAAAAATGGTGCGTGGCTGAAAACGGTTAGGCATAATTGTGTCGACCGGGAGCTCCTGTATCTCTTCCTTTAATGTTTCATGCTCAGCAATCTCTGCCTCTATTTCGGTATCACGCTCAGGATGTTCTTTGTCACCAAGCCCGAAGAAGCGTGAGAGTGAATGCTTCATGAACCTACACCACCTTTAAAAACTACCTTTTTATAATTCTATTTTCTCATGTTTTTTCCTTCTGTAAAATCATAAATATTGAAGAAAAACCGACCTTTTACATGATCAACCCTCTATTGGCGATTTATTAGGTGTTCCTGGTTTTCTAGGATATTTTTTTGGTGTTTGTTTTTTCTTTTCAATGACAATGATGTTCCGTTCGCTTTCTTCTAAAGGAAGAACAAAGGAATGCTTTTCAACAACCTCTCCTCCGAGGACAGTAACGGCTTTTTTTCCTGCTTGCATCTCTTCATCTGCAGCAGATGCTTTTAATGCAACAAACAAACCTTCCTTTTTCACAAGAGGCAGGCATAGTTCGCTCAAGACAGATAAGCGCGCAACTGCTCTAGCGGTGACAAGGTCATAGCTTTCACGTTGATCTTTACGTTGTCCAAAGGTCTCCGCACGATCATGATAAAAAGTAGTATCTTGTAAGTTTAACCCTTTTGCTAACTCATTGAGAAACGTAATGCGTTTCTGGAGAGAATCAACAATGGTCACATGTAGATGAGGGAAACAAATTTTAAGAGGAATGCTTGGAAAACCAGCACCAGCTCCAATATCACAAATTGTTGTCACATTGTGAAAATCAATAAAAAATGCTGCTGATATCGAGTCATAAAAATGCTTTAAATATACTTCTTCCTTTTCTGTAATGGACGTTAAATTCATCTTCTCGTTCCATTCTACAAGCATATGGAAGTAAGTTTCAAATTGTTCAAGCTGCACTGGAGAAAGAGTGATCCCTTTCTCCTCTAGTGCTGCTGTAAATTGTTCAATGTTCATGCCGACATCCTTTCTACTCTGCTATCTTCGCAATACGTCCCTGCTCCAAATACACTAAAAGGATAGAAATATCAGCAGGGTTAACGCCTGAAATACGAGAAGCCTGTGCAACAGAAAGCGGTCGGACTTCTTTTAGCTTTTGCTTCGCTTCAGTTGCAATCCCTTTGATGGCATCATAATCGATTCGATCCGGAATCTTTTTGTTTTCCATCTTTTTCAGCTTTTCAACTTGTTGGAGCGACTTTTCAATATAACCTTCATATTTAATTTGAATCTCTACCTGTTCACACACATCAGCAGGAAGCTGTGTGTCAGCAGGAGCTAGTTTCACAACAGATTCATAGTTCATCTCTGGACGCTTCATCAGATCACTAGCGCGAATACCGTCCTTCAATTCACTTCCACCAAGAGAACGGATATATTCCTGTGTCTCTGCTGTAGGTTTAATAATGACAGAATATAAACGTTTTTTCTCTGCTTCAATAGCCTCTTTTTTCTGTGTGAATGCTTGGAATCTCTCTTCAGAAATTAAACCAATGTTATATCCAAGTTCCGTTAATCTTAAATCAGCATTGTCATGACGCAGAAGTAAGCGGTACTCTGCACGAGAAGTTAAAAGACGGTAAGGTTCATTTGTACCCTTCGTGACAAGATCATCAATGAGAACACCGATATATGCATCAGATCGGCTTAAAATGACTTCTTCTTTACCCAATGCTTTTCTTCCTGCATTGATACCTGCCATAATTCCTTGACCTGCAGCTTCCTCATAACCAGAGGTACCATTGATTTGGCCAGCTGTATATAATCCAGAAATTTTCTTCGTCTCAAGTGTCGGCCACAATTGTGTAGGCACAATCGCATCATACTCAATGGCATAACCCGCTCGCATCATTTGTACATTTTCAAGCCCTGGAATGGTTGACAGCATTCGCTGCTGTACATCCTCTGGCAGACTTGTAGATAAACCTTGAACATACACTTCTTGCGTATTACGGCCTTCTGGCTCTAAGAAAATTTGATGTCTCGGTTTATCATTAAAACGAACCACCTTATCCTCAATAGACGGGCAGTATCTAGGACCTGTTCCTTTAATCATACCTGAATACATAGGAGAACGGTGAAGATTCTCATCAATAATTTGATGAGTCTCTAAACTCGTGTATGTTAACCAGCATGGTAATTGATCTGTAATATATTCCACAGTTTCATAAGAAAACGCACGTGGTACATCGTCACCTGGTTGAATTTCCGTCTTACTATAATCAATCGAGTGGCTGTTTACTCGAGGTGGTGTCCCAGTTTTAAAGCGAACCAAATCGAATCCTAATTCTGCTAGATGATCCGATAATTTAATGGAAGGCTGCTGATTATTAGGACCGCTTGAATAAGAAAGATCCCCTAAAATAATGCGGCCTTTTAAGAAAGTACCAGTCGTTAGAACAACAGACTTCGCGCGATAATTTGCACCTGTTTGAGTCACAACACCTTTACATTCATCATCTTCTACAATTAAATGGTCTACCATCCCTTGCAGCATTGTTAGGTTTGGTTCATTTTCCATTGTTTTTTTCATTTCGTGCTGATATTGAAACTTATCTGCTTGCGCTCTTAACGCACGGACAGCAGGTCCTTTCCCAGTATTCAGCATACGCATTTGAATATGCGTCTTATCTATATTTCGTGCCATTTCTCCGCCTAGCGCATCAATTTCTCTGACGACAATCCCTTTAGCGGGACCTCCTACGGACGGATTACATGGCATAAAAGCAACCATATCGAGATTGATGGTCAATACAAGTGTTTTGGCGCCCTGTCTTGCAGAAGCAAGAGCAGCCTCAACACCAGCATGACCGGCACCGACGACGATTACATCATATTGGCCAGCTTCATAACCCATTTCTTTTGTTCCTCCCTTTACTTTCCTAAACAGAATTGAGAGAATAACTGATCAATTAAGCTTTCATGAACAGCATCCCCAATAATTTCACCTAGCTGCTCCCAACAGCGTGTTAAATCTATTTGAACAATGTCGATCGGTACATCCATTTCAATTCCTTCTAGAGCATCCTCAATCGATTGTTTTGCTTCTTGAAGGAGCGCAATATGCCTAGTATTGCTTACATATGTTAAATCTCCACTTTCAATTGAGCCAGTGAAGAATAAAGATTGAATGGCCATTTCAAGCTCATCAATCCCTTTTTCTTGTAATAAAGATGTTGTCACGACTGGACGATCTTTCGCTAACTCTTTTACTTTTTCTACATCAAGTTTAGGCTCAAGATCAGTCTTATTGACAATCACAATAATATCCATACCCGAGACAGCCTCAAATAGCTTAATATCTTCCTCAGATAACTCTTCACTATAATTGAGCACAAGTAAAATCAGGTCAGCTTCTTTTAAGACCTGTCTTGATCTTTCGACCCCAATACGCTCAACAATGTCTTCAGTCTCACGTATACCTGCAGTATCTACTAAACGGAGCGGTACTCCTCTTACATTCACATATTCCTCGATGACATCTCTAGTTGTACCAGGAATATCGGTCACAATCGCCTTTGTTTCCTGAACAAGACTATTTAATAAGGAAGACTTCCCAACATTTGGCCTTCCAATAATAACAGTAGATAATCCCTCACGAAGGATTTTCCCCTGCTGTGAAGTCGTTAGAAGCGATTCAATTTCCTTTTTCACAGATGTCGCCTTTTCAACTAAGACTCGATGTGTCATTTCTTCCACATCGTCATACTCTGGATAATCAATATTCACTTCTACATGGGCAAGTGTCTCCAATATCTCACCACGAAGACGTTTAATCAAACCGGAGAGACGTCCCTCCATTTGAGTCATTGCGACATTCATCGCACGGTCAGTTTTTGCACGAATCAAGTCCATGACGGCTTCTGCTTGTGACAAGTCGATTCTTCCATTTAGGAAAGCACGTTTTGTAAACTCACCTGGCTCCGCTAATCTCGCTCCTTCTTTTAAAGCAAGCTGCAAGACTTTATTGACCGTGACAATTCCGCCATGGCAGTTGATCTCAATAACGTCTTCTCTCGTAAATGTTTTTGGCGCTCTTAATACAGACACCATGACCTCTTCTATCACTTGCTCGGTACTTGAATCTACAATATGACCATAATGAATTGTATGAGAATCCACTGATACAAGTTTTTTCTCCTTAGGCCCCTTATACATGCGATCAGCAATCTGAACTGCATCAGGCCCGCTTAAACGTATAATGGCAATTGCCCCTTCACCCATTGGTGTAGAAATTGCTGCAATTGTATCCACCGCTCATTCACCTCTTTCTCTATTCAATAGACAGTCTTATATCTATTAAATGGACGTTGTCCATCTCTATATCAAAAACGCTTAATCCAAAATTTAAAGATACCATAAATGCATGCGAAGCGAAAGTAGCCCACATTTAATTATCCACAGTTTTGCACCCTGTCTATTTTAACACTTAACTTATCCACATGTGAATAACGACGTTCTAAACTTGTCTTCACATCTTACACCTAAATCCAATAAATTAAAACGCCCTTCTCCCTTTGCAACTAAGGGAAAATGACGTTTTCGATCTAAATAACACACTAACTTTTTAGAAATAAAGGAGGAATCTACTATTAAAAGTTAATTTTTCAATAAAAAAAGACTAAAATCCAGCTTTGCTGAATCTTAGCCTTTCTGCTATTTTTTATACATCACCACAACATGACGCTTGCTGCCTGTATCTTCGGATGCCGTGGCAAGTTCTTTAGAAAATGCTGCAATCGTATCATGAACGACTTTTCGTTCATTCGAAGGCATCGGTTCTAAATGAACCTTTCTCTTCGTTTTTAAAACACGATTTGCCGTTTTGATTGCGTATTGTTCAAGTGCTTCTTGTCGTTTCTTCCTATAATCTCCAATATCAATTGTAATATGATGATACTGATCAGAATAACGATTAAACACTAACTGCACCAAGGTTTCTAAAGAGTACAGTGTTTGTCCTCTTTTTCCAATCATTAATGAAGTTTTGTCTCCATCAATGTGAAAAGAGATCTTTTTCGTTTCTTTTTTCGAAACAATGTTTGCTTTAGGATCAATTGATTTAACAATTTTATCTAAATACTGTGTTGCTAATTTGAGCGCATCTCGCTTTTCTACTAACTTGACAACAGCTTGTCTTTTACCAAATAATCCTAAAAACCCTTTGTTTCCTTCATCTACTATTGTGATATCTACTTCTTCTTGTAGTAGTTGAATTTGTTTCAGTCCGGAATCTACTGCTTCTTCGACTGTGCGACCGACAGCAGTTATTTCCTTCATTTTTTGTTCCCGCCAGCTTTTTCTTTTGTATCAACTTTTACTTGAGGTGTTTTAATGACCAACGTTTGAATGATCATGAAAATGTTACCTACAACCCAGTACAGTGAAAGTGCCGCTGGGAAACTGATTGCAAATACAATAATCATAATTGGCATCACCCAAAGCATAATCGCCATTTGAGGGTTGTCCGAAGGATTTCCAGCCATCATTAGCTTCTGCTGAATAAAAGTAGCTACACCTGCAATAATCGGTAGCAGGAATAATGGATCTGGACTGCCTAAGTCAAACCATAAGAAAGTATGCTTCTTGATTTCAGCTGTTCTCATGATCGCATGATAAAAACCAATTAAGATTGGCATTTGAATTAAGATTGGGAAACACCCTGCTAATGGATTTACACCATTCTTTTGGAAAAGAGCCATTGTTTCCTGTTGAAGCTGCTGCTGTGTTTTCTGGTCTTTTGAGCTATATTTTTCACGAAGTTTCTTTAGTTCTGGCTGAAGTGCTTGCATTGCTTTTGTACTTCTTAACTGTTTAATCATTAATGGTAAAATGAGCAAACGAATCAAAAGAGTTACAATAATAATCGCTACACCATAGTTTTCACCAGTTAAGTTTGCCATGTAAGTGATTAATTGAGATAGCGGGTATACAATGTAAGAATTCCAGAATCCCTTACTATCTGATGTGATTGGTTCATTGATTTGTGTACATCCTGCCAATAGAACCAACACGCCAATCAAGCTAAATATTAGTAATAATCGCCTTTTCAACAAGATTCCTCCCATTACTTCAAACTTTATTTAAGTTGGAATTGATTACGAAAGTGACTCACCTAATCAGTATGGTAACATTTTTTCATTACAAAGTGGTGGTTTCATTTTAATTCACTAGATGAAGGAAGCGCTTTTAAAAATTGATTCAACGAAAGTTTCTATTACGAAGACTTTTTCGGTTGTTGTTGATAAACAGCGGATTTTCTAAATAAATGCTGGAGAGACTTCTTTGTTTCTTCAAAGGTCAATTCGCTTGCTGGTTTTCGTGCGATAACAATGTAGTCTTTTTCTTGCTTTAGCCTATGACCTTCCTCTAAGAACACCTGACGGATCAGTCGTTTAATCCGGTTTCTTATCACTGCATTACCTATCTTCTTACTGACAGACAATCCTAAACGAAGTTCTTCTTGATTTGGTTGGTCCAGCTGATAAATGACGAATTGGCGATTAGCCATTGATTGACCTTTTTTGAACACTGTTTGAAACTCTTCATTTTTTTTTAGCCTGTTTCGCTTCTTCATGTTTTCTTCCACTCCGATAAAAACTGACAGTTCATTTACGATTTTATGTAAAAAAGACCACTGACATTATTCAGTGGCCTAAGCTGATAATTTTTTTCTACCTTTGCTGCGGCGTCGCTTTAAAACTAGACGTCCGTTTTTAGAACTCATACGGCTGCGGAAGCCATGAACTTTACTACGCTTACGGTTATTTGGTTGAAACGTTCTTTTCATTTATGACACCTCCCTGAGGAATAGCTGTTTAAGACAGTCTAACTCATTATATTTGTGTAACCCATCGATTGTCAATATCAATGATAAAACTCTTATTATCAACCTTATAAGCATAACACAAGTTATCAAGTGAAGAAACCTTCTTTTTTAGTTTCCAGCATTTTATTCTTTTTTTCCTTCAAAAAAACCTTCAAAACAAGGTTGTGGATATTTTTCCGGCATATTTTGACTATCCACATCCATTATCGACATTTTTTTCACACAAATAACCTATGTGGATAATTATTTTTCAACAGGATGTAAAGTGTGTGGATAAGTTTGTGACACCCATTGCACCATCTTGTTTATTTTGATATTATATTTGTGTTTTAACTCTTAATTACTTATCTGGCCTATTTATCTTATCCACAATTTGTGGATAACCTGTGGAAAGTTATTACACAGCTTGTTGAATTGTTTATCCACAACCTGTGTAATTTGTCGAAAAGACGTTTTTCTACTATATTAATTGTTTTCAACAAAGTATGTGCACGAATGGTGATGACCATTTGCTCTTTTTCGTGTTCTATAACAGTTTGATACTGGTCATTTTAAAAAGAAAAGGAGGGGGGAGAAGCCTTATGGAAAATATTTTGGATCTGTGGAATAAAGCACTTCAAAAAATAGAGACAAAATTGAGCAAACCTAGTTTTGAAACATGGATGAAGTCCACTAAAGCCCATTCTCTTCAAGGAGATACGCTGACTATTACTGCACCTAATGAATTTGCAAGAGACTGGCTCGAGTCAAGATACCTTCACTTAATTGCAGATACCATCTATGAACTGACAGGCGAAGAGCTCAGCATCAAATTTATTATTCCTCAAAATCAGGACGAAGAGGAAGCCATGCCAAAATCTCCAATCAAAAAAATGTCGAAAGAAGAACCCGTTGAAATTCCACAAAATATGCTGAATCCAAAATATACATTTGATACTTTTGTTATTGGTTCAGGCAACCGTTTTGCTCATGCCGCTTCACTTGCAGTCGCAGAAGCACCAGCAAAAGCATATAACCCGCTTTTTATTTATGGGGGCGTTGGTTTAGGAAAGACTCACTTAATGCATGCGATCGGTCATTACGTCATCGACCATAATCCATCAGCCAAAGTGGTCTATCTATCATCTGAAAAATTCACAAATGAATTTATCAACTCAATCCGGGACAACAAAGCAGTCGATTTCCGTAATCGCTATCGGAATGTAGATGTGCTTTTGATAGATGATATTCAATTTTTAGCAGGAAAAGAACAAACACAAGAAGAGTTTTTCCATACATTCAACACACTTCACGAAGAAAGTAAGCAAATCGTCATTTCTAGTGACCGTCCGCCAAAGGAAATTCCGACACTTGAAGACAGATTACGCTCTCGATTCGAATGGGGCTTAATTACAGACATTACCCCGCCAGATCTAGAAACGCGTATTGCGATCTTACGTAAAAAAGCAAAAGCAGAAGGTTTAGACATTCCGAATGAAGTCATGCTTTATATTGCCAATCAAATCGACAGCAACATTCGGGAACTGGAAGGTGCTTTGATTCGTGTTGTTGCTTACTCTTCTTTAATCAATAAAGACATCAATGCTGATCTAGCAGCTGAAGCCCTAAAGGACATCATTCCTTCATCGAAACCTAAGGTGATTACAATTAAAGATATTCAAAGAATTGTAGGGCAGCAATTTAATATTCGATTAGAAGATTTCAAAGCGAAGAAACGTACGAAATCAGTTGCTTATCCAAGACAAATTGCGATGTATCTCTCTAGAGAAATGACAGATTCCTCTCTACCTAAAATCGGAGAAGAATTTGGCGGACGAGATCATACGACCGTCATTCATGCTCATGAGAAAATTTCAAAATTAATCGTTGAAGATGAACAGCTTCAGCAGCATGTCAAAGAGATCAAAGAACAACTAAAATAATCAAGCTGATAAGATAAGTACGGGAAAATGTGAATAACTAGAGCATAGTCATACACAGTCTGTCCACATGTGGATAGGCTGTCTTTCCTTTCTTTCTACTGACTTATCCACATATTCACAAGCCCTACTAGTACTTCTACGATTTTTATTAAATAAATATATATACATGTCATTAAGAAAAATTAGGAGGACCACTATGAAATTCACGATTCAAAAAGATCGTCTTGTTGAAAGTGTCCAAGATGTATTAAAGGCCGTATCCTCTAGAACAACGATTCCTATTTTGACAGGGATTAAAATTGTTGCATCTGACGAAGGGGTTTCTCTCACAGGGAGCGATTCTGATATCTCAATCGAATCTTTTATTCCTCAAAGAGATGGAGATTTAGAAGTCATTACAATTGATCGACCAGGAAGTATTGTGCTGCAAGCCCGCTTCTTTAGCGAAATCGTTAAGAAACTGCCTATGTCTACTGTCGAAATTGAGGTAGAACAAAATCATCTGACCATCATCCGCTCTGGTTCAGCAGAATTTAATTTAAACGGCTTAGATGCTGAAGAATATCCGCATCTGCCACAAATTGAAGAGCATCATGCTTTTCAAATTCCAACAGATTTGCTTAAAAACCTTATCCGTCAAACGGTTTTCGCAGTGTCCACCTCAGAAACACGACCTATCTTGACAGGTGTAAACTGGAAGGTTGAAAAAGGTGAATTAATATGCACAGCAACGGATAGTCATCGTCTTGCTTTAAGAAAAGCGAAGTTGGATATTAACGAGGAAAGCTCGTACAATGTGGTCATTCCTGGAAAGAGTTTAACAGAGCTAAGTAAAATTCTTGATGATGGACAAGATCTTGTGAGCATCGTCATTACGGAGACACAGGTTCTCTTTAAAGCACAGAACGTGCTGTTCTTCTCAAGATTGCTGGATGGTAATTACCCAGATACAGCTCGCCTCATTCCGCAAGAAAGTAAAACGGATGTAGTGGTGAATACGAAAGAATTCCTTCAAGCGATTGATCGCGCGTCACTTTTAGCAAGAGAAGGGCGTAACAACGTTGTGAAGCTTTCTGCTGATCCTGCGCAAAGCCTTGAAATTTCTTCTAATTCGCCTGAAATCGGTAAAGTAGTTGAAACGGTGCAAGCAGATGACATTAAAGGGGAGGATCTCAAAATCTCTTTCAGTCCGAAATATATGCTTGATGCTTTAAAAGTATTAGAGGGAACAGAGATTCATGTCAGTTTCACTGGCGCAATGAGACCATTCCTATTACGCACGCCAAATGATGATTCCATTTTGCAATTGATTCTTCCAGTTAGAACGTATTAATTTGGTCTAAAATGGCTGCTGTGTGAGCGCACAGCAGCTTTTTTCCTCATTTCCTCAGCTTTCTTTCATCCCAGTTCGCTTTCCCCCTTTCCTTCTTGTCTTGTTTTTTAGTACAATTAGATATTAGTGATATTGAAAGAGGTCGATACAATGCCTAATCTGATAACGATTGAAACAGAAATGATTACATTAGGGCAGTTTTTGAAATTAGCCGAAGTCATTCAATCTGGTGGAATGGCGAAGTGGTTTTTAAGTGAACATGAGGTGTTCATCAATCAAGAGCCAGATAATAGACGGGGACGCAAATTATACCCAGGTGATGTTGTCGAGATAGAAGGTCACGGCACATTTCAAGTTGTGAATTAGAAACGGGTGACAATACATGTACATTCAAAGTCTGGCGTTAACTTCATACCGAAACTATGAACACACCGAGCTTCAATTCGACAATAAGGTGAATGTGATGATTGGTGAGAACGCCCAAGGTAAAACGAACCTGATGGAAGCGATCTATGTATTGTCGATGGCAAAGTCTCATCGTACGTCAAATGATAAAGAACTTATCCGATGGGACGAAGACTATGCTAAAATAGAAGGTAGAGTCATCAAAAAAAATGGTCCACTCCCCATGCAGCTCGTGATCTCAAAAAAAGGAAAAAAGGGCAAGGTCAATCACATTGAACAACAGAAACTCAGTCATTATGTTGGTGCCTTGAACACCATCATGTTTGCACCAGAGGATCTCAGCCTTGTGAAAGGTAGCCCGCAAATCCGCAGAAGATTCCTCGACATGGAGATTGGACAAGTGTCTGCTGTCTACTTGCATGATTTATCGCTCTATCAAAAAATCCTCACTCAGCGAAATCATTACTTGAAACAATTGCAAACAAGAAAGCAAACGGATCAAGCGATGCTGGAGATTTTAACAGAGCAGTTGATTGATGCGGCAGCGAAGGTTGTCAAAAGACGACTGACTTTTACGAAACAGCTCGAAAAATGGGCGCAGCCGCTGCATTTTGGGATTTCAAGAGAGCTGGAAACGCTCACGCTCCAATACCAGACGGCCATAGAGGTATCAGAAGCGTCAGACTTGTCGAAAATAAAAAATAGCTATGAAGAATCGTTTCAGAAACTAAGAGACAGAGAAATAGACCGAGGGGTGACGCTATGGGGGCCTCACAGAGATGATCTTCTTTTCTTTGTGAATGGTCGGGATGTTCAGACATATGGCTCTCAAGGGCAGCAAAGAACAACAGCTCTTTCACTAAAGCTGGCAGAAATTGATCTGATTCATGAAGAAATCGGTGAATACCCAATTCTTCTACTCGATGATGTTTTATCTGAACTTGATGATTACAGACAGTCTCATTTGCTCCATACCATTCAGGGACGTGTACAGACCTTTGTCACCACTACGAGTGTTGAAGGCATCGACCACGCCACCCTGAAAGAAGCGGAAATTTTCAGAGTAGCCAGTGGAAAAGTAATTGACTGATAAATGAGGTGTGAGTCTTGTATATTCATTTAGGTGATGATTGTGTTGTTTCTACACGAGAGATTGTCGCAATTGTTGATTACAAAATGAGGTCATCTTCTGTTGTAGAGGAATTTCTTCAAAAACAAGAAGAACAAATCATTTCGTTGTCACAAGGGACACCCAAATCCATCGTCGTCACAACTGAATCCGTGTATTACTCTCCTCTTTCCTCAAGCACGCTCAAAAAACGTGCTTCATTTGTGATTGAAATTGAAGTCTAAAAGCTCAATTCATATAAATATATCGTTTAAGAAAAGTGTAGGTGAATGTACGTGGCAATGGAACAGCAACATAATAGTTATGATGAAAATCAGATACAGGTGCTCGAAGGACTAGAAGCGGTTAGAAAACGTCCAGGAATGTACATTGGGTCAACCAGTGCAAAAGGACTTCACCATCTTGTATGGGAAATTGTCGACAACAGTATTGATGAGGCTTTAGCTGGTTATTGTACAGACATTACAGTGCAAATTGAAAAAGATAATAGCATCACAGTGAAAGATAACGGCCGCGGAATTCCTGTTGGGATTCACGAAAAAATGGGACGTCCTGCTGTAGAAGTCATTATGACGGTTCTTCACGCTGGTGGTAAATTTGACGGCAGCGGTTATAAAGTATCTGGCGGTCTGCATGGTGTAGGGGCATCTGTTGTTAATGCGTTATCTACGACCTTAGACGTGACCGTATATCGTGATGGGAAAATTCATTATCAACAATTCAAACGCGGTGTTCCAGTTGGAGATTTAGAGGTCATTGGTGAAACAGATGTAACAGGGACAACCACTCATTTTGTGCCAGATCCAGAAATTTTCACTGAAACCATTGAATTTGATTACGACACACTTGCTAACCGTGTACGTGAGTTAGCTTTCTTAACAAAAGGCGTCAACATCATCATTGAAGACTTACGTGAAGGCAAAGAGCGAAGAAACGAATACTGCTATGAAGGCGGTATTAAGAGCTATGTAGAACATTTGAATCGCTCGAAGGAAGTCGTTCATGAAGAACCAGTTTACATCGAGGGTGAAAAAGACGGAATCACCGTTGAAGTTGCACTGCAATACAACGATTCCTATACAAGCAATATTTATTCTTTCGCCAATAACATCAACACATATGAAGGTGGATCACACGAAGCTGGCTTTAAAACCGGTCTGACGCGTGTCATCAATGATTATGCTCGTAAAAATGGCGTATTCAAAGATGGTGACTCGAATTTGAGCGGAGAAGATGTACGAGAAGGCTTAACAGCCATTATCTCTATCAAACATCCAGACCCTCAGTTCGAAGGACAAACGAAGACAAAGCTCGGTAACTCAGAAGCAAGAACCATTACCGACTCCCTCTTCTCCGAAGCACTTGAGAAATTCCTCTTAGAGAACCCTGATGCTGCAAAGAAAATTGTGGAGAAAGGTGTGATGGCAGCTCGTGCAAGAATGGCTGCCAAAAAGGCACGTGAGCTGACAAGACGTAAAAGTGCACTGGAAGTCTCTAGCTTGCCTGGGAAACTGGCAGACTGTTCTTCTAAAGATCCTTCCATCTCTGAGCTTTATATCGTAGAGGGAGATTCTGCGGGCGGATCTGCTAAACAAGGTCGTGATCGACATTTCCAAGCGATCTTACCGTTAAGAGGGAAGATCCTAAACGTTGAAAAAGCCCGACTAGATAAAATTTTATCCAACAACGAGGTTCGTTCAATGATTACAGCGCTAGGGACTGGAATCGGAGAAGACTTCACTTTAGAGAAAGCACGTTATCACAAAATTGTGATCATGACTGATGCTGATGTTGATGGAGCGCATATACGGACGCTACTCCTAACATTCTTCTATCGCTACATGCGTGAAATTATTGAAAATGGTTATGTGTATATTGCACAGCCGCCTTTATATAAAGTGCAGCAAGGAAAACGTGTTGAATACGTGTATAACGATAAACAGCTAGATGAACTGTTAAAAACACTGCCTCAAACACCGAAACCT
The DNA here is from genome assembly GCF_019091365.1 of Bacillus sp. GbtcB10. Classification (NCBI taxonomy): domain Bacteria; kingdom Bacillati; phylum Bacillota; class Bacilli; order Caryophanales; family Bacillaceae; genus Bacillus; species Bacillus sp. GbtcB10. The sequence continues at coordinate 54,520 of NZ_JAGXJP010000008.1, forward strand.
GGACTTCAGCGTTATAAAGGTCTTGGAGAGATGAATGCTACTCAGCTTTGGGAAACAACAATGGATCCTGATGCGAGAACACTTCTTCAAGTGACACTTGAGGATGCAATCGATGCTGATGAGACTTTTGAAATGCTAATGGGAGATAAAGTAGAGCCGAGACGTAACTTTATCGAAGAAAATGCACAATACGTAAAAAATCTTGATATTTAGATAGGTATCCCCCTTGAGAGCAACCTTATTTCTTGTTTGGAATAAGGTTGTTTTTCAAGAAACAGGGGCGTGAAACGAATGTCCTGGTTTTCTGCGTTTCGTTGATTTTCTAGTAAATAAATGTGTATAAAGGCAAGATTATTGATATAATGGAGAATAGTCTTGTGAAGATAAATACATATTTTACTCCCACATAATTTATTTCATGTGATACGTAAAGGGAGGTTCTTATAGTGAGTGAACAACATACACCAAATGTACGCGAAGTGAATATTAGCCATGAAATGCGTACGTCCTTTTTAGATTATGCAATGAGTGTTATTGTTTCGCGTGCATTACCAGATGTGCGAGACGGATTGAAGCCCGTGCATCGAAGAATTTTGTATGCGATGAATGACCTAGGTATGACAAGTGATAAACCATTTAAGAAATCTGCACGTATCGTTGGGGAAGTTATCGGTAAGTACCACCCTCACGGTGATAGCGCTGTATATGAAGCGATGGTTCGGATGGCGCAAGATTTCAACTATCGTAATATGCTGGTTGAAGGGCACGGGAACTTTGGTTCTGTCGATGGAGACGGTGCAGCAGCCATGCGTTATACCGAGGCACGTCTTTCTAAAATTTCGATGGAGATCCTGCGTGATATCACAAAGGACACCATTGATTATCAAGATAACTACGATGGCAGTGAAAGAGAGCCAGTCGTTATGCCTGCTAGGTTCCCGAACTTATTAGTGAACGGGGCAACTGGAATCGCTGTAGGGATGGCAACGAATATCCCGCCTCACCAACTAGGTGAAGTGATTGATGGGGTATTGGCAATTAGTCAAAATCCTGAAATGACGACACAGGAACTAATGGACATCATTCCAGGTCCAGACTTCCCAACTGCGGGACAAATCATTGGCCGAAGTGGTATTCGTAAAGCGTATGAAACAGGACGAGGCTCTATTACATTACGTGCAAAGTCAAATATCGAAGAAACATCTAGTGGTAAGCAGCGCATTGTCATCAACGAGATTCCTTATCAGGTTAACAAAGCTCGTTTGATCGAAAAAATCGCTGATCTTGTCCGTGATAAAAAGATTGATGGCATTACAGATCTTCGTGATGAATCTGACCGTAATGGAATGAGAATTGTCATTGAACTACGAAGAGACGCAAACGTCCATGTTCTATTAAACAATCTTTATAAACAAACGACACTTCAAACGTCCTTCGGTATTAACTTGCTTGCACTTGTTGATGGACAGCCGAAAGTGTTGTCTCTCAAACAATGTCTCGAATATTACCTTGAGCATCAGAAAGTGATCATTCGTCGAAGAACGGCGTATGAATTGCGTAAAGCGGAAGCAAGAGCTCATATTTTAGAAGGCTTAAGAATTGCGCTTGATTACTTAGATGAGGTCATTGCCTTAATTAGAGGCTCTCAAACTGCTGAAATTGCAAGAAATGGTTTGATGGAAAACTATAGCTTGTCTGAAAAACAAGCACAGGCCATTCTCGATATGCGACTCCAGCGTTTGACTGGTTTAGAAAGAGAGAAAATAGAAGATGAATACAAAGGGCTTGTTGACTTGATTGCTGAATTGAAAGCCATTCTAGCAGACAATGAGAAAGTTCTAGAAATCATTAGAGAAGAATTAACAGAAATCAAAGAACGCTTCAATGATACGCGCCGCACAGAAATTGTGACAGCGGGTATAGAAACAATCGAAGACGAAGATTTGATTCCTGTTGAAAATATTGTGATCACACTGACTCATAATGGTTATATTAAGCGCCTGCCTGCATCAACATACCGCAGTCAAAAAAGAGGCGGTAAAGGTGTACAAGGAATGGGAACCAACGAAGATGATTTCGTTGAACAGCTGATCTCAACATCTACGCACGATACGATTCTCTTCTTCTCTAATAAAGGGAAGGTTTATCGAGCGAAGGGCTATGAGATCCCTGAATTCGGACGAACAGCGAAAGGGATTCCGATTATTAACCTTCTTGAAGTAGAAAAGGGAGAGTGGATAAACGCCATTATTCCAGTCAGCGAATTTGATGAAGATTCGTATCTCTTCTTTACAACAAGACACGGTGTATCGAAACGAACGTCATTGTCTCAATTTGCAAACATCCGAAACAATGGTTTGATTGCACTCAGCCTGCGTGATGAAGATGAATTGATGGCTGTTCGTTTAACCAATGGTGAAAAACAAATCATCATCGGAACGAAAAAAGGAATGCTCATTCGTTTCGACGAGACAGATGTTCGTGAAATGGGACGTACAGCAGCTGGAGTTAAAGGGATCACACTTTCTGAGGATGACATCGTCGTTGGAATGGAAATCCTTGAGCCAGATGCAAACGTATTGATCGTAACTGAAAAAGGTTATGGTAAATTAACGCCTGAAAAAGAATATCGTGTCCAAAGCCGTGGTGGTAAAGGTCTGAAAACATGCAAGATCACTGACAACAACGGTCCGCTTGTTGCAGTGAAGGCGACTAACGCTGAAGCTGAAGAAGACTTGATGATTATTACAGGTAGTGGTGTCATCATCCGTATGGCTGTTTCAGATATCTCCACAACAGGCCGAGTCACTCAAGGTGTCCGCCTGATCCGTCTAGGTGATGATGAACATGTCGCTACAGTGGCATTAGTAGAACAATCACCAGAAGACGATGAAGAGAATAGTGAAGAAAACGTAGAAAATGTAGAGTCAGATCAAGAGCAATCTGAGTAAAGATAAAGCCGGTTTTTCACCGGCTTTATTTTTTTTTGAAAAAACATGATTTTTTTTGAAGTTTATAATGCTTTTTTCATAGATATGTGTTAATCTTTCAAAGGAGCAAAAAGAGGCTCTATTTTTTATCTCTTTCATAACAAAAACTTCTTAAAAAAATAAAATGTTTTTCAAGAAAAATGTTGACTATTGATAGAGATATATGATATATTTAAGTGGTCGCTTTGAGAGAGTGACAAACAAGTTCTTTGAAAACTAAACAAGACAAAACGTACCTGTTAATTCGAGTTTTTATAAAAAAATCCTATGATACATCATAGGT
>NZ_JAGXJP010000078.1:0-288 GCF_019091365.1 Bacillus sp. GbtcB10
CTGCCTTACTGTCGAAGGTCATGCCGTCTACTACCGTTTTGCGTGCGCCGTATTTATTGGACATGTTTCGTTGATCCTCGCTTTCCGTTGCTGGAAGTGCTTTTGCAGTTCGGCAACGAGCTTTGATTTTTCTGATTCAGTTAAGTCAGTTCTTTTTAGAAAAGACATGATGCTGTGGTTCATTTTTTGTCAGTTCCATCTGCTTTTGATTGTTTATGGATTTCATTAAGAGCAGGAAAAATAGAAGCCTCTATTTGTCTAATGTGAGCCATCGCTGAATGTGGTGTG
>NZ_JAGXJP010000079.1:0-288 GCF_019091365.1 Bacillus sp. GbtcB10
TGCAATTAACTCCAAAACATTTAAAGAAGGATTAGCATGTCCTCTTTCAATTTGGCTAATTAGTGATGTACTAATCCCTGCATAATCAGCGAATTCACGAATTGTCATATTATTTTTCTTACGATAACTTTATACAGTTTGTCCAAGCCTATCATGTATCATAGTAAAACTTCCTTTCGTCCATCATAATGCATATTTCATTGTCTTTGTGCTGACATACTAAACAAAGGCAAATAATCCTTTCCTATTATCTCCGGGACTTATATACTTACTTTTGTACATTATATC
>NZ_JAGXJP010000080.1:0-287 GCF_019091365.1 Bacillus sp. GbtcB10
CCTTTCATTTACATCCATATATTATCTAAATTTCAAATCCAAATAGTATTATCTACTCTTCTTTAAGAATTTTATATATACCTGTAGGTTTATACATAACAAGATCCCCTTCACTATTGCTAACTTTTTTTGTTTCAAAGTAGATTCGGTATTCTTGCCATGTGTTTTTATTTCTGATACTAACTCTTTAGTTATCCAGTAATTTCGATTCAGCAGATCTCCTGGTACAGCAGTCATTCAAAAATGTTTGTTATCTGTATTAAATTATTTAGCAACCATTTCCTCTT
>NZ_JAGXJP010000081.1:0-287 GCF_019091365.1 Bacillus sp. GbtcB10
CTATACAACATGCTCAAAAAGTAATGAGCTTTTATATGGAAAAGTTAAACAAGTTGAATATACATGAAATCACAATTAATTAAAAATAGTGGATATACACAAAAGAGAGTGCCTATTAAATAGGGACTCTCTTTTTCTATCTAAAAACAGAGGAGGCATGCTCCATAGTAGTATGAAATGATACTTTGCTATGGAGATAACAATATAATGATGGATATATATAAAGAAATTAAAGAGGAAATGAAAAAAGTCTATTTATCACGAGATTGTTGTTTTGTAGGTTACAG
>NZ_JAGXJP010000082.1:0-286 GCF_019091365.1 Bacillus sp. GbtcB10
ATGGCTTGTGCTCATGCGGGAGCAGAAAGAATCCAGAACAACTGCGATGGCTTGCCGTCTTACGGGAACAGATAGAAATAAGAATACCTACGATGGCTTGCTTTGATACGGGAACAGTGTTAGGACTCTAGCTAGGAGAGTCCTAATTGAGAGGGACATTCATGTAAAACTGTTAGGACGCTATCTAGGAGAGACCAAATTGAGAGGAACATTCTGTTAGGACTCTATCTAGGAGAGACCTAATTGAGAGGGGCATTCATGTAAAATCTTCCTAAGCCGGCCGCTA
>NZ_JAGXJP010000083.1:0-285 GCF_019091365.1 Bacillus sp. GbtcB10
ATAGATTAAGTAACTAGAGGTACCATGTCAAAAAAGCTTGTAGTTTGGATAACATCCAAATTACAAGCTTTTTATTTTTTATTTAATTACTGCCATCAAATCCAAGCCCAAAGGTAATTTCTTATATTTCGAGGAGTAATGCGAATGAAGCGTTCACCGTCAAAGAAGCAATTTAAATTTGGAAGTGTTTCATCTGGATTTTCTGGAACAAAGGTGACGATGTTCTCGTTACTTGTAACGGTTACTGTAATTGGTGGATCGGTAGGCGAGACTTGAAGTTGTAAC
>NZ_JAGXJP010000084.1:0-284 GCF_019091365.1 Bacillus sp. GbtcB10
CCATAATAAAAAGGTTCGCCCAGTTTTGTTGCCGTTTTTGTCACCCTTTCACGCAATTCATCATTTGTCAGATTCGGATGTTTTGATAGAATGCCTGCCGCAGCACCAGCTACATGAGGTGATGCCATAGACGATCCACTCTTATATCCATATACGTTATGAGGAACGGTACTTAATGTTGAAACACCTGGTGCTGATACTTGCACTTCTTCCCCAACAGAGGAATCAAAGGCTCTTTACTTTCGTTGATCCACAGATGCGACTAGCATGACAGAGCTAAGTCG
>NZ_JAGXJP010000085.1:0-281 GCF_019091365.1 Bacillus sp. GbtcB10
CCTGTTTTTTCTTCTTTGTAAATCCCTTTATGTATCAAGACATCGATGTATATTTGTTTCCTGTCCATTGCTCCCCCTAATTAATACCGCTTTGTAGCATGATCTAAGAAAAATATCCCCGAAGTAAAACAAGACGCTATAAGTAACCCAGGTAAAGGTTCGTAACCAAAACACATCATAATCCCTGTAATAAACCAATAAATACATGCAATCCAATTAATAATTTTCATTCATTTGCCTCCTAATTTAAAAAATCCCTGTTTTAAGATAATGTCTAGCTT
>NZ_JAGXJP010000086.1:0-280 GCF_019091365.1 Bacillus sp. GbtcB10
TATAAGGAGTTGTCCATTGTGATAATATCTCATGGTCCTTGAGGAATTGAGTAAACTCTGTACTTAAGTACTCACCTCCTCGATCTGATCGAAGTGTTTTGTTACTCTTTCCAGTTTGGTTCTTCTCCTCATTCTTATACTCTCTGAATTTCTCAAAGGCCTCGGACTTGTACTTCATTAAGTACACATATCCATACCTTGAGAAATCATCAGTAAAGATAATGAAGTAGGAGTAACCACCAATGACATGAGTTGACATGGGTCCACATACATCACTATG
>NZ_JAGXJP010000009.1:0-55392 GCF_019091365.1 Bacillus sp. GbtcB10
CTTCAGCGCCGATGGTAGTTGGGGGTTTCCCCCTGTGAGAGTAGGACGCCGCCAAGCTTTTCAAAGGATCAGTTCCAGTCGGAACTGGTCTTTTTTGTATTTTAAAAAAGGAACAAACACTCGATCTGGCATGGATACATATACTAAACTATCATCTAAAACATTCTTAATTTTGTATACAATTGAAAGCGCTAGGGCATACTGAAGCTATAAGTGGAGGTGTCACAATGAGCAAAAAAGAGCGAGAAGCAATTTGTTTGATTTGTGAAGAGAAAAAAACAAAGGGAATTTATTTATATCATCAGTTTTTATGCCGAGATTGTGAACGGAAGTTAATTTCTACATCAACCTCGGATCCTAGTTATGCTGATTATGTAAGAAAGCTTAAAAATCTTCATACGCCGCCTTTGTATTCATAGACCATTAGATGGTCTTTTTTTATGGGCAATCGGGGATTGGGCCTGTTTTTTGGAACTTAGTTTGGACATCAACCGTAATAAATAATAAGATAAACAGAGAGCCTGATTATTCATAGGAGTCGATGAACATGAAATCAATTTTTTACACATTTGTATGGGCCGTTCTCTCTACTCTTTTTTCGCTGGTGATTATAACTGTCAGTATTGGTGTTTTTCATCATCATGTTGGATTGTCGATACTGTATGCGATGATTGGGTGGGGTGTGATGTTTGCAGGAAGCCGATGGGCTGCCTTCCAGTTGTTTTTGAAGAAACACGGACTGTCTCGCAGTGATTATGTATATATTAAACAGCACTTAAAAGAAGCTGGGCAAAAGCTGGTTCGTTTGAAGAAAGCTTTATTTGCTGTGAAGAACGTACAGACGATCAAGCATAATTATGAAATTCTTCGGCTTGCACGACGCATCTATACGATAACAAAAAAGGAACCGAACCGGTTTTATGATGCACAGCGGTTTTATTTTGAGAGTTTGGATTCTGTTGTTGAATTAACTGAGAAATATGCACTGCTGTATAATCAGCCCAATCGTAGCCATGAGCTTGAAATGACATTAAGCCAAACTCGAGTCACGCTGACTGAACTGCAAAAGCAATTAACGATTGATTTACAGCAAGTTTTAGGAAGAGATATAGAAGCACTTCATATTGAACTTGAAGTGGCCGATAAAATGATTAAAAAATAGACATGAAAGGAGTCAAACTCGATGAAACCAGAAGATCAAGTCATACCACCAGCCCCATCTACTACAGATCTTCCGTTTCGGGTGTTTGATACCTTATCTGATGAGGAAAAGCAGGAGGCGCTACAGCGAGCTGAGAAGATCCCTGACCATCCACAAAAACTGCTTTTCTATGGCACACGTGTGCAGGAACGATTGTTAGAACAATCAAAACAAATGATGCAATATGTGGAGAAAAAAGATATTGAGCAAATCGGAGATGTTCTCGAGTCCTTTTTACAGCAACTGCATTTAGTGGAGCCAGAGGATTTATTGCCAAAGAAGCGAGGCTTTTTTTCAAGGTTGTTTCAGCGAGAAAAGCGTTCGACTCAGGAGATCATATCTCGTTTTAAACAAGCGGAAGCACAGATAGAAAGATTGTCAGCAAGGCTTCGTTACGCAAGAGGCGTGCTAATTTCGGACCATAAGTTATTAGAGCGTTTATTTGAAGAAAATCAATCATACTTTCAAGAGATGACGTTACAGGTTGCAGCAGTTGAAGCAAAATTGATTCTGTTAGAGCAACATGCCCTAACAGAATCACATTCACATGATCGGACATTAGAGGAACAATTGATGAGTCGGGAAGTCGATGAAGAAGAATATATGGAGAGATTAAAAGAACGGAAGTATGATTTGTTGTTGAGCCGTCAAATCGCACTGCAATGTAATGCCCAAATTCGAATGATTCAGCATACAAACCATACTTTAGCCAATCATATTCAATCAACTGTTTCCGCATCAATTCCTTTATGGATCAACCAAATGTCGATTGCGTTCAATCATATTCAGCAGCGAGCCAATTCAGCGCTTGAGCAGCGTATCCAGCAAACATATGAACAGGTATCGAAGCAGCAAGGACAGCTGCTTGAAGATGCATCCTTAACGCCTATAGATACGTTGAAAAAGGTTCAGCGCCAATTGGCCGAAACATTGCAGGAAACGTTGCAGGTAAAAGAACATGGGAGCCAAGAACGAGCTCAATTAAAAAGTAGCATGCATGAGGCAGAGCAAAAGCTGGTGAATCATAAACCAATAAAGGAATGAGAATCCATCTTTCAGTTCACTTGTTTGAACGTTATAATAGATATAAGATATCGTTTAAGTGAAAAGGGTCGATTTGTTTGAAAACACCTTTATATACAGCATTATCACAACATGCGGAAAAGAAGCCCTATTCTTTTCACGTTCCGGGACATCACAATGGAGATGTCTTTTTTGATGAGGCACGGTCCTATTATGAATCCATTCTTCAGCTGGATGTGACAGAACTTGAAGGTCTAGATGATCTTCACCATCCGACTGGGGTGATTCAAGAGGCAGAGGATTTATTGGCAAAGCTATATGGAGCTAAACAAAGTTTTTTCCTTGTGAATGGCACAACCGTTGGCAATTTGGCAATGGTGATGTCTGCGTGTCAGGCTGGGGAGGGCATTTTCGTTCAGCGAAATTGTCATAAGTCTGTGTTCCATGCGATTGAGCTTGCGGGAGCGACGCCTATTATGCTAGAAACCGAGAGTGATCCGTACTTGCACGTCCCAACCCATGTGACGGAGGAAACAGTCAAACAAGCTATGGCTACACATCCTAACTGCCGGGCAATCGTTTTGACATATCCGAACTACTACGGACATGCAGCTGATTTATCAGGGCTCATTCAAATGTGTCATGAAGCTGGCATCATTGTATTAGTTGATGAGGCACATGGTGCTCATTTTGTATTAGGCGGTGCCTTTCCTCCATCTGCCCTTTCCTATGGAGCAGACGTGGTGGTACAATCAGCACATAAAACCCTTCCGGCAATGACGATGGGGTCTTATCTCCATCTTCAAGGAGACCGAATGGATGTGAAGCGGATAAAGACGTTATTAACGATGCTTCAAAGCAGTTCACCTTCCTATCCAATTATGGCTTCGTTAGATGTGGCGAGAGCTTATGTGGAAGAGTTGAAGGGAAAAGGGTTAATGGATGAAATCATGAGAGACTTGGCAAAGCTGAAAGCACAGTTCAATATGATCTCCAATCTCGAAGTGGTTGAGTCTGACTCTTTACCTATGGATCCATTAAAATGTGTCATTCGTTCAACAAAAGGGCTGACAGGCTATGAACTAAAAAAGGTGCTTGAGTCGGTGGAGGTTCACCCAGAACTTGCGGATGAACATCAAGTGTTACTCGTTTTTGGTCTAAGACATACAAAGGACATTCCTTTTACAGCTATAGAGCAGGCTCTTCAGCAAAGTGATTCATTGCTTGTAAAAAAAGAGCCTCAAACGGGATCGCTCTTCTTAGAGGACGATCAGCAAAAGCGAGATGTAGAAGCTGTTCCATTCGAAAAAGCAGCAGGCCGGATTAGTGCAGAATCGGTCATTCCCTATCCGCCTGGCATTCCTTTGATGATCAAAGGAGAACCTATTGAATCAGATCAAGTTGCGACGTTAAGCCGTTTGCTTGGGCATCAAGTTCATGTGCAAGCAAGTCAGGTGATTCACCAGAGAAAATTATATGTTTATATAGAAGAGGAGACACTATGAGCGGTATGTTTATTACGTTTGAAGGGCCAGAGGGTGCTGGAAAAACGACAGTGATTCGAAAAGTGTACGAAGAAATGGAACGTCAAGGCTATGCAGTGATGGCGACACGTGAGCCCGGAGGCATTGATATTGCAGAGCAAATTCGTGAAGTCATTTTAAATGAAAAAAATACAAAAATGGACGCAAAAACAGAGGCATTGCTTTATGCAGCAGCTAGAAGACAGCATTTGGCTGAGAAAGTAGAACCGGCATTGAAGCGGGGGGAAACTGTTTTATGTGATCGTTTTGTAGACAGCTCCCTTGCTTATCAGGGCTATGCGAGAGGGCTTGGGATTGAAGAAGTCAAATCCATTAATGATTTTGCCATTAATGGCACGATGCCGCAAATGACCATTTACTTTTCCATTACACCAGAGGAAGGTCTAAAGCGAATTGATGCCAATCAAGGAAGAGAAAAAAATCGATTAGACATGGAAACACTGAATTTTCATCAAATGGTCAGAGAAGGATATGAGCAGGTGATTGCGCAATCACCAGAACGATTCCGTGTAGTAGATGCGTCTCAGCCTGTTCAGGATGTCTTTAATGAAGTGTTTCAGCTGGTTCAGGACACATTAAAGAAAAATCAAATATGACCTCATTCCCAATCGTTGTTATAATATAGAGGAAGACATCGGCATGTCACCTGTGCCTAAAATGAAGGAGGCCAATCAAATGAAATTAATTGTTGCCGTTGTACAGGATCAAGATAGCAGCAAGTTATTGAAAATATTGACCGAACATCAATTCGGCGTGACAAAATTAGCTTCGACTGGTGGATTTCTAAAGTCTGGTAATACGACTTTTATCATTGGTTGCGATGATGTCCGAGTGGATAAAGCGTTACAGCTAATCAAGGAAAATTGCCGTAAACGTGATCAAATGATCGCGCCTGTATCACCAATGGGTGGAAATGCAGATTCATATGTACCATACCCTGTTGAGGTTGAAGTTGGTGGAGCTACCGTCTTTATTCTGCCAGTTGAACAATTTCATCAATTTTAAGGATGGGTTGCTGTGAAAATTAATCAAGATATGCGGCTGCTTTTAGAAAAGCGTGAACTTCAAGCGATGAAAGGAAGCCAAACTTCAGCATCGTTTAAATCATCGATGGAGACACAAAGTGGTAAAATGCGTTTAGAGCAGCTGACAGTCATGCTGAGCGATATCGAAGTCTTCGGCAAGAAACTGACAAAGTCACGAAACCTTAAAGATTTGGCTAGGTTTAAAGGACTTGTGAAACGCTTTGTAAAAGAAACAGTCGATAATGGATTAAATATAGAGACATCAAGGAGCTTTGACATTTATGGCAACACACGAACACTCGCTTTAGTCAAAGCATTAGATGAAAAGCTGATTGAGTTAACAGAGGATATGATGAATCAGGAGAAACCCTCGATTGATTTGCTTGAACGTATTGGAGAAATAAAAGGTTTATTGATTAACCTTTACACATAGAGAGTGATAACATGGCAATTAGCTGGGATGACATGAATGATTTACAGCCGCGCGTCATGCGGCTGATTTTTAATAGTATTGATAAAGACCGACTGGCTCATGCTTACTTATTTGAAGGAAAAAAAGGGACCGGAAAGCTAGATGCTGCGATGCTTTTAGCGAAGAGCTTTTTTTGTTTGGAAGCAGGAGTGAAACCATGTGAGTCCTGTCAAAACTGCAAAAGAATTCAGTCTGGCAACCATCCAGATTTACATCTAGTGCAGCCTGACGGTCAATCAATTAAGAAGGCGCAAGTGCAGGCTTTGCAGGAGGAATTTACAAAAGCAGGCGTAGAATCGCATCGGAAAATGTATATCATTCTCCATGCGGACAAAATGACGGTCAATGCTGCGAACAGTTTATTAAAGTTCCTAGAGGAGCCCAACCGGGAAACGATGGCAGTTTTAATCACTGAACAATCGCATAAAATGCTGGATACGATTATTTCAAGATGTCAGATGCTTAGCTTTAAGCCGCTGCAGCCGCAATCTTTGGAGCAGCAGCTTTTACAAGAAGGCGTGTCTCAGGATCTTGCAAGGCTTTTGTCGAATTTAACCAATAATTTAGCAGAAGCACTCGAATTAAGTCGAAATGATCAGTTTGCAGAGTCTAGAGCGAAAGTGATAAAATTGTATGAAGTCTTACACCAGCGAAAAGAACATGCATTTTTTTATATACAAGATCAATGGATGCCTTTTTTCAAAGAGAAAGACCTTCAAGAAACTGGTCTTGATATGCTTTTATTTATATATCGTGATGTATTGTCGATTCAAATAGGAAATGAAGATAAAGTCATTTATCAAGACTTATTCCAGACAATGAAGCAGCACGCGCTGCATTCCACACAGCAGATGGTGACGAATCAGATCCTTGCTGTATTAGAAGCGAAAAAGAGACTTCAATCCAACGTGAATGCCCAAGGGCTAATGGAGCAATTGGTGTTGATGTTGCAGGAGGGATAAGCTTGTACAACGTAATTGGTGTTCGCTTTAAAAAAGCGGGCAAAATCTATTATTTCGATCCTAATGGATTTCATATAGAAAATGATAGTTGTGTCATTGTAGAAACAGTCAGAGGTGTTGAGTACGGGCAAGTGGTCATCGCCAATAAAAAAGTAGATGAACACGATGTGGTTCTTCCTTTGCGTAAGGTGATTCGCGTCGCAGACGAACGAGACCGGCTCATCGTTGAGGAGAACAAAGAAGCAGCGATGGCAGCCTTTGACACATGTCTTCAGAAAGTAAGTGAACACGGCCTGGAAATGAAGCTGGTCGATGTCGAATTTACATTCGACCGCAACAAGGTCATCTTCTATTTTACAGCGGATGGCAGAGTAGATTTCCGTGAGCTGGTCAAGGATCTTGCATCTATTTTTAAGACGAGAATTGAACTTCGTCAAATCGGTGTAAGAGACGAGGCAAAAATGCTAGGCGGCATTGGTCCGTGTGGACGTATGCTTTGCTGTTCAACTTTCTTAGGAGATTTTGAACCTGTGTCCATTAAAATGGCAAAAGATCAAAACCTCTCGTTAAACCCTACCAAAATTTCAGGGCTTTGCGGCCGTTTAATGTGCTGCTTGAAATATGAGAATGATGAGTACGAAACAGCAAAAGAACAATTACCGGACATCGGTGAAACGATTCAGACGTCTAATGGCTCTGCAAAGGTAGTAGGGCTTAATATTTTAGAACGAATTTTGCAAGTTGAATTAACCGGGCAAGAAAAAGTGATAGAATATACTTGGGAAGAATTATTACAAGAAGGCGTTGTATCTGCACAAACAACTGAGTAACGAGGTGTGCCACCTTGGATAAAAAGGAACTATTTGATACGGTGATTAATTTAGAAGAACAAATCGGTTCTCTTTATCGCCAGCTAGGTGATTTGAAAAATCATATCGGTGAAGTGATTGAAGAAAATCATCAGCTGCAGATGGAGAATCAGCACTTGCGTGAACGTCTGGATCAATCCGATCGAGATAAATCGTCTGAGGCAGAGCATGATTCTGCCCAGAAGCCAAGTCATTCTGATATAGGAGAAGGTCATGATAACCTAGCTCGTTTATATCAGGAGGGCTTCCATATTTGTAATGTACATTATGGGAGCATTCGGAAAGAGGGAGACTGTTTGTTCTGTCTGTCATTTTTAAATAAAAAATGAGAAAAGGCTTCCGCTGAATCGGGAGCCTTTTTCACAGGAAAAGAAAGGATACATCATGGTTTCGTTAAGAGAAGATGAACGTTTAGACTACTTGCTTGCAGAAGATATGAAAATTATTCAAAGTAAAACGGTGTTCGCCTTTTCATTGGATGCAGTGTTATTAGCAAAATTTGCGTATGTGCCGATTCAAAAAGGGGAGATTATTGATCTTTGTACGGGAAATGGCATTGTTCCATTGCTGCTTTCGACGAGATCTAAAGCCTCTATTACAGGGGTTGAAATTCAAGAACGCCTGTTTGATATGGCAAAGAGAAGTGTGGCGCATAATCAACTGGAGCAGCAGATTGAGTTGATCCATGGTGATTTAAATGATATGCCTAAACGGTACGGAAACCACAAAGTAGACGTGATTACTTGTAATCCGCCATATTTTAAGACTCCTTCTAAGGATGAAATCAATGAAAATGAGTATTTGGCGATCGCACGTCATGAGATTCATTGTACATTAGAAGATGTCATTCGTGTTTCTTCCACTTTGTTAAAGCAAGGAGGCAAACTGGCAATGGTTCACCGCCCTGGACGGCTGCTTGAGATTGTTGAAATGATGAAGAAATACCGAATTGAGCCAAAACGAATTCAATTTGTATATCCGAAACAGGGAAAAGAAGCGAATACCATTTTAGTGGAAGGGATGAAAGATGGAAAGCCGGATTTGAAAATCCTCCCGCCGCTTTTTGTTTATGGAGAAGACCAAGAGTATACAAAAGAAATCAGGACGATACTGTATGGAGAAGCATAGTCATTATTTCTATGTATTGAAATGTGCAGATGGCAGTTTGTACGCTGGGTATACAAATGACTTACAAAAAAGGCTGACTGCCCATAATAGTGGGAAGGGTGCAAAGTATACGAGAGCTAGACGGCCAGTGGAACTCTATTACCACGAATGCTTTTTAACCAAAAGAGAAGCCATGCAACAGGAATATCGTTTCAAAACGTGGACACGTCGAAAAAAGGACATGTATATAGAAGAAAAGCGAATCAAAAAGGAGGCGGCACATGAAAAAGACACAGAAAAGCTTTGATGGTCAATCAGAAATGGGTATTCTTTATCTCGTACCAACCCCGATTGGAAACTTAGAAGATATGACGTTTCGAGCGATACAAACGTTAAAAGATGTAGACTATATTGCCGCAGAAGATACGAGACAAACGAAAAAGCTTTGTCATGTCTATGAAATTGATACCCCTTTAACGAGTTATCATGAACATAACAAAGATAGCAGTGGTCATAAGTTAATCGAATGGTTAAAAGAAGGAAAGAACATTGCACTCGTGAGCGATGCCGGTTTACCGACGATCTCTGATCCAGGAGCCGAAGTGGTTCGCGACTTTACGAACATCGGAGGCTATGTCATTCCGTTACCTGGTGCAAACGCAGCACTTACGGCGCTCATTGCGTCAGGAATCGCACCACAGCCATTTTTCTTTTACGGTTTTCTTGATCGTCAAAAAAAGGAAAAGAAAAAACAGTTGGAAGCATTGAAGAAACGCCAAGAAACAATTATTTTTTATGAAGCGCCCCATCGGTTAAAAGAAACGCTGACTGTGATGAAAGAAGTGTGGGGGAACCGGAATATTGCCATTACGAGAGAATTGACAAAGAAATTTGAAGAGTTCATTCGTGGAGATTTAGAATACGCGTTGACTTGGGTGACAGAACAACAAATCCGTGGTGAGTTCTGTCTCGTCGTACAAGGAAATGATCAGGATGAAGAAGAACTGAATGAAGAAGCTTGGTGGAATTCTTTATCTGAAAAAGAGCACGTGATCCATTACATAGAGGAAGGGTTAACGTCAAAAGAGGCTATTAAACGTACTGCGGTCGAACGTGGTGTGCCAAAGCGGACGATCTATGATGCGTATCATATTGAATAATAAAGAAAGGTTCTTGCAAACGGTGCAAGAACCTTTTTATATAAAACTTATTTTTGTGATTGAAGTTGGTTTTGGATTTCGTTAATGATTTGCTCTGCACCTTCACGGCTAAGAACTAATTTACCATTAGCAAGTTTAAGGTTATCGTCTGATACTTCACCTGTTACTTGGCAAGTCATGTTTGGTTTATATTTTTTTAGGATAATTTTTTCATCATCAACATAAATTTCCAAAGCGTCTTTTTCTGCGATTCCTAACGTACGGCGAAGCTCGATTGGAATCACCACGCGTCCTAATTCGTCAACTTTACGTACAATACCTGTAGATTTCATCTTCATTCTCCTCCCAAAAAGTTCTTATTCTTAATATAATATTATCTTCGTCATTATTCGACAAATTCCTTACATTCCTAGCATAACAAGGTTTCCATAAATCGTCAATCATTTTGTTTACTATTGTTTGTAAAATATGACTCTTAAAGTCAAAGGACCTTGAAACTACCGGTGTATAAGGATTTTTCAGAATTTATCTATAAAAATATGAAAAATGACGATAACAGATTAACAAGACTTTTGCCCTAATTTAGCCAATTGTAAATCTGGAAATAGATTTCATACGACAATATTCGACAAAATGTCGACGGGTTTGTCGTTTTTTTCGAAAAACTCATCTTTTTCGTTCATTTCAATCTGTTCTATGTATATATGCTTGATCTTAAAGGCTAAGATGGTATCATAGAGAAAGCACAAGTGCAAAACATAATGAAATGATCTGACACATTTTAATGAAGTATGATGACCGCTCTCGTCCATTGGGCGGGAGTTTTTGACATTTACACACAAGCAGGAGGTTCCGACATGCCGGAAAAGAAAAAAACGTTTTATCTGACTACACCAATTTACTATCCGAGCGGAAAATTACATATTGGACATGCTTATACGACAGTGGCAGGGGATGCCATGGCTCGTTATAAACGTCTGCAAGGCTATGATGTGATGTATTTAACGGGTACTGATGAGCACGGACAAAAAATTCAGCAAAAAGCTGAAGAACAAAATATTACACCGATTGAGTATTTAGATCCGGTCGTTGCTGACATTAAATCATTATGGAAGAAACTCGACATTTCAAACGATGATTTCATTCGTACAACGGAAAAAAGACATACGAAAATCATTGAGCAAGTCTTTCAAAAGCTGCTTGATCAAGGAGATATTTATTTAGATCAATATGAGGGCTGGTACAGTATTCCTGATGAAACATTCTATACGGAAACACAGCTTGTTGATGTTGAGCGAAATGAGAAAGGGGAAGTCATTGGAGGGAAAAGCCCAGACAGTGGACACCCTGTTGAATTGATTAAAGAGGAATCATATTTCTTCCGTATGAGTAAGTATGCTGATCGCTTACTAGACTATTACGAAAAGAACCCGTCGTTCATTCAGCCTGAATCAAGAAAGAATGAAATGATTAATAACTTCATTAAACCGGGGTTAGAGGATTTAGCTGTATCAAGAACAACCTTTGATTGGGGCATTAAAGTACCTAATAATCCGAAGCACGTCATCTATGTATGGATTGATGCGTTATTCAACTACTTAACAGCGATTGGCTACGGAACCGATCAAGATGAAAAATATAAAAAATATTGGCCTGCCAACGTACACCTAGTCGGGAAAGAAATTGTACGATTCCATACAATTTACTGGCCAATTATGCTGATGGCACTTGATCTGCCGTTGCCAAAACAAATTTTTGCACATGGCTGGCTGCTCATGAAAGATGGCAAAATGTCTAAATCAAAAGGGAACGTAGTAGATCCTGTTACGTTAATTGATCGCTATGGTCTTGATGCTCTTCGTTATTATCTGCTACGCGAAGTACCATTTGGTGCAGACGGTGTGTTTACACCAGAAGGATTCGTGGAACGTGTAAACTATGACCTTGCCAATGATTTAGGAAACTTGCTTAATCGTACAGTGGCGATGGTGCAAAAATACTTCGACGGTACATTAAGCAGCTATAAGGGACCAGTCAATGAGTTTGATGAGGAACTAAAAGCTGTAGCTGAACAAACGGTGAAAGCCTATGAAGAAGCGATGGAGAACCTCGAATTCTCGGTGGCTCTTTCAAATGTTTGGACATTAATCAGCAGAACAAATAAATATATTGATCAAACAGCTCCTTGGGTATTAGCGAAGGATGAAACAAAACGAAAAGAATTGCATTCTGTAATGTACCATTTAGCAGAATCACTCCGAATCACAGCTGTATTGTTAACACCATTCTTAACAAAAACACCTGAGAAAATCTTCTTCCAGCTTGGAATTGAAGAAGAGAAACTCAAAAGCTGGGAAAGCATTCTTTCTTTCGGTGCGATTCAAAAAGCGACGGTTCAAAAAGGTGAGCCATTGTTCCCTCGTTTAGAAGTTGAAGAAGAAGTGGCATACATTAAAGAGAAGATGCAGGGAAGTGCGCCTAAGGTAGAAGAAGAGACAGTTGAAATAGAAGAAACTGAATTACCTGAGCTGGGTGCCGAAATCGCCTTCGATGATTTTTCGAAAGTTGACCTTCGTGTAGCACAAGTATTGGAAGCAGCACCAGTGAAAAAAGCTGACCGTCTCTTAAAGCTTCAGCTTGATTTTGGATTTGAAAAGAGACAAATTGTCTCAGGGATTGCCAAGCACTATCAACCAGAAGAATTGGTAGGGAAGAAGCTCGTCTGCGTAGCGAATCTCACACCAGTTAAACTAAGAGGGGAAATTTCCCAGGGAATGATTTTAACTGGAGAAACTAGTGGTAAATTGCAGGTTCTTGAAGTAGATCAATCTCTAGCAAATGGAACGAAAATTTTATAATTTAACAAAGGTGTTCCACGTGTAACATTTCGTCGAACACCTTTTGTTTTTCAGAAGAATTGTCGAAAGGAGCAATCAACCATGTTATTTGATACACATGCCCACTTAAATGCTGAACAATATAATGAAGACTTAGAGCAGGTGATTGAAAGAGCCAAAAGTGAAAAAGTAGAGAAGATTGTGGTGGTCGGGTTTGATCGTCCAACCATTACGAGAGCGATGGAGCTAATTGAAGCATATGATTTTATGTATGCAGCCATCGGCTGGCATCCTGTTGATGCCATTGATATGACAGATGAAGATTTGGCTTGGATCAAAGAATTATCTCAGCATGAAAAGGTTGTTGCCATTGGAGAAATGGGTCTAGATTACTATTGGGACAAGTCGCCAAAAGATGTGCAAAAAGAAGTCTTTAGACGTCAAATTGCTCTTGCAAAAGAAGTGAATCTGCCAATCATCATTCATAACCGTGACGCTACGGAAGATGTAGTGACGATCTTAAAAGAAGAAGGAGCGGCAGAAGTCGGAGGAATTATGCACTGCTTTACTGGCAGCCTCGAAATTGCAAAAGCGTGTATGGAAATGAACTTTTATATCTCATTCGGTGGACCTGTGACATTTAAAAATGCGAAAAAACCGAAAGAAGTTGTAAAGGATATTCCAAGTGATCGTCTTCTGATTGAGACAGACTGCCCGTATTTAACTCCAGCGCCATTTAGAGGGAAACGAAATGAGCCGAGCTATGTGAAATATATCGCAGAACAAATTGCTGAATTGCGAGAAATAAGCTTTGAAGAGCTTGCTGCATTGACAACAGAAAATGCGAAAAAAGTTTTCCGTATAAACTGACAGTATATGATGTCAATCCTTGTTTAAGCTTGTCCAATTGTGAAACATAACGAAAAAGTTCTACACGTTTGCGCCTCTTCATAGGATAAGTTGTCGATAAGTCTTTCTTCCCTTCCTTCCAAAAATCTCCCATAATAGGTTTACAATCGAGCATTTTTGTACAGTGGGTGGAAGGGTTGACAGGTTTTGAGATACTCTATATAATCTCTCCGAGGAGAAGGAGGCGTTTTTCATCGTACAAAAAATGAAAAATCTGTTTTCTGTCAAGCTAGGAAAAGGCAAGGTTTTATTTCTAGTCGCTTGCTTGCTTTTAGCTGGAACTGGGACGGCTTACGGTGCGCATGAGCTCACCAAGCAGTCTATTACCATTTCAATCAATGGCAAAGAGAAGACAATTCGTACACATGAAGAGACAGTAGCACAGCTGCTTTCAGACCTTGGAATAAGGACCAGGGCGGAGGATCATATCTCTCCAAGTCTAAATACAAAGATTCAAGACAACATGAACATTGTGTATGATGCGGCTATACCGGTTCATCTCACCCTAGATGGGAAAGAGAAAACGATATGGACAACAGATCAGACGGTTGGAGCATTATTGAAGAATGAGAAGATAGATATTAGGAAGCACGATCAAGTAACTCCAGGAAAGAATGACAAGATTAAAAAGAATATGGATCTTGTGGTTCAGCAGGCATTCCAGGTCAGCTTAAACGATGGAGGAAAGGATAAGAAAGTGTGGACCACTTCGACTACGGTCGCTGACTTTTTAAAGCAACAAGAGCTGAAGCTCAAGAAGCACGATAAGATCAAACCTGCGTTACAAAGTCACCTTTCTAAAAAAAGCGCAGATGTGAAGATCACTCGGGTGGAAAAAGTCACCGATGTAGTGGAAGAGAAAATTGCTTTTGATACCAAACATAAAAAGGATCGATCTCTTGAAAAAGGAAAAGAGAAGGTGCTTGAAAAAGGTGAAGAAGGTAAATTAAAGAAGCACTATGCCATTGTGAAAGAAAACGGCAAAGTGGTGTCTAAAGAATTAATTAAAGAGGTTACTGCAAAAGACAGCAAGGATCGTTTAGTGGCAGTTGGTACACAAGTGTCCAAGAAGGAACCTAAAGCGTCACCTGCGGTTTCAAGAAGTAATGAATCTTCAGGAAAAGAGTTCTATGTGACGTCTACAGCCTATACAGCGAGCTGTGCTGGATGTACAGGTAGAACGTCTACAGGCTTTAATTTAAAAGCAAATCCGGGTGCAAAGGTCATAGCAGTAGATCCGAGTGTCATTCCGCTGGGCTCTAAAGTGTATGTGGAAGGCTATGGGTATGCCGTTGCATCAGACACTGGATCTGCTATAAAAGGGAATAAAATTGATGTGTTCGTCCCAAGTAAGTCAGCAGCTTATCAATGGGGAAATAAACGAGTGAAAATTAGAGTGCTCAAATAAACACACCAAATCATTTATATGAACAGAGGGCTTTGCGCACCCTCTGTTTTTTTGGTTATAATAGAAGCACTGTTTTCTAATTAATTAGACGCAAAAACAGCGTGGAAGGTTTCATTTTTTGACAAAAAAATGTAGATTGTTTTTGCAAGCGGAGGAATACATGAAAATCAAAGAAATCATTGTGGTGGAGGGTCGTGACGACACTGCTAGAGTAAAGATGGCCGTTGATGCAGATACGATTGAAACGAATGGATCTGCCATTGGCGATACAGTCATTCAACAAGTGCGTCTTGCTCAGGAGACGAGGGGGGTTATCATTTTAACTGATCCTGACTTCCCTGGGGAAAAGATCCGTAAAACCATCGCAGAGGCTGTCCCTGGCTGTAAGCACGCCTTTTTACCAAAACACCTTGCGAAAGCGAAGCGGGACAAAGGAATTGGTGTCGAGCATGCTTCCTTGGATAGTATTCGAGAATGCCTTGCACATGTCCATGAGGAAATGGAAGAATCAGAAAGCGAGATTACGTTAGACGATTTATTTGACGCAGGCCTTATCGGAGGCGAAGCATCAAAACGCCGCCGCGAACGACTAGGTGTGCTTTTAAATATAGGATATACAAATGCGAAGCAGCTGCAAAAGCGTCTTCACATGTTCCAAATAACGAAAGAGGATTTTATTGCGGCCTTAAAGACCGTCATGCAGGAGGAAGCCGATGAATAAAGATATTGCGACGCCCATCAGAACGAAGGAAATACTGAAGAAGTACGGTTTCTCTTTTAAAAAGAGCTTAGGGCAAAACTTTTTAATTGATACGAATATTTTAGATCGCATTGTTGATCATGCAGAGATTACGGATGAGACAGGTGTGATTGAAATTGGCCCTGGTATCGGTGCGTTGACTGAACAGCTCGCTAAACGGGCAAAGAAAGTCACGGCTTTTGAAATCGACCAGCGCCTATTGCCGATTTTAAACGATACGCTTTCTCCATACGATAATGTCACCATTATACATCAAGACGTATTGAAGGCAGATGTAAGAAAGGTGATTGAAGAACAGTTTGCTGACTGTAAAGAAGTAATGGTCGTAGCAAACCTTCCTTACTATGTGACGACACCAATTATTATGAAATTGCTTGAAGAAAACCTTCCATTGAAAGGAATCGTTGTCATGCTGCAAAAAGAAGTAGCAGATCGCATGGCTGCTGTTCCTTCATCAAAAGAATACAACTCTTTGTCGATTGCGGTGCAATTTTATACAGAAACGAAGACGGTAATGGTTGTGCCGAAAACGGTTTTCGTCCCACAGCCAAATGTGGATTCAGCCGTGATCAAACTAACTGTTCGTGAAACACCTGCGGTCTCAGTAGACAATGATACGTTTTTCTTTCAACTGATTCGTGCGAGTTTTGGCCAGCGCCGGAAGACATTGATGAATAACTTGATGAACAATCTGCCAGATGGCAAGAAACATAAAGCCATCATTGAAGAAGCCCTTGTAACAGCTGAGGTTGATGGGAAACGCCGCGGTGAATCATTGTCAATCGATGAATTTGCCCGTTTGTCCAATGTTTTACACAAAGCCCTTTCATAAGGGCTTTTCAGCGTGTAGACAAACCCTCGCATTCGGTGTCAGTCCTGCGCGCTGGTACTCACGAATGTCAAATTCACTCGGCGCCAGTACTCGTCCTTCCTAGACTGCAAAGCCCTTTCATAAGGGCTTTTTTCTTTTGGTTTTCACCACTTCACCTGTTCAGGCATAGGCTAGAAAGAACAACACACCTGAAAGAAGAACAAGTGTAGCGTAAGACGATACCAACAGGATAAGAGCCTGATTGTGGAGTGAAAAGCATGCAATTTCAAATAGGAGATATGGTGACGAGGGCATCCTATCAGATGGATATTATGTTTCGTATCATTCGAATTGATGAGACAGACCAGCACGAAGCCACCGCCATTTTGCATGGGAATGAAGTGAGGCTGATTGCCGATGCGAAGATGTCAGATTTGGTCTTGATTCAAAAAGAGGAGCAGCTGACAAGAGAGAAGGACGATGAACGGAAAATTAACGAATCGCTCGACTTACTCAGGCAAGATTATCAGCTGCTTCGTGAAAAACAAGAGTATTATACGTCTGGACAATATCAGCATCAGGAGCAGTATTTTCATATGCCCGGAAAGGTTCTGCATTTAGATGGAGATGCTTCATACTTAAAGAAATGCTTAGATGTATATGAAAGAATCGGTGTACCTGTGTATGGTGTGCATTGCCACGAGAAGAAAATGCCAAGCATGATTGATTCATTAATTGATCAATACCGGCCTGATATTTTGGTCATCACAGGACATGATGCGTATTCTAAACAAAAGGGCGGTGTACACGATATCGGTGCATATCGTCATTCTCGTCATTTCGTTGAAACGGTTCAAAAGGCAAGAAGGAAGGTTCCGCATTTAGATCAACTCGTAATCTTTGCAGGTGCCTGCCAATCTCATTTTGAATCATTAATTCAAGCAGGTGCTAATTTTGCAAGCTCACCCTCACGTGTCAACATTCATGCACTTGACCCCGTCTATATTGTTGCCAAGATCAGCTTCACTCCATTTGTAGATCGAATCAACGTGTGGGATGTGCTCCGAAATACGCTGACGAGAGAAAAAGGTCTCGGAGGGATTGAAACAAGGGGTGTTTTAAGGGTAGGTATGCCATATAAAAGAGACCATGAATCGACATAACCCGACTGATTTCAGTCTGGTTTTTTTTATGCTCAAAAAGAAATTTCATATGAATACATAATTCACCGGAATTTGAGAAAAATAGTGAGGAGAAAAGGTAGAAGTTTGTCAAAATTATTTTGTTGACAATGGCTCGTGTTGGTTGATATAATTTAATTTTTATTTGACAAAAATGGGCCGTTGTTGTATAATTATCTCAGTGAGGTGGATGCAATGGCGAAGACTTTGTCCGACATCAAAAGATCGCTTGATGGTAACTTAGGTAAACGTTTGACGTTAAAGGCTAACGGAGGCCGCCGAAAAACAATTGAGCGTTCGGGCATTTTAGCTGAAACGTACCCTTCTGTTTTTGTGATTCAATTAGATCAAGATGAGAATTCGTTTGAAAGAGTTTCTTACAGTTATGCAGATATACTGACTGAGACGGTCGAATTAACATTCGATGATACCGCTAGCTCAGTCGCCTATTAATGGGCAGTGAACTTTTTGTTTACTGCTTTTTGTTTTGCCTTTTTTTCTGTATGGGAGGCTGTCCATTATTTGAAAGGGGTAAAAGGCGGGAAACGATGCAAAATAAGAAAGCCACAAAGGAGTGGCGATGATTCGAATTCTCGACCAAAGGGGCTGTTTCGTTTGGGTAGACGCCGAGGCATTATGTCAGATGAGTTCAAATACGAGCTGGCGAAGGATCTTGGATTTTATGATACCGTCAAAAATGGAGGCTGGGGAGAGATTCGTGCGCGTGACGCAGGAAATATGGTCAAACGTGCCATTGAATTAGCTCAACAGCACATGGCTCAAGAAGAGAATCAACGATAAAGAAATGATCAGGGATACCTCGGGTGTCTCTGGTCTTTTTTGCTTGAAAAAGTGAGTGTGCTGGGAGCAAAAGCCAATATTCATCAGATCCATCAAATGTGATACAATATTGATACTTATGTTTAGATGGAGAAGTAGGTGAAATGTTTGCGTATTTTAGAAAAAGCACCGGCAAAAATTAATCTCTCACTTGATGTTCATGGAAAAAGACCGGATGGATATCACGAAGTGGAGATGGTGATGACAACAATAGATCTTGCAGATCGACTAGAGCTGACGGAGCTGGACAAAGACGAAATCCGTGTATCATCTCATAATCGTTTTGTGCCAGATGATCAACGGAATTTGGCTTATCAGGCAGCTAAATTATTAAAAACAAGATTCGGTATTCAAAAAGGCGTATCGATTGTCATCACAAAAGCAATTCCCGTCGCAGCAGGTTTAGCTGGAGGCAGCAGTGATGCCGCAGCAGCGCTTCGCGGCTTAAACCGTTTGTGGAAGTTAAATCTCGCGTTAGATGAACTAGCTGAGCTTGGAGCGGAGATCGGCTCAGATGTCTCTTTTTGTGTACACGGAGGGACAGCGCTAGCGACAGGACGTGGAGAGAAACTAAAGCATATTGCGACACCGCCGCATTGCTGGGTGATTTTAGCGAAGCCGGTGATTGGGGTATCTACAGCTGAGGTCTACAGACAATATGACGCAAGCAAAGTAGAACACCCAAATGTACAGCGTATGATTGAAGCAATTGAAGCGAAAGATTATAAAGAGATGTGCGGCTCACTCGGTAACGTGTTGGAATCTGTGACATTAAAGATGTATCCGGAAGTCGATATGATTAAGAGACAGATGAAGCGTTTCGGAGCAGATGCTGTATTAATGAGCGGCAGCGGGCCAACTGTATTTGGCTTGATTCAATATGAATCGAAGGTACAAAGAATATATAACGGACTGAGAGGATTTTGTGATCAGGTTTACGCTGTCCGCATGATCGGCGAACAAAATACCCTTGATTAAATCCGTATATTAAGTTATATTATTCATAAATTATTCGGGTTCTGGGGGTAAGTTCATGAAGTTTCGTCGAAGCGGCAGATTGGTGGACTTAACAAATTATTTGTTAACCCACCCGCACGTACTAGTACCTTTAACTTTTTTTGCAGAGCGATATCAATCTGCGAAGTCCTCTATTAGTGAAGACTTAACGATTATCAAACAGACCTTCGAACAGCAGGGAATAGGGACTTTACTTACTGTACCTGGCGCTGCTGGCGGAGTGAAATATATTCCAAAGATTCATCTAAAAGAAGCAGACGAAGTCGTCAACGATATCGGAGAGGCATTATCAACTCCTGAACGTGTGCTTCCTGGCGGTTATTTATATTTAACTGATGTTTTAGGCAATCCATCGATTCTTGCGAAAATCGGTAAGCTTTTTGCGACCATTTTTTCGGATCGACCGATTGATGTTGTCATGACTGTTGCGACGAAAGGTATTCCGATTGCCTATTCTGTTGCAGGTTATTTAAATGTGCCTGTTGTGATCGTTAGAAAAGATAATAAGGTAACTGAAGGATCAACTGTGAGTATTAATTATGCATCAGGTTCTTCTAACCGAATTCAAACCATGTCACTTGCAAAGCGGAGCTTAGATAAAGGATCCAATGTGTTGATTATTGATGACTTTATGAAAGCAGGCGGAACCATTAATGGCATGATGAATCTTCTAGAGGAATTTAATGCAAATGTTGCAGGGATCGGTGTTTTATTAGAAGATGAAGGCGTAGATGAACGTCTAGTCGATGAATATGTATCACTTTTAAAGCTTTCAACCATTGATATGAAGCAGAAAATCATTGAGATTAATGAAGGCAATTTCCACGAGTTTTTTCATTCGAAAGCTTAAGCTTTGATCAAACATGTATTTGAATGGGAGAGATTGATATGACAAAAGTTGTTCAAACCAAAAACGCGCCAGCAGCCATTGGACCTTACTCTCAAGGGGTTATCGTCAATAACATGTTTTACAGCTCAGGGCAGATTCCGTTAACGCCAGCTGGAGATTTTGTGAATGGAGATATTAAAGAACAAACACATCAAGTGTTTCATAATCTTAAAGCCGTCCTTGAAGCAGCGGGTGCTTCCTTTGAAACAGTCGTGAAAGCAACGGTTTTCATTAAAGATATGGAACAATTCGCTGAAGTGAATGAAGTGTACGGTGAATACTTCCATACACATAAGCCAGCTCGTTCATGTGTAGAAGTAGCCAGACTTCCAAAAGATGCACTTGTAGAAATTGAAGTTGTGGCATTAGTGAAATAAACAGGCCATCTCTTTAGAGACCGTTTGGTTTCATTATATGTATGAAAAGGCATCGTCATGATGTCTTTTTTCACGCAACCGATGTAAGCGTCGTCATTAAAATGACAAAAAATGTATAAATATCCCGATATTTCAAAAAAAGTTTAAAAAAAGAGCAGGAGAATCACCACAATCGTTGAATACCTAATTAATGCTTTTATATTGGGAAAAGGTGGTGAACTACTGTGGAAGTTACTGACGTAAGATTACGCCGCGTGAATACCGATGGTCGCATGAGGGCGATTGCATCCATCACGCTGGACCACGAATTTGTTGTTCATGATATTCGTGTGATTGATGGAAACAATGGCTTGTTTGTTGCAATGCCTAGCAAACGTACGCCTGATGGAGAGTTTCGCGACATTGCACATCCAATTAATTCAAGCACTCGGGGTAAAATCCAAGATGCTGTTTTAAATGAGTATCATCGCTTAGGCGAAGAGGAAGAGACAATTGAATATGAAGAAGCTGGAGCTTCTTAAAGATATGTGAACCTAAAAAGACAGCTTTAAGAGAAAATGAATGTTTTCTTTTAAATGCTGTCTTTTTTGCGTTTTTTCTCTTGTTCCTTATGTCTCCCGTTCATTAGAAAATTAATGCACTTCCTCTTGTATCCTTGAAATCAGTCCTTATTTAGGATATATTTTTCTATGGATAATAGGGATATTGGAGGCCAATCAATGGATAAGCGGTTCGCAGTGATTTTAGCAGCGGGAAAAGGAACAAGAATGAAGTCAAAGTTATACAAAGTACTTCATCCAGTTTGCGGAAAGCCAATGGTCGAGCATGTGGCAGATCAAGCGTTAAAGCTATCTTTAGCCAAGCTTGTGACGATTGTCGGTCATGGAGCAGAGGACGTCAAGAAGCAGCTTGGGGACAGAAGTGAATATGCACTTCAAGAAGTACAGCTGGGAACAGCACATGCCGTCAAACAAGCCAAATCGTTCCTCGCGCAGGAAAAGGGAACAACCATTGTCATTTGTGGAGATACACCATTATTGACAGCGGAAACAATGGAAGCCATGTTAAGCGAGCATCAAAAACAACAAGCGAAAGTGACGATTTTGACAGCACACGCGGATGATCCAACAGGTTATGGACGTATTATTCGTGATGAAACAGGTGCTGTAGTAAAAATCGTCGAGCATAAAGATGCAAATGATGCTGAACGTCAAGTGAATGAAATTAATACTGGAACCTATTGCTTTTCAAATGAAGATCTCTTCCGTGTGATTGAGCAAGTGTCAAATGAAAATGCACAAGGTGAATACTATTTGCCGGATGTCATTGAAATTCTAAAGAATGAAGGACAGACGGTTGCAGCGTATCAAACACCACATTTTGAAGAAACACTTGGAGTCAATGATCGTATCGCTCTATCACAAGCAGAGCAATTCATGAAGCGACGTATTAATCATCAGCATATGAAGAATGGTGTAACCTTGATTGATCCTGAGAACACGTATATCTCGCCCGATGCAGTCATCGGTGAAGATACAATGATTTATCCTGGGACGGTCATCAAAGGGAATGTAAAGATTGGTGCAGATGCCACAATCGGTCCGAACACTGAAATTGTTGATAGCGTAATTGGAGATCGGACAGTCATTAAGCAGTCTGTTGTCTGCGATAGTGAAGTTGGGGTAGATGTGACAATTGGACCGTTTGCTCATATTCGCCCATTGTCGAAAATTGGCGATGAAGTGAAGATCGGGAATTTTGTCGAAATCAAGAAAACAGTTTTCGGTGACCGAAGCAAAGCGTCTCATCTCAGCTATATTGGAGATGCAGAGGTCGGAGCGGATGTAAACCTTGGTTGTGGATCTATTACAGTTAATTATGATGGGAAGAACAAATTCTTAACGAAGATTGAAGATGGCGCATTTATTGGCTGTAATTCAAATCTCGTTGCACCAGTCACTGTCGGAAAAGGGGCATATGTTGCAGCCGGTTCAACGGTTACAGAAGATGTACCGCAGGATGCATTGTCTATTGCTAGAGCAAGACAAGTCAATAAAGAAGATTATGTGAAAAATATTCATAAAAAATAATCCAAATACCCGGAGGTTTACCATGTCTAATCGTTATGCTGATGCGAATTTAAAGATATTCTCTTTGAATTCAAACCCTGAACTTGCCAAAGAAATTGCCGATCGTATCGGAGTTGATGTAGGAAAGAGCTCTGTTAAACGTTTTAGTGACGGTGAAGTCCAAATCAATATTGAAGAAAGTATCCGCGGCTGTGATTGTTATGTCATTCAATCTACTAGTGCGCCAGTCAATGAGCACATTATGGAGCTACTCATTATGGTAGATGCACTAAAACGCGCTTCTGCGAAAACGGTCAATATTGTCATCCCTTATTACGGATATGCACGTCAAGATCGTAAGGCGAAACCTCGTGAGCCAATCACAGCGAAGCTGTTTGCGAACTTACTTGAAACAGCAGGTGCTACACGTGTCATTGCACTTGATCTTCATGCGCCGCAAATCCAAGGTTTCTTTGATATTCCAATCGATAACTTAATGGCTGTGCCAATCTTAACAAACTATTTCGAACAGAAAAACTTGAATGATATCGTTGTTGTGTCTCCTGACCACGGTGGTGTTACGCGTGCGCGCAAAATGGCGGACCGCCTGAAAGCACCAATCGCAATTATCGACAAACGTCGTCCGAAGCCGAACGTGGCTGAAGTGATGAACATCATTGGGAACATTGAAGGCAAAACGGCGATTCTCATCGATGATATCATTGATACAGCTGGTACGATTACACTTGCTGCAAATGCACTTGTGGAAAATGGAGCGGCTGAAGTCTATGCTTGTTGTACTCACCCAGTATTGTCTGGACCAGCAGTAGAACGTATTACAAACTCTAAAATTAAAGAATTAGTTGTGACAAACAGTATTCACTTAACAGATGACAAGAAAGTTGGAAAATTCATTCCGCTTTCAGTTGGGCCTTTGCTTGCAGAAGCCATCATTCGTGTACATGAAGAAGAATCTGTGAGCTACCTTTTCAGCTAATTTTCTGATTGAAAAAGGCCCTAGGCATCAGCTTGGGGTCTTTTTGCTGTGATAAATGAAAGCCAAACATGTTTAAAATGATTCAGTTATGGGTATTTATGAAAGTAGTGACAAAAAAGAAATAGGATGGTGCTGAATATGGCAACTTTAAAAGCAAATAAAAGAACTGATTTCAAACGTTCCACACTGCAAAAAATCCGTCATTCAGGACACGTTCCTGGTGTCATATACGGAAAAAATACAGACAATCTGGCTGTTTCATTAGACAGCATTGATTTATTAAAGACATTACGTGATGAAGGAAAAAATACAATCATCACATTAGACGTTGGCGGTGAAACAAAATCTGTGATGGTGACAGAACTGCAAACAGATCCGTTGAAAAATGAGCTTGTCCACGCTGATTTCCAAGTGGTCGACTTACAGCGAGAAATTGACGCAGATGTACCTGTACAACTCATTGGCGAATCCAAAGGGGTAAAGGATGGCGGTGTGCTTCAGCAGCCACTATTTGAGCTATCCATTACAGCGAAACCAAAGGATATCCCGCAAAATATTGAAGCTGATATTACAAACTTAGAAGTAAATGACGTACTAACAGTTGGTGATCTGTCTGTTCAGTCTACGTATCAAATTAATAATGATCCAGAAGAAGTTGTTGCTTCGATCTTACCGCCTCAGCAATCAGAGGTTCCAGAGCCAGATAGTGAAGAGGAAACGCAAGAGCCTGAGGCCATTAAAGAAAAAGATGATAGCGAAGAATAACTGGTCAATTAGAGACGTAACCCTCCCGCGGTTACGTCTTTTGTGCTAGAATGAAAAGAATTCATATGTTTTGCATGAGGCAATCACATTGGCTCATTTTTTAGGCGTGTGCATGTGCGACAAAGGAGGTTATTGGTTTCATGATTGCGTTCGTTGGATTGGGTAATCCAGGAAAAGAATATGAAAAAACAAGACATAACGTCGGGTTTATGACAATAGATGAACTATCAAAAAAATGGGACATCCCATTAAATCAATCAAAATTCCATGGACAATATGGAACTGGGTTTGTTTCGGGGCAAAAGGTTCTACTTGTGAAGCCTCTTACATATATGAACTTATCAGGGGAATGTGTGCGTCCGCTGATGGATTACTATGAAATTCCCCTTGAACATTTGAAGGTCATCTATGATGATCTTGATTTGCCAACGGGCCGGATTCGTTTGCGTACAAAAGGAAGTGCAGGCGGACATAACGGAATCAAATCGTTGATTCAGCATTTAGGTTCACCTGAGTTTGACCGATTCCGTATCGGTATTGGCCGTCCACAAAACGGCATGAAGGTCGTCGATTACGTACTAGGACGCTTCTCAGAGGAAGAACAGCCTGATATCTCATCTGCTATTCAAGCATCCGTTGAAGCTTGTGAAGCGGCTTTAACAAAGCCTTTTTTAGAAGTGATGAATGATTTTAACAAGAAGGTATAAGAATGATAAGCAAAGCACATACTGATCATAAAATCTCAGCATGGGAGGATCACGTATGGCTTTGCACTATTACTGCCGGCACTGTGGTGTAAAGGTTGGCAGTCTAGATGAATCCGCTGTCCAAAGTGAAGCACTTGGATTTCATCACTTAACAAATGAGGAAAGAAACGATATGATTTCTTATAGGGAAAATGGTGATTTACATGTACAAACCATTTGTGAGGATTGCCAAGAGGCGCTCGAAAGAAATCCTGATTACCATCAGTATCATACCTTTATTCAATAAAAAGCTTTGGTGTAGATAATAGACCAAAGCGTTTTTCTGTTTTAAACAAGCAGGGAGGAGGAGCCAAATGAAAAATATACAATCATTTATCAAACAAAGTGATGATTTTCAGTCCATTTTCAATGGGCTAAAGGAAGGTTTAAAAGAACAACTGCTCGCCGGACTATCAGGCTCCGTCAGATCTTTATTTACAGCCGCCATATCAGACGAATTAAAGCGGCCGATGTTTATTG
Organism: Bacillus sp. GbtcB10; assembly: GCF_019091365.1. Lineage (NCBI taxonomy): Bacteria > Bacillati > Bacillota > Bacilli > Caryophanales > Bacillaceae > Bacillus > Bacillus sp. GbtcB10. Next base: position 25,450 of record NZ_JAGXJP010000009.1, read on the forward strand.
TGACACACAACTTATATCAAGCGCAGAAGGTCACAGATGATCTAGCAAGTGTGATGCCAGATCGCTCGGTCCTTCTTTATCCTGTCAATGAACTCATTGCATCTGAAATTGCTGTGGCAAGCCCTGAGCTTAGAGCGCAGCGTCTTGATGTATTGAATCGTCTCGCGAATGGAGAAAATCCGATTGTCGTGACCCCAGCAGCTGCAGTGCGTAGAATGCTTCCGCCTGTTGAGCTCTGGAAGGAGAGTCAGATCCATTTAAAGGTTGGTGAAGAAATTGATTTGGAGGCGTTTTCAAAACAACTCGTGCAAATCGGTTATGACCGGACGTCCATGGTCGCTGCGCCCGGAGACTTTAGTGTGCGCGGAGGCATCATTGACATTTATGCGTTAACGGAAGACCACCCGATCCGTATTGAGCTGTTTGATACAGAAGTGGATTCTATTCGGTCCTTCCACTCTGACACGCAGCGTTCATTGGAAACACTTCAAGAAATCAAGATTGGCCCGGCGAAAGAGCTGATTGTAAGAGGGCCTGAACGAGTGAGAGCGATTGAACAGCTTGACGAAGGTCTTGCCAGCAGCTTAAAGAAATTCAACTCGGATAAACAAAAAGAACTGCTCCATCAGAATATTTCTGCTGATCGTGAGCAGCTGCTAGAAGGTATTGTGACACAAGAAATGACGAAGTATCTGTCCTATTTCTATGAAAAGCCTGCTAGTTTGCTAGATTATACATCGCAGGATACGATAATCATTCTAGATGAAATCAGCAGAATTCAGGAGATGGAAGAACAGCTTGAACAGGAAGAAGCAGATTGGACAATTAGTCTGCTCGAAGAAGGGAATATCCTGCATGATCTAGCCCTTTCCTTCCCATTTCAAGAGCTGTTCAATCAGCAATCGAGATCGATTCTGTACTATTCCTTATTTTTGAGACATGTTCAGCAGACCAATCCGCAAAATATCGTCAATGTATCTAGTAAGCAAATGCAGAATTTCCACGGGCAGATGAATGTGCTTGCAAGTGAAATTGAACGCTACAAAAAGCAGAATTATACGGTAGTCTTTTTAGGTGCGGATGAAGAGCGGACAGAGAAGCTGTCATCTGTCTTGCATGATTATGACATTGAAGCAGCTCTTGCTAAACCTGATGCTGAGCTTGTCAGCGGGCAAGTATATATTTTACAAGGTGAGCTGCAAACCGGTTTTGAACTGCCTTTATCCAAAATTGCTGTCATTACAGAGGGTGAACTTTTCAAGAAACGTGTGAAGAAGCAGGCACGTAAGCAAAAGCTGACGAACGCAGAGCGAATCAAAAGCTATTCAGAGCTGCAAGTGGGCGATTACGTGGTGCACATTAACCACGGGATCGGTAAGTATTTAGGAATTGAAACGCTTGAAATTGGCGGCATTCATAAAGATTATTTAAATATTCATTATCAAGGAAGCGACAAGCTTTATGTCCCTGTTGAACAAATTGATCAGGTGCAGAAGTATGTAGGGTCAGAAGGAAAAGAACCAAAGCTATACAAACTAGGCGGCAGCGACTGGAAACGCGTGAAGAAAAAAGTAGAATCATCTGTGCAGGACATTGCAGATGATCTGATTAAGCTGTACGCAGAACGTGAAGCAAGCAAAGGGTATGCCTTCTCGCCTGACCATGAGATGCAGCGCCAGTTTGAATCTGCATTCCCTTACCAAGAAACAGATGATCAAATTCGCTCGATTCATGAAATCAAGCAAGACATGGAGCGGGAGCGCCCGATGGATCGTCTGCTTTGTGGAGATGTGGGCTATGGAAAAACAGAGGTGGCGATTCGAGCGGCCTTCAAAGCTATTGCTGACGGGAAGCAGGTGGCACTGCTTGTACCAACAACGATCTTAGCGCAGCAGCATTTTGACACGATTATGGACAGATTCCAAGACTATCCTGTTAAAATCGCTCAGCTTAGCCGCTTCCGTACACGAAAAGAAACAACAGAAACCTTAAAAGGGCTGAAAAACGGAACCATTGATATGGTCATTGGGACGCATCGTCTTCTTTCAAAAGACATTGTGTACAAGGATTTAGGACTGTTAATTATCGATGAAGAGCAGCGCTTTGGTGTGACGCATAAAGAGAAAATTAAGCAAATGAAAGCCAATATTGATGTGCTGACGTTAACGGCAACGCCAATTCCTCGTACGCTTCATATGTCGATGCTTGGCGTACGTGACTTATCTGTTATTGAAACGCCACCTGAGAACCGTTTCCCAGTTCAAACCTATGTTGTCGAGTACAATGGTGCGTTAGTTAGAGAAGCTATTGAGCGAGAATTGGCAAGAGGCGGTCAAGTGTACTTCCTTTATAACCGAGTGGAGGATATTGAACGAAAAGCAGATGAAATCTCGATGCTTGTTCCAGACGCAAAAGTAAGCTACGCACATGGGAAAATGAGTGAGAACGAGCTGGAATCCGTGATGATTAATTTCCTAGAAGGTGAATCGGATGTACTCGTCAGTACAACCATTATCGAAACGGGCGTAGACATTCCAAATGTGAACACGCTCATTGTTCACGATGCTGATAAAATGGGGCTTTCGCAGCTGTACCAGTTAAGAGGACGAGTTGGGCGCTCGAATCGTGTGGCCTATGCTTATTTCACTTATCGAAAAGATAAAGTTCTTTCTGAAGTAGCAGAGAAAAGACTTCAAGCTATTAAAGAATTCACCGAGCTCGGGTCAGGCTTTAAGATTGCGATGCGTGACTTAACGATTCGAGGAGCAGGGAACTTACTTGGTGCACAGCAACATGGATTTATTGATTCTGTTGGATTCGACCTTTACTCTCAAATGCTGAAAGAAGCCATTGAAGAAAGAAGAGGCGATACGACTGCTCAAGAAAAATTTGAGCCGGAAATTGATCTCCAAATTGATGCCTACATTCCAGATAGCTATATTTCTGACGGCAAACAAAAGATCGAGATGTATAAACAGTTTAGAGCGATTGGATCTATAGAAGAGCGGAAAGAGCTTCAAGATGAAATGATTGACCGATTCGGAGAATATCCGCAAGAAGTGGCTGATTTGTTCACGATTGCGACGATGAAGGTGTACGCTGTGCAGGAACGTGTCGAGTTGATCAAGATGGAGAAAGGCATTGTTAGACTCACTCTCGATGAAAAAGCAAGCAGCGACATCGATGGTCAAAAATTATTTGAGCTTGGCAGTCAATATGGACGTGATATCGGTCTTGGCATGGAAGGCAGCAAGCTGATTATTTCTGTCCAAACAAAAGGCAAGAAAACGGAGGAGTGGCTTGAAGTCATTCTTCGTATGCTTCGAGGTCTTCAAGATGTGAAAAAAGAAACCATTCCATCTTCATAAAATTTTGTTGGTCTCTCGTGTATATTACGTTTGATGTGACGGATACTAATCTCAGGGTCAAGTGGTGAATGTTGCATAAAGTGGACGCTTTTGTTCCATTCACCCAACACATCATCAAACGAAAGAGAGGCAGCAGTGAATGAAAGCAACTGGAATTGTACGCCGCATCGATGATCTAGGTAGAGTGGTTATACCGAAGGAGATTCGCAGAACATTGCGCATCCGGGAAGGAGATCCACTTGAGATTTTTGTCGACCGCGATGGAGAAGTCATTTTGAAGAAGTATTCACCGATTAGTGAGCTAGGAGACTTTGCGAAGGAATATGCTGATGCATTATTCGACAGTTTGGGTCATTCTATCCTCATCTGTGATCGTGATACGTATATTGCTGTATCCGGTAGTTCAAAAAAAGAGTATTTAAACAAATCCATTAGTGATTTACTTGAACGAACAATGGATCAGCGTAATTCTGTATTAGAGGACAGCAAGAAAGAAATTCAGCTTGTGGATGGTATTGATGATGATGTATCAGCTTATACCATTGCACCTATTGTTGCAAACGGAGATCCAATTGGCGCCGTCGTCTTATTTTCTAAAGAGCGTTCAATGGGAGAAGTGGAGCATAAAGCGGCAGAAACGGCAGCTGGCTTCTTAGCCCGTCAAATGGAACATTAGGTCTAATAAATCTATATCATTTTGATAAAACGAAAGAATGCCGATGAAATCATCTGATTTTGTCGGCGTTTTTTATATGGGATGAAACAAAACAATGAATGTATCGTCTACTCCTTAGAAAGAAACGGCTTGCCAGTCACGTATGATATAATGAGTGCGTTTAAATGCAGGTATATTTTTTGATTGAACATAAAGGAGTCATCCATGAAAAATGCTGTAAATCAGCCGCATTGGCTTTTCCAAGGTGCGGTGATTTTAACCATCGCAGGCTTGTTATCAAAGGTACTGAGTGCCGTATATCGTGTCCCTTTTCAAAATATCGTAGGAGACACAGGTTTTTATATTTATCAGCAGGTCTATCCCTTTCTTGGCATTGCGATCATGCTCGGCACCACTGGTTTTCCTGTGATGGTGTCCAAGCTCCTGAGCGAGCATGGTGAGGAGAATCGCCGAATCATTACAAAGGTATCCTTGGTGTATATCACTTTGCTGAGCTCGGTCTTATTTCTTTGTTTATACATAGGAGCAGGCACAATTGCGAATCTCATGGCGGACAGTCAATTAATGTTGCTCATCCAGATGAGTTCGTTTGTGTTTTTGTTTCTGCCGCTTACCGTGATGCTGAGGGGTGTTTTTCAGAGTGATGGGCTGATGCTCCCCACTGCGGTCTCTCAATTGGCTGAGCAGCTCATCAGAGTAGGCGTCCTGCTTGTTTTATCTTTCTATTTTGTGAGACATGGCTATTCGCTTTATGAAACAGGAGCGGGTGCGGTGTTCTCTTCTATAGCTGGAAGTGCGGCTTCACTCATTTTGCTTCTTTTCCTTTGGCTGACCTATCGGAAGCGGTCGTCAGCGAGCAAGACATTAAAACAGGCTACACTGCGGAAAAAAGATGTGCTGAAGAGTTTGGTGCTGTATACATTGACGATTTGTGTGAGTGGATTGCTGATCCTATGGATGCAAATGATCGATGCTTTTCACTTGTATGCGCTACTGCGCAGTGAGGGACTGAGTGAAGCAGCTGCAAAGGCGGCAAAAGGCGTGTATGACCGAGGTCAGCCGTTCTTGCAGCTCGGGACGGTGTTTGCAATTAGTATCGGGACGTCTCTTGTTCCGTTTTTGTCGTCGGCCTTAAGAAAAGGGCAGCATGAAGCAATTCGTGAAAAAGTACGTACATCGTTTAAGGCAACATCGGTGCTGGGGATTGGTTCAGCTGTCGGGCTTATATGTATTTTATCGTCTGTAAACATTATGCTTTTTCGTAATGACTTAGGGACAGATGCGCTGCAAATATTTTGCATATCCATTGCCTTTACATCAATGGCGATTACGCAAACCGCTTTGCTTCAGGGTCTCGGACATACCGTGTACCCGGCTGTTGTGGTCCTGATCAGTGTACTGGTGAAATGGGGGCTGACGCTGGCTCTTGTCCCGTTATTCGGCATTTATGGAGCTGCTTGGTCGACTGTTTGTGGGTTTCTCGCCGCCGCTGCGCTCAATGCGGTGTATTTGAAGCATAAAGGGTGGATTTCAATAAGAGAGCTATTCCCAGTGAAAATTCTTTTATCAGCAGCATTTATGGCTGTCGTTTTAATTGGATATCAGGCATTGTTTTCTTGGGTCATTCCCTTTGAGAAACGTCCGTTTTCTGTTTTAGAGAGCCTGACTTCAGTTTTTATTGGTGGTTTCGCCTTTTTATATAGTATTCTTAAGCTAGACGTATTTACGGAAGAGGAATGGAGACTCATTCCATTAGGAGAAAAGATTTTATATTTTAAACAGATGAGAGGGAATCGAAATGGCAGGTAAGATTACAGTCGTTGGTCTTGGGGCAGGCGACATGGATCAGCTGACGCTCGGTGTATATAAGCAGCTGAAGCAGGCGAAAGAAGTATACATGAGAACGCAGGATCATCCACTCACCGCAGAATTGATGCAGGAGGTCCCGTCTCTGACCTTTTTTGATGAGATTTATGAAAAGCATGATCAGTTTGATGCAGTGTATGAGGAAATCACAGACATTCTCTTCCGAGAGGCTGAGGAGAAAGACATTGTGTATGCAGTACCAGGTCACCCGTTTGTAGCGGAAAAGACAGTGCAGCTTCTTGTTTCACAACAGAAGGAGCGCGGGGTTGAGGTGTACGTGGCTGGTGGACAAAGCTTTTTGGATGCGACGTTTAATTCCTTACAGATTGACCCAATTGAAGGGCTGCAATTCGTTGACGCAGGGGATATGAGAGCGGATGATCTAAAGTTGACCCAGCATGTGCTGATCTGTCAAGTATATGATCAGATGACAGCCTCGAATGTGAAGCTGACCCTCATGGAAAAGCTACCTGACGATTATGAAGTCTTTATCGTAACGGCAGCTGGAAGCAGTCAGGAACAGATTACAGGTGTTCCTTTATTTGAACTTGATCGAGATGTGTCGATAAATAACTTAACGAGTGTTTATGTGCCTCCAATCCAAGATGAAAAGCTACTCTATCAACAATTTGACACTTTCCGTGAAGTCATTCGTACATTAAGAGGTCCTGGCGGCTGTCCTTGGGATCAAAAACAAACGAATGAGTCGCTCAAACCATATTTAATTGAAGAATGTTATGAGCTGCTGGAAGCCATAGATGAAGACGATCCAGATCATATGGTTGAAGAACTCGGAGATGTACTGCTGCAAGTTTTACTCCATGCCCAAATTGGTGAAGATGATGGTTATTTCTCAATGGATGACGTCATCCAGCATGTCACAGAAAAAATGATTCGACGACATCCGCATGTGTTTGGTGATACGGATGTGTCTGAAGCATCAGATGTCGTCGCCAACTGGGAAAAAATCAAGCAGCAGGAAAAACCGGAGCGTGCAGCTTCTATTTTGCAATCCATTCCAACGACTCTTCCAGCTTTAACAAAAGCCTATAAGCTCCAAAAGAAAGCAGCAAAAGTGGGCTTCGACTGGACAGAAGTAGAGGATATTTGGAACAAATACGAAGAAGAAAAGCAGGAATTCCTTGTGGAAGTGGCAGATAAGACGGATGAAGGTGCAACAAAGCAGATGAAGGATGAATTTGGGGATCTTTTGTTTGTTCTCGTCAACATTGGTAGATTTTATCATCTAGAGCCTGAAACCGCCCTCTCTTCTGCAAACACAAAATTCATGCGGCGCTTTCAGCATATTGAACAAAAAGCAAAGGACATAGGGCGTTCACTAGAGGACTTGACCCTAGAAGAAATGGACGATCTGTGGAACGATGCCAAACGCATAGAAAGAGGTGAACTTACATGAGACTAGATAAATTCTTAAAAGTGTCTCGTTTAATAAAAAGAAGAACATTGGCAAAAGAAGTAGCTGATCAAGGAAGAATTTCCATTAATGGCACGCAGGCGAAAGCCAGCTCTGACGTGAAAGAAGGGGACGAGCTTCAAATTCGCTTTGGCCAAAAGCTTGTGACTGTTCAAGTCAACGAGTTAAAAGACACAACGAAAAAAGAAGAAGCTGCTGGCATGTATACCGTGCTAAAAGAAGAAAAAACAGCAGAATAGGGCTTGTTCTAAATGTCCCGCCTGTCACATACAATGCAGTAACAATGCAAGTATGAGATATGGGGGATGTATAAATGAATCAATATTATAATCAACCTCAAGGCACGAAGTTGTCATCAGAAGCCGAGCATCATGTCACAATGCGCAACAGAAAGCATTTAGATATTACTGGGGTCAAACAAGTCGAGAGCTTTGATAATGAAGAATTTCTGCTTGAGACTGTCATGGGAGTCCTTGCCATTCGCGGAGAAAATTTGCAAATGAAAAACTTAGATGTAGAAAAGGGCGTTGTGTCCATTAAAGGGCGTGTCTTTGACTTAATCTATGTAGATGAGCAGCACGGGGAGAAAGCTAAAGGATTTTTTAGCAAGCTGTTTAAATGACACTGACGGTCCAGTTTTATACGATGCTTTCGATGGCGGCGATGGGCATCTGGCTGGGCGCATCGCTGGATACGTACAAGCTGTTTGTGAACCGGGAAAAAACAGCAAAATGGCTGCTGGTCATTCACGACCTCCTTTTTTGGGTGGTGCAGGGTCTGTTGTTCTTTTATGTCCTGCTGCTAACCAATGAGGGAGAATTCAGACTTTATATTTTTCTAGCTGTTGCTTTAGGTTTCTCGATGTACCAGGCATTGATGAAACAGCTGTATATGAACATCCTCAAGTTTGTGATGAGGTGTATTTATCAGACTGTTCTCTTCCTGAAAAGGCTGATCATGTCGATGGTTTTCCAGCCCATTCGCTGGATCGTCGGTTTGATCATAAGTGTTCTTCTGTTCTTGTTCCACTCGCTCTTACGCCTTGTTCGTTTTGCGTTTCGACTCGTGTGGAAGGTGCTGTATATTGTTTGTTATCCGCTTATTTGGTTACTCAATGTGACCATTATTCATCGAATTCCCGAAAAATGGCGAACATCAATGAGGTTGTTTTTCTCAAAAGGAGCAGGAATTTTACAAGGGATCAAGAAATTATCTCGTACCATGAAAACGAAATGGAAACAATTCTGGACAAAGTAAGAGAGGAGGCCTTCATCCTTGAACGAGAGAAAAAGAAATATCGCACAAATTCAAAATGATTATCAAAAACAAATGGAACAGCAAGCGCAGCGCCTAAAACGCAAACGCCGGGGACTCCTTAGAAGGCTTACCGTGTTTGGAGTCATTGTGCTCATGTTTGCTGTTTTGGTAACAAGTGCCCTCTGGTCGCAATCGTCTGCATTGAAAGAAAAAGAAGAGAAGAAGGTTGCGCTTGAAAAAGAATTGAAGCAATTACAAACAAAGCAGGAAGATATTTCTGATGAAATCAAAAAGCTGAAAAGCAAAGAATACGTACTCGAACTGGCACGACGGGACTATTATATGTCTAAAAAAGGCGAAAAAATCTTTGATGTGGGCAATAAGAGCGATTAGCCTTGTTGACACTTAAAATTCAGTTTATGTATAATTGAACAAATGAGATTTTTTTATAAGTCTAAGGAGGAGCACTTTTTTTATGTCGATTGAAGTTGGCAGCAAGTTACAAGGGAAAGTTACGGGCATTACAAATTTTGGAGCTTTTGTGGAGTTGCCAGGCGGTTCAACTGGTCTCGTTCATATCAGTGAGGTAGCCGATAACTATGTAAAAGATATTAATGAGCATTTAAAAGTCGGTGAACAAGTTGAAGTGAAAGTGATTAACGTTGAAAAAGACGGTAAAATCGGCTTGTCCATTAAAAAAGCAAAAGATCGTCCTCAACAACAACAATCAAGACCGAGCAGAAATGATTTCCGTCCGAAGGAATCGTTTGAGCAAAAAATGAACAAATTCTTAAAAGATAGCGAAGATCGCTTAACATCTTTAAAACGTAACACGGAATCAAAACGTGGGGGGCGCGGAGCAAGAAGAGGTTAACTTGTTGCTGCTTTCTATATATTTTTCACAACAAAGCATCTGCTGTTTAGCGGGTGCTTTTTTTTAATACAAATTCAACGTTTTTTGTGCATTTGCCATTTAATTTAAAACTTTCTATTGACGGACAAGCGAATCCTTTGTATTATAGTTCTTGTGCTTCTTAGCGCATTTTACATTATGGCGGTGTAGCTCAGCTGGCTAGAGCGTACGGTTCATACCCGTGAGGTCGGGGGTTCGATCCCCTCCGCCGCTATCCTTTTAAAAAGAACGATAAGCAAGGCCCGTTGGTCAAGCGGTTAAGACACCGCCCTTTCACGGCGGTAACACGGGTTCGAATCCCGTACGGGTCATCTTCAAAACAGCTTTCTATAGGAAAGCTGTTTTTTTGTGCTTTCGTAAAATTCTGATGAAAGACATCGACTTTCAAGAAAGTATGCATCTTTGGCAAATAAAGCGTCGAACGTTTTATGGAAACGACAACTTCTTTTGACAAAATTTCTTTTTCACCTTCGCTATAATGACAAGCAACGAATATCAGGTGGGGGATGAAAAGATGGAAAAACTAGAAAGAAGAACTGATTTAACGGGAGCCGGGTTTGAAAGAATCAGTGCAGGGTTAAAAAAGATGAAAAACCTGTTTCTTCATCATACGCATTCTCTTTTTTTCTATAAAGGGTTTATTTATGTTGTTCTGGGCTTTTTATTGGGACGAGCCTTTATCTTATCTGAAATTATGCCGTTTGCATTGCCTTTCTTTGGGTCCATGCTGCTCATTAAAAGGGATAAAGCGATGCTTGCTTGTCTTGCTTTACTCGCTGGAGCGATGACGATATCACCTCAAAATGCATTATTCGTGTTTGCGTCATTGATCGTGTTCCTCCTCATGTCAAAGGTCGTTTCATTTATCATCAAAGACCCGGTGAAAACATTACCGGTTGTGATTGTGCTCTCAATGCTGATAACCAGGGGAGCTTTTGTATACCTCGAGCAGGGTGCGGTTCAAAGCTATGACTATGTGATGGCAGGGGTTGAAGCTGGACTTGCCTTCATTTTGACACTGATTTTTCTTCAAAGTTTGCCGATTTTTACAGTCAGGAAAATCAAACACTCCTTAAAGGTTGAAGAAATTATTTGCTTTATGATATTAATCGCTTCAGTTTTAACAGGTCTGGCTGGGATCACATTTCAAGGAATGCAGGCAGAGCATATTTTGTCACGATATGTAGTGCTGAGCTTTGCCTTTATTGGAGGAGCGAGTATTGGTTGTACCGTGGGTGTTGTAACTGGATTAATTCTTGGTCTCGCCAACATTGGCAACCTTTATCAGATGAGTCTGCTTGCCTTTTCGGGCTTATTAGGCGGATTACTAAAAGAGGGGAAAAAAGCAGGAGCCGCCATCGGCTTGATTGTGGGTTCTTTACTAATCTCCCTCTACGGTGAAGGGTCAGCAGGGCTAATGACAACGCTATATGAATCACTCATCGCAGTTGCACTGTTTTTGCTCACACCACAGTCAGTAACGTCCAAGGTGGCAAAATATATTCCTGGTACGGTAGAGCATGTACAGGAACAGCAGCAATATGCCAGAAAAGTACGAGACGTGACAGCAAAAAAGGTAGATCAATTCTCTAATGTATTTCATGCGCTGTCTGAGAGTTTTGCGACATTTTACGAATCCATTCCTGAGGAAAAGAAGCAGGAAGAGGATGTAGATCTTTTTTTAAGTACGATCACAGAACGTTCCTGTCAAACGTGCTATAAGAAAAATAAATGCTGGGTGCAGAACTTTGATACAACCTATGAACTCATGAAACAAGTTATGCATGAATCTGATGAAAAAACGTACGAGCATAACCGGAAGTTGAAAAAGAAATTCAGTCAGCACTGCTCAAAATCAAAGCATGTAGAAGAATTGATTGAAGAGGAGATAGCTTACTATAAAGCAAATCAGACCTTAAAGAAAAAGGTCCAAGACAGCAGGCGCCTTGTGGCCGAACAACTGATGGGTGTCTCACAAGTCATGGAGGATTTTTCCCGGGAAATAAAACGAGAAAGAGAGCAGCATTTTATTCAGGAAGAGCAGATGATAGAAGCACTTCAGAACTTTGGAATTGAAATTCAGCAAGTTGAAATTTATAGCTTAGAACAGGGAAATGTTGATATAGAGATGAGAATTCCCTATTGCCAAGGTCATGGGGAATGCGAAAAAATCATCGCTCCAATGCTCTCGGATATTTTAGAAGAACAAGTTTTAGTCAAAGCAGAGCAGTGTGCGGAGCATCCAACAGGTTATTGTCATGTTGTATTCGGTTCTGCAAAATCGTATCGAGTGTCTACAGGTGTAGCACATGCAGCGAAAGGCGGAGGATTAGTATCTGGAGACAGCTACAGCATGATGGAGCTGGGTGCAGGTAAATATGCCGCAGCTATTAGTGATGGGATGGGAAATGGAGCAAGAGCCCATTTTGAAAGCAATGAAACGATCAAGCTGTTAGAAAAAATTTTGGCGTCTGGTATTGATGAAAAAGTAGCGATTAAAACAATTAATAGCATTTTATCTTTACGGACAACAGATGAAATCTATTCCACATTAGACTTATCCATCATTGATTTACAGGATGCGAGCTGTAAGTTCCTCAAGATTGGCTCCACCCCAAGTTTTATTAAACGTGGTGATCAAGTGATGAAGGTACAGGCCAGCAACTTGCCTATTGGCATTATTGATGAATTTGAAGTAGAAGTGGTGAGTGAACAGATGAAGGCAGGAGATCTCCTTATCATGATGAGCGACGGTATCTTTGAAGGACCAAAGCATATCGAAAATCATGATTTGTGGGTCAAACGAAAAATGAAGAGCTTTAAAACAGAAGATCCGCAAGAGATTGCTGATTTATTAATGGAGGAGGTCATTCGCACAAGAGCAGGTCAAATCGATGACGATATGACGGTTGTCGTCATTAGGCTCGACCACAATACACCAAAATGGGCATCCATTCCGACCGGTACATTCTATCTCCAGAAACAAGAGATTTCTTGAAATATCGTATAATATGAATTTCTTCTGGCGATGATGGGGATATAAGCATTCAGTTACAATCCCAGGAGGAATGAAGATGCGAAAAGGTCACGTAAACCAAATCTTACTGATTACAGATGGCTGCTCAAATCATGGGGAAGACCCACTTGCGATTGCCGCATTGGCAAAGGAGCAAGGGATCACAGTCAATGTCATTGGCATTATGGAAGAGAACAGACACGATCATGAAGCGATGAAAGAAGTAGAGGGGATTGCTCTAGCAGGCGGAGGCATTCATCAGGTTGTCTACGTTCAGCAATTGTCTCAAACCGTACAAATGGTTACAAAAAAGGCGATGACGCAAACGTTACAAGGTGTTGTGAATAAAGAATTGCAGCAAATTCTTGGCAAAGATACTGAAATTGAAGAACTCCCCCCAGATAAGCGTGGAGAAGTGATGGAAGTTGTGGACGAGCTCGGTGAGACGGTTCATCTTCAAGTGCTTGTGCTTGTGGATACGAGTGCAAGTATGAAACCGAAGCTGCCAACGGTCAAAGAAGCACTCATCGATCTCTCTATTAGTCTAAATTCGAGAATTGGTGAAAATCAGTTTGGGATGTGTGTATTTCCCGGGAAAAACTCAGATGCAGAAATTGTGTTGAACTGGACGCCTCGGTTCGATTCGTTATCATCAATTTTCCCGAAGCTGACAACAGGAGGAATTACACCGACAGGACCAGCAATTCGAGAAGCACTCCAGCATTTCAAATCAGTTCGTTCACGAAAAGGGCTGCTTGAAGCGAAGGAAAAACATGATGAATTCGGCTTCTAACATCCCATTAGGTACGATGATAAAGGGAAAGTGGCATCACCAACATTACCGCATTGTAAAAGAGCTGGGAAAAGGGGCGAACGGTGTGGTTTATCTGGCCGAATCGCCAAAGGGACAAGTGGCCCTTAAAGTGAGTGATGACAGTATGCTCATTGCATCTGAAGTCAATGTATTAAAATCCTTTTCAAAGGCTCCTGTGAAAACCATGGGGCCTTCTTTTTATGATATGGATGATGCTCTTTATCCTGGAATGTCAGAGAAACGGTCGTTTTATGTCATGGAGTATGTCAGAGGGCCATTGCTACTTGAATTTGTGAAACAAAAAGGCGATGAATGGATCGTCGTTCTCATGATTCAACTGTTGTCTAACCTTGCTCACTTACATAAGGAAGGCTGGATCTTCGGTGACTTGAAGCCTGATAATCTCATCGTTTCAGGCCCCCCAGCTACGATTCGATGTATTGATGTTGGAGGAACAACGAAGGCGGGAAGGGCGATTAAGGAATACACCGAGTTTTTTGACCGCGGCTACTGGGGCTTCGGTACAAGAAAAGCAGAACCTTCTTATGATTTATTTGCCTTAAGTATGGTCATGGTGAACTGTGCCTATAAAAAAGAATTTAAAAAAGGGGCAGAACCAGAAAAGCAGCTTTATCGAGCGATTGAAGGACATCCTTTATTAAAGCGATATGAGAGGGTGTTAAAAGCGGCTCTCCAAGGCAAATATCAATCAGCGTCAGACATGAAAAGCGCGATGCTGAAAGAAGGACAATTGCTTGCTTCAAGAAAATCACGACAGAAGAAGCCATCACAGCAAAATAGGCAAAAGCCAGCTGTTCCCCAACATCAACAGGCCGCACCTTCACGATCAAGAGTTGCTGCTGCGAAAAGAACATCAGTACGCAAAAAATCAGGCGGGCTTTTTGAAACCATTCTCATCTTATGCAGTGTGCTCGCTCTTTACTGTGCGTATGTGGTTTTATTCCTATTATAGAGCTGTAAAAAAGCAGGCTTCTTCTTTGCTTGGAGCTAATGAAAGTGATAGGATATGTATATCTTTAAATTACCTGCTCTTTGTGAGGAGGAAGTTGTGAATAGAATTGAATCTTTTTTGAAAAAACATGATGTTTTCCTTGAAAATACGACAGTCATTGTCGGGGTTTCTGGCGGACCAGATTCTATGCTCTTGCTGCATGAACTAAACAAACGTCGAAAAGGTTCCTTTCAGCTGATTGCAGCCCATGTAGATCACATGTTCAGAGGAGAAGAATCCTTTGCTGATTTGGCATTTGTTGAAGCGTATTGTAAAGAGCATGAGATCCTTTTTGAATCGGCTCGTATACAGGTCACCCAATATGCAAAAGAAAACCGCTTAAACAAACAGGCAGCTGCAAGAGAGTGCAGATATGCTTTCTTTCGTCAATTGATGGAACAGTACAACGCTCAATTTATAGCGCTTGCACATCATGGAGACGATCAAGTAGAAACAATGGTGATGAGGCTGACAAGGGGAACTGTTGGAATAGGACTCGCAGGTATGCAAGCAAAGCGACCTTTTCAAGAAGGGTGGCTGATTCGTCCGCTGATTGGATATTCTAAGGATGATGTACTCACTGCTTGCGAAAAAGAACAAGTTCCTTATGTCATTGATCAAAGCAATCACACCGATGACTACTTGAGAAACCGGATCAGAAGACACGTTCTTCCCGTGTTAAAAGAAGAGGCACCTCATGTGCATGAAAGCTTTCAGTTTGTAAGTGACATGCTGACTGAGGATGAGCAGTACTTGCAGGCATTAACAAAGGATCAAATGCATCAAGTCATTACGAATCAAACGCCTAAGCAAATTGAGATCAAAACGAAGCCTTTGCTTGACCTGCCTTTGCCTTTACAAAGAAGAGGCATTCAACTAATATTAAACTATCTTTATGAAAACACTCAATCAGCGTTTTCAAACCAGCATATTCTAGGGACTTTGGACTGGTTATCTCATACTGATCAACCGTCTGGATCATTAGATTTGCCAAAAGGTTTACAAGCTGTCAAATCTTATGATCACTGTATGTTTACCTTTGAACGATCGCTTGTCATAGATCAGTCATATACTCATCATTTAAAAGGTGAGCTTGGCGAGGAACTCTTTCTCCCGAATGGACAGTCTATCTTGGTATCAAATCATGTTCCGAAGGATGCACGGAACGGAAACCATTTTTTCTTGCTTCAAAAAGATCATGTTCGTCTTCCTTTGATCATTCGCTCACGAAAAAACGGTGATCGAATCAAACTTAAAGGGATGAATGGATCAAAAAAGGTGAAAGATATATTTATTGATAAAAAAGTGCCTCTTGCAGAAAGAGACAGCTGGCCGATCGTCACTGACTCGGATCATCAAATCATCTGGATCCCAGGTCTGAAAAAATCCGTTTTTGAAGAAATTGATATGACAAACAGCGATCTCATTGTATTACAATATAGACAGCACGAAAATTTGTAGGGGGCAAGCAAAAGCATGAAACAAGATATTGAAAAGATTTTGATCTCAGAAGAAGAGATCCAGCTAAAAGTGAAAGAACTGGGTGCAACATTAACCAGCGATTATGATGGTAAATTTCCCCTGGCTATTGGTGTTTTGAAAGGGGCTCTTCCATTCATGGCAGACCTGATCAAACACATTGATACATATTTAGAGCTTGATTTTATGGATGTATCTAGCTACGGAAAGTCTACCGTATCTTCTGGAGAAGTGAAGATCATCAAAGATCTAGATACTTCTGTTGAAGGAAGAGATATTCTAATTATGGAAGATATCATCGACAGTGGGTTAACTTTGAGTTATCTGGTAGAGCTTTTCCGATACCGTAAAGCAAACTCCATTAAAATTGTGACATTGCTTGATAAACCAAGCGGCCGCAAAGCAGACATCAAAGCAGATTATGTTGGGTTTGAAGTACCAGATGCATTTGTTGTTGGCTATGGATTGGATTTTGCCGAACGTTACCGAAACCTCCCGTATATTGGAGTGTTAAAACCATCTGTTTACGAAGGCTAATGAGCACACGTTTACATGAGGTTATTGGTTGTGTTGGAATGATTTTCTATGATACTATTGAACATAGTTGTGCTTACTGTGGGAGGAGGTAAGGAATGAATCGGGTTTTTCGTAATACGATTTTTTATATACTTATTTTATTACTTGTGATAGGGGTTGTCAGTTGGTTAGGATCCCCTAATCAAAAGCCTGAGAACATGTCTTACAGCAAATTTTCGCAAAATTTAAGTGCGGGAAAAGTGGAGAGTATCTCCATCCAGCCTGTAAGAGGGGTTTATGAAATTCGTGGTCAATTAGATGGCGCGAAGAAAGATGAATACTTCATTACCCACGTTCCAGACGGTCAAGGAGTTGACCAAATTTACAGTGCACTGAAGAATACAGATGTAAAAGTAGAACCAGCACCTGAAACAAATGGATGGCTGCAAGTTCTGACAACCATCATTCCATTCATCATCATCTTTATCCTGTTCTTCTTCTTATTGAACCAAGCTCAAGGCGGTGGAAGCCGTGTCATGAACTTTGGTAAGAGTAAGGCGAAGCTTTACACAGAAGAGAAGAAACGTGTGAAATTTAAAGATGTTGCCGGTGCGGATGAAGAAAAACAAGAGCTCGTAGAAGTGGTTGAATTCTTAAAAGATCCACGTAAATTTGCGGAGCTTGGCGCAAGAATCCCTAAAGGGGTTTTACTAGTAGGACCTCCAGGTACAGGTAAAACATTGCTTGCGAGAGCATCTGCAGGAGAAGCAGGCGTTCCTTTCTTCAGCATCAGTGGTTCTGACTTCGTCGAGATGTTCGTCGGTGTCGGTGCATCACGTGTACGTGATTTGTTTGAAAATGCGAAAAAGAATGCACCTTGCTTAATCTTTATTGATGAGATTGATGCAGTGGGTCGTCAGCGTGGAGCAGGTCTTGGCGGTGGTCATGATGAGCGTGAACAAACGCTTAACCAGCTTCTTGTTGAAATGGATGGTTTTAGTGCCAACGAAGGGATTATTATCATTGCTGCAACGAACCGTGCAGATATCCTAGATCCTGCATTGCTGCGTCCGGGACGTTTTGACCGTCAAATTACGGTTGACCGCCCAGATGTCATTGGCCGTGAAGAAGTACTGAAGGTTCATGCGAAAAACAAACCGCTTGATGATACAGTCAACTTGAAAGCCATTGCAAGCAGAACACCAGGGTTCTCTGGGGCAGATCTTGAGAACTTACTAAACGAAGCAGCACTTGTTGCTGCCCGTCAAAACAAAAAGAAAATTGATATGCGTGATATCGACGAAGCAACTGACCGTGTCATTGCTGGACCGGCTAAGAAAAGCCGTGTCATTTCTAAGAAAGAACGCAATATCGTGGCGTACCACGAAGCAGGTCATACCGTCATTGGACTTGTCCTTGACGAAGCTGACATGGTGCATAAAGTAACGATCGTTCCTCGTGGTCAGGCAGGCGGATATGCGGTCATGCTTCCAAGAGAAGACCGTTATTTCCAAACGAAGCCAGAGCTTCTTGATAAAATCGTCGGCTTGCTCGGCGGTCGTGTTGCAGAGGAAATTACGTTTGGTGAAGTAAGTACAGGCGCTCACAACGACTTCCAGCGTGCAACAGGCATTGCAAGAAGAATGGTCACAGAGTTCGGTATGTCTGATAAACTTGGTCCTCTACAATTCGGTCAAGCACAAGGAGGTCAAGTATTCCTTGGCCGTGATTTCAACAACGAGCCGAATTATAGTGAAGCGATCGCTTATGAAATTGACCAAGAAGTTCAGCGCTTCATCAAAGAAAGCTACGAACGTGCGAAACAAATTCTCACTGAGAATAAAGATAAGCTAGAAATCATCGCACAAGCTCTTCTAGAAGTGGAAACATTAGATGCTGAACAAATTAAATCTCTTTACGATACTGGAAAGCTTCCAGAGCGTGTATACGCAGATGACGAAGAGAAAAACGATGATGTGAAAGTGAACATCAAGAAAAAAGAAGAAGACGAGGAGATTTAATCTCCTTCTATAAAAAGCTGTCGGGCTCACCGGCAGCTTTTTTTATTTCGATTCATGAATGGATCGGTTTCGAATTGTTTACAAATGGAACTCAATTCGTGTATGGTATGATAGAAAGTCGAAAAATGCTCTTTTTGAGACACTATTCAAAGTGGTGATGAAGTTGTTACTCGTGATAGATGTAGGAAACACAAATACCGTTTTAGGTGTTTATCATAATGGCGATTTGAACTACCATTGGCGGATTGAAACAAGCCGTCATAAAACAGAAGATGAATTTGGTATGGCAATCCGATCCTTATTTGACTATGTAGGGCTGATGTTTGACCAGATAGAAGGGATTATCATTTCTTCTGTTGTCCCGCCAATGATGTTTGCTCTGGAAAGAATGTGCGAAAAGTATTTTCACATTACTCCTCAAATCGTTGGGCCTGGCATGAAGACTGGATTAAACATTATGTGTGACAATCCAAAGGAAGTCGGCGCTGATCGAATTGTGAACGCAGTGGCGGCCATTCACCTGTATGGGGCACCTCTCATTGTGGTAGACTTTGGAACAGCCACAACCTACTGCTATATCAATGAACAGAAACAATACATGGGTGGGGCGATTGCACCTGGTATTACCATCTCAACAGAGGCTTTATATACAAGAGCGGCAAAACTGCCGAGAATTGAAATTGTCCGTCCAGATCACATTGTTGGAAAAAATACCATCAGTGCGATGCAATCCGGCATCCTTTATGGATATGTTGGTCAAGTCGAGGGCATAGTGAAACGGATGAAGCAGCAAGCCAAACAAACACCGAAAGTCATTGCAACAGGCGGTTTGTCTACATTGATTGGAAATGAATCAGACTGTATTGATATTGTCGATCCGTTCCTCACATTAAAAGGACTTCAATTAATTTATGAACGCAATCGTGTCGGTGTATTATAGGAGGGTTTAATCAAAATGGATTATTTAGTTAAAGCGTTAGCATATGACGGGAAAGTCCGTGCGTATGCTGCGAACACAACAGATACAATCAACGAAGCGCAGAGAAGACACCATACGTGGCCAACTGCTTCAGCTGCAATCGGCAGAACCATGACAGCGACTGTCATGATGGGAGCCATGCTGAAAGGCGAGAATAAATTAACTGTCAAAATTGAAGGCGGTGGGCCGATCGGAGCCATCATTGCGGATGGAAACGCAAAAGGTCAGGTGCGCGGATATGTCTCAAACCCACAAGTTCACTTTGATTTAAATGAACATGGGAAGCTGGACGTTAGACGTGCTGTTGGAACATCTGGAACGTTAAGTGTTGTCAAAGATATCGGACTGAAAGACCACTTTACAGGGCAAACAGAAATTGTCTCAGGTGAAATTGGAGATGACTTTACTTATTACCTCGTCTCCTCTGAACAAGTGCCATCCTCTGTAGGTGTGGGTGTTCTTGTCAATCCAGATAACTCGATCCTTGCAGCAGGCGGTTTCATCATTCAATTGCTGCCTGGAACAGAAGATGCAGTCATCGAAAGACTCGAAAAGAGATTATCAACCATTGAACCAATCTCTAAACTGATTGAAAAAGGGATGACTCCTGAAGAAATTTTAGAAGAAGTGCTCGGTGAAAAACCTCAAATTTTAGAAACTGTACCTGTCGAATTTTCTTGTAACTGCTCAAAAGAACGGTTTGCCAACGGTATTATCAGCCTAGGGAAAGCCGAAATTGAGGATATGATTGAACAAGACGGACAAGCAGAAGCTCAATGCCATTTTTGTAACGAAACGTATGTATTTACAAAAGAAGAGCTAGAAGAGCTACGTGAAGAAATAACCCGCTAAGCTCTAAGCAGCGGGTTTTCTTTTTAGAATGGAAAGGAGACGAAAGATGAGACTGAAAGCAAGAGTGGTATGGACATTTATCCTCGTTCTGCTCATGATTAATGCCGTTGTCATTGCATATGTATTAACAAAATCACAAATGTCGCAGGCTTCTTCAAATGGGAAGAGCGGTGAAGAAATTGCTTCTATTGGGAAAGAGAAAGTCACACGTCAAGAATGGTTAACGAAAATGGAAGACCGCTACGGAAAGGCAACACTTGAACAAATGATCAATCAGAAGGTAGTCAATCAGCTTGCGAAAGAAAACAAGCTGGAGGTATCTTCAAAAGAGATCAATCGTGAGCTGCTGATGCTGAAAGCGGTATCTAATAATTTCTACGAAGACGGTCATACAAGTGAAAAGGAATGGAAAGAGCAGATTCGTTATCAAATTTTATTAGAACAGCTTCTAACGAGAGATGCGGTCGTTTCTGAAAAAGAAGCCAAATCCTTTTATGAAAAAAACAAAGACTTGTATCAATATGATGACTCATACCGAATTCGACACATTGTTGTGAAAACAAAAGACGAGGCACAAAGTGTATTAAAAGATTTAAAGGGCGGATCTAGTTTCGAAGCTGTAGCAGCTGAACGATCCACCGATCGATATACCTCTCCTTACGGCGGAGATCTTGGATTTGTCACAGAAGAACAAGAAAGCATCCCAGCCCTATACATACAAGAAGCCCAAAAGCTTCAGCCAGATGAATGGACGAAAGAGCCGATCGAGATCAAAAATGGTTATGCCATCATACAATTAAAAGAAAAATTAAATGGCCGCTCCTTCTCTTATGAAGAAGTCAAAGATCAGATCAAAAGGCAGATCGCCATGGAAGATCTGGGTGAAAAGGCGAATGTCAAAACCCTGTGGAAAGAAGCAAAAGTCACATGGTTTTACGATGGAGAGCAGGACTAAAAGCATTGACAAAATTTTTCGAAATTGATAATTTAATATTAATACAATAAAATTACTCGGAGATAGAGGTGTTAGTGATGGCTCGTATTGCAAATTCAGTTTTTGAACTAATAGGAAATACACCAGTCGTTAAATTAAACCGTTTAGTAGATGAAGACAGTGCGGATGTCTACTTGAAACTTGAATATATGAACCCAGGCAGCAGTGTAAAAGATCGTATTGCGTTAGCGATGATCGAAGATGCTGAAGCAAAAGGTACATTAAAAGCTGGTGACACACTCATTGAGCCAACAAGCGGAAACACAGGAATCGGTCTTGCGATGGTCGCGGCTGCAAAAGGAATCAATGCGATTTTAGTTATGCCGGATACAATGAGTCAGGAGCGCCGCAACCTTTTACGCGCTTACGGTGCAGAGCTTGTATTAACACCCGGTGCAGAAGGAATGAAAGGTGCCATCAAAAAAGCAGAAGAATTAGCAGAAGAGCACGGATACTTCATGCCTCAGCAGTTCAGCAATGAAGCCAATGCTGAGATTCACCGCCGCACAACAGGGAAAGAGATTCTTGAACAGTTTGACGGCGACCTTGATGCATTTATTGCAGGAGTTGGTACGGGCGGTACGATTACAGGTGCTGGTGAAGTCCTGAAAGAAGCCATTCCATCTATTCAGCTTTATGCGGTAGAACCAACAGATTCTCCTGTACTATCAGGCGGGAAACCAGGTCCGCATAAAATTCAAGGCATCGGAGCAGGCTTTGTTCCATCTATCTTAAACACAGAAGTATATGACGGCATTATCCAAGTGAAAAACGAAGATGCATTTGAACTTGCAAGAAAGGCAGCGAAAGAAGAAGGAATCCTTGGTGGTATATCTTCAGGAGCAGCCATTTATGCAGCGCTTCAAACAGCGAAGAAGCTTGGTAAAGGGAAAAAGGTTCTAGCGATTATTCCAAGTAACGGTGAACGTTACCTTAGTACGCCGCTTTATCAATTTGATTAAACAATACACCCCAGCATTTGCTGGGGTTTTTTCATGAATTCTGAAGATGGAAAGCAAATACTATTTTCTAATTAAAATGGATTGCATTACAATAAGATTAATGAAAATGAAAAAGGATGATAACATGACACAACGTAGGCCGATGGGCATCAAAATTCCTTTTACGAAAGATGCATTCTTGAAACGATACGAACAATTAACGGCTCATGAATCACATCACGTCCTTCTTGAAAGTGCACGTGGCGGAGAATACAGTATTGCCGGCATTCATCCGATCGCTAAAGCGAAAGGGAAGGACGGGATGACCACCATCCATTATCAGAATGAGGTGTTGTTCAAAGAGGGAGATCCTTTTAGGGCATTTGCTGATTGGTTTCAAACCCTACAAACCGAAACGAACGACGAATACCCTGACTTCCAAGGTGGAGCGATTGGATTTTTAAGCTATGATTACGCAAGATATATCGAGCATTTTAAAATGCTGTCCATCGATGATTTGAAGACGCCTGATTTGTATTTCCTCGTATTCAATGATGTCGCTGTCTTTGATCATAATAAAGACGTCCTCTGGCTGATGACTCATACAGAAGGAGACGAACCTGTCAGTGAAGTTCATCAAAGACTCGAAGAATTAAAGCAAAGCTGGACAAGCACATCAGAAGAGTCAGCACATTCATCTGTCAACGTGTCTTCTTCGGAATGTGTACCTGCTGCACCTTTTACTGAAGAAGCTTTCGGGGAAGCTGTAGAAACGATTAAACAATATATCGCGAACGGTGATGTGTTCCAAGTGAACCTATCCATTAGACAAGATGAACAGCTTCATACCCACCCATATCATTTATACAAAACATTACGTCACGTGAATCCATCTCCATATATGTCATATCTGCACACGCCAGATTTCCAAATTGTCTGTGGATCTCCAGAGCTGCTTATTAAGAAAAAAGGCATTCAGCTCGAAACAAGACCGATCGCTGGCACAAGATCAAGAGGCAAGGATGATGTGGAAGATCAAGCGCTGGCAAAAGAACTCATTGAAGATGAAAAAGAACGCGCAGAACATGTGATGCTTGTTGATCTTGAGCGGAATGATCTTGGACGAGTGTCTACTTATGGCTCAGTCAAGGTGAACGAGTTTATGGCCATTGAGAAATATTCACACGTGATGCACATTGTATCAAATGTCCAAGGGGAGCTGCGTGATGATTGTGATGCGGTAGATGTCATGAGAGCTGTATTCCCAGGCGGCACGATTACAGGTGCGCCAAAAGTGAGAACAATGGAAATCATAGAAGAACTTGAGCCAACAAGGCGTGGGCTTTATACTGGATCTATAGGCTGGTTTGGATTCAATCAAGATATGCATTTTAATATCGTCATTCGTACGGCTTATTGTACAGGGGGCAGAGCCTTCATGCAGTCAGGTGCAGGCATTGTCATCGATTCTGTACCAAAGCACGAATACAAAGAATCGATTAAAAAAGCCTATGCAGTGAAAAAAGCATTACAGTTGAGCAAAGAAGAGACTATTTTGAGTTAGAGGTGAGCAGAGTATGATATTAATGATTGATAATTACGATTCATTTACGTACAACCTGGTCCAGTATTTAGGTGAGCTTGGGGAAGAACTGATTGTAAAACGAAACGATCAAGTCACTATTCAAGAAATCGAAGAGCTCAAGCCAGACTTTCTGATGATTTCTCCAGGACCTTGCAGTCCGGATGAAGCAGGAATTAGTATGGAAGCGATCAAACATTTTGCTGGGAGGATTCCGATCTTCGGTGTCTGTTTAGGTCATCAATCCATTGCACAAGTATTTGGTGGAGATGTCATTCGTGCGGAGCGGTTAATGCATGGGAAAACATCAGAGATTGAACACGACGGCAAAGGTGTCTTCACGGGACTACAAAATCCGCTCGTCGCCACGAGATATCATTCATTAATTGTTAAAGACGAGACGCTGCCGGAGTGCTTTGTCAGAACAGCGAGAACAAAGGAAGGCGAACTCATGGCCATTCGCCATAAAGAACTTCCGATTGAAAGTGTTCAATTCCATCCAGAATCGATTATGACGTCCTTCGGTAAGGAAATGCTCAGAAATTTCATTGAAACCTATCGTAAAAAGGGGAATGAAGTAAACGCATGATCATTTACCTGAACGGTCAGTATATAGAGGAGAAAGACGCGACTCTTTCTCCTTTTGATCATGGTTTTCTATATGGCATCGGTGTATTCGAAACATTTACCTCTCTAGCAGGACAAGTCTTCTTGTTAGACTGGCATCTTGAAAGGCTCAATCAATCATTGCGTGACCTTTGCATCGAATCCACAATAGAGAAACCATTTGTACTCGACATCATTCATACATTATTCAATCAAAACCAAATAACGGACGGTTATGCGAGGATCCGCTTCAATGTTTCTGCGGGCAGAGGCAATGGATTTTCTGCAGACCCTTATGAGGAGCCTGTTGTTTTTGTGATGATCTCCCCATTCCGGCCCGAATCAATAGTAGATGAAAAACAGGGAATCATTCTTGATACAAGAAGAAACACACCGGAAGGTCCAAGACGGCTCAAGTCGCATCATTACATGAACAACCTGCTGGCGAAAAGAGAAGTAGGGAACGATCCGTCGATAGAAGGGATCTTTTTAACAAAAGAAGACGATGTGGCAGAAGGAATTACGTCAAATCTATTTTGGCGAAAAAAAGATGTGATCTATACACCTTCACTTGATACCGGCATTTTAAACGGGGTTACCCGTCGATATTGTATCGAAAAGCTGCAAGCTTCGGGGATCTCACTAATAGAAGGAAGATATCCACTCTCACACTTGCTCTCAGCTGATGAGGCGTGGATGACCAATTCGGTTCAGGGAATTGTGCCTTTTAAAAATATCGGAGACACCGTCCTGCAAAACCACAACCGAACGATTTCGACCAAGCTGAGAACAGAATATACAAAAGAACGTCTAGAACATAAAGAGTAGGTGGACACAATGACACAACAATTGATAAAACAGCCTAAAATCATACAAGCCAAGCACCATACCCTTAGTTATGAAGAAAAGACATTGGTCATGGGCATTTTAAATGTCACACCGGACTCTTTTTCAGATGGAGGAAAATTCAATCAAATGGATAAAGCGCTGGCTCATGCAGCGCAGCTCATAGAAGATGGGGCGCATATTATTGATATTGGCGGTGAATCGACTCGGCCGGGGGCGGCACTTGTCTCAGAGCAAGAGGAGCTTTCAAGGGTCATTCCTGTCATTGAGAAGATCACAAAAGAATTGGACATACCTATTTCTATTGATACGTATAAAGCCCATGTCGCAGATGAGGCAGTGAAAGCAGGAGCCTCAATCATTAATGATGTATGGGGGGCGAAAGCTGATCCTCAAATGGCGCATGTGGCAGCGAAGCACAACGTGCCAATTATCTTAATGCACAATCGACCAGAGCGGAATTACACCCATCTGATTTCAGATATGATTGCAGATCTGAAAGAAAGTGTTCAAATTGTGAAACAAGCGGGTGTCTGTGATGACATGATTATATTAGACCCTGGTGTAGGATTTGCGAAAAATAAAACTGACAATCTCATGGTCATGAATGAACTTGAACATTTTTGCCACCTTGGGTATCCGCTGCTTCTGGCAACATCCCGCAAACGATTCATCGGTGCAGTTTTAGACCTTCCGCCTGAAGAACGTACTGAAGGAACGGGTGCGACGGTCTGTCTTGGGATTCAAAAGGGCAGCGCGATGGTCCGAGTGCACGATGTAAAAGAAATCGCAAGAATGGCAAAAATGATGGATGCCATGCTGAATAAAGGAGGCGCTTATCATCGATAAAGTATATGTAAACGGAATGGAATTTTACGGCTATCACGGTGTATTTGCAGAAGAGAATAAACTAGGCCAGCGCTTTCGTGTGGACTTAACAGCTTCACTTGATTTAAGTAAGGCAGGACAAACGGATGACCTAAATGAGACCATCAACTATGCTGTGCTCTACAACATCTGCAAAAATATTGTAGAAGGGGATCCGGTGAACCTCGTTGAAACGCTGACAGAAAGAATTGCAAACCAAGTGTTAAAGGACTTTCCGACAGTTCAAGAATGTACAGTAAAAGTAATCAAACCAGATCCGCCAATTCCAGGACACTATCAGTCCGTTGCCATTGAAATGACGAGATCACGCGCATGAACAATACAGCATATATCGCTTTAGGCTCAAACATAGGAAAAAAGGAAACCTACTTAAAAGAAGCTGTCAAAAAACTTCACGAACACCCAGGTGTTCAAGTTGAATCCATTTCATCTATATATGAGACAACACCTGTAGGTTACGAGAATCAGGATGACTTCTTGAACATGGCTGTGAAGATTTCCACCTCGCTTCGTCCTGAAGAACTTCTATCACTGACTCAGAACATTGAGCAGGAGTTGGGCAGAACAAGAGAAGTGAGATGGGGTCCACGGACAGCTGACCTTGACATTTTACTTTATAATCGTGAAAATATTGAAACAGAACAACTTGTAGTGCCGCATCCTAGAATGTACGAACGTTTATTCGTTCTTGTTCCGATGAGTGAGATTTGCCCAGAAATCGGCGAAGCCCAGGTAAACGCCGTAACAGACCAAGAAGGTGTAAGCATATGGAAAAAGACATGTGGGGTAGAAGAATTCGTGCATACCGAAAGCTAAAAGGGTATACTCAGGAAGGGTTCGCCAAAAGACTGGGCATCTCTGTCTCTGTCTTAGGGGAAATTGAGCGAGGCAATCGATTACCAACAAACCAAATGGTTGGTCAAATAGCAGATGCTTTAAATATAACGGTGGAAGAACTTTCACCAATACTTGAAGAGGAAAGGAGGGGACTAGATGTTTAAAGTCGGAGATATCGAAATTAAAAACAAAGTAGTGCTCGCACCAATGGCTGGTGTGTGTAACTCTGCTTTCAGACTCACGGTGAAAGAGTTTGGAGCGGGCTTAGTCTGCGCTGAAATGGTCAGTGACAAAGCGATCTTGATTAATAATGCCAGAACGATGGGCATGCTGTACATTGATGAACGTGAAAAACCGTTGAGCCTTCAGATATTTGGGGGAGAAAAGGATACGCTCGTAGAAGCGGCCAAGTTTGTAGACCAGAATACAACGGCGGACATTATTGATATTAATATGGGATGTCCTGTACCAAAGATCACGAAATGTGACGCAGGAGCGAAATGGCTGCTGGATCCTAACAAGATTTACGAAATGGTATCTGCAGTCGTAGAAGCTGTAGATAAACCTGTTACTGTGAAAATGAGAATTGGCTGGGACGAAGACCATATCTTCGCTATCGACAATGCCCGTGCTGTTGAACGAGCAGGTGGACAAGCGGTTGCGCTTCACGGACGGACACGAGTGCAGATGTACGAAGGAACAGCGAATTGGGATATTATAAAAGAGGTCAAACAATCTGTTTCCATTCCAGTCATCGGCAATGGAGATGTCAAAACCCCTCAAGATGCAAAACGTATGCTTGATGAAACGGGTGCAGATGCTGTCATGATCGGAAGAGCCGCACTAGGAAACCCGTGGATGATTTACCGGACGGTTCATTATTTAGAAACGGGTGAACTAAAAGAAGAGCCTAATGTGCGTGAGAAAATGTCTGTGTGCAAACTTCACTTAGACAGACTTATAGACCTGAAAGGCGAGCATGTGGCTGTCAGAGAAATGAGAAAACATGCAGCATGGTACTTAAAAGGTGTCCGAGGCAATGCAGATGTAAGAAACCAAATCAATCAAAGTGAAACGAGAGCGGAGCTTGTAAAAGTTCTAGATGACTTTACGATCGAAGCCGAGGCAAAAGAGCTTCAAAGAATAAAAGTAGGATAAGACTATCTTTCTTTTTGTAGCTCACTGCTAGTGCACGTACTGGCAGTTTTTCTGCTTTTCTCTGCAAAATACATTAATGGAGTGATATAAGTGAGTAATGAAGGGCTTAATAACGAAGAATTAAATGATCAGTTCCAAGTAAGACGTGACAAAATGAATAAAATGAGAGAAGAGGGTATCGATCCATTCGGTGAACGATATGACCGTTCTCATCAATCCGCACAAATTATTGCTGAATATGACGAGTTTTCAAAAGAAAACTTAGAAGAAAAAGCAGCTCAAGTAACAATTGCTGGCCGTATGATGACAAAACGCGGAAAAGGGAAAGCTGGCTTTGCACACATTCAAGACTTAGAAGGACAAATTCAAATCTATGTGCGTAAAGATAGTGTAGGAGAAGAAGCTTACGAACTATTCAAAAGCTCGGACCTAGGCGATATTATCGGTGTGACGGGAACCGTATTTAAAACGAATGTAGGGGAACTTTCAATTAAAGCGACTAGCTTTGAGGTTCTGACAAAAGCACTTCGCCCGCTCCCTGATAAATATCACGGACTAAAAGATGTAGAACAACGCTATCGTCAGCGTTACCTTGACTTGATTGTCAATCCAGAAAGTAAGCAGACGTTCATCATGCGAAGCAAAATCATTCAATCAATGAGAAGATACTTAGATTCAAAAGGATACCTAGAAGTTGAAACACCAACAATGCATAGCATCCCTGGTGGTGCATCAGCTCGTCCTTTCATTACTCATCACAATGCACTTGATATGCCGCTTTATATGCGTATTGCGATCGAGCTGCATTTAAAACGTCTAATTGTCGGTGGTCTAGAGAAAGTATACGAAATTGGCCGCGTATTCCGTAATGAAGGAGTCTCAACTCGTCATAACCCGGAATTTACTATGATTGAACTGTATGAAGCATATGCAGACTATAAAGACATCATGAACCTAACGGAAAACTTGATTGCTCATATTGCCCAAGAGGTACTAGGAACAACAACGATTCAATATGGAGAAGATGAAATTGATCTAAAACCTGAATGGAAGAGACTCCATATGGTTGAAGCGGTCAAAGAAGCAACAGGTGTAGACTTCTGGCAGGAGATGTCTGTAGAAGAAGCAAAACAGCATGCTGCTGATCACGGTGTTGAAATCACAAAAAGCATGACAGTAGGTCATATTATCAATGAGTTCTTCGAGCAAAAAGTAGAAGAAACATTGGTTCAGCCTACATTCATTTACGGACACCCAGTGGAGATTTCTCCATTAGCTAAGAAAAATCCTGAAGATCCGCGCTTCACGGACCGCTTTGAGCTATTCATCGTGCGCCGTGAGCATGCAAATGCATTCACCGAGCTGAATGATCCAATCGACCAAAGAGAACGTTTTGAAGCTCAATTAAAAGAACGTGAAGAAGGAAATGACGAAGCGCATCTCATGGATGACGATTTTGTTGAAGCATTAGAATATGGCATGCCGCCAACAGGTGGACTAGGAATCGGTATCGACCGATTAATCATGCTACTAACAAATTCTCCATCAATCAGAGATGTACTGCTTTTCCCGCAAATGAGAAACCGTTAATACATCAACAAAAGCGCCATTTGATCTGTGGCGCTTTTTATTTTTCATAAAATGAAAATTTTTTTTAAAAAAACTATTGCAAGGAAAGAATCCAGATGGTATATTATTATTCGTTGCCGCAAAACAGCAACGAGGTTGAAAAAAGAAAATGAAAAAAGTTCTTGACTTCAACTGAAGCGAAATGTTAAGATATTAAAGTCGCTTACGAGCGATAACGAAAATGATCTTTGAAAACTAAACAAGACAAAACGTACCTGTTAATTCGAGTTTTTATAAAAAAATCCTATGATACATCAT
>NZ_JAGXJP010000087.1:0-279 GCF_019091365.1 Bacillus sp. GbtcB10
ATCTTGTAAATAGTATCGTGAAATTCCATAGCCACAGCCGTCGGTTGGCGGAACTCGACGACCCATCGACAACGCATCCGACCGTCCATTCCACTCTGGGGCATCCCCGCAGTTGGAGAGGTCCTAATCCGTCACGAACCGGGGGACGTGGATGGATGGGGAGCAAACTTTTCGTGCCCAACAGTGCTCGTACCCCTGTGGGGCCCAGTAGCGGGTAGGACCCAGCATGCGATTTGATGCGGGAGGAGGAGGAGGTGGTTGCGAATGTTAGGTGCGTGT
>NZ_JAGXJP010000088.1:0-279 GCF_019091365.1 Bacillus sp. GbtcB10
GTAAATATTTAGTTGGATCTACACGTTCACCATGAAGTGTATCTGTCCTTACCTCCAAATGAAGGTGATTCCCTGTCGCTTCTCCCGTTTTACCAACTTCCCCTATCTTTTGACTTGCTTCTACTGTGTCACCTTTTTTCACTGACATCTTACTCATATGGGCATATAAGGTATAAAGTTTCTTTTTATTATGGGTATGTTCAATAACTACTACATTACCATAATCAGTAAACCCATTATTTTTGCTTCCAAAATCAGCAAAAACTACTTTACCAGATT
>NZ_JAGXJP010000089.1:0-279 GCF_019091365.1 Bacillus sp. GbtcB10
TTAAAACAGCACTTGAAGCAGAAGGGTTTACATTGTTATATATTCGTAATCCAAAAGCAATTCATTCATTATTAGCGCCAAGGGTCGAAACATTATTTGCGAACAACCGTATTATCTTTGGTGATAATCCGTTAATGCGTTGGTACACCAATAACGTCTATGTTCATATTAAAAAAGATGGCAATAAAGAATATTTGAAAAAAGATGAATTCAGACGAAAAACAGATGGATTTCAAGCTTTTATCCATGCATTATGGCAAGCGGATAAC
This sequence comes from Bacillus sp. GbtcB10, assembly GCF_019091365.1. Taxonomy (NCBI): domain Bacteria; kingdom Bacillati; phylum Bacillota; class Bacilli; order Caryophanales; family Bacillaceae; genus Bacillus; species Bacillus sp. GbtcB10. The sequence goes on from NZ_JAGXJP010000089.1 coordinate 270, forward strand.
ATTCTTGAAG
>NZ_JAGXJP010000090.1:0-279 GCF_019091365.1 Bacillus sp. GbtcB10
CGATCTACAAATATTTCTAGTGGGTCCCCTTCTCGAATACGTAAAGTTCTACGAATTTCCTTCGGGATTACTACCCTACCTAAATCATCAATTCGACGTACGATTCCAGTTGCTTTCATTCTAATGCTGCCTCACTTTCTACTGATGATCAAAGTGGTGAATTTACCTGTTCATGTAAAAATCACCAACTGTTAGACATAGTATTTTACACATTAGTTCTTCTATGCACGTCGAATTGCATTTTTTTATCTAATATTAGGCATTTATGACTTCTTTTTT
>NZ_JAGXJP010000091.1:0-279 GCF_019091365.1 Bacillus sp. GbtcB10
GCCTCCAACATCTCCCTCGAAGCCCCCAGTTTATTCTCTAGATTTTGAATTTACTCATTTAATGTGGCTAACTACTCGGTCACACTCGTAACCCATTCATTGATTATGATAACTTGTCCAATAAGCTCAGAGTTGTAAGTCCTTATTGAGTTCAACTCTCAAGCAAGTCGCAGCAGCTTGTCCTCCATGTTGTGGTTGTTGCTCCAAACTATTTTTAACTGTTCAACCTGATTAGCGAGGCATCGCTTGACCTCTTTCAACTTCCTTGTTAGTTCGACT
>NZ_JAGXJP010000092.1:0-278 GCF_019091365.1 Bacillus sp. GbtcB10
ATTTTGTATATCCAATCCATGCTATTAATACTAGCATGAAAAATATACCCGTCATTTTAAGCGTTCGTAGTCGTTTACTTACAATAGTTTCTGAGTATTTCATTCAGTCTAATCCTCCAATGTTTTTAATTTAAAATATGCTTGGATACATACTTTTAGAAGAGGATGAAATTTGATGAGTTTTCAATAAAAAAGAAAACATCCAGAGTTAGATGCTTTCTTTTTTGTATTTTTTGCTATCTGTTCGTTACTTGTTTCATAAGTGGTCTAATTTCTTT
>NZ_JAGXJP010000093.1:0-278 GCF_019091365.1 Bacillus sp. GbtcB10
TGGCGTGATTATCATATTAGACATATAATTAACAACCCATTTTATGTAGGTGACTATATAGCACAGATGTATACGAAAGTAAAAGTTGATGGTCGTAGAAAACAAACTGTAAACCCTAAAGAAAAATGGGTAGTCTATAAAAATCATCATCCAGCTATTATTGAGCGTGATCTGTGGGACAAGATACATAGCTTTGAAAAGAAAGAGAAAAATCGCACGAAAAGGCGTGTATCTGTAGATAATGAATTACGTGGATTAGTATACTGTGCTCATTGTGG
>NZ_JAGXJP010000094.1:0-278 GCF_019091365.1 Bacillus sp. GbtcB10
GGAAAATGAATAGATCTTTTATAATAGGGATCTATAATTCAATTTAAACTTCACGCATCATATGATCCCTCAATACAAATACAAAAGCTATTTGTAAAATTAAATAATTTGTCTGCTCCATATAATTTCAAAAAATTTAATTCATGGTCATAATCTTCACAAGACATTATCATCATAAAATATAACAAAATAGTTCTAGAAAAACAAATAAAAATTCCTATAGATTTGCTGACAGGTGATGCCTCACCTTCTTCACCCTCTTCTCTGACAAGTGATGC
>NZ_JAGXJP010000095.1:0-278 GCF_019091365.1 Bacillus sp. GbtcB10
ATCCGTGTAACGTCCGAGGACGTTCGCACCTGGCGCGGCCTCACCCATTAGAACCAGCCATCCACCTTCCGGAGATTGAAATGAGCGAAACTCAAGTTGCAGCACTCGATCACACGATCCAGCAGACGAACCTTTGGCTGAAGAGGCTCGTGGAGGAGCACCATTTCGCAGACCGGCATCAGGCCTATAATGCGCTTCGCGCCGTGCTCCGGGCGCTCCGGGATCAGCTGACTATCGAACAGTCGCTTCATCTGTCCGCGCAGTTTCCGATCCTTGTT
>NZ_JAGXJP010000096.1:0-278 GCF_019091365.1 Bacillus sp. GbtcB10
TGCGCGACTCCATACTAATCTCCTAGCATGATCTACTCTACAATAGATCTATTTCACTTTGCTCCTTTAGTGATCGACTAGCTTCTTTAGCAATCTTTCATCACTGTGTAGTTTTACTTAATGAGCATTCCTTTTGTTCCTACCTACTACTCAACATCGTAATTGGCATTATTGTCTCATTCTTGTCAATTGTCGAACTCACTAGTGCCTATAATCCACAATCGACTTCTTAGCGATAATCTATTGCTAACCACTATATTTTCAACTATGCCATCAAT